>JAQBEY010000001.1:0-4813 GCA_032123655.1 Betaproteobacteria bacterium
GGCCAAGAGGGGGGCTGCGGCCATCGAGTAGGTCTTGGTGAACGCCAGCGGCTTGAAGAGCCGGCCCTCTTGGGCCTCGAGCGTGAACACCGGGAGGAACGAGACGGTAATGACGAGGAGCGCGTAAAAGAGTGTCGGCCCGACCTCCTCCGCCGCCTCGCCGATCACCCGCCACTGGTCGGCGCCCTCGGGTGCGTGGCCATCGTGGGCATGGCGCCAGCGTTCGAGATGCTTGTGCGCGTTTTCGATCATCACCACCGCGGCGTCGACCATCGCGCCGATGGCGATGGCGATGCCGCCGAGCGACATGATGTTGGCGTTGACCCCCTGGTAGTGCATGACGATGAAGGCCATCAACACGCCCAGCGGCAGCGACACGATGGCGACCAGCGCCGAACGCAGGTGGAACAGGAAGGCCAGACAGACCAGCGCGACCACCACGAATTCCTCGACCAGTTTTTCGGCGAGATTCCTTACCGCACCCTCGATCAGCGTCGAACGGTCGTAGACGGGCACGATTTCCACGCCGGCAGGCAGCCCCGCGGAGAGACTGGCGAGCTTGGCCTTGACCGCATCGATGGTCGCCAGCGCGTTCTTGCCGTGGCGCATCACCACGATGCCGCCGACGGTCTCGCCCTCGCCGTTCCAGTCGGCGACGCCGCGGCGCGCCTCCGGTCCGACCTGAACGCGGGCGACGTCGCCCAGGCGCACCGATACGCCCGCCTCGGTGGTGAACACCGGAATCTTCCGGAAATCGTCCAGCGTGCGCAGGTAACCCGACGCGCGCACCATGTACTCGGCCTCGCCTAGTTCGAGCACCGCGCCGCCGGTTTCCTGATTGGCCTTTTGCACCGCGTCGACCACGCGATTGTGCGGAATGCGGTAGGCGCGCAGGCGGTCGGGATCGAGCACGATCTGATATTGGCGAACCATGCCGCCCACACTGGCGACCTCGGCGACATCCGCAACCGACTTCAGTTCGAACTTGAGGAACCAGTCCTGCAGCGCACGCAGCTCGGACAGATCGTGCTTGCCGGTGCGATCAACCAGCAGATACTGGTACACCCAACCCACGCCAGTCGCATCGGGTCCGAGCGCCGGGCGCGCCTCGCGCGGCAGCCGGGCCTGCACCTGATTCAGATACTCGAGCACCCGCGAGCGTGCCCAGTAGGGGTCGGTACCGTCGGCGAACAGCACATAGACGAACGAGTCGCCGAAATACGAGTAGCCGCGCACGGTCTTCGCGCCGGGCACCGACATCATGGTCGTGGTCAACGGATAGGTGACCTGATTTTCGACGATCTGCGGTGCCTGACCCGGCCAGCTGGTGCGGATGATCACCTGCACGTCGGAGAGGTCGGGCAGCGCGTCGAGCGGAGCGCGGTTCGCCGCCCAGAGACCCCAAGCGGTGACGACCACGCTCGCCAGCAGCACCAGAAAGCGATTGTGCAGCGACCAGCGGATGACGGCCGCGATCACGGCCGCGCTCCGGCGCGCACGGTGCCGGCAGCCGTGTTCTTCGCAGCGTCGGGCAGGCGCGCGATGGTCAGGACTTCATACTCGCCGGCCGCGCGCGCACGGAAGGTGAAGGTGATGCGATCACCGACCGCGAGGCCGCCCGGCATGCCCGCGGCCGGGGGCACGAAGCCCATGGTCATTGCCCCCCACTTGAGCGAAGCGATCGGACCGTGCGACAGCATGAGTTCATCCTTGGCAATCATTTCGATGCGGCCTTCGCCGCGGTGCGTGCCCGGCGGCAGCGGCGATTCGGACATCGCCTTGGCAGCCGAGGCCGAAGATCCCGGCGCCATGGAATCGGCCGGATCCGCCGCGCGCGTCAGTGTGCCCTTCATGCTCGCATCGGAGTCGATCAGGAATTGACCGGACACGACGACCCTTTGCCCTGGGTCCAGTCCCTTGGTGATCTCGGTCATGCCGTTCATTTCATTGCCGGTCTCGACGTTGACCGCGGCGAAGCGGCCCTCGCTTTCGGCGACGAACACCACGGTCCGCCGACCCGTGGCGATCACCGCCTCGGACGGGACCAGCACGCCCTCGCGCGCGGCCGGCTGGAAGTCGACCGTGACGAACACCCCCGGCACCAGCGCGTTTGCCGGATTGCCGACTTCGATGCGGACCTTGAGCGTACGCGTCGCCGGGTTGAGGTCGGGCAGCAAAGCGGCCACCCGCCCTTTGCGCATCGCGCCGGGGAGCGCCGGCGAACGCACTTCCACCGGCGCGCCCACGCGTACCAGTCCGGAACTGGATTCAGGCACCTCGGCGTTGATCCAGACGGTCGCGAGACTGTTGATGCGAAACAACGGTGCGCCCATCCTCACCGTCGTTCCTTCACGCACCGAGAGTTCGGTCACCACCCCACCGATCGGCGCGATCAAGGTCAGCCGCGGTTGCAGCACTCCACTCGATTCGACCAGCGCGATCTGCGCATCGTTCATGCCGGCAAGACGCATGCGCTGGCGCGCACCGTCCGCCAGTAATTCGATGCCCACGCCGCGCATCCGCCGCACCGCAAGGAACTCCTCCTGCGCCGCCACCCAGTCCGGAACGTAGAGCTCGGCCAGCGGCTGGCCCTCCCGCACCGCGTCGAGCGTCGCACGCACGAACAGCTTCTCCACAAATCCGCCTGCCCGCGCCTGCACGGCTGCCTGGTCGCGCTCGTTGTAGGCGACGCTGCCGACCGTCGTCAGCGGCGGCGCGATGGTACCGCGCACTGCTTCGGCCGTACGGATACCAAGGCTCTGCCGCATGCGCGGGCTCACCGCCACCGTACTCTCGTCGGCGCCGCTGTCGGCATAGACCGGCTCGAGCATCATGTTCATGAACGGTGACTTGCCCGGCTTGTCGAAACGCTGGCCCGGCACCATGGGGTCGTGCCAGTAGAGGACCTTCCGGCCAGTGGCAGGATCGGCATCGCCGGGCGTCCGTGGCGCGGCTGTTGCCGCCTGGCTCGCTGGCGGCGAGTCGGCAACCATCGACAGGCGCGCGGCATCGGTCCGGCCCCACCAGTACGCCGAGGCCGCGAGGGCGCCGGCGACGGGCAGCGCTATCCAGATCAGGGTCGAGTTCTTCACGGTGTGTCCGTTCCCGCTGCGGCTTCGAGTGAACCCGCGGCAACGTCCAGATAGGCAATCTGCGCCCATGCGCGCGCGGTCTCCCGTTCGAGCCGCAGCGCGTCGCGTCGCACCTCGAGTTCGTTACGCCGGGCCGCGAGTACCTCGGCCAGCGCTGCCTTGCCACCTCGATAGGCCGCGACCGCGGCAGTCGTGCGCTCGCGCGCCAGCGGCCGCAGTTGGTCCGCGTACAGTTGCAGACGCTCGCGTCCGTTGGCCCATTCCTCCAGCATCGTCACCACCTCGGCTCGATGCACGCGCAGCGCCTCCTCCCGGACCGCTCGCGCCTGATCGACGATGGCGATCCTGGCTGCCACTTCCCGGTCCTGCCGGTTGGCGCGGTCCCAGGGCAGCGGAACGCTGACGCCGATGGACATCATGTTCGAATACGCCGGTCCGCGCTGCTGATAGGCGACTTCGACGCTCCAGTCCGGATCGCGATTCGCCTGCGCAACCTTGACCTGGGCGGCAGCCACCGCTTCCTGCTTTTCCAGCATGGCAATCTGCGGGTGCTGGCGGAGTTGCTCGTCGAGCCGGTCGCGCGCGATCGGCTCGGCGGCGTATTCGGGACGGCCGGACAACGGCGCATCGGCGCCGGGGCCGAGCCAGCGAGCCAGCATGGTGATCGAACTTGCGACACGGCGACGCGCTTCACTGCGACGCTCGCCGAGCGTTGCAGCTGCGCCGCGCGCGGCAAAGACATCGGCCTGCGAGCCCCGTCCGGCACGATAGGCCGCCTCCGCGCCCTCGACCACCAACCGCGCCTCCTCCACCTGTTCGTCGAACAGCGCGACACTCGCCTCGGCGAAGTAGCGATCCAGCCAGGCGAGCGCGGTGTCCCGGGTGACCGCTGCCACGGCCGCGCTGCGCTCGACCAGCGCACGATCAGCCTCGCGTTCGAAACGTGCCCGGCGCGACGCGCGTTTCTGTTGGTTGGGCCAGGTCTGCATGACACCGATCTTGCGCATGGTCATCGCTTCGGCGGAGAAGCTCCATGCGTTGGGGCCGTCGATCGGCAGGTTTTGCACACCCATGCTCAGCACCGGGTCCGGAAACTGGCCGGCGGCGTGCGCCATATCGCGCGCGGAAACCGCCAACGCTTCCTGTGCGGGAAGTACCTGGGAACGCGCGACGGCGCGGCGCTGCGCCTCGGCCATTGTCAGCGGCGCGCCGACCGCGGCGGCGGCGGGCATCGCCAGAAAAAGGCCCGCGGCGCCTGCGGCGGCAAGCGCCCCCTGGACCATTCGGCCAGATGCGAATCGAATGAACATGCAACCTCCACGTACGTGACACGACCTTGATACGCGCTTGACGCGCGCACCACGTTGCACCTACGGGAGGGTCAGATCAGGAAACGACAGAAACGCTCGGACACCGGCGGCGCCGTGGTCATCGCCAGCACGGCATCGCGCCGCCAAGCGAGCGTTTGTGACCAGCATACGGAGGGCAATTCGACGATCAGTGGTGGCGCCGACTGGTCTGGTGACAGCGCGGGCAGCGGTGACGACGCCACGGTGGTCGAATTCTGGCAATGGAAAGCGCAGGGCACGTCTGACGACACGATTGCCGCCTGCCCGTGGCAATCGGCGCCGGCAGCAACGACCGCCGTCGGTTGCGCCGAATCGTCGGCGAGCGCCAAGGCACAGGCGTAGGCCGACAGCGACAGCTGGGCGAACAGCAAC
>JAQBEY010000002.1:0-7628 GCA_032123655.1 Betaproteobacteria bacterium
CGTCGTCTGGTTCGCCTTCTTCGCCTCGGTCGCCCACGCCGCGCTGCCTGCAGGCGTCACGCAGGGCGCATCCGTAGAGGGCATCACCGAGTATTCGCTCGCCAACGGCCTCAAGGTGCTGCTGTTTCCCGACTCGACCAAGCCGACGGTTACCGTCAACGTGACCTATCGCGTGGGCTCGCGACACGAGAGCTACGGCGAGACCGGAATGGCGCATCTGCTGGAGCACCTGCTCTTCAAGGGCACGCCTTCGAATCCGAACATATTCCAGGAGCTGGGACGCCGCGGCATGCGCATGAACGGCTCGACGTTTTTCGACCGCACCAATTATTTCGAGACCTTCACCGCGTCGTCGGAAAACCTCGACTGGGCGCTGGCGATGGAAGCCGACCGGATGGTGAATTCGTTCATCCGCAAGAGCGACCTCGACACCGAGATGACGGTCGTGCGCAACGAGTTCGAGAGCGGCGAGAACAATCCGCAGCGCGTGCTCTACGGCAAGATGCTGTCCTCCGCCTTCCAGTGGCACAACTACGGCAACATGCCCATCGGCGCGCGCTCGGACATCGAAAACGTCAACGTCGACCGCCTGAAGGCGTTCTACACCATGTATTACCAGCCGGACAACGCGGTGCTGATCGTTGCCGGCAAATTCGATCCAGAAGCAACGCTGGGCCTGATCGCCAGGTACTTCGGTCCCATCCCCAAGCCCGCCCGCGTGCTGCCGGCGATCTACACCGAGGAACCGGTGCAGGACGGTGAGCGCACGACCACGCTGCGCCGGGTCGGCAACACCAAGCTGCTCGGCATGATGTACCACACGATGCGCGGCGCGCACGCGGATTACGTCGCCAGCGACGTGCTCGGCGACGTGCTGACGCTGGCCCCATCCGGCCGCCTGTACAAAAGCCTGGTGGAGACAAAGAAGGCAACTTCGGTGCAGGCCTGGTCCGGCGCTTCCGTCGATCCGGGCACGCTCACCTTCTTTGCCGAGATTCCGGACAGCCTGGCGATCGAGCCGGCGCGCGAAGGCATGCTGGCGACCATTGCCGACCTCGCGAAACAGCCGATCACCGAGGAAGAAGTCGCGCGGGTGCGGATCAAGGCGGCCAAGTACTACGACGATGTGCTGGCCAATCCGCAGCAATTCGGCGTGGCCATTTCCGAGTCGGTCGCGCTGGGCGACTGGCGCCTGTTCTTTCTCACCCGCGATCGCTACCGAACGGTCAAGCCCGCGGACGTGCAGCGCGTCGCGCTCGACTACCTGAAGCGGTCGAACGTCACCATCGGCGAATTCATTCCCGATGCCAAGCCCGACCGCGCGCCGGCGCAGCAAAAGGTCGATGTCGCGGCGGTGATCAAGGACTACAAGGGTGACGCCGCCGTCGCCACCGGTGAAGTGTTCGACGCAACACCGGCGAATCTCGACGCACGCACCGAGCGCTTCGTCCTGCCCAACGGCATGAAGGTCGCGTTGCTGCCGAAAAAAACGCGCGGCGAGGCGGTCAGCTTTGATCTTTCGCTGCATTTCGGCGACGAGAAATCCGTCATCGGCAAGGTGGCCGCGGGCACGCTGACCGGCGGCATGCTGCTGCGCGGCTCGACCAGGAAATCACGGCAGGAGATCGCCGACACCTTCGACAAGCTGCGTGCCAAGGTCAGCGTAAGCGGCAGCGCCACCGGCGCCAGCGCGGGCGGGCAAACCTTCAGCGCACAACTGCCCGACGTGTTGCGCCTGACCGCGGAGGTTCTGCGCCAGCCCGCGTTTCCGGCCGATGAACTCGACCAGATGAAACGGGCGCGGGCGACCGACCTCGACACGGCCCGGACCGACCCACAGGACGTCGCGGTGCGCGCGCTCCGCCGTCACGACAATCCCTATCCGGCGGGCGATACGCGCTACGTGCCGACCATCGACGAGAGCCTCGCCGACTATGCCAAAGTTGCCGTCGAGGACGTGCGGCGCTTTCACACGCAGTTCTACGGCGCGAGCAACGCCGAGCTCGCCATCGTCGGCGACTTCGACGCCGTGGCGATGAAGGCACTGGTCGCCGAGCTCTTCGGTAGCTGGAAGAGCCCCGTACCCTACGCCCGCGTGCCCGATCCCTTCCGCGCCAACGTGGCGGCGGCGATCTCCGTCGAAATACCCGACAAGGCCAACGCCTTCCTGTTCGCCGGTGAACGACTGCCGCTCAACGACAGCAGCCCGGACTATCCGCCGCTGCTGCTGGCGAGTTTCATCCTCGGCGATTCCTCGTCGTCGCGGATCAACGAACGGCTGCGCCAGAAGGACGGCCTGTCCTACGGCGCGGGGGCCTGGTTCCGGCCGAGCGCGCTCGACGCCAACAGCAGCATCGGCGCCTATGCGATCTTCGCGCCCGAGAATCTCGCCAAGGTTCGTGCCGGTTTCGTCGAGGAATTCGAACGCGCTCTGAAGGATGGCTTCACCGACGTCGAGGTGGCCAACGCGCGCGACGGGGTGATGCAGAAACGCCTTCTCGCGCGCACCGAGGACGGACGTGTTGCCGGTGCGCTGACCACGCAGGCCTACCTGGGGCGGACCTTTGCACAATCAGCCGCCGTCGACGCGGCCATCGCCAGGCTGACCACCGCCGACGTCAACGCGGTGCTGCGCAAATACCTGAAGCCGGGCGAATTCGCCTACGCCTTCGCCGGGACGTTCAAGTAGGTCGCCGGACGCGACGGCGCGGGACCGGCGGGACGCGCCGACTCCGCGCCGCGCGCAATTCCATGGCGCGCTGCCGGCCGCGCGGGCCGGCGTGGATACGACGGCGGGAAACGCGTCAGAGCGGACCGACCAGCGCGCGCAGCTCGTCGGCGATACCCGCCGCGCAGGCGAGGCAGGGCGCCTTCGCCGTCGGCGCGGCCGGCGCGAAGGGTGCGTGAATCCCGCCGGCCTCCTCGACCAGCAGCAGGCCGGCCACCGCGTCCCAGGCGGAGAGTTCGAGTTCGACAAAGGCGTCGAAGCGGCCGTTGGCGACATGCGCCAGCGTCAGCGCAGCGCAGCCGAAGTTGCGCATTGCCGCGCCGGTCTCCATCAGCTTTCTGCGGATATCGAAATAGCGCGGCTCGAACGAACGGTCGTGGTGGCCCAGCAGGATGTAGGAACCGGCCAGCTGCTGCGTTGTCGCCGTCTTCAGCCGCGTTTCGCCCTGCGCCGAGGTGCTGAAAGCGCCGCCGCCACGGCGCGCGTGGAAGATCTCGTCAGCGCAGGGATCGGCGACCGCGCCGACCATCGTCCGTCCGTTTTCGACATAACCGATGGAAACATTCCAGTAGGGCACGCCGCGCAGGAAATTGTGCGTGCCGTCGATCGGATCGACCACCCAGCAGCGCTCGACCGGCCCGGAGAATTGCGCGGCGGTTTCCTCGCCCAGGAAGGCATCGTCGGGAAACGCCGCCGCCAGTTCGCGGCGGATCAGATTCTCCACGTCGCGGTCGGCGTGGCTGACGAAATCCGTCGGCCCCTTCATCTCCACCGCCAGCCGGTCGCGGTTGCGGAAATAGTCCAGCGCCAGCGCGCCGGCGCGTCGCGCGATGCCCTGGACCGCCTCGTGGCGCTCGGTGACGCCCGCGTCGGCGGTCACAGCCCGTCGACCGCGACCAGGCTGCTGGTGGCGCTCGCGTGACGGATCGCCGCCAGCGGCCGATAGTCAGGATCGTCGAGGAAGGCGCGGATGGCCGCGCGATCCGGAAAGCGCAGGAGCACCACTCGTCCAGGCTTCTCCTCGCCCTCGAAGACCTCGGTCTCGCCGCCGCGCGCCAGGTACTCGCCGCCGTGGTGGGCGATCAGCGCCGGTACCCCACGCTTGTAGAGTTCGTAGCGTTCCGGGTCGTGGACATCGATGGTGGCTATCAGGTAGGCAGGCATGGCATTCACTTTCTTGAGGGTTGAGGATTTCGCGGCCGGTCAGCGCGCGAGCATGATCGCGGCGTCAGTGTCGAAGGCGACACCGACCGGCTCGTCGCGGCGGCGCGAAGTGCGCGCGTCGGTGTCGAACACCAGCAGCTCGCCCCAGGGCGTATCCACGACATATTCAATGCGGCTGCCCAGATAGGCCGCGCGCCTGCACGTGCCGGGAACATCGCCTCCGCCGGCATCGACCAGGCGCAGGCGTTGCGGGCGAACGGCCAGCGTCGCCGGTCCCGACGGCAGGCCCCCGGCCCGTACCGGCGCGGCCACGCCGCCGGCCGAGAACGTCGCGCCTTCCGCGGTAACGGCCAACTCGCCATCGACCAGGTTGGCGTCGCCGATGAAATCCGCCAGGAAGCGGCTGGCCGGCGCCTCGTAGAGTTCGTGCGGCGTGCCCTGCTGCGCGATCCTGCCGCTGTCCATCACGATGATGTGATCGGACACGGCCAACGCCTCTTCCTGGTCGTGCGTCACGTAGAGCACGGTGAGCTTGAGTTCCTGCTGCAATTCGCGGATTTCCTGGCGCACGCGACGGCGCAGCTTGGCGTCGAGATTGGACAGCGGCTCGTCGAACAGCAGCACCGCGGGCTCCAGCACCAGCGAGCGGGCGACCGCGACGCGCTGTTGCTGGCCACCGGACAATTCCGACGGCAGCCGCTGCTCGAGCCCGGCCAGGCCCAGCATGGTGATCTTGGCGTGGGCGATCTCGCGCGCCTTGGCGCGGTCCATGCGCATCGACATCGGCCCGTAGCAGACGTTGTCGAGCACGCTCATGTGCGGAAACAGCGCATAGGACTGGAACACCATGCTGACGTCACGCTCGTTGGCCGCGCGCAGCGTGACGTCGACGCCGCCGATGGTCACCCGGCCTGAGGTCACCGCCTCCAGTCCGGCGACCATGCGCAGCGTCGTGGTCTTGCCGCAGCCCGAAGGCCCGAGCAGCGTGACCAGTTCGCCTTGCGCGACATTGAACGAAACCTCGTCGACGGCGGTGACGCTGCCGTAGCGCTTGGTCACCTGTTCGAAAACGACGCCACCGGTCTTTTCATTCATGTCGGAATTCCAGATGGACGCTAGTTGCCGGTGGCGAGGACCGGCGTGGCGCGCCGGCCCAGGCGTGTTTCGCCGACCAGCGCCTGCACCAGCAGCAGCACGCTGAGCATGAACACGATCAGCACCGACGAATAGGCGATGGCCAGAGGATACTCGCCGGCCTCGACGCGACCGATGATGTAGACGGTGGCGAGGTTGTACTTGGCGGTGGCGAGGAAGATGACCGCCGAGACTGCGGTCATCGCGTGGGTGAAGCTGAACACCAGCGTGGCGAGGATCGCCGGCCGCAGCAGCGGCAGGATCACCCGGCGCAGCGTGCGCGTGGTCGACGCGCGCAGCGTCGACGACGCTTCGTCGAGCGTCTGGTCGATCTGCGCCAGCGCGGCCACGCCGGCGCGCACGCCGACGGGCATGTTGCGGAATACGAAGCACAGCACCAGGATCGCCATGCCGCCGGTCAACTCCAGCGGCGCCACGTTGAAGGCGACGATGTACGACACGCCGATGACCGTGCCCGGAATGGCGAAACTGACCATGGTCAGGAATTCGAACATGCGCCGGCCGGCGAAACGGTGCCGGGTGATGACGTAGGCGGCGAGCAGGCCGACCACGGTGGTGACCGGCGCGGCCACCGCCGCGACGGTGATCGTCGTGAACAGGCTGTCCCAGGCCGACCCGACGAAGGTCAGGCCGCGCGAAAAGTCGATGCCGAAGCCCTGCGCAAAATGATCCAGCGTGATCGCCATGTCGCCACGGCCGATGTCGTTGACGAAACCGCCGGTCAGAATGATCAGGTAGCAGGCCAGGGTGAAAACGATCCAGGCGGCGGCCGTGCCGAAACAGGCAAACCACAGCGGACGCGGCAGCTTCGCCGGCATGCCGCCATCGCCCTTGCCGGTGACGGTGACATAGGAAAGCCGGCCGATCCAGCGCTGCTGCAGCCAGAATGCCAACAGCGTCAGCCCGAGCAGCACCGCAGCCAGCGCCGCGGCGCGTCCGGGGTCGTGCTGCGCGCCGGCGACCGCGAAGAATATCTTGGTGGACAGCACTTCATAGTTGCCGGCAAGCACGATGGGGTTGGCGAAATCGGCCAGGCTTTCGACAAAGCCCAGCAGAAAGGCATTGGCGAGCGCCGGACGCAGCAACGGCAGGGTGATGGTGCGAAACACCCGCCAGCGCGACCCGCGCAGCGTCTGCGCCGCCTCTTCCAGCGCGGGACTTATCGCGCCCAGCGCGCCGTGCAGAATCATGAAGGCGATGGGCGAAAAGGTGAGCAACTGGGCGATGCTGACGCCCGGCAGTCCATACAACCAGCGCGAGCGGGCGATGCCGAACCAGGTGTCGAGCCAGCCGGTGACCAGCCCGGTTCGGCCAAACAACACGACCAATGCCAGCGCGATCACGAACGGTGGCGTGACGATCGGCAGGATCGACATCAACCTGGTCACGCCGGCGTAGCGCTGACCACCCCGCTGCACAACCAGCGCGAGGATCAGACCGAGCAGGGTCGAGCCGACGCCGACGACGGTTGCCAATACCGCAGAGTTGATCGCCACGCCACAACGGCTGCCGCCGGTGAGGCAGGCGAGACCCCAGATGTCGGCGGTGAACAGACGCTGCGCCGCCAGCCCCGGCGCGAAGGCGCCCTTGGCGTCGAACAACGCGGCGGTCAACACCTTCCCGACCGGAAAAAATATGAAGATGGCGAGCAGGCCGGCGATCACCACCACGATCGAAGCCACCGTGGGATCGCCCTTGAAGGCGCCGCGGCGGGCAATGGCGCGCGCGAAGCAAATGGTCAGCGCCAGCAGCGCGACACCCGCGCCAATCCCGAAGGACAGCCCCTTGGGTCCAGCCGCAAATCCGGCGACGAAGGTGCAGGCCACGGCCAACCCGGCCACGATCGCGGTCCAGCGATCCGCCCCGCGCCACGCGAGGAACACCACCGCGGCGCTCGCTGCCAGCAAGGGCCAGAAAATCGGCGCGCCGGCGGCGGCACGCCACAGCGCGGATGCGCCTCCCTCCAGGGCCCAGGGCAGCGCCACCAGCGCGGCCAGCGCGAGTGCGGCGACCACCGCCGTCGCACGATCGCGCGCGGCCGGTACGAAAACAGCCGGCGCGAGCGCGGCGGTGGCCATTGCGGTTACTGCTTACTTCGGCAGCGTGGAGACCTCCGTATCCCACTTGGTCAGCAGCCGCTTGCGCTCCGCCGACGAACCGTATTTCACGAAGTCGTAGTTGATGAGCTTGATGTCACCGAGTTTGGGCGCCTGCGCCGGCACCGGCGCGGCCTTGTTCGACGGCACCTGGTAGGACACCTTCGCCGCGGAGCCGATCGCCTGCGCCTCCGGCGTCAAGGCCCAGTCGTACCATTTCTTGGCGTTCGCCATGTTCTTCGCGCCCTTGATGATGCTCATGCTGCCGATCTCGTAGCCGGTGCCTTCGCAGGGCGAGACGATCTTGACCGGCGCGCCCTTGATGGCCTGCACCACGGCGTCGTGCTGGAAGGTGATGCCCACCAGGCTTTCACCGGTGGCCGCGGCGCGCGCCGGCGCGGCGCCCGACTTGGTGTACTGGTTGATGTTCTTGTGCAGCGCCTTGAGGTAGTCGAATGCCTTGTCCTCGCCCATCAGCTGCACCA
>JAQBEY010000003.1:0-2648 GCA_032123655.1 Betaproteobacteria bacterium
CCAGTCGCCGGATGCCGGTCCGCCCATCGTGTGGAGCCGCGCCGGATGGGCAGGCAGCCAGCGCTATCCGATCGGCTGGGGCGGCGACCCGCAGAGCGACTGGGAGGGCCTCGCCGCATCGCTGCGCGGCGGCCTGTCCCATGGCATGAGCGGCAATCCCTACCACAGCTCGGACGTCGGCGGCTTCTATGGCGCCGAGCAGCCGACCGCGGAGCTCTACGTTCGCTGGCTGCAGGCGTCGGTGTTCAGTTCGCATATCCGTGTGCACGGCATCGGCGAGCGCGAGCCCTGGGCCTTTGGCGCGCAGGCCGAGGCGATCTGCCGCAAGTGGCTGGCGTTTCGCTACCGGCTGATCCCGTATCTCGAGTCGGTGATCGCGACGGCGACGCGAACCGGCCTGCCGGTGAACCGCGCCATGCCTCTGGCGTTTCCCGGCAACGCGCTGTTGCGCGGCTACGAGACACAGTTCATGTGCGGTGACGCGCTGCTGGTCGCGCCGATCGTGCGCGAGGGCGGGCTGGTGGAAATCGCGCTGCCGCCCGGACAGTGGTACGACCTCAACACCCGTTCACTTCACGCGGGCCGACAGGTGTTGCGTTACCAGGCGCGCCTCGAGCAATTCCCGGTGTTCGCGCGCGCCGGCTACGCATTGCCGCTGGGCCGCGCGGTGCAGCACACCGGCGAGATCGACGCCGAGCGGCCGCTCGAACTCCTCTGGGTATTCGGAAAACCGGCGGTCGAACTCGTCGATTTCAGCCAGGTCCGGGTGGAAGACATGGGCGACGGCAGCTACGCGATTCGCGTTGCGCCCGGCCTGAAGACCGAGTTGTGGGGCGACGCCGCGGCGCTTTCCGTGGGCACTCTCTGACGTTACCGATGACCGCCGGCGATCGCCTCACGATTGCGCTCACCTCCGGCGAGCCCGCGGGTATCGGACCCGAACTCGTCGCGATGCTCGCCATGCGCCACGCGCGTGCGCCATTCGCCGCGCGACTGGTCGTGCTCGGCGATCACGAACTGCTCGCGCAGCGCGCGGCGCGGATAGGCCTGGCCCCGCGCTACGCCGCCTACGACCCGGCGTCCTTTGCTCCAGCCGGTGGCGTCGTCGAAATCTGGCACCAGCCGCTGGCGGTACCCGTCGTCGCCGGTCATCCGGACCCCAGCAATGCGGCGAGCGTGGTCGAGATGCTGACGCACGCCGTCGACGCCTGCGCGACCGGCGCCTTCGCCGCGCTGGTGACCGGCCCCGTGCAGAAAAGCGTGCTGCTCGACGCCGGCTTTGCCTTCGCCGGCCACACCGAGTTCCTCGCCGAGCGCACGCATACGCCGCGCGTGGTGATGCTGCTGGTCGGCGGCACGTCCGGCGCGCCGTTGCGCGTCGCGCTCGCCACAACGCACCTGCCGCTAGCGGCGGTTCCGGCCGCGCTCACCCGCGACGCGCTGCACGAAACACTCCTGATCGTCGCCGTCGAACTCGCCGGAAAATTCGGGATCGCTTCTCCGCGCATCGCCGTCTGCGGCCTCAATCCGCACGCGGGCGAAGGCGGTCATCTTGGCCGGGAGGAGATCGAGGTGATTGCACCGGCGATTGCCGACGCGACCGCGGCCGGTGCCGCCCGGTTCAGCGGACCGCTGCCGGCCGACACCGTGTTCGTGCCCGCTTTCGCACGCCACTATGACGCCATCGTCGCCATGTATCACGATCAGGGACTGCCTGTGCTGAAGGCGGCAAGTTTCGGTGGCGGCGTCAACGTCACGCTGGGGTTGCCTTTCCCGCGCACCTCGGTCGATCACGGGACGGCGCTCGACCTCGCAGGAGATCCCGCGCTCGCCGCAACCGCCGAAACCGGAAGTCTGGTCGCCGCGGTCGAACTCGCAATCGACCTTGCGTGGCGCCAGGCGCATCTTCACTGATCACGATGCACGGACATCAGGCGCGCAAGCGATTCGGTCAGAATTTCCTCGCCGACCCCCACTACATCCGGCGTATCGTCGACGCAATCGATCCGCAGCCTGGTGAAAACATCGTCGAAATCGGGCCCGGGCTCGCCGCGCTGACCGGCGACCTGATCGCGCGCGCCGGACACATCGCGGCAATCGAAATCGACCGCGACCTCGCGGCCCGGCTGCGCACGGCGTTTACGCCCGCGCAGCTCACGCTCCATGAAGCCGACGCGCTGGAATTCGACTATGCGCAGTTCGGTCCCCGCCTGCGCGTGGTGGGCAACCTTCCGTACAACATCAGTTCGCCGCTGCTGTTCCACCTCGCCGCACACGACGCGCAGCTGCGCGACCTGCACGTGATGCTCCAGAAGGAAGTCGTCGCGCGGATGACCGCCGCGCCGGGCACGGCGGACTACGGGCGACTTACCGTGATGCTGCAGGCGAAGTTCAGGATCATGCGCCTGCTCGTCGTGCCGCCCGGGGCGTTCCGGCCCGCGCCAAAGGTGGAGTCGGCCGTCGCGCGTCTGACGCCGCTCGGACCGGAGAAACCGTCAATCACGGATGAACCGTTGTTCGCACGCATCGTCGCCGCCGCGTTCTCGCAACGACGCAAGACGCTGCGCAATGCGGTGTCGGCGCTGTGCTCGTCCGCGATGCTGGAGGCCGCCGGCATCGATCCAGGTGCGCGGGGCGAGACGCTTGCC
>JAQBEY010000004.1:0-73252 GCA_032123655.1 Betaproteobacteria bacterium
ACCGTTAAGCATTTGTTTTGACGCGATTATAACAGGCGTGAAGCGGTCGCGCGGCCACAACAGAAAAGGCGAACTTGCGTACCCCCGACTTAGCGCCTCTCTGTCAGGACAAACACGAACGATGCCGGAGTGGACGGGACTCGAACCCGCGACCCCCGGCGTGACAGGCCGGTATTCTAACCAACTGAACTACCACTCCGTTTTATTTCGCGCGCGGGACCGTTCGACGATAGACCGTATGGTGGGTGCTGAGAGGCTCGAACTCCCGACATTCGCCTTGTAAGGGCGACGCTCTACCAACTGAGCTAAGCACCCTTGCGTACCTGCCGGCGTAATCGGCCAGTGCTATCGGCCAGCGCAATCGGCCACCAGATTGGCCATCGCGTGGCCACGACCTAGCCATCAAGCACCGGCCAGCCGTCCGCAAAAACGACTAGTTTAGCGCATCCTTCAACGCTTTTCCAGCGCGGAACTTGGGTACTTTCGCGGCGCGGATCCGGATCGCCGCGCCGGTCCTCGGATTGCGTCCCGAACGTGCCGTTCGTTTGCCCACGTAGAAGGAACCGAAGCCAACCAGCGTAACGACCTGGCCCTTCCTGAGCGAGACGCGGATGGCGCCAACGGTGGCGTCAAGCGCGCGCCCCGCGGCCGCCTTCGAGATGTCAGCGTGCTTGGCGATCGCGTCGATGAGTTCTGCTTTGTTCACGTACATCCCCCTATTGACAGCCCCACGCAAGCATGGGAATTCGAATTCGATATCCGTGCAACCAAGGCGCATCTGCGACACGTCTGGACATTTCTTATAACGCTCGTGATTTCGCAGTGTCAAGACCGTCTGCGCAATGACCGAGAGATTTCGCTGCCAGGGAAGCATCGCGCCTTTCGCACCGCACTCGAAGATATGCGCGCAGTGCACTGACCCGGCGGGACCAATGCACGGCGAAGGACGCAAATACGACACCCTCGGCGGCACAGCGACAATATGCGGGCGAGCAGATAGCGTGCCCGGTCTCGCAACCGGCGCGCGTCAGTGCTTGAGCGCGGGCGTCTTGTCGTCCGAGGCGGGCACGGGGGGCGCCGACGGCGGGTCTGTCTTCTCCTTCTCGTCAGCCAAAGGCGTCGGATGACGTTCCAGCGCCGCCTCCAGCACCTGCTCGATCCAGCGCACCGGATGAATGTCGAGGCGGTTCTTGATCTCGTCCGGAATTTCCGTGAGATCCTTCACGTTCTCCTCCGGGATGAGCACCGTCTTGATGCCACCACGGCCGGCCGCGAGCAGTTTCTCCTTCAGTCCGCCGATCGGCAGCACCTCGCCACGCAGAGTGATCTCGCCGGTCATGGCCACGTCGCAACGCACCGGGATGCCGGTCAGGATCGACACGATCGCAGTGACGATTGCCCCGCCCGCCGAAGGGCCATCTTTCGGCGTCGCGCCTTCGGGCAGGTGGATGTGCAGATCGGTCTTCTGATAGAAATCCGGCTGGATTCCCAGTTGCCTCGAGCGATGGCGCACCACCGACAGCGCGGCGGCAATGGACTCGTTCATGACATCGCCCAGCTTGCCGGTCGACGTGGTCTTGCCCTTGCCCGGCAGCGCCACCGCTTCGATGGTCAGCAGGTCACCGCCGACTTCGGTCCAGGCAAGGCCGGTGACCTGGCCGATCTGATTCTTCTTTTCGGCGATGCCGTAGGTATAGCGGCGCACGCCAAGATACTTGTCGAGATTCCGGGAACTGATCTCGACGGGACCCTTCGACTTGCGCGCCTTGCCGTCGGCCTCCTTCAGGACGAGCGCCTTCACCACCTTGCGGCAGATCTTGCTGATATCGCGCTCGAGGCTGCGCACACCGGCTTCCCGGGTGTAGTAGCGCACGATGTCGCGCAGCGCGGTTTCCGCCACGCGCAACTCTTCCGGCTTGATGCCGTTGTTCTTCATCTGCTTGGGCACGAGGTACTGCTTGGCAATTGCGATCTTCTCGTCCTCGGTATAGCCGGACAGCCGGATCACTTCCATCCGGTCGAGCAGCGCCGCCGGTATGTTCATGGCATTGGCGGTCGCCACGAACATGACGTCGGACAGGTCGAACTCCACCTCGACGTAGTGATCGACGAACGTGTCGTTCTGCTCGGGATCGAGCACCTCGAGCAGCGCCGACGACGGGTCGCCACGAAAGTCCTGGCCCATCTTGTCCACTTCGTCGAGCAGGAACAGCGGATTGCGCACGCCAACCTTGCCCATGTTCTGCAGAATCTTGCCTGGCATCGAGCCGATGTATGTGCGCCGGTGTCCGCGGATCTCTGCCTCGTCGCGGACCCCACCGAGCGACATGCGCACGAACTTGCGCCCGGTCGCCTTGGCTACCGACTGGCCGAGCGACGTCTTGCCCACGCCGGGCGGACCGACCAGACAGAGGATCGGCGCCTTCAGGCGATCGACACGCTGCTGCACCGCGAGGTACTCGACGATGCGTTCCTTGACCTTTTCAAGACCGTAGTGGTCCGCGTCCAGGATCTTTATCGCCTTGGCGAGATCCTTGCTGATCTTGCTCTTCTTGCGCCACGGCAACGAGGTCAGCGTATCGATGTAGGTGCGCACAACCGTCGCCTCGGCCGACATCGGCGACATCATCTTGAGCTTTTTCAGTTCGGCCGTCGCTTTGGCTTCGGCCTCCTTCGACATCTTCGCGGACTTGACCTTCTTCTCCATCTCGTCGAGGTCGGCGTTCTCGTCGCCCTCGCCCAATTCCTTCTGGATGGCCTTGACCTGTTCGTTCAGGTAATACTCACGCTGGCTCTTTTCCATCTGGCGCTTGACACGGCCGCGGATGCGCTTTTCCACCTGCAGGATGTCGACCTCGCCCTCGAGGACGCCAAGCAGGTGCTCCAGGCGCTTGCCGACCTCGCCCATTTCCAGAATCTGCTGCTTTTGCTCGAGTTTCAACGGCAGATGCGCGGCGATGGCGTCGGCAAGGCGGCCGCCATCGTCAATGCCGGACATCGACGTCAGGATCTCCGGAGGAATCTTCTTGTTGAGTTTCACGAACTGGTCGAATTGCGCGAGCAGCGCCCGGCGCATCGCTTCGACCTCATTGGCGCTGCCGGCATCGCCCGGCATGGGCTCGGCTTCCGCCACCAGGTACTCGCCACGATCCTCAACCCGGCCGATCTTGGCCCGCTGTACGCCTTCGACCAGCACTTTGACCGTGCCGTCCGGCAACTTCAGCATTTGCAGCACCGTCGCGATGCTGCCGATCTCGTACAGGTCTTCCGCACCCGGGTCGTCTTTGGCCGCCTGCTTTTGCGCAACCAGCAGGATGTGTTTGCCCGCATCCATCGCTGCATCCAGCGCCTTGATGGATTTCGGACGCCCGACGAACAGCGGGATCACCATGTGGGGAAAGACAACCACGTCCCGCAACGGCAGCAGCGGCAGCGCGGTCAGGTCGGCGGGAAGCTTGGCATCTTGGGACATTGGGGCCTTCGAAATGGGACTCTGCAGACAAAATGGGGGCGCCGGGCCGGCCTGTCAAGCCGCCCCCGGGATGCTTCTAGTATTTATTGAATTAAAACAGAAGCTTACGAATGCGCGGCCGCCATTTTCGGGGGGTCCGCGAACATCAGCAGCGGCTTTCCGTCATTGGTGATCGTCGACTCATCGACCACCACACGGGATAGATTGGTGAGTGACGGCAAATCGTACATCACGTCCAGGAGCACCTGTTCGAGGATCGAGCGCAGCCCCCGCGCGCCGGTTTTCCGCGCCAGCGCCTTCTTGGCGATCGCACGCAGCGCCGCCTCGCGAATCTCGAGTTCGACGTTCTCCATCCGGAACATCTTCTGATACTGCTTGAGCAGGGCGTTTTTCGGCTCGACCAGTATCTGAATCAAAACCGACTCATCGAGTTCGTCGAGCGTCGCTGCCACCGGCAGGCGACCGACGAACTCGGGAATCAGGCCAAATTTGATGAGATCCTCCGGTTCGGTGTTGCGCAGGAGGATCGTCATGCTCTTGCGATCGTCCGGGCTGGCCACTTCGGCGCCGAAGCCGATACCGGTCTTGGCCGTGCGTTGGCGGATGATCTTCTCCAGACCGTCGAACGCGCCGCCGCATATGAACAGGATATTCGTCGTATCGACCTGCACGAATTCCTGATTCGGGTGCTTGCGCCCGCCCTGCGGCGGTACCGAGGCGATCGTGCCCTCGATCAGCTTCAACAGCGCCTGCTGCACACCTTCGCCCGAAACATCACGGGTGATCGACGGGTTGTCGCTCTTGCGCGAAATCTTGTCGATCTCGTCGATGTAGACAATCCCGCGCTGCGCCTTGTCGATGTCGTAGTCGCACTTCTGCAGGAGTTTCTGGATGATGTTCTCGACATCCTCCCCGACGTAACCGGCCTCGGTCAGCGTGGTCGCGTCGGCGATCACGAAGGGAACGTCGAGCAACCGTGCCAGCGTCTGTGCGAGCAGGGTCTTCCCCGACCCCGTCGGGCCGATCAGCAGGATGTTCGACTTGGAGAGTTCGACCTCGTCGTCCTTGTTGCTGACCTCCAACCGCTTGTAGTGGTTGTAGACGGCTACCGACAGGATTTTCTTCGCCGGTTCCTGGCCGATCACGTACTGGTCCAGGCTTTGCCGGATTTCATGCGGCGTGGGGAGCTTGCTGCGCTCGGCGCGCGCGGCTTCGCCGCTGCTGCCCTCCTCGCGGATGATGTCGTTGCACAGCTCGATGCACTCATCGCAGATGAACACCGACGGGCCCGCAATCAGCTTGCGGACCTCGTGCTGGCTCTTGCCGCAAAACGAGCAGTAGAGGAGCTTTTCTCCGGAAGATTTATCGGCCATTCAACGACCTGTGTTGGGAATCTGTTGAGGAACTTTACGCGCCATCGGTCCGTTTCTGCAAGACCTTGTCGACAATGCCGTACTCGCGTGCCGCCTCGGCCCAGAGGAAATTGTCCCGGTCATGGTCGCGTTCCACCTGCTCCACGCTTCGCCCGGTGAACCCCGCCATCATTGCAATGAAGCGGTGTTTCAGGTCGATCACGTACTGGGCGTGCCGCTCGATGTCGGAAACCTGACCCTGAAATCCGCCAGAGGGCTGATGGATCATGATCGTCGAATTGGGCAGCGCGAAGCGCTTGCCCTTGGCGCCTGCCGCGAGCAGGAAGGCGCCCATGCTGGCCGCCATGCCGACGCACAGCGTGGAGATGTCAGGCTTGATGAACTGCATGGTGTCGTAGATCGCCAGTCCGGCCGATACGGATCCGCCCGGCGAGTTGATGTAGAAATGAATGTCCTTGTCGGGGTTCTCCGACTCGAGGAACAACATCTGGGCGACGATCAGGTTGGCGGTCGAATCATTCACCGGCCCGACCAGGAACACCACACGTTCCTTGAGGAGCCGCGAATAGATATCGTAGGCGCGCTCGCCGCGGCCGCTTTGCTCGATCACCATCGGGACCAGACCGAGTGCGGACGGTTCGGAGTTCGAGTTTCGTTGCCAGAGTGTTTCTTGCGTCACGGCGTCACTTCCTGCATGGAGTATGTGGGCAAAGCTGAATTGTGGAGTACATGCGGCGACCGCCCACGCAAAGCCGACGCCGTGAAGATGGGGCCTGCCGGACTAGGCGTCAAGCCAAGCCGACGAACGCGACAAGCGGCATTGCCGCCCGACGCCCCGCCATGATCCGATCGAGGGTCAGTTGGACGGCGGCGCCATCAGCGCCTCGAACTCGGTCGGAACGTCCCTGACCTGCGCGCGACCGAGCACCCAATCGACTACGTTCTGTTCGACGGCCAGCGCCTCGAATTCGCCAAGCCGTTCGGGTTTTTCGTAATGCCAACGCACGACCGCATCCGGCTGCTCGTAGGTCTGCGCAATCTCCTGGACCATCGCCTTCACCTGCTCCGGCTTGGCCTGCAGGTTCTGGCTGCGGACGATTTCCCCGAGGATGAGACCCAGCGCGACCCGCTCTTCAGCCTGAGGCCTGAACATTTCCGGCGTCAGCTTCATGTCCTCGGGCTTCATTCCCTGCCGCTGCAGATTGGCCACCATGCCGCGCGCCAGCTGCACGGCCTCGATTTCGACCAGCGACTTCGGCAGCGTGAACTGTGTCTGCGCGCGCAGACCCTTCATCGCCTGTTCCTTGAGCACCGACTCGATCTTGCGCTTGAGCTCGAGCTTCAGGTTCGATTCGACTTCCGCACGCAGGTCGTCGACGCGGCCAGACTTGATGCCAAACTCCTTGGCGAAGGCATCGTCGAGCGGTGGGATACTGGGCGTGGTGACCTGCTTCACCAAAAGCGTGAATTCCGCGGTCTTGCCTGCCACATCCTTGCCGTGGTACTCGGCGGGAAAGGTCAGCGGAAACTTCCGGCTGTCCCCCGCGATCACCCCCTCCAGCGCCGCATCGAATTCGGGCAACATCCGGCCCTCACCCACGGTGATCGCAAAATCCTTGGCCTGCCCCCCCGGGAATTCGGCGCCTTCGATCGTCCCGGTGAAGTCGACGACTACCCGGTCGTCCTTGGTCGCGGGTCGCGTCGAAGGCTCGAACACGGCGCGCTGATGACGAAGCACGCCGAGGGTGCGTTCGACATCCGCTGCGGTCACCTCGACCAGCGGTCGCTCCAGCGAAATCGCGGCGACATCGCCGACCGTCACCTCGGGATAAACCTCGAAAACGGCCGAAAACTCAAGTTGGTCCGCCGACGCGTCTGCGCCGTTCGCCGGCTCGATCCGCGGGTAACCGGCAACCTTCAGGTTCTGCTCGCGCACCGCATCGTTGAAGCTGGTCTGGACGGCGTCGGAAATGACATCCGAGCGCACCTGCGGACCGTATTGCTGGGCAACCATGCGCATTGGCACCTTGCCCGGCCGGAAACCCGGCAGCTTTACGGTTTTGGCGAGTTTGGCGAGTCGTTTCGCGATTTCACCGTCGATCGACTGCAACGGCACGGCTACCGAGAGTCGGCGCTCGAGCGGGCTCAATGTTTCCAAGGTGCTAGACATGCGCTCTTTCTATGCTTGCTGACCGCTGTGAATGGATGGTGCGAAAGGGGGGACTCGAACCCCCACGGGCTACCCCGCCAGCTCCTAAGGCTGGTGCGTCTACCAATTCCGCCACTTTCGCAATGCGAAGCTTCGGGGCGAGGGGAGAGCCGCTTTCGCCGAACGGGTTAGTATATCGGATCGAGGCCCTTGCCGCCAACGAGAACGCGCTTGCCCGGTCCGCATTCCCGACCGGGACGCGCTCCGATACCTTGTATTTTCTGCCTGCTTCCTGACCGCTCGCGTGTCCGTCGGCCATTACGAGAATTTTCCGGTTGCCTCGGTGCTGGTTCCGGCGCGCCTGCGCCCGGCGGTCGTGGCCCTCTATCGGTTCGCCCGAGCGGCCGACGACCTCGCCGACGAAGGCAACGCATCGCCCGCGGCGCGCCTCGCCGCGCTGAACGCCTATGACGAAGCGCTGGCGGCGATTGCGCGGGGCGAGACGCCACCGGCGGAGCCGTTCCCGGCGCTGGCCGCTGCCGTGCGCGCGTACGGACTGCCGATGGCGCCGCTGCACGATCTGGTGTCCGCGTTTCGCCAGGATGTCCAGGTCGTCCGCTACGCCACCTACGCCGACCTGCTCGACTATTGTCAACGCTCGGCCAATCCGGTGGGCCGACTGCTCCTGGGACTCTACGGCGTGCAAACGCCTGCCGACCTGGCCGCGAGCGATGCGGTCTGCACCGGGTTGCAACTTGCCAATTTCTGGCAGGACGTCGCGATCGACTGGGGGCTCGGTCGCGTTTACCTGCCGCAGGAGGACCTGGCCCGCTTTGGCGTCACCGAGACTCAAATCGCGCAGCGCTACTGTGACGCGAATTGGCGGGCGCTGCTCGCCTTCGAGGTCGCCCGCGCCCGGGCGCTGCTCGACGCCGGCCGCCCGCTTGCCGCCCGTTTGCCGCTGCGCCTGGGACTGGAACTCGCCGGCGTGATCGCCGGCGGTCAACGCATTCTCAGCCGCATCGACCTGGCCGGTGGCGACGTATTCAACCGTCGCCCGATACTGCGCAGCCGCGACTGGATTGCTGTCGCGTACCATGCGTTGCTGCTGCGCCGTTCCGGTCGATCGGCGGCGGTCAACACTCCCCCGGCATGACACCCGACGAATACTGCCAACAAAAGACCGCGCAAAGCGGCTCGAGCTTTTACTACAGCTTTCTGTTCCTGGCGCCGGAACGCCGGCGCGCGATCACCGCTCTGTACGCGTTCTGCCGGGAGGTGGACGACGTCGTGGACGAGGTTTCCGATCCGGCGGTCGCCCGGACCAAGCTCGCCTGGTGGCGGCAGGAGGTCCGCGCGATATTTTCGGGCACGCCGCAGCACCCGGTGGCGCAGGCACTCGTGCCCGTCGTGCAACGTTTCGCACTTCCCGAGGCGCGCTTCCAGACCATCATCGACGGCATGGCGATGGACCTGGAGCAGTCGCGCTGCCTCGACTTCGCGGCGTTGGAGCTGTACTGCCACCGCGTGGCTGGCGTGGTCGGACTCATGTCAGCGGAAATATTCGGCTATGCCGAGGCGTCGACGCGGGGCTACGCTCGCGACCTCGGAATCGCGTTCCAGCTGACCAACATCTGCCGCGATGTCGGCGAAGACGCGCGCCGGGGCCGCATCTACCTGCCGCAGGAGGATCTCGCCCGTTTCGACGTCGCGCCGGGTGCGCTTGCACGCGGCGAATATTCAAACAACTTCGCGGCGTTGATGGCCTTCGAGGTCGAACGAGCGCAATCCTGGTACGCAAAGGCGCTGGACCAGCTTTCCGAAGTGGATCAAGAATCACAACGCGCCGGGCTCGTCATGGCGGCGATTTACCGGACGCTGCTCGCCGAAATCGCGCGCGATGGCTATCGCGTGCTCGACCGACGCACCTCGCTGACACCGCTGCGCAAGCTATGGATCGCCTGGAGAACGTCGCGGCGGACGTGAAGACGAGGGCCCCGGTCGCGGTGATCGGCGCCGGCTGGGCCGGTTGCGCGGCAGCCGTTGCACTGGCCGACGCCGGCATCGAGGTGGCGCTGTTCGACACCGCTGCGGTACCCGGTGGCCGGGCGCGACGCGTCGAACGCGACGGCCTGCCGCTCGACAATGGCCAACACCTGCTGCTGGGCGCCTACAGCGAAACGCTGGCGCTCGTCGACCGTGTGTGCGGTGCGGATTCCGCGAAGCGGCTGGTGCTGCGCCGGCCGCTCGCGATCATTCCATTCGGCGAAGACGGTGCCGATGCGCTGACCCTGGTCGGGCGCAATGCGCCGGGTCGCCTCGGGCTGCTCCTCGGGCTGCTCACCGCACGCGGATTCTCCTGGCGGGAGCGCCTCGCCAATCTTGCGTGGTTCCGCAACCTCGAACGAGCGGACTTTGCGCGGCCTTCGGGCGAGACCGTGGCGAAGATGCTGGACGCCTTGCCGCGTCGCGTCGCACGTCTCCTTTGGGAGCCGCTATGTCTTGCTGCACTCAATACGCCGGCAGCCTCGGCGTGCGCGCAAACCTACGCCAATGTGTTGCGCGCCGCGTTTGCCGGTCCCGCCGGCGCCAGCGATTTCATGCTGCCGACGACCGATCTATCGGCGCTGGTTCCGGAAGCCGCGGCACAGTACATGATGGCGCGCGGCGGCGCCCTGCACTGCGGCGCGAGGACGCGGATTCTGCGCACTGGACGCGACGGCGTGACGCTGGCCGTTCGAGATCGCGCGGTGCCGGTGGCCGCCGTCGTCCTGGCCGTCGGTCCACACCAGCTGCGCGATGCCTTCGCGCCCGAGGCGCTGGCGCAGAACCCGTCGATCGACTCGGCGCTCGGTCTGATCGATTCGCTGCGCTACGAGCCGATCGCCACGGTCTGGCTCGGCTACGCGACACCGGTCCACCTGCCCGCGCCGCTGGTCCGCCTCGACGACGCACCGGGGCAATGGCTGGTCGACCGGCCCGATATTCTCGCCAGCGCCTCGGTCGTCCCTGGACGCCCGCCGCTCGGGGCCCTTCTGTCCGCAATCGTAAGCGCCGGTGGACCGCACACGAAGCTCGCACCGGAAGCATTGGCCAGTGCGGTCGACGCGCAGTTGCGGCGACTACAACCCGCGCTGCCGCCGCTCGCGTGGTCGCAGTCGATCACGGAAAAACGCGCAACCTACGCCTGCACGCCGCGCCGCGCCCACCCCGCCTCGCTGGACATCGCCCCTGGCGTCGTACTGGCCGGCGACTACACGAACACCGAGTTTCCCGCCACGCTCGAGGCGGCGGTCCGCAGCGGCAACGCGGCCGCCCGATCGCTGGCCGGCCGAAGGCAGTAACGGCGGGCCGCGCTCAGATCTTGTTCCGGCCACGCAACAGGCGCTGCTGCTCCCGACCCCATTCGCGTTCGCGGATCGCCTCGCGCTTGTCGTGCTGTTTCTTGCCCTTGGCCAGTCCGATGTCCAGCTTGATGCGCCCGCCCTTGTAATGCAGGTTGAGCGGCGTCAGCGTGTACCCGGCGCGCTCGACGCGGCCGACCAGCCGATTGATCTCCTCGCGATGCATCAGCAGCTTGCGCGTGCGGGTCGGATCGGCATGCACATGCGTCGAAGCCGAGACGAGCGGAGTGATGTGCGCGCCGACGAGCACGATCTCGCCGTTCTTGATGACCACATAGGCCTCCTTCAGATGCCCGCGGCCAGCCCGGATCGCCTTGACCTCCCAGCCTTCGAGCGCCAGCCCGGCTTCCAGCCGTTCCTCTATAAAATAGTCGTGGAACGCCTTTCGGTTCTCGACGATGCTCATGCCTGGTCCATCCCTGCGCAACCGATGGCGCGCTCCGCTGCATTCTAGCAACCCACCTTCGATCGGGCGCTGACGACCCATGCAACGCGTCGTGAAATCGGTTCTGGTCCCGCACAGCGCGGCGCGAATGTTCGCGCTTGTCGACGACGTCGACCACTACCCGGAATTCCTGCCATGGTGCAGCGGCGCCCGGGTTCTCGACCAGCGCGACGATGGCAAGACCGCGCGCGTCGACATCGACTACCACGGTGTGCGGGCACATTTCACGACCGATAACGTCAACCTGCCCACGGAGTCGATCGTGGTCACGCTCAACGACGGCCCGTTCCGGCATCTCCACGGCGAATGGAATTTCCGCGCGCTGTCTCCCGATGCCTGCAAAGTCGAGTTCACGCTGGCCTACGAATTCACGACGCACGTCCTGGAAAGCATCGTCGGCCGGGTGTTTTCGCATATCGCCAACACCTTCGTCGACGCCTTTGTGCGACGCGCCGAACAAGTCCATGGGCCGGGGCCGGGCCCGTGACGACGCGTCTCGCGGTCACAGTCGTCTTTGCGGCACCAGGCGTCGAGACTCTGGTCGCGCTTGAGCTGGACGCGGGGGCGACCATCGCCGACGCCGTCATGGCAAGCGGACTCGTCGCAGGCAACGCGCCCGAGCCGGTGCCAATCGCCTTCGCGATCTTTGGTCAACGGGCCGGCCCGGATACCCCTTTGGTCGACGGTGACCGGGTTGAGATCACGCGACCGCTGCGGGTCGATGCCAAGGCGGCGCGCCGTCTCCGGGCAGCTGCCCAGAAGCGACCACCAGTTCGGCCGCGCGCCGGACCAGGAGGCGGGCGCGACTGATCCGGCGGCCGCGGCACTTTGCTGCGCGCCGCGATATTGGCGATAATTGCGGGATGCTCCGGATCTCTGCCCGAACCCGCCACCTGGCGGCGTCGCTCGCCGCTGTCTGCGCCCTCGCCGCGTGCTGGCCCGCGCGGGCGCAATCGGCGGCGGACGCCGCGCCCTACATGATCGCCGCGACTACCGTGCAAACCGCAGGCAAGATCTGGAGCGGCGCGCAGGATGTCGCCGTCCATGCGCTCGGGCTGATCGGCGTCGAGTATCGCTACGGCGGCAATACGCCCGAATCCGGCCTCGACTGCAGCGGACTGGTCCGCCATGTGTTTCAGGAGGTCACCGGCTTCACGTTGCCGCGAACCTCAAGGGAAATGAGCCGGCTGGGTGCCAGAGTCTCCGCCAAGGAGCTGCAGGCAGGAGATCTTGTGTTCTTCAACACGCGGCGCTTTCAGTTCTCGCATGTCGGCATCTATCTGGGTGACGATCGATTCATTCACGCCCCTTCCCGCGGCAGAGAGGTCGAGATCGCCGAGCTGTCCAAATCGTATTGGCGCCGGCATTTCAATGGCGCGCGGCGCCTGGTCGGCGTGCTGCCGTCGCTGATACCCAGCGTGATCTCACCGGCGATGGCCGGACCCGTTGGCGGAGAATTGCCGGCGGACGAGCGCGCACCCGCGCTCTGACGCGATACCGTCGGCTACCGGCCAGGCATCGGCGCGGCGCCGCGGCGATGGCAAAAGCGCCGAGACGGCGGTTTCATTCCTTGGCGCCGCGACCGCGCAGTTCCGCCACCATCGCCTTCTCATTGCCACGGACTGCCCAGGCCAGCGGCGTCGCGCCGTTTTCGTTGCGGTGATTGACATCCGCGCCGCGCGCGACCAGCAGGGTGACCGTCGGCCCCCGACCCTCGCGTATGGCCATCATCAGCGCCGATGTCCCATTGGGCGACACAGCGTTGATGTTCGCGCCTTCGGCCAGAAGGTAGTTGACCACGGCGACATGCCCACCCGTCGCCGCGTAGATAAGCGGCGTCCACCCGGCCTCGTCGATCTGCGCGCCGAGTCCGCGCAGCCTCTTCACCAACTCGAGGTGCCCGTTGAGCGCGGCCATCATGATCGCGGTGTCGCCGAAATTGCTCCTGGCGTTGACATCGGCGCGCGCGGCGAGCAGCGCGTCGATGGTACCGGCGTTGGCACCCCGTGCGGCGATGACCAGCGCCGGTTCACCGTCTGCATTCCTGGTGTTCGGATCCATGCCCTTGGCAAGGAAATCCCTGACCTCTCCTACCCGGTCATTGGCGACCGCGATGATGAAGTCTTCGGCAGGCTGGGCGCCGACGGGCATGGCGACCAGAAGGAACAGGGCGAACGCGGCGGCAAGGCCGGCGCGCAGGGAACGGCGATCAGGCTGCGACAGGGAGGTCATGGGCATCGATCGAGAAGAGTTGAAAAAAATTGGCGGATGTGGCGGCAGCGATCGACTCGGCGGGGATTCCGCGCAGTCGCGCAATTTCCTCACCGACATGGCGCACCCACGCGGGCTGATTGCGCTTGCCGCGAAACGGCACGGGCGCCAGGTAAGGGCTGTCGGTTTCGATCAGCATCCGGTTAAGCGGCACCCGGCGGGCAACGTCCTTCAGTTCGACCGCATTGCGGAACGTGACGATGCCCGAGAACGAGATGTGGAAATCGAGATCGAGCGCCTGCTCGGCGAATGCCCAGGTCTCGGTGAAGCAGTGCATGACGCCGCCAATTTCATGCGCACGCTCCTCGCGCATGATCGCCAGTGTGTCGTCCGCGGCGCTGCGTGTATGGATGACGAGAGGCTTGCCCGTTTCCCGCGCGGCGCGGATGTGGCGGCGAAAACGGTCGCGCTGCCACTCCAGGTCCCCTTCCAGACGAAAATAGTCCAGACCGGTCTCGCCGATCGCGACCACCTTCGGCGTGCGGGAGCGCTCGACGAGTTCCGCCACCGACGGCTCCGGCGTGTCGATGTAATCGGGGTGCACACCGACCGTCGCGTAGAGATTCGCGTGGTCACGGGCGAGCGCGACGACGTTCGGCCACGCCGGCAGGTCGACACCGATGCACAATGCATGCGTCACGGCGTTTTCCTGCATTGCCGCCAGCAGTGCAGGCAATTCGGAGTTGAGCTCCGGAAAATCAAGATGGCAGTGCGAATCAACGTACATGGCGAGATGTGCGGCACTTGGGCCGGCGAACGGATGACGCGAATGCAGTCCCGACTCTGCGGGGGGCGAGCCCTGGCTGTTGCCGCTACATCGTATGCGTGGGCCGCGTCGAGGCGAGCGTCTCGCCCAGGATTCTCTCGATTGTCGCACGCGCTGCGGCGCCGGTATCGTCCAGCGTGAACTGGACGCCGATACCCTGCGTGCGATTGCCCTGGACGCCCTCCGGCGTCAGCCAGACGACCTTGCCCTGTACGGCGAGACGGTTGGGATCGTCCATCAGCGACAACAACATGAACACTTCCTCCCCGAGTGCGTACTGGCGGGCGGTCGGAATGAAAATGCCGCCGCCCTTCAGGAACGGCATGTAGGCCGCGTAAAGCGCAGCTTTTTCGCGGATGTTCAGCGATAGCACGCCCGGCCGGGCGGCAGCGGCGGACGGCGGTGCGGGCGAGACTTTGCGTTCGACCATGGTCAGCGAAACAGATTCCGGTAGTCGATCAGCAGCGCTTCGGCGACGAGGCGCGGTTGCAGCGGGTGGGCGAGGAGCGCCCGTTGCCGCAGCAACGACTGATGATAGCGAAACAGCGGTATCGGCGCCACCGCCGGCGCCAACGCGGCCAGCGCCGGGGCGAAATCGGGATTGCGCACCGGCGCACCACCGGCTGCCACCCGGCCCAGGTCGGCGGTCCACGCCAGCAACCAGTCGAGGCCAAGCGCCAGCCGTTCGCGGCGCCCATCCTTGCCTGCCACCTCGACCCGGGCGGCCAATGTCACCGGCGAGAGTCCGCGCGGCCGTGCGAATGCCCGTAGCCATAGTGCGCGCTCCTGTTGCCAAGCCGGATCGGCCAGCGCGAGCGCCACGAAAGGCGCTCCCGCCGCCTGCGCCAGCACGCACGCCGCGTCGGCCTCCGCCACGCCTTGCGCGCCCAGCCAAGCCAGCGCGCTCGACCGTTCGACCCGTGGCGCGGGAAAGCGCCGGCAACGGCTGCGCAAGGTTGCCGGCATCCGGCCCGCGAAATGCGCGACCAGGATCAGGTAGGTGTCCGGCCGCGGTTCCTCCAGCGTCTTCAGCAAAGCATTCGCCGCCGCCGCGTTCATCGATTCGGCGGGAACGATCACCGCCACCTTGGCCCGCCCCCGGTGCGCGGTCAGCAATGACCATGCAATCAGCGCGCGGATGCGGTCGACCGGTATCGCGTCAAGCGCCTTCGCCTGCCCCTCGTCGTCGAATTCCACCGGTTCCACCAGCTGGAAGTCCGGATGCTGACCGGCCACGATGTAGCCGCAACTGGCGCAGTCGCCACAGGCACCGCCGCCTGAATCCGGCGACTCGCACAGCAGCGCCCGCGCAAAATTGAGCGCCAGCGTACGCTTGCCAATGCCTCGCTGCCCCTCGAGGAGCAGAGCGTGTGGCCAGGAGGCGCGCGCCGCCAGCGCCTCCAGCGCACCGCGCGTCTGCCACGGCAGCAACGCCGGCCAGATGGCGGAGGGCTCCGCGATTGCCGTATCGTCGGTCATGTCAGCGCCGCCAGAATCATTCGCAGCGTGTCGCGGACGGCGTCGAGCGGCTGCGTCGAGTCGATGACGCGAAACCGGGCCGGGTCTGCCGCAGCACGATCGAGGTAGACATCGCGGACGCGCTCGAAGAAATCGCTGCGTTCGCGCTCGAATTTGTCGAGCGCGCGCCCGGTCGCCTGCGCCCGCTCCAAGCGGTCGCGCGAGACCGCCAGTGGGACATCGAAGAGCAGCGTCAGGTCCGGCCGGCACCGGTCATGCACGAAGCGCTCGATTTCGGCAATGTAGTCGCGGGGTACGCCGTGTCCACCACCCTGGTACGCATAAGTCGCGTCGGTGAAACGGTCGCACACCACCCAATCACCACGCGCCAGCGCCGGCGCGATCACCTGCACGACGTGCTCGCGCCGGGCCGCGAACATCAACAGCGTTTCTGATTCGTGAGTCATCGGCGCGGTCAGCAACAGCGCACGCAGCTCTTCGCCAATTGCCGTGCCGCCGGGTTCGCGGGTGGTGATCACGCGATGGCCGAGTTCACCGATCGCGCTGGCCAGCCAGGCCACATGCGTGCTCTTGCCGGCGCCGTCGATGCCTTCGAGTGTGATGAAACGGCCGCGCATGGTCACGGAGGCGTGCTCGCTTTCGGGGTCCCGCGCACCGGACCCATCACCGGCCGCTCTTCTGGAATTTTGCCACGGCGCGGTTATGGTCGGCGAGATTGGTCGAGAACTGCGAGCTGCCGTCGCCTCTCGCCACGAAGTACAGATAGCCGGTGGCCGGTGGATTGAACACAGCGTCAAGCGACGCCTGTGACGGCAACGCGATCGGCGTCGGCGGCAAGCCATCGCGCGTGTAGGTGTTCCACGGTGTGTCGTTGTCGAGATCGCGGCGACGCAGATTGCCATCGAAACGCTCGCCCATGCCGTAGATGACCGTCGGGTCGGTCTGCAGGCGCATGCCGCGGCGCAGCCGATTGATCAATGCCGAAGCGATCAGCGGCCGGTCCACGGCGCGCCCGGTCTCCTTCTCGACGATCGAGGCAAGGATGAGTGCCTCGTAGGGCGTCGCAAAGGGCAGACCCGGATCGCGTGCCTGCCAGGCGGCCGCCAGGCGGCCCTCAAGCGCCCGGTGCGCGCGGGCAAGCAAGGCCAAGTCGGTGCTTCCCGCAGCGAAAAAATACGTGTCGGGAAAAAACCATCCCTCGGGCGCATGTTCCGGAGCACCGAGTCGCGTCATCAACTCGGCGTCCGGGAGGTCGAGAACGGTATTGCGAAGCTTGGCGTTCGCCTGTAGCAAGCGCTTGAGGCCCGCAAAGGTCGTACCCTCGACAATGGTGAGCGAACTCTGGGTGACGTCACCTTGCGTCAACTGGGCGAGCAGCCGCGGCAGCGTCACGCCGGCCTCGAGTTCGTAGCTGCCCGCCTTGATCGCGCGGTCAACACCGCGCGCTCGCGCCAGCGCGATCAGCGGCACCGGCGAGGCCAGAACGCCGTCGCGCGCCAGCTCGCGCGCGACAGCACCAAGCGAGGCGCCGGATCGAACCTCGAAGGCATAGGGCACGCGCGGCAGCGGCAGCATTCGCGTCATGGCCACCCACGCCAGTGCCGTCGCCGCGCCGACTACGGCAATCGCGAGCAGAAGGCTCCACAGCAGGATTCGGGGGCGCGGCATGAGAACGGTCATGAAGCGGCGTGGCACCGCAACGCCGGCGCGGATGAGGATCTGGGGAAACGCCGCATTATAATCGGCTGATGCCCAAACAACCGCTCGCGCCCCCCCTTCCCGCCCCGAGCCGGTCCGCTGGCTTCACGCTGATCGAAATCATGGTAGTGATCGTGATTCTGGGCGTGTTGGCGGCGCTGATCGTCCCCCGGGTCATCGAACGTCCGGACGAGGCAAGAGCGATTGCGGCCAAGGCCGATATCGCCACGATCATGCAGGCGCTGAAACTCTACCGGCTCGACAACCAACGCTATCCATCTGCCGAGCAGGGGCTGACCGCGCTCACGGCAAAGCCGGAGGCAGCACCGATACCGCCGAACTGGAAGAACGGTGGCTATCTGGAGCGACTTCCCAAAGACCCATGGGGCCGGCCCTACGTCTATGTCAACCCGGGCGTGCGCAACGACATCGAGGTATTCAGCTTCGGCGCCGACGGCCAGCAGGGCGGAACCGGGATCGACGCCGATATCGGCTCGTGGGATCTCTAGGGCGACACGGCAGGGCTCATCGCGCGCCGCGCGGCGCCGGATTCACGCTGCTCGAGGTGCTGGTCGTGCTGGTGATCCTGGCCATCGCCGCGGGTCTCGCCACGCTGGCCTTCGACGGCGACGGCAACCGCAGCGCCGAGCGCGATGCGCGGCGGTTCGCGGCGGCCATAGAACACGCGGCAGCACGGGCCGCACTTGGCGCGGAAACGCTGGGCGTATCCGCCGACGGCAACGGCTGGCGGTTCTGGCGCCGCGAGCGTTCCGGCAGACGGTGGCTGCCCATCACCGACGACGAAGTGCTGCAGCCGCGGGTCCTGCTTCCGCCAGCGACGCTGGCGGCGCTTACCTACGCCGGTGCGCCACTGGCGGCAGATGCGATCGTGCCGCTGCGCGCGACCGGCCGCAACGATCCCTTCGCATTCGCGCTCACCGGGGAACGCTCGCGAATCGTCCTGGCGATGGATCCGCTGAATCGTGTCGTCATGACCGTCACCGCAACGCCGTGAATCGATCCCGCGGCTTCACGCTGGTTGAAATCCTGGTGGCGCTGGCGATCGTCGCGGTCGCTCTCGCCGCGGGCATGCGCGCGCTGGCCCAGTCGACCCAGACGGCGTCGACCTTGAAGGCACGCACGCTGGCAACGTGGGTGGCGCAGAACCGTCTCGCCAGCGCGCAGATCGCCAACCCCTGGCCGCCGCTGGGCGGCGACTCGGGCACCGCCACTCAGGCCGGGGCCGAATTCCGCTGGACGACCACCGTCGGGACCACGCCCAATCCGACTTTCCGCCGAATCGAAATCACCGTCGCGGAACCGACGGCACCCGACTATGTGCTGGCCCGCATCGTCGGCTTTCTCGGCAGCCCGGAGCCGACGCGATGACCCGCATTCCCGCGACACCGGCGCGCGGCTTTACGCTGGTCGAGGCGCTGCTGGCCCTGGCGATCTTCGGCGTGGTCGCCGTGCTCGCCTATCGGGGGACGGCGACGCTGACCGACGGCGAGGCGCGGCTTTCCGCCGAAGCCGGTCGCTGGCGCGCGCTCGAGGCGCTTTTCACCCGTTTTGAAGCCGACATCCGCCAGGCGCTTCCGCGCAGCGTGCGAACCGGCGAAGCGCAGGAACCGGCGTGGCTGGCGACGGTCGGCCCCACCGGGCAGAGTGCGCTGGTATTCACCCGCGCCGGTTCCGAATTCAACGACGAGCCGCTGCCGGCCGGGCAGCGCGTGGGCTATCGATTGCGCGAAGGCACGATCGAAATCGCCTATTGGTCGCGTCTCGATCATCCGGCGAACGCGGGACCGACGGTCTATCCGCTGCTCACCGACGTCGCGGGGTTCAGGCTCGAGTATCTGACGCGCGAAGGGCGGTGGCGCGACCAATGGCCGTTGCTCGGCGAAGGAGACCTGCCGCGAGCCGCCCGACTGACCCTGACCCTCGCCGACGGCGCGCGCATCGACCGATGGTTCACGCTGCGATGATCAGGCGTGGGCGCGGTGCGGCGCTGGTCCTGGCCATGCTCATCGCCGCGCTGGTCGCGGCTGTGGTGGTGGCGTTGGCGGCAGAGCAGCAACGCTGGCTCACCGATGTCGGCAATCGTGGTGACCAGGTGCAGGCGCAGTCGCTGGCGCTGGCCGGCGTGCAGTGGGCGCGACAAATCCTGCGCAACGACGCGGCCGCGGGCACGCTCGATCACCTGGGTGAAATATGGGCTCTGCCGCTGCCACCTACGCCAATCGCCAACGGAGTGATCGAGGGGCGCATCGAAGACATGCAGGGCCGCTTCAACCTGAACAATCTCGGGCTCACCACGGCGCGGGCCGGTGTGGAACGCGCGCGTCTGGCGCGCCTGCTCGCCACCCAGGACATCCCGGCGGGGGCGCTCGACGCCGTTGCCGACTGGATCGACGCGGACACGCTCGCGCGTCCAGGCGGCGCGGAAGACGCCGCCTATGCGGCGCTGGCTACGCCCGCGCTCGCCGCCAACGCGCCGATGCTGCGCGCCGCGGAACTCGGCGACGTACGTGGCTTTTCGTCGGCGCAGGTCGCCGACCTCGCCGGCTTCGTAACCGCACTGCCGCCACCCACTGCGCTCAATCTGAATACCGCACCGCCCGAGGTGCTGAGCCTGGCGATTCCCGGTTTGGTCGGCGAAGCGCTGGCGACCGTGATCGCCGAGCGCGCGAGCAAGCCCTATGCAACGGTCGCTGATTTCGCGTCGCGACTGCCACGCGGCATTGCGCTGCCCGATCAGTCGTCGTTCACGGTGACCAGTCACTTCTTTCTGGTCAGCGTGCGTTCCCGGCAGGGCGAGGCGGTGGCACAGGCCCGCGCCCTCCTTCGGCGCGAAGGCGGTCGCTGGCCCGCGGTCGTCTGGCAGACACTCGAATGAGGGCCGCCGGTTACACTACGGCGCATCACGCTTGCATTGCCTGCACCCACCGATGTCCACTCTGCGCGTCGTCCTGACTGCACCGCCGTCCCCGGCGGACGAGTTCGCGTGGACGCTGTTCGACGCCCAGGAGCGCGTGGTGAAACGTGGTCGCGGTGCGCCCGGTTCCTGGCCCGAAGCCGCGCGCCGCGAGGCGGTCTGCGCCGCGGCCACCGTGCGCATCGTGAATCTTGCACTGCCGCCGATGCCGGCCGACCGGATTGCCGCCGCCGCCACCTACGCGCTCGAGGACCAGCTCGCCGGACCCGCGCACGCCCAGCACCTCACGGTCTCGGCCCGCGATGCCCGGGGTGGCGTTCAGGTAATCGTCATCGCCCGCGCGCTGGTGGCATCGCTGCGGTCCGGTTTCGCGCGGGTGTTCGCCGAGCCCTCGCTGGCGCCGGTGCCCCAGGCCGGGCAATGGCATTGGCTCGCTTCGGCCGGTGGCGGCAGTTTCGTGCGCAGGCCCGATGGCAGCGCATTTGCGGCCGGCCCGGCCGATACCGGCGGCAAGCTGCCCGAGGAACTGACGCTGGCCCTGGCACAGGCCAGGCGCAACGATCAGGCGCCGGCAACAATCGCCGCTGCGTTTGCGGTCGACGACGCGCGTCTGGCCGCGTGGGCCGCGCAATGCGGCGTACGCGTAATCCGCATCCCGGCGTGGCGCTGGGACGATGCGGGCGCGCGGATCGCCGACGCACCCGATCTCGCCATGGAAGACGAACAATCCGTTGGCGACGCAGCGCCGGCGCGCGATGGGCGCGGGTGGCGCATCGCGGCGGCACTCCTGGGCGCCGCACTGGTGCTGCAGGTCGGCGCGACCGTGACCCACTGGACGCTCCTGCAGCTCGATCTCTGGCGCGCCGAGCGCGCGACTGTCGCCACGGCAACGCAGTCGGGTGTCGCTGCCGCGGACTCCGCAGCCGCAGCCGCGGGTCTCGCCAAGCGCTACGTCGGCGCGCGGCATCGCGCCGGACTATCGGCACCCGGCGACGCGCTGCCGCTGCTGGCTCGCGCCGCTCCGGCGCTTGGCGCGCTTCCGGCCGGCGTATTGCGCAACGCCGCCTATGCGCCAGAGCACTGGACTTTCGATTTCGCCAAGCTCGACCCCGCCGTGCAGGCCACGCTCGACCGGAAGATGTCCGGCGCCGGCCTGGCGACGCTGCAGGTGGCCACCGCCGGCGGGCTGCGCATGCGGGTCACCCCCGCACCCGGGATGACGGTCCCGTAATGGCGCTCAGCCTGCATCGACTTTCCCCCGCTCTGTCCGCCGCCTGGGACCGGGCGACCACGCGCGAGCGGCGCATGGTCGTCGCGGCCGCGCTGGTCGTCGCGATCGCGGCCGGATGGGCCTGGCTGTGGCTGCCGCTGAACGCGGACATCACGCGCCTGACGCGGGACGTGCCGCGTGCCCAGGCGATCCTGGCTACCGCGCGCGAACAGGCCGAAGCAATCGTCGCGCTCGAACGCACGCCGTCCAATCCCAAAGGCAGCGACCTGCGCAGCGCGGTGGAGCGCGTGCTGGCCGAGCGCAAGCTGCGCGCCGCGCTCGGTGCGCTCGACATGCAGGACGGCGACGCACGTCTGAGCTTTCCCGCGATCCGCTTTGACGATCTGGTCGGCGTCCTCGATGTGCTGGCGCGCAACGACGCGCTGCGTGCGGTCGCGGTGACGCTGACCGGGCGGGTCGAGCCAGGCATGGTGCGCGCCGAATTGACGTTGTCGCGCTGAGCCGGATGCGCACTGCCGCCCTGCTCCTGGTCATCGGCCTCCTGCTCATGGGCGCCGTCGCAGCGTTCGCGCCTGCAACACTGGTCGACCGGCGCCTGGCGGCGCTGACCGACGGAAATCTGCGCATCGCCGAAGCGCAGGGCACGGTCTGGGCAGGCCGTGGCACGCTCACCGACGCGCGCGGCAGCTGGCAGTTGCCGCTGGCCTGGCAGCTCTCCGCGGCAGCGATCACGCGAGGCATGGTCGAGGCCAGCATCGCGCCGGTTGCGGGTACGACACCGGCCGGAATGGTTCGGGTCGACGGCAGCGACGTGTCGCTGTCGCAGTTCGCCGTTGAAGTACCGGCGATTGCGCTCGCCGCCGCGTTGCCGGCGCGCGACGCCGTCGCGTTGGGCGGCGTGATCGTGGTCTCCACACCGGCCTTCGCTTTCGACGGCACGCGGGGCACAGGTTCGCTTGACGCGACCTGGCGCAACGCACGGGGGCATGTTGCCGGTCGCACGCTTGACCTGGGCACGATCGACGTCACGCTCGCGCCGCAGGATGTCCGCCTCGCCGGGCGCGTCGTCAATCGCGGCGGCGACGTGAAGCTCGACGCCGCAATCGCTCTTGCGGCAAAGGTCCTGACCGTCGACGGCACGCTCGCTCCCAACACCGGCGCCGGGCCCGACGTGGCGTCAATGCTCTCGGCGCTCGGACCCGTCGACGCCGCTGGCAGGGTTCGGATCACCTATCGCGGCCGCCTGCGATGAAGCCGCCGCGGCGTGGGCGCACCGCGGGTACTTCCCTGCCCTTGGCCACCCCGCCCGCGACCCGACGCATTGCCGGGCTCGACGCATTACGCGGCGTCGCGATCATGGCCATGATCGCCTATCATTTCGCGTTCGACCTGCGCCTGTTCGGATTCACGTCGGCGGACTTCTACCGCGATCCATTCTGGCTCAACGCGCGCACGCTGATTCTGTCGATGTTTCTGCTGCTTGCGGGCGCGAGCCTGGTGCTGGCGCAACGCAGCGAAGCGGGCCGGGCGCGGTTCTGGCTGCACGTCGTGCGCGTGGCCGGCTGCGCGGCGTTGGTCAGCTTCGCCTCCTACGTCGCCTTTCCGGACCGCTTCATCTGGTTCGGCGTGTTGCACGCGATCGCGATTTCGCTGGTGCTGAGTCGGCCGCTGGCGGCACATCCGCGCGCAGCGCTGGCCATCGGCCTGGTGGTGATCGCGGCCGGAAATTTCCTGACGTCAACGTGGTTCGACGACCGCACGCTGGGCTGGGTGGGCTTCATGACCGGGAAGCCCCCCACCGACGACTACGTCCCGCTGTTTCCCTGGGCCGGCGTCATGCTGCTCGGCATCGCCGTGGCGCACCTGCTGGCCCGCCGGGCCTTTCGCGCCCTTGCCCCGTTCGCGCGTTTGCCCAGGTCATTGTCCTGGCTCGGCCGGCACAGTCTCGCCGTGTACATGCTGCACCAGCCGCTGCTGCTGGCTGCGCTCTACGTCGGCACCCGTCTCTGACAACCGCACTGCCGGCACTGCTGCACGTTTGCATCAATACGCGTAACGCCATCGGTCGCAATCCTGGCGGCATGCGGCTCACGCCGTCCGACGCCTCGCCGCCCGCGCAATCAGCTTGCGCGCCTCCTCCGTCCACAGCACCACGCTGGCGAGCGCGACCACCGGCAACAGGTCGGCCGGGGGGATCGGCACCGTGTGGAACATCGCGCCCAGCGGCGTCCAGTACAGCACGGCCGCCTGCAGCGCAGCGCTCGCCACCAGCCCACCCAGCAACCAGCGATTGCGCAGGATGCCCAGGCGCAGCGCCGAGCGCGTCGCCGACTGGCAATTCAGCACGTTGAACCACTGGCACACCGCCAGCAGCGTGAAGGTCTCGGTGCGCACTGCGTCCAGCGCCACCCCGGTTTCCAGCCGCCATGCGAACCAGCCAAAGGTGACCGTCACCGTGGCCAGGACCATCAGCGCGATCCTGCCGAGCATGTCGCGGCCCACGAGGCGATCGTCGCGCGGGACGGGTGCGCGGCGCATCTCGTCTCCGTCGGGCGGGTCCATCACCAGGTTCACCGTCAGCGTGCCTTCGGTGACGATGTTGATCCAGAGGATCTGCACGGCAGCCAGCGGCAGCGGATAGCCGGCCAGGAGCGCCAGCAGCAACACCACCACTTCGTCGATCGACGTGGCGAACAGGTACAGGATCACTTTTTTCAGATTGCCGTACACGACCCGGCCCTGTTCGATCGCGCCGACGATGGTCGAAAAGTTATCGTCGGTGATCACGATCCGGGCCGCGCTCTTGGCCACGTCGGTGCCGCTGATGCCCATGGCGACGCCGACGTCCGCGCGTGCCAGCGCCGGCGCGTCGTTGACGCCGTCGCCGGTCATCGCCACCACCTCTCCGCGCGCCTGCAGCGCCTCGACGATGCGCAGCTTCTGCGCGGGATGCACGCGCGCGAATACCGCGATGCAATGCAATTGCGCGCCGAGCTCACGATCACTCATGCGCTCCAGTTCACCGCCGTCCACGGCCCGATCGCCATCGCCCGCGATGCCCAGTGCCCGCGCGATCGCGAGCCCGGTGAGCTTGTGGTCGCCGGTGACCATCACCGTGCGGATGCCCGCGTCGCGGCATTCGGCAACCGCCTGCTTGACCTCTTCGCGAGGCGGGTCGATCTGCCCGACCAGGCCCAGCAACCTCGCGCCGCCGCCGAGTCCCTCGAAACCGGCAGAGGCGTCGAGCGTCTCCTCGGCCAGCGCCGCCACTGCGAGTACCCGCAGCGCACGCGCCGCCATGGCCTCCGCGGCCTTGCGCGCGACCTCATTGGCGGCAACGCCGTCCAGCGTGCACAGATGCAGCACCGCCTCCGGCGCGCCCTTGACGATCAGCCGATGCGGCGCTTCGGCGCTGCAGTGACAGGTCGCCATCATCCTGGCATCGGAGTCGAACGGCAGTTCGGCCTCGCGCGCGGCCGACTCGCGCAGCGATCGCCAGTCGATGCCTGCCTTTGCCGCGACGACCAGCAGCGCAGCCTCGGTTGGATCGCCAAGAACCGTCCATGCTGCACCCTCCTCGTCGGGCGGCAGCATGTCGGCGTCGTTGCACAGCACCGCAGCCTGCAGCAGGGTCACGACCGACTCATCGGCGGGGTCGAGCGGTTGGCCGCCTTCGGAGAGAACCCCTTCCGGCGCGTAGCCGACGCCGCCCACATCGACTTCCCGGCCGCCGGGGAGCCACAGCGCACGGACGGTCATTTCGTTGCGGGTGAGCGTGCCGGTCTTGTCGCTGCAGATGACGGTGGTCGAGCCCAGTGTCTCCACCGCGGCGAGGCGGCGGATGATCGCCCCCTTGGCGGCCATCCGCTGCATGCCCACGGCGAGCGCGATGGTCATGGCCACCGGCAGCCCTTCGGGCACCATCGACACCATCTGACTGATCGCGACCATCAGGACTTCGTCGAGCGGCAGTCCGCGCAGCACGCCCAGCAGCAACACGACCACGAACAGCACCAGCGCGGCCGCCACCAGGTAGCGCCCGAACTGCGCGATGCGCAGTTCCAGCGGCGTCTTCTGTTCCTCCGCCTGCTCGGTCATCCGCGCAATGCCGCCGACCTCGGTGTTCGCGCCGGTCGCGGTGACCACCGCTCGCGCGCGACCGGCAGCCACGTAGGTGCCCGAGAAGACCATGTTGTGCCGGTCGGCAAGGGCGGTGGCTTCCGGCAGCGCCGCCAGCGCCTTGGCCACGGGCACCGACTCGCCGGTCAGCGCCGCCTCGGCCACCGCCAGCGATTCCTGCTCGATCAGGCGCGCGTCGGCGGCGACGGCATCGCCGGCGGCCAGCAGCAGCACGTCGCCGGGCACCAGATCACGCGCCGCGATCTCCTGCTCCTGACCGTCGCGCAGCACCCTCACCCGCAGGGTGGACAGCCGGCGCAGCGCATCCATCGACCGTTCCGCACGGCCTTCCTGATAGGTCCCGATGAGCGCGTTCACCAGCACCACGGCGAGGATCACCGTCGCGTCGCCGGGGTGACCGAGCGCCGCGGCCAGCGCCGCGGCGACGAACAGGATGTAGATCAGCGGGCTGGTGAACTGCCGCAGGAGCACCATGAACAGCGGGCGCTTCGGCGGCTCGGGCAGCGTGTTGGCTCCGTGTTCCGCGCGACGCCTGCCGACCTCGTCAGCGGACAGGCCGAGCTCCCCGTCGCACCCCAGGCGCTTCAGCACCGAGGCGGCATCGAGCGCATGCCGGTGTTGAGGGGCTTCGGCGCCCTCACCCATGGCCGGCGTAGAGCAACATGAAGAAATTCATCACGTAGATCACCACCAGCGACAGGCTCACCCAGCCGATGGTCTTCAACAGCCGCGTTTCGGCGCGATAGAGCAGGCCGACGATGGCGGCGCCGATCATGATCATGGCCGAGACGGCGGTGACCGCGTGCAGCGGCGACGCATGCGCCAGCAGCGGGCCCTTGAGGTACAGCGCGTCGTCGACGGCCAGCACCAGCACGTTGAACAGCACGCTGCCGAACAGGTTGCCGATGGCCATGTCCAGCGCCCCCAGGCGCAGCGCGCTGACGGTGACCGCCATTTCCGGAAGCGTGGTCGCCAGCGCGACGAACACCGTGCCGACAAAGCTCTCCTGCCAATCCATGACCTGGGCGATCTCCCGAGCGATGAACGGAAGCAGCGCGCCGGCGACGACGATCATGATCGACGCCAGCACGAAGCCCGCGACGGCCCGTGGCAGCGGCATGTCCGCTGCCTGCCGCGCGACCACCTCGCTCCCGACGCGCGCCTCCCGGCGTTCGTAACCCGCCACCGTGCGCAGCGCCAGGAAATACAGCGCGACGATGATGGGCGTGTAGACCCCGACGTGACCGAAGGCGAACGGCGGCCCCGTCGCCGCGATGACCAGATTCGAGGCCACGACGCCGAGCAGGATGAGGCCGAAGGCGGCGCTGATCACGTGGCTTTGCCGGGCGCGCGTATAGACCGATTCGCTGCGGTGGAGGAAGTCCAGGACCACGATCAGCAGCAGGTTGAAAATGCAGGCGCCCAGCACGTTGCCGACGGCGATATCCGGCGCATCGGCCAGCGTGACCGACGCGACCCCGGTCACCAGTTCCGGCAGCGAGGTGACGCTTGCCAGCAGCACCAGCCCGACCCCGCCGTCGCCGAGGCTCGTTTTCCTCGCGATCACCTCGCCGTAGCGCGACAGGCGCGCGCCGGCCAGGGTGATCAGCGCCGCGCAGAGCGCGAATTCAAGCCAGACGACCAGTGCCGGCGTCAATTCATGGCTCCCCGGTGCACCCGCAATCGGTTCCGGTTGTGGTCGCCCCGGGACGGATTCATTTCACCAGGATTGCCGGAACATCCACCAGGTGCAGCACCTTGGTCGCAACCGAACCGAGCAGCAGCCCCTTGATCAGTCCGAGGCCACGCGTTCCCATCACGATGGCATCGACACCCACATCGCGGGCAAACTCGGCAATGGCCTGCGCCGGGTCGCCTTCCAGCAGGTGCTCGACGCAGCCGAGCTTCGCCTCGTCGAGCACTTGGCGAGCGCTCCTGAGCGCATCGCGCCCTGCCTTCTCGTGCATGCTCGTTGCCATTTCGATGTTGACCACGGCGGAAATTTCACCCGCCAGGATCGGCGGCTGCACGTTGACCACGTGCAATTCCAACGTCGGCCAGCCCCGAACCAGGCGTACCAGAAACTTCGCGGCGCGAACGGAACACGCCGAGCCATCCACGGCAAGCATGAGTTTTTTCATCACCGCTCCTACAGGTCGACACGATCGACTCCCGCGCGCCGACCAAGCGAGCAGTCGACGCCGGGGGCTGATCCCATTGAACCGTGATCGCGCGCCGGCCGTCTTCACATGGATCAAACCTGCGCCGGATGGCGCTGCGGTCCTGGGCAGACCTCCGGCGGCGGCAGGCCGCCGGGGTTCTTCTGGCCGCGCCTGCTGATCAGGGAGACGGCGCGCGGGGGAAGTCAAGGCGGGTCGGTTCGCTGGCGACACTAGCGGCTGACTCGCCTCGCCTGACTCGCGTCGTCCGAATCCGTTGCGGATCAGTTCGACATCCGGCCGACGATGCCGATCAAACTGCGCGTGACCCACTTGGGCATGGCGCGTCCCGCCACTGTCATCAGCACGTTGACGCCACCCGGCACCCGAATCACCTGCCCCCGCATGCAAGCGTCATAGCCAGCCTCGGCGACGTCGTCGACCTTGGACACGGTGGACCCGATCAGGCGTACGAAACGCGGGTTCCCGGCGCCGATCGTGTCCATCATCTGCGTCGCAGTAACGCCGGGACAAAGCGCGCTGAGCGTGACTCCCGTGCCCTGTAGTTCCTCGCTCAGGGACTCGGTCAGCGACAGCAGATACGCCTTGCTCGCGGCATAGGTCGCCATGAACGGCACCGGCAGAAATGCCGAGGTGGATGCCACGTTCAACACGCGGCCGTGGCCCCGCTGCACCATCGGCGGGATGAAATGCACGAGCATCGCCGTCGCGGCGGCAATGTTGACGCGGATGATTTCTTCATGCGCGATCGGCGCCATTTCGCGGAAATGACCCTGATGGTTGACGCCCGCATTGTTGACCAGAATGTCGATGGCGAGCCGCCGCCTTTTCAATTTCGCCGCGAGTCTGCCGGCTTCGCCATCCTGCGCGAGGTCCGCGGCGATCGCCACGGCGCGCACGCCGTGGCGCCTGGACAGATCCCGCGCGAGGGCGTCGAGCTTGCCGGCGCTGCGGGCCACGAGCACCAGGTCGTGCCCGGCACGGGCGAAGCGCTCTGCCAGCGCGGCGCCGATTCCCGCCGAAGCCCCCGTCACCAGCGCGCGTTCCACGGGCCTGACCTTTGCTGCATTCATGTCATCCTCCACTTCGTCGCTGCTTCGTAGTCGTTGTTCCAGCCGCCATGCAATCCTCCGGCGCCGGCTTTCCGGATGCGCGGGCGGTGGCGCCGAAAAATCCCCGGGCGCATTGAACCGACCGGGAAAGCCGTACTTGCCGTCGCCAAAGCGATGATAGGGCAGGCGCTTGGAGTCGGCCACGCCGGGGTGCGAAGCAACGGTCTCCGACACGGCGTCGATGCGCGCCTTGCCGCCGTTGGCCCCGGGAATCGGTGGAATCGGTGGAATCGGGGTGCCGGGAGGCAGGCCCGGCTTTTCGCTGCGCGTTCAGGGACATCGAACTCACGGTTGATGCGCCGCTTGCCTTCGGCTAAAATCGACTGTTGCTTGCAGGCGCGTAGCTCAGCTGGTTAGAGCACCACCTTGACATGGTGGGGGTCGTTGGTTCGAGTCCAATCGCGCCTACCAATTCTTTCTTGTGGGACAACGTTGTATTCGTTGTTGTCCGCGTCGTTGTCCATCCCCCCGGGCTCCAGCGAATCGAGGTCAATTCGGCAGCGGATGCGCCGAGTGCTCTCGCCGCCGCGCGGACTGGCTTGAAGCCGGCCCCGCCTCCGCGGCGACAACCGCTTTCGAACGATTCCGGGCGGCTCTGTCAGCGCCTGAATCGTCGATAAAGCCGGGGACCCGCCACGATCACAATGGCGAGCGTCCACAGCCCGATGGATATCCCGCTCTGGAACAGGATGCCGAGTTCGCCATTCGATATGGACAGCGCCCGCCGCAGGTTCTGCTCCATCATCTCACCCAGCACGAATCCGAGGATGAGCGGGGACATCGGGAAATCCATCTTCCGCAACACGTAGCCGATGATACCGATGCCGATCATCAGCACCAGGTCGAACGTGGTGCTGTGAACGGCATACACGCCGACGACGCTGACCGCCGCGATCGCCGGGACCAGGAGCCAGGTGGGTACCGCGAGCATCCTGGTAAACAGGCCGATCATCGGAATGTTCATGATCAACAGCAATACATTGGCGATGAACATCGAGGCGATCAGGCCCCACACCAGATCGGGCTGGTTCTGAAATAGCAGCGGGCCGGGGTTGATGTTGTAGAGCGTGAGCGCACCCATCATCACCGCCGTCGTGCCCGAGCCGGGCACGCCGAGCGTGAGCATCGGCACGAACGACCCCGCAGCTGAAGCGTTGTTCGCCGCCTCCGGTGCTGCGACGCCACGAATGTCGCCCTTGCCGAACGTGCCATCCTTGTCGCCGAGTTTCTTTTCCATCGTGTAGGCAACCGCGCTGGCAATCGTCGCGCCGGCCCCCGGCAACACTCCGATGACGAAGCCCATGACGGCGGAACGCAAGGTGCCCCACCAGGTCGCGCCCATCTCCTGAAGGTTGAACAGCATTCGGCCGGTGGTCTTGATCGCGGCCCGGCCGGCGTGAGTCTGTTCCAGCATCAGGAGCAACTCGCTGACGCTGAACAGCCCGATCACAACCACGATGAACTGGATGCCGTCGGCGAGGTGCACGCTGTCGAAGGTGAAGCGGTAGACACCGCTGTTGGCGTCAATGCCCACTGTCGCCAGCACGAGGCCCATCAGCGCCGCGACCACGGTCTTGACCGGCTTGTCCCCCACCATGCCGGTGAGGCAGCAGAATGCGAAAATGATCAGTGCGAAATACTCCGCCGGGCCGAACGCGAGCGCCCATTTGGCAAGCAGCGGGGCGAACAGCACGATGCCGATGGTCGCGACAATGCTGCCGACGAACGAACTCCACGCCGAGATCGAAAGTGCCACGCCGGCCATGCCTTTTTTTGCCATCGGGTTGCCGTCGATCGCCGTCATGATCGCGCCGGCGTCTCCCGGAACATTGAGGAGAATCGACGAGATCCGTCCACCGTATTCACAGCCGATGTACACCGCCGCCAGCAGGATCAGCGCCGTTTCGGCAGGCAGCTTGAGCGCAAACGCGAGCGGCAGCAGGATGGCCACGCCATTGATCGGCCCGAGCCCGGGCAGCATCCCCACGACCGTGCCGATGAAGCAGCCGATGACGGCGACGAGCAGATTGACCGGCTGCAACGCGACCAGGAAGCCCGAACCGAGGTAGGAAAACGCGTCCATGTCCGCTCGCTATCCCCAGGCCCAGATCGAGCCGACAGGCAGCGCGACGTCCAGCAGCTTGTCGAAGAAAACGTAGAGTCCGGGGCCCATCAGCGCGCCGCCGATGATGCATTTCTTCGGCGTGCCGCCATAGAGCAACCCGAGCGCCACCGTCAACAGAGCGGTCGCCAGCATGAAGCCAAGATCCTGGAACAGCAGCGCGTAGGTGAGGAGCGTCGCGAACATGACGAAGATCTTTCGCCACAGCGCGATGCCCGGCCACTCGGGCTCGGGGCCAGGACGCAGGATCATCCAGAGTCCGCACAACGCGTTGAGCACCGCCAGCAGTATCGGATACCGGCTCGGACCAATCGGCTCATAGGCGAACGGCGCCACGAATTTCGACGCCAGGACGCCCATCGCGATCGCGACAAGCAACCAGATTCCCCCGAAAATGCGGTCGCTTTTCATGCCGGACCTCGCGTTGTGAGGGGGCGCCGCCCCCTCCGGATCAAGATGGCGTTGGCGTTACTTCGCCAGGCCGAAATCGACCGCGACTTTCTTGTACTCCGGTACGGTTTTCTTGATGTAGGCGTCGAGGTCCGCGCCGGTCTTGGCGTAGGGAAACAGGCCCCGCGCTTCACGCAGCTTCGCGAATTCCTTCGTCGCGAGCATCTTGTTGAAGTTGTCGACCCAGTATTTGTAATCCGCGTCGGAGACTTTCGGCCCCATGTAGAAACCGCGAATGATCGGCCACGTCACGTCGAAGCCCTGTTCCTTGGCAGTGGGGATGGCGTTGAGCTGTCCCGGCAGCCGATCATCCGAAAGGATCGCCAGAACGCGGATCTTGCCTGCCTGGATCTGGCTCGCGGCCTCGGACGCGTCGCCGGAGACCACTTGAACGTGTCCGCCGAGCAGCGCAGTGAATGCCTCGCCGCCACCCTCGAATGCGACAAAGCGGAAGTTCTTCGGGTCGACACCCGCCGCACGGGCAATCAACGCCGCCTTGGTCCAGTCCTGGCTGCCCACTGATCCACCGGCGCCGAAGACAACCTTGCTCGGATCCTTCTTGAGCGCCTCCACCAGTTCATTCAATGACTTGTACGGCGAATCCGAGCGCACGGCGACCATGCCGTAGTCCGCCCCGACCGCTGCCAGCCACTTGACGTCGTTCACGTTGTACTTGCCGAACTTTCCCAAGGCGAGGTTGAGCAACGATCCACCCGAGAAGGCCACGATCGTGTTTCCCTCCGCCGGGCGCTGCGCAATGATGGTGTTATAGGCGACGGCGCCGATGCCACCCGGCATGTAGGTGACGCGCATCGGATCATTGATCAGCTTGGCGTCCATCAGCCCGGACTGCGCCAATTTGCACGTGAGGTCGAAACCGCCGCCCGGCTTGGCCGGCGCAACGCACTCGGGTTTGTCGGTGGCGGCCATGGCCACCTGGGCAAGAACGGCAACTGCGGCGGCGGCGAACAGCCGCCCGATGCATAGCTTCATGATGTTCTCCGTGGGATGGCTCGATGCACACCGTCGGCCCGGCAATCAACATCGAGACCCGGCGTTTGCGGCGATATCATAATCGTTATTCGCCGGGGCAGGCGGGGCCTTTTGGACTCGCGCGCCACCCGGGATCTTCTGGGGCTGGCTTCGGCCCAGCCTTGGCTACCGCCACCCGATACACCCATGTACAATGCCTGCACGGGATGTGCATCCGGCGAATCGCAGCCCATCGGCATTCTCGCCAACAACGAAAGACAGCGCGGGACAACGCACTATGGTTATGACACCGCTAACGTGCCCGGGAGATCTTGCGACGAGTTGACGTCCGCACGTCCGTTGTTATTTCGTATCCACGAAAAAGTGCGGCATTGCGACCGCACTTTTTTGTTTCTGGAGCCCACAAGATGATTTCGATAACGCTGCCCGACGGCGCCGTCCGTCAATTCGACGCACCGGTTTCCGTGCAGGACGTCGCCGCCGCGATCGGCCCGGGACTCGCCAAGGCCGCGCTGGCCGGCAAAGTCGACGGCAGGATCGTCGACACGTCCTACATCATCGCGCACGACGCGAAGCTGGCCATCGTCACCGAAAAGGACGCCGACGGGCTGGAAGTGATCCGGCACTCGACTGCGCACCTGCTTGCCTACGCGGTCAAGGAACTGTTCCCCGACGCCCAAGTCACGATCGGCCCGGTGATCGAGGACGGCTTCTACTACGATTTCTCGTACAAGCGAGCGTTCACGCCCGAGGATCTCGTCGCCATCGAGCGCCGAATGACGGAACTGGCTCGAAAGGACGAGCCAGTCGTGCGCTCGGAAATGCCGCGCGACGATGCAGTGAAATTCTTCGAGGGCATGGGCGAGCACTACAAGGCGGAACTCATCGCGTCGATCCCATCGAACGAACCGATCTCGCTGTACCGCGAAGGCGGCTTCATCGACCTGTGCCGCGGCCCGCACGTGCCGTCGACCGGGCGCCTCAAGGTATTCAAGCTGATGAAGCTCGCCGGCGCGTACTGGCGCGGCGACTCGCGCAATGAAATGCTGCAGCGGGTCTATGGCACCGCCTGGACGAAGAAAGAGGACCTCGACGCATACATCACTCGCATCGAGGAGGCGGAAAAACGCGACCACCGCAAACTGGGCCGCACGCTGGACCTCTTCCACCTCGCCGAGGAATCCCCGGGCATGGTCTTCTGGCATCCCAAGGGCTGGTCGATCTGGCAGCAGGTCGAGCAGTACATGCGCCGTGTATACGAGGACAACGGCTACCAGGAAGTGTGCGCGCCTGCGTTCCTCGATCGTTCGTTGTGGGAGCGCTCCGGACATTGGGAGAATTTCAAGGAGAACATGTTCACGACGGAGTCCGAAAAGCGCGACTACGCGGTGAAGCCCATGAACTGCCCGGGCCACATCCTGATCTTCAACTCGAACATGCGCAGCTACCGCGACCTGCCACTGCGCTATGGCGAGTTCGGCAACTGCCACCGCAACGAGCCCTCGGGCGCGCTGCACGGGATCATGCGCGTGCGCGCGTTCACGCAGGACGATGGCCACATCTTCTGCACCGAGGACCAGATCCGCAGCGAATGCGTCGCCTTCAACCGGCTCGCCCTCGACGTCTATCGCGATTTCGGCTTCACCGACATCGCGATCAAGCTCGCCCTGCGGCCGGAGATGCGCCTCGGCGACGACGCGACCTGGGACCGGGCCGAAAACGCGCTGCGCAGCGCGCTGGCCGAGTGCGGTGCCGAGTGGAGCGAACTCCCCGGCGAGGGGGCGTTCTACGGCCCCAAGATCGAATACCACATGAAGGACTCGATCGGACGGCCGTGGCAGTGCGGCACCATGCAGGTCGACTTCCAGATGCCCGGGCGCCTCGGCGCCGAGTATGTGGCGGCCGACGACAGCCGGCAGGTGCCGGTGATGCTGCACCGCGCCATCGTCGGTTCGCTGGAGCGCTTCATCGGCGTTCTGATCGAGCACTACGCCGGGGCGCTGCCGCTTTGGCTCGCGCCGCAGCAGGTAGTGGTGCTGAATATCACCGACCGCGCCGCGGCGTACGCGCAGCAGCTGGTGGGGGCCCTCAAGGCCGCCGGTTTCCGGGCCTCGGCAGATTTGCGCAATGAGAAAATAACCTATAAAATTCGGGAACATAGCTTGCAGAAGCTTCCTTATCAGCTCATCGTGGGCGACAAGGAACTGCAGGCACAATCGGTGGCCGTGCGTACCCGCGGCGGCGAGGATCTGGGGATGATGTCCCTCGATACCTTGCTTGAGCGCCTCCGCAAGGAGGTCTCGGCGCGTCACTAATGTCTTGTTTTTATTGAAAACAAGGCAGGCGCGCCCCTCGGGGCATGGCCGTTTTTTGTCCTTATTGGAGAATTCACAATAGCCCTCGACAAGCAGCAGCGGATCAACGCGGAAATCACCTCTCCCGAAATTCGCTTGGTTGGTGAAGAAGGTGAGCAGCTCGGAATTGTTTCTCTCGCGGATGCCCGGTTGCGGGCCGAAACGGCGGAACTCGACCTGGTCGAGATTGCGCCGATGGCCCAGCCGCCGGTTTGCCGAATCATGGATTTCGGCAAATTCAAGTACCGTGAGGCAAAGAAACAACACGAAGCCAAGCTCAAGCTCAAGCAGATCCAGGTCAAGGAGGTGAAGTTTCGACCTGGAACCGATGAGGGCGATTACCAGATCAAGCTACGCAATCTCGTCAGGTTCCTCGGAGAAGGGGACAAGGCCAAGATCACACTGCGTTTCCGCGGGCGTGAAATGGCGCATCAGGAGTTCGGGGTGCGCCTGCTTGAACGAATCAGGAACGAACTCGAACCGCATTGCGTGGTCGAGTCGTTTCCGAGGCTCGAGGGCCGGCAAATGGTGATGCTGCTGGCCCCGAAGAAGACGCTCGTGATCACCAAACCGGTCGCGGCGGTAAAGCATCCCGCAACCAAGCCTGAGGTGGGTGCGGCGAAGGCCGCCAAAGTCTCTCCAGCCCCGGAGCCGGAGAGCACCCCCGAGAGCAGCAAACTAGAAAGCTGATGTCATGCCGAAAATGAAGACCAAGTCGGGCGCGAAGAAGCGCTTCCGCGTGCGCGGAAGCGGTTCGATCAAGCGCTCGCAGGCGTTCAAGCGCCACATCCTCACGAAGAAGTCGACCAAGACCAAACGACAGCTTCGTGGTTCCGCCGAGATCCATAGCACCAACATGGTTTCGGTCAAAGCCATGATGCCCTACGCCTAAGGAGCGACCATGCCAAGAGTCAAACGTGGCGTAACCGCCCGCGCACGGCACAAGAAGGTCCTCGCGCAGGCGAAGGGTTTCCGCGGCCGCCGGTCCAGCGTGTTCCGGATCGCCAAGGAAGCGGTGATGAAAGCGGGCCAGTACCAGTACCGCGACCGTCGCCAGAAGAAACGTGAATTCCGCAGGCTGTGGATTGCCCGCATCAACGCGGCGGTGCGCGAGCTGGGAATGACCTACAGCACCTTCATCAACGGCCTGACCAAGGCGTCGATCGACATCGACCGCAAGGTGCTGGCCGATCTGGCGGTTCACGACAAGGCGGCGTTTACCAAGATCGCGGAGCAGGCCAAAGCCTCTCTGGCCTGATCGACTCCGCGGAAAAACGAGGGAGGCGCGTTCCGCCTCCCTTTTTTTTCGTCAAGACACGAACGTAGACAAGGCACAGCTGATGTCCGAGCTTTCCAAGATCGTCGCCGACGCACGCGCAGAGTTCGACGCCTGCACGGATGCGGCGGCGCTCGAGAATGCGAAGGCCAGGTATCTGGGCAAAGCCGGCGCGCTGACCGACCTCCTGAAGGGACTGGGCAAGCTCTCCCCCGCCGAGCGGCCAGCCGCCGGCGCGGCAATCAACGCGGCCAAGCAGGCGCTGGAAGACGCGCTGGCGGCGCGGCGCGACGCGCTGGCCGATGCACGACTCTCGCGGCAGCTCGCCGCTGATGCCCTCGACGTGTCCCTGCCGGGCCGTATCCGCGGAACCGGCTCGCTGCACCCGCTGACGCGCACCCTCGAACGCGTCGAGACGCTGTTCCGCACGCTGGGCTTCGCGGTGGCCGACGGCCCCGAGATAGAGGACGATTTCCACAACTTCACGGCGCTCAACACGCCGGAGGACCACCCTGCCCGCTCGATGCAGGACACTTTCTATGTCGAGGGCGGCATGGTGCTGCGCACGCATACCTCACCGATCCAGATCCGCTACATGGAAACGCATGCGCCGCCGATCAAGATCATCGCGCCCGGACGCGTGTATCGCGTCGACAGCGACGCCACGCATTCGCCGATGTTCCACCAGGTCGAGGGACTGTGGATCGACCGCGACGTCTCCTTCGCGGACCTGAAGGGCGTGATCAGCGAGTTCCTCCGCCGATTTTTCGAACGCGACGATCTGAAGGTCCGTTTTCGGCCATCGTTCTTCCCGTTCACCGAGCCATCGGCCGAGATCGACATGGCTTTCGGCAACGACGGCTGGCTGGAGATCGGTGGTTCCGGGCAGGTGCACCCGAACGTATTGCGCGCGGTGGGAATCGACCCCGAGGAATACCAGGGCTTCGCCTTCGGCATGGGCCCCGACCGGCTCGCGATGCTGCGCTACGGCGTCAACGATTTGCGCCTTTTCTACGAAAACGATCTGCGCTTTCTCGAGCAGTTCGCCTGAGCCGCGCGCGACGATGAAGTTCTCCGAAACCTGGCTGCGCACGATGTGCAATCCGCCGTTGTCGACTACGGCGCTCTGCGAACGGCTGACCATGGCCGGGCTCGAGGTCGAAGACGCTTCCCCTGCGGCGCCTGCATTCTCCGGCGTCGTGGTCGGCCGCATTGAATCGGTCGCGCCGCACCCCAATGCCGACAAGCTGCGCGTCTGTACGGTCGATGCCGGCGCAGCGCAGCCCCTTTCGATCGTCTGCGGCGCGCCCAACGCCGCGGCCGGGTTGTGGGTACCATGCGCGCTCGAAGGCGCGTCGCTTCCGAACGAACTGGTGATCAAGCGGGCATCGGTTCGCGGAATCGAATCGCAGGGCATGCTCTGCTCTGCCAGGGAACTGGGGATTGACGAAGACGCGAGCGGGCTGCTCGAACTCGGCGCCGACTTTGCCCCGGGCACGCCGCTGCGTGAAGCGCTGGCGCTCGACGACACGCTCATCACCCTGAAAATCACCCCCAATCGCGCCGACTGCCTGTCCGTGGCGGGTATCGCCCGCGAAGCAGCGGCGGTCACTGACAGACCGGTTGCGCTGCCCCCGACCACGGTCACTCCGCTGGCCTTCGACGGCGTGCGCCCGGTACGGATCGAGGCGCCGGGCGCCTGCCCGCGATTCGTCGGGCGTCTGATCGACGGCATCGATCCGCTGGCGCCGACGCCGGCGTGGATGAAGCAGCGTCTCGAACGCTCCGGCCTTCGCTCGATCGCCGCGGTGGTCGACATCACCAACTACGTGATGCTCGAGCTGGGCCAGCCGTTGCACGCCTACGATGATCGCCTCCTTGACGGAGCGATCGTCGTGCGCTTTGCCAGCGAGGGCGAAACGCTGACGCTACTCAACGGACAGGTGCTCGAACTCGCATCGGATCTCCTGCTGGTCGCCGACGAGGCCAAGCCACTTGGCCTGGCCGGCATCATGGGGGGTGAACATTCGGGAATCGCCGACGACACGACGCGCGTCTACCTCGAAGGCGCGTTCTGGAATCCGGCGGTGATCCAGGGCAAGATGCGCCGACTCGGCTTCACCAGCGACGCCGGATATCGCTTTGAACGGGGCGTCGATTTCAATGGCTGTACTGCCGCCGTCGAGCGCGCCACGCAGTTGATCATGGAAATCTGCGGCGGCCGCGCCGGGCCGCTGACCGACGCGATGGCGGCCGAAGAGATGCCGCGTCGTGACCCGGTGCGGGTGCGGGTCGCGCGCGTCGCCCGGATTCTCGGTATTACCTTGACGGGCGAGGCAATTGCCGCGGCGTTTACCCGCCTTCAATTCGCGTTTACGCGAAACGGCGACGATTTCGTCGTCACGCCGCCATCGCGGCGATTCGATCTTGCGATCGAGGAAGACTTCATCGAGGAAGTGGCGCGCATCCACGGGTACGAGGCGATCCCCGCGGCGCCATCCGCCCACGTCCAGCACATGTTGCCCGATCCGGAAGGGCAACGGTCGCCCCACACCCTCATGCGCCGGTTGGTCACGCTGGGCTGGCAGGAGGTCGTGACCTTCGGCTTCGTGTCGTCGGCGATCGAGAAGACGCTCGATCCGGCCGCGGACCCCATTCGCGTGCTGAATCCAATTGCGGCGCAACTCGACGTCATGCGCACCTCGCTGCTTCCCGGTCTTCTCGAGGTGCTCTCGACCAACGTCAACCGCAAGGCTCCGCGGGTATTCATTTTCGAAGTCGGTCGAACCTTTCACCGGGCCCCACCCGGCCACGATCAACCCCTGCGTCTGGGCGGACTCGCCTACGGCGGGGCGGCACCCGAGCAATGGGGCGAAGCCAAGCGCGATGCCGACTTCTTCGACGTAAAGGGCGACCTGGTCGCGCTTGTCGCGCCGCGTTCCATCACGACGCGCCGGCACGAGTACCCGGCGCTGCATCCCGGGCGCAGCGCCCAGATCCTTCTCGATGGCATGCCGGCGGGATGGATGGGCGAACTGCATCCGCGGCTCATCCGCGGCCTGGATCTGCCGAAAGCGCCTGTCGTGTTCGAGTTGGAACTCGGGGCGCTGGCCAAAGGCGCGCTCGCTGCCGTCAAACCGATACCCCGCTTGCCCGTGGTCCGCCGGGACCTGGCGCTGGTCGTCGACGAATCACTGCCGGTGCAAGACCTCCTCGACGCCCTGGCGGCTGCCAGGCCCGCACATGTAATCAGACTCACCCTGTTCGACGTCTACCGTGGCCGTGGACTGACAGAAGGCAAAAAAAGCCTTGCGATTCTGGTGCTTATGCAGGATACTTCCCGTACTTTGACGGACGCTGACATCGACGCAACCGAGCAGGCGCTGCTTCGGCTTGCACACGAAAAATTCGGCGCCGTCCTTCGCCAGTAGGTTTCCCGATGACGCTGACAAAAGCCGAACTCGCCGACCTGCTCTTTGAGCAACTCGGCCTCAACAAGCGAGAAGCGAAGGACATGGTCGAGCGTTTCTTCGAGGAAGTTCGCATCGCGCTCGAAGCCGGCGACTCGGTCAAGCTTTCCGGTTTCGGCAATTTCCAGCTGCGCGAAAAACCGCAGCGCCCTGGCCGAAACCCGAAGACCGGTGAGGAAATTCCGATTACCGCCCGTCGCGTGGTGACTTTTCACGCCAGCCAGAAACTGAAGGCCATGGTCGAAGCCGCGAACCATGCCAGACCTCAGCCGAGCTAACTCCGATCTGCCGCCGATCCCCGCCAAGCGTTATTTCACCATTGGCGAGGTGAGCGACCTGTGCGCGGTCAAGCCGCACGTGCTCCGTTATTGGGAGCAGGAGTTCGCGCAGTTGAAACCGGTGAAGCGACGCGGCAACCGCCGCTACTATCAGCATCACGAAGTGTTGCTGATCCGTCGCATCCGTGACCTGCTGTACGAGCAGGGATTCACCATCAATGGTGCACGGCATCGATTGGAGAGCGAATCCGCAGAACCGCGGGCGGCGGCGCGCGCGGCAACCAGCACCGCCAAGGTAGTCAGCGTTGCACCTGAAAACACGTTGGAGCCTGCCGAAATTCGGCAGGAATTGGAAGAAATCCGGCACCTCCTGGGTTCGTCGTAGGGCTCCGACTGGCGGTATAATCCACAGTTCGGTCGGGGCGTAGCGCAGCCTGGTAGCGCACCTGCATGGGGTGCAGGGGGTCGGAAGTTCGAATCTTCTCGCCCCGACCATTGATCTGGTTGGTATTGGTCTGGGCCGGCTTCCCGAGGTACGGGGCCGGCTTTTTTGCGGCCCTGCGGATCCGGTGAAATCGAGCCGGCCCAAAGGAAGCGGACGGCGGGTTGAAAATGGGAACGGCCCGCTGAACTGAAATTGGCACCGTTGTTGCTTCCGGTCCTAAGACGTACGCAATGAACACGATCAGGGGAACCCTATGAGCGCCCAGCCGCGCCCCGCACTGTCCGGATCCGGCGTCGTATCCGAGCTCGCGTTGGCGCGGGCGCAGCGCAACACCGTCCTGATCATCGACGACCTCTTCAGCAGCCGCCTGCTGCTGGCCGAGATCGTCCGCCAAATCGACGGCAAGCTCAATCTCGAACTCTTCGACACGCCATCGCGGGCGCTGGAGTTCGCTCGCAATAACCGCGTCGATATTGTCCTGACCGACTACAAGCTGCCGGAATTCGATGGCATCGAACTCGTCAAGCAGATCCGTGCACTTCCGCACTGCGTCGATGTTCCCATCGTCGTCATCACCGTCGTCGATGATCGCAAGATCCGCTACGACGCGCTCGAGGCCGGTGCAACCGATTTCCTGATAAAGCCGCTGGACGAGCACGAGACGCGCGCGCGCTGCGCCAACCTGCTCGAATTGCGCCGGCACAAGATCGTGCTTTCCGATCAGGCGCGCGTCCTGCAGTATCAGGTCGACAAATCGGTGGCCGAAATTTCCGAACGCGAGCTCGAGACACTGGCCAAGCTCGCCAAGGCGGGCGAATTCCGCGACAAGACGACCGGCAATCACCTGATGCGAATGGCCAAGTATTCGGCGCTCATCGGCGCGCATCTGGGTCTCGGTGCCGAAACCGTGCACGTGCTCGAGGTGGCCGCGCCGATGCACGACATCGGCAAGATCGGAATTCCCGACGCCATCCTGCTCAAGCAGGGGCCACTGACGCCGGGGGAACTCGAGGTCATGAGGACGCACCCGCGCATCGGTTACGACATTCTGAAGGGCAGCCCATCCAAATACCTGTCGATGGGCGCGATCATCGCGCTTGGACATCACGAGAAGTTCGATGGTTCCGGTTATCCCAATGGCCTGCACGGCGACGATATTCCGCTGGTCGCGCGCGTGGTGGCGGTGGCCGACGTCTTCGACGCGCTGGTCAGCGAGCGGCCCTACAAGCATGCCTGGGCATTGGAGGAAAGCGTCGACTTCCTGCGCGCCCACCGCGGCAAGCACTTCGATCCCACGTGCATCGATGCCTTCCTTGCCGACAAGGCCAAGATCCAGACGATCGTCGACGAATTCGGCGACTGACCCCCCACCGCGCGGGCCGGACGCGTGTTCGGGCGACGGACTCAGCCTTTGGACGCTTCCCCGGTCAGCCCGGCCTGCGGTTCCGGCCGCGTCACCCCACGATCCAGCGACTGATCGTCGTGCGACACGGGATCTTCCTGCGGCTCGAGGTGCGTGATTACCGACGTCCCCGCTACCTGTGCCTCGATCTCGCGTTCGATGGCCTCGACCAGATCGTGCCCGCGCTGGACGGTCCACGCGCCCGGCACGAGCACATGCATCGATACGAACGAGCGACCGGCTGCCGCACGCGTGCGAAGGGCGTGAAACGAGATTTCGGCACTCCGATAGCCGGCGAGCACCTGCTCGATGCGCGCCAGGCTCTCTTGCGGCAGTGCCCGATCCATGAGCCCGAATGCCGAACGGCGCAGCAGGGAGATTCCGGTCCAGACGATGTTCGCGGCGACGGCAAACGCAATCAGTGGATCGAGCCACAGCCAGCCGGTGAGCGCCACGGCAAGCACGGCGATGACGACGCCGATCGAGGTCCACACGTCGGTCATCAGGTGCTCCGCGTCGGCTTCGAGCGCGATCGAATGGTAGCGTTGTGACGCCCGGGCCAGCAACCGAGCCACGGCGAAGTTGATTCCGGTCGCGATAACCGACACCACCAGACCGAAACCAACCTGATCGATCTGTCGTGGATGCAGCAGGCGATCGACCGCGGCCCAGGCGATCGCTATCGCCGCCACCAGAATCAGCAGGCCCTCGAAAGCGCTGGCGAAGTACTCGGCTTTTGAGTAGCCATGTTCGAAGCGCTCGTCCGGCGGCCGCGCCGACAGCCACAGCAGCCCGAGCGTGGCCGTCGCGGCGACCAGATTGACGATCGATTCGAGCGCGTCCGACAGCAGGCCGACCGATCCCGTCGCATACCACGCCACGGTCTTGAGCGTGATCGTGGCGACCGCCGCGGCGATCGACAGCAGCGCGAAACGCGTCAGGTGCGATCGGTCCACGTGACCTCGTTCGCCGCACCCGGATTTTCGCCCTCGGGTCCGGCAGGCGCCAGCGCAGCTTTCGCCAACACGTGCGCGGAGACAGGCGCCGTCAGAAACACGAACACCTTGATCAGCAGTTCATTGATCGAAACCCCGGGACGGCGCACCAGACACCACATGCCATCCCTGCGCGTCAGCCGACGAGCAGGATGTGGACGCGATAAGGCCCATGGGCGCCCAATACGATGGTCTGCTCGATGTCGCCGGTTCGCGAAGGCCCCGACACCATGTTGACCGCCCGCGGCAGTACGCCGCGCTCGCTGCGAATCAAGGCGAATGCCTCCTCCATCCCGGCCACGACGCGATCGGCACGAACAACCGCCACATGCGTGTCCGGCAACAGCATCGTCGCCGTCGGCGTGTCGGCCCCGGAAAGGAAAACCAGCGTTCCCGTCTCCGCGATGGCGCAGAAGCAGCCGGTGATGCCCAGCCGATCCTGCCCCGCGGTCGGGCGTGCCTCGACCTTCAGGTTCGCGCCCATCCAGTCGAGTGCCGCGAATTCGGGCCAGCACACACCTTCGTGCGACCTCTGCGCCGCCAACGCCGGCGGCAATTGCAGCGCATCGAGGTAGCGTACGACCGCCTTGGGAATCAGCGAAGGATCGTCGATACGCTCGACCGTGCTCGACATGTCGGTTGCACGCTGCAGAAAGCGGGACACCGGGTCCGCCGGCAGCGCCGGCCGCGGCCCCTGCGAGTGTCGCGCAATGTAGGTCAGCGCTTCGGCGCGCGCCGCTTCGCCGGTCCCGGTGCGACCGAGTGCCTTGCGCACCCGCCCGAGGATGGCGTCGCGCGAAGCCTTGTTGTCGTCGATCGAAGTCGTCATCGCCGGCAGTTCAGCGCACGCCCATGCGCACAAAGGCGGCGAGACGCTCGATGCCCCGCTCGATCGCTTCGTTGGACGCCGCGTACGAAAAGCGAATGTGTTGACCGTCGCCAGGTACGCGTCGGCCGAAGTGGATATCCGCCAGCACGGCTATGCCGGCCTCGTGCAGCAGCCGTTGACGAAAGACCTCGGAATCGGCGCAGCCGGTGAGCTTGCAGGCCTCGGTGACGTTGGGCCAGGCGTAGAACGCCCCGCCCGGTGTCGCGCAGCGAATGCCTGGGACTTCGTTGAGCAGGCGAACTATGAGGTTGCGCCGCTCGAGAAACATGGCGCGCATGTGGTCGGCCGCGTCCTGCGGGCCGGTAATCGCGGCGACCGCCGCCCATTGCGAGATCTGCGACGCGCAGGACTCGGTGTTGGTGATCCAGCGAGTGAATACCGGCGCAAGGGCGCGATTGGCCACGTAGCCGATCCGCCAGCCGGTCATGGCCCAGGTCTTCGACGCGCCGTCGCTGATGATCGTTCGCTCGAGCATGCCGGGCCGCGTCGCCAGTGAATCGAAGCGGCCATCGTAGACCAGCCTCGAGTAGATCTCGTCGGCAAAAACCCAAACCTGAGGATGGCGCGCCAGGATGTCCGCGATCGTATCAAGGCTCTCGCGGTCGAGGATGCCGCCGGTCGGGTTCTGCGGCGTATTGAGGATCAGCAGGCGGGTCTTCGGCGTGATCTTCGATTCGAGCTCCGCCGGGTCGAAGCCGAAGTCACGCGATTCGCGCAGGTAGATTGGAACCGGGACCGCGCCGTTGGCGGCGATCTGCGATTCGTAGATCGGAAAACCGGGAACCGGGTAAATGACCTCGTCGCCTACACCGTAGTCGGTTACCGAGGCGATCGTGTAGGCGATGAATGGCTTGGCGCCGGCGCCGACGACCACATCATCCGGGGCTATCGACAGTCCGCGCCTTGCGGAAAGGTCCTGCGCGGCAGCGGCGCGGAGTTCGTCGATGCCGGCGCTGGGCGTATAGCCGTGCTTGCCTGCCTTGATCGCGGAGATGGCCGCAGCCTGCACGTTGTCCGGCGTGGGAAAGTCGGGCTGGCCGATGCAAAAGGAAACGATGTCCTTGCCCCCACGCAACAGTGCATTCACCTCTGCCAGAACGACGAAGGCGTTTTCCGTGCCCAGCGATTCTGCACGACGCGAGAGTCGCGGCAGCGTCAGATGGCTGCTGTGCGGGGAGTTCATGCCGGCCTTCCTCGTTCCCGCTCGCGCTTCGCGTAAAGATCGCGGAAAGTGCGCCCGGCCGGCGCGGGCATGTCGCGCCCATTGGTCCAACCGGAGACGAGCGGCAGCCGGCGAATCATGCCGCCCGGCCCCGCGAGCATGCGCATCAAACGCACGCCGAACCGGGTGGCGACCGCGTACAGCGCAGGGCGTCCGGCGATCCATGCCCACAGGCGGAAGCCCGCCCGCTCCTTCCAGGGACGCAGTGCGCGTTCGAATTCCTTCTCGCGCAGTTTGCGCTGCAGGTCTGGCAAGGGGATGCGCACCGGGCACACGACACCGCATTGATTGCACAGCGTGGACGCCTCCGGCAGATCGAGCGCATTCTCGAGTCCGACATACATCGGCGTCAGGATCGAGCCGATCGGCCCCGGATATACCCAGCCGTAGGCGTGCCCGCCAACGTTCTGGTAGACGGGGCAATGATTCATGCAGGCGCCGCAACGAATGCAGCGCAGCGCCTCCTTCACGTCGCTGGCAAGCACCTCGGTGCGGCCGCCGTCGACGATGATGAAGTACATGTGGTCCACGCCGTGAAATTCCCCGGAGCCCCTGGGGCCGGTGAGGATGTCGACGTAATTCGAGATCGACTGTCCGGTGGCGGACCGCGGCAGCAAACGCATCAGCGTCGCCACGTCCTCGAGCGTCGGCACCACCTTCTCGATGCCGGAAATAGCCACGTGCACTTTCGGCAGCGTCGTGGTGAGCGTCGCGTTGCCCTCGTTGGTGACGAGGACCACCGAGCCAGTCTCCGCCACGAAAAAATTGCCGCCGGATATGCCCATCTCAGCGGTCAGGTAGTGCTCCCGCAACACGCCTCGCGCCTCGAGACAAAGATCCTCGATGACATCCTTGCGCGGCGTGCCATGCTTGCGATGGAAGAGCTCGGCCACCTCCTCCTTGCTCTTGTGCAATGCCGGTCCGATGATGTGCGAGGGTGGCTCGTAGTCGTTGATCTGCAGGATGTATTCACCGAGATCGGTCTCGACCACCGTAAGCCCCGCCGCCTCGATCGCGTGATCCAGCGCCGACTCCTCGGACACCATCGACTTGGATTTGATGATCTTGCGCACACCGTGGCGCGCGGCGATCTCGAGCACGAGCTTGTTGATCTCGGCCGGCGTCTGCGCGAACAGCACGGTGGCCCCGCGCGCGGTCGCGCTCGCCTCGAACTGTTCGAGCCAGACATCGAGGTCGTCGAGTGCACGCTGGCGGATCGCCATGCCGGCATCGCGGGTACCCTCGAAATCATCGAGTTCGATCAGCGACGCCCGTCGCTTGGCGACGAACTTGCCCTTCAATTTCTCGAGATTCGCCCGAAGCACCTCGTCGTTCAGCTTGAGGTTGGCGCGTTCCTTGAAATGCATCGAGGCGATCTGCATCGCTACTCCGTCAGCATGGTCGGATCAGGGTTCGGCATCGCCGGCCAGGACTTCGGCGACATGCCAGACCCTGGTCGTCGTGTCGCCACGCCGGCGCAACCGGCCCTCGATGTTCAGCATGCAACCAAGATCGCCAAGCACCACGGCGTCGGCTCCGGAATTCGCGATGTGCTGGCATTTGTTGTCGGCAAGGCGGGTGGAAATCTCACCGAACTTGATCGAAAACGTGCCGCCGAATCCGCAGCAGGTTTCGCACTCCGCCATTTCCTCGAGTTCGAGCCCGGCCACTTTTTCCAGCAGCGCCCGCGGCTGCGTCTTGATGCCCATTTCGCGCAGTCCCGCGCAGGAATCGTGGTAGGTGATCTTTCCCGAAAGCGTGCCGGGTACTTTTTCCAGCTTCATGACGTTGACCAGGAAATCGGTCAGTTCGAAGGTCCTGGCCGCCAGCGTCCGCGCTCGCACCAGCATCGCCGGGTCATCGCGGAACACGTCGGCATAGTGGGTACGGATCATCCCGCTGCACGAACCGGACGGCGCCACCAGATAGTCGCAGCCCTCGAACTCCGCAACCAGTTTACCCGCAAGCGCGATGGTGTCGGCACGGTCGCCGGAGTTGTACGCCGGCTGCCCACAGCAAGTCTGCGTCGGCGGGACGTAGACTTCGGCGCCGGCAGCTTCGAGCAGCCGTAGCGCCGCGAAGCCGATCGACGGTCGCATCAGGTCGACAAGGCAGGTTACGAAGAAGCCGACGCGCATGAATATTTCCGGGAGGTTCGGTTGATGTTAGCACGGCAGCCAGCCCGAAATTCGCTCACCGCGGCGCATCGGCGCGGCGGCTCCGGGACCGCCGCGGATGCCGCTGTCCAGGAGCCTAGTAGTACTGCGAGTGGACCAGCGCCAGCGCGCAAAGTCCCATCAGCGGCTGCGGCAGCACGCCGAGCAGCAGAAGGACGAGCCCGTTGGCCGAGAGCAGGAAACGGGTGTCCGTCCGTGCCTCGATGGGTTCCTGGTCCACGGGCGCGTCGAAATACATGAGCTTGACCACGCGCAGATAGTAGAACGCGCCCAGCAAGGCGGCCAGCACACCGACGATCGCCAGCCAGACAAAGTCCGCCTTGATCGCCGCCTGCAGCACCAGGAGCTTGGCGTAGAAACCCACCGTCGGCGGCATTCCGGCCAGCGAAAACATCACCAGCAGCATGATGAATGCCCACCAGGGCGAGCGCTGGTTCAACCCTTTCAGGTCATCGAGTGTGTCGGCCTCGAAACCACGTCGGGACAGGAGCATCACCACCCCGAACGCCCCCAGTGTCGTCAGGACATAGGCAACGATGTAGAACATCGCCGCCGAATAGCCGGTGACGTCGGCTGCCATGAAGCCCATCAGCACGTAACCCATGTTGGCGATCGTCGAGTACGCGAGCATGCGTTTGATGTTGGTCTGCGCAATGGCGACGATATGACCGAAGGTGACCGAGAGCACCGACATGACGACTAGCATGCCCTGCCAGCCGAATTCGGTGCCGCCCATCGCCCCGGCGAGCAGTCGCAGGATCAGCGCGAACGCCGCGAATTTCGGCGCTGAGGCGATCAGCAGGGTGATGGCCGTGGGCGCGCCATGGTACACGTCGGGCACCCACATGTGATACGGCACGGCGCCCAGCTTGAAGGCGATCGCCGAGACAATGAACACCAGGCCCAGGATCAGGAGGATCGGATTGTCGGTCCGGCCGAGAACCGCCTGTGCGATGCGGTCGATCTCGAGCGAGCCGGTCGCCCCGTAGACCATGGACATCCCGTACAACAGGAACCCCGACGCCAATGCCCCGAGGACGAAGTATTTCATCGCGGCCTCGGCAGGCGCCCGCTCGTCGCGCTGGATGGCGACGAGCGCGTACAACGCAAGCGACATGAGTTCGAGACCAAGGTAGAGCGTCAGGAAACTGTTCGCGGTGATCAGCACCTGCATTCCGAGAAGCGCGAACAGTATCAGGACGAATGTTTCCCCCCGGAAAAGTCCGCGGGCTTCCATGTACGCGCGCGAATAGAACAGAACCAGCGAGACGGCGATGAAACTGAAGATTCTCAGGAAATCGCCAACCAGGTCGTCGACGACCAGATTATGAAAAACACGCAGAACATCGACGCTCATCGTGCGCATGGTCACGTAGGCGGCAACCAGCAGCGTGAGTTGCGCCAACCAGTAACCGATATGCCTCTGCCGGTCGGTCAGGAAAAGATCGACCAGCAACAACATCGAAGCGCCGACGAGGACGACGATCTCGGGAAGCACGGACAATAGGCTTACGGTCATGGTCGGTCCGGTGCGTCAGATCTTGCTCTTCGCCACGTGGGCGAGGAGATCGGTCACCGATACGTGCATGACATCGATGAAGGGTTTTGGAAAAATACCCATGATCAGCACGGCAGCCGCGACGGTCGCGAGCAACCAGAATTCGCGGCGCGATAGATCCGTCAGGCCGGCAACGTGAGCGTTTCCGGGCGCGCCGAAGATCACGCGCTTGTACATCCACAGCGTGTAGGCGGCGCCGAGAATCAGCGACAGCGCGGCCAGGAAGGCGAGCCAGAAATTGACCTGGACCGCAGCGAGTATGACGAGAAACTCCCCGACGAATCCCGAGGTCGCCGGCAGGCCGGCGTTGGCCATGGCAAAGAGCATCATGAACGCCGCGAATTTCGGCATGGTGTTCACGACGCCGCCGTAATCCGCGATCATCCGCGTATGCATCCGGTCATACAGGACACCAACGCACAGGAACATCGCGGCGGACACGAAACCGTGAGAAATCATCTGCACGAGTCCGCCCTCGACCCCGAGCTGGTTGAACAGGAAGAATCCCAGCGTGACGAAACCCATGTGCGAGATCGACGAATAGGCGATCAGCTTCTTCATGTCGGCCTGCACCAGCGCGACAAAACCGATATAGACGATCGCGATCAGCGAAAGGGTGATGACAAAACCTGAGAGGTGGTGGCTCGCGTCGGGCACGATCGGCAGGATGAAGCGGACAAACCCGTAGGCGCCGATTTTCAGCGTTATCGCCGCCAGGACGACCGAGCCGCCGGTCGGCGCCTCGGTATGCGCATCGGGCAGCCAGGTATGCACCGGCCACATCGGCACCTTGACCGCGAATGCTGCGAAAAACGCGACAAAGAGCAGCACCTGCGTCTCGAGGGACAACGGCAGCACGTACCAGTCGGCAAGCGCGAAGCTGCCTCCGGACTGCTGGTAGAGGTAGATGAACGCCACCAGCATCAGCAGCGAGCCCAGCAGCGTGTACAGGAAGAACTTGATCGCCGCGTAGACCCGCCGTTCGCCACCCCAGACGCCAATGATCAGATACATCGGGATCAGCATCGCTTCGAAGTAGACGTAGAACAGAATCGCGTCCAGCGCCGCAAAGGCGCCGTTGATCAGGCCCGACATGATCAGAAAGGCCGCCATGTATTGCGCGACGCGCGTCTTGATGACCTCCCAGCCGGCCCACACCACCAGCACGGTCGTGAAGCTGTTGAGCAGTACGAAGAGTACCGAGATGCCGTCGACGCCCAGGTGATAGTAGATATCGAAATACGGTATCCAGCTGGCACGCTCGACGAACTGCATCGCCGACGTCGTCTTGTCGAAATGCGTATATAACGGAATCGTCACCAGGAAACCGGCGAGTGCGCCGATGAGCGCGATCCAGCGCGCCCTGCCGGCGTCGCGATCGCGGCCGAGGACCAGCACGGCGACCGCCGCCACGATCGGCACCCAGATGGCCAGGGAGAGATAGGGTGTCATTGCGGGTTATCCGACCACCCACCAGGTCAGCAGCGCGAACACGCCGATGATCATGGTGAAAGCGTAGTGATAGACGTAGCCGGACTGGACCTGCCGTAGAAGCGAGGCACACCAACCGACGGCGCGCGCGGAGCCGTTGACGAAAAATCCGTCGATGATGATCCGGTCTCCGACATTCGACAGAAAACCGCCGATTCGCCGCGTACCCCCAGCGAAGAACCAGTCATTGAACTGGTCGAAATAGTATTTGTGGTCGAGCAGCGTGTACAGAACCCCGGCCCTCGCCTTCAGCTTCTCCGGCAGCGCCGGATTGACGAGGTAGCAATACCAAGCTGCAGCGACACCCGCGATCGCCAGCCAGAAAGGCAGCGACAACACCCCGTGCTCGATGAATGCCGCGACTCCGTGCCACTCGTTCTTGAGTTCCCAAAGCACGGCGTGCTCGGGCCGCACGACGATCGAGTTGCCGAAATAGTCGCCGAAAAGCATCGGCTCGATAAAAGTCCAACCGATGAATACCGACGGGATGGCCAGCAGGATGAGCGGCACCGTCACTACCCACGGGCTCTCGCGCGGTGGCCCCCCGTGGTGATCGTCGTCGTGCCCATGCAAGTCATGCGCGGAGCCAGTCAAGTCGAATCGCGGCTTGCCGTGGAAGGCCAGAAAGAGCATCCGGAACGAGTAGAAGGCGGTCACGAAAACTCCGGCCACCACGGCGAAGTAGGCATAGCCGTGCCCAGGGATCTTCGACAGGTGTACCGCCTCGATGATCGCATCCTTGGAAAAGAATCCGGCGAACGGCGGGATGCCCGCCAGCGCCAGTGAACCGATCACCGCGGTGACGTAGGTGATCGGCATGTACTTGCGGAGACCGCCCATGCGGCGCAGGTCCTGCTCGTGGTGCAGGGCGATGATCACCGAACCGGCGCCGAGGAACAGCAGCGCCTTGAAGAACGCATGCGTCATCAGGTGAAATATCGCCGCCGAGTACGCCGACACACCCAGCGCCACCGTCATGTATCCCAGCTGCGAGAGGGTCGAGTAGGCGACCACGCGCTTGATGTCGTTCTGGATGATGCCGAGGAAGGCCATGAACAGCGCGGTCGTCGCACCGATCACCGTCACGAACGACAGCGCGGTCTCGGAGAGCTCGAACAACGGACTCATCCGGGCCACCATGAAAATGCCGGCCGTGACCATCGTCGCAGCGTGGATGAGTGCGGAAATCGGCGTCGGGCCCTCCATCGAATCGGGCAGCCAGACGTGCAACGGAACCTGCGCGCTCTTGCCCATCGCTCCGACGAACAGGCACAGGCAGGTCAGTGTCAGCAGCGACACCTGCGTGTCGCCCCAGAGTGGAAGGGTCGCGGCGGCCAGCGACGGCGCCTTCGCGAACGCCTCTGCGTAGTCCATGGTCCCGAAGTAGGCGAGGACCAGGCCGACGCCGAGGATGAAGCCGAAATCACCGACCCGGTTGGCAAGAAACGCCTTCAAGTTCGCGTAGATCGCCGTCGGTCTCGTATACCAGAAGCCGATCAGCAGATAGGAGACCAGGCCAACGGCCTCCCAGCCGAAGAAGAGCTGCAGGAAATTATTGCTCATCACCAGCATGAGCATCGAGAACGTGAACAGCGATATGTAGGAGAAGAAACGCGAGTAGCCCGGGTCCTCGGCCATGTAGCCAATGGTGTAGATGTGAACCATCAGCGAAACGAAGGTGACGACCAGCATCATGGTCGCGGTCAGCGGATCAATGAGAAAACCGATTGCCATCCTGACGGAACCCGACTCCAGCCAGGTGTAGATGTCGCCGTTGAAGGTATTGCCGGCGCCGACGTCGCGCCACACCACAAATGAGGCAATGAACGCCACGCCTACGCCCAGGATCGTCAGCCAGTGCGAGGCCGCGCGCGGCATTTTCGTGCCGAACAGCCCGACGACGATCGACGCGACGAGCGGCGCAAGCGGAACCAGTAGATAGAGCTGCTGCATGGTCATGGAGGTTCGGTCAGCCCTTCAGCTGGTCCAGTTCCTCGACGTCGATCGACCCGGCGTTGCGGAACAGCAGTACCAGGATTGCCAGGCCGATCGCCGACTCGGCGGCCGCGACGGTCAGGATGAAGAACACGAACACCTGTCCGCTCATGTCGCCCAGATAGTGCGAGAACGCGATGAAATTGAGGTTGACGGCGAGCAGCATCAGTTCAATCGCCATCAGCAGGATGATGACGTTTTTCCGGTTCAGGAATATGCCGGCCATGCTGATGGCGAACAGGATTGCGCCCAGCACGAGATAATGCACCAGCGTCGGCGCGGTCAGCAGTGACAAATCAACTCCCCGAATTTTCCGTATTGCCGGACGTTATCCATTGTTGTCAGTCGCTTCGTTGCCGGCACCGCGGCCGGGCGTCCTTGCCCAGCGTGTCGTCATCGCGGCCGCGCACCATGCTTTCAATCCTTCGACTCCGACGGCAGATCGAGCAGCCGGACCCGGGCGTCCCGCTGCACCTTCACCTGACGACCCGGATCCTGATGCTTCGTCGCGCGACGCTTCCGTTGGGTCAGCGTGATTGCCGCGACAATCGCCACCAGCAGCACGACGGCTGCGATCTCGAACGGATATACGTAATCGACATAGAGCAGCAGGCCCAGCGCCCGCGTATTGCCTCCGGCGGCCGCTGCCGGCGCCGCATCCGCCTCGAGGCCGCTGCCGATGACCACCAGCGCCATTTCGAGCAGCACCAGCACTCCGACCGTGGCACCGACCGGAATATAGCTGCGGAAATTCTTGCGCATGCTGTCGAAATTGATGTCTAGCATCATGATCACGAACAGGAACAGCACCATCACCGCGCCGACGTAGACAAGCACCAGAGTGATCGCGAGGAATTCCGCGCCAAGCAGAAGCCAAATGCCTGCCGAAGTGAAAAAACACAGCACCAGCCATAGTGCCGCGTGTACAGGATTGCGCGTCGTCACCACGCGCAGACCCGCGAAGATCAGGATTGCCGCAAACACGTAGAAAATGGCGGAGGAAAACATCATCACCGATCCGTCATGGGTGTTGAAGATCCCCGGCCGCGACCTGCCCGCAGTTTTCGCGCATCATTCATCGGAATTTCGCATCCGCCTGCCGGTCGGCCGCGATCTGCGCCTCATAGCGGTCACCGACCGCCAGCAGCATTTCCTTGGTGTAGTGGAGATCACCGCGTTTCTCGCCGTGGTACTCCAGAATCCGCGTCTCGACGATCGAATCCACCGGACAGCTTTCCTCGCAAAAGCCGCAGAAGATGCACTTGGTGAGATCGATGTCGTAACGCGTGGTCCGCCGCGTCCCGTCGGCGCGCTGATCGGATTCGATGGTGATCGCCAGCGCCGGGCATACCGCTTCGCAAAGCTTGCAGGCGATGCAACGTTCCTCGCCGTTCGGGTAGCGGCGCAATGCATGCAGGCCGCGGAAGCGTGGACCCTGCGGCGTCTTTTCCTCGGGAAACTGGACGGTCACCTTTCGCGCGAAAAAATAGCGGCCGGTGAGCATCATGCCCTTGACCAACTCGGCGAGCAGCCAGGTATCGAAAAATCCCTTGACGCGAGCGAACATGGCGATCCCTCGTCTCCGTCAGTGGAACAGGTGCGCCCAGCGCGTCTGCATCATTGCGCCGAGGAAGGCGATCCAGATGAGCGTCAGCGGAATGAACACCTTCCAGCCCAGTCGCATCACCTGATCGTATCGATAGCGCGGAAACGTCGCGCGCACCCAGAGAAAGCACAGCAGCACGAAAGACATCTTTGCGGCCAGCCAGATAAACCCGTCTCCGAACGGAGCGACGTTGCCGATTCGCATTTCGTTCAACAGCGGCCATGGCGCTAGCCAGCCGCCCAGGAACATGAGCGAGGTCAACGCCGCGATCAGGATCATGTTCATGTACTCGGCCAGGAAGAACACCGCGAAGGCTACGCCTGAATACTCGACGTGGAACCCGGCGACGATTTCGGACTCGCCTTCCGCCATGTCGAACGGATGGCGGTTGGTTTCGGCAAGTCCCGACACGAAATAGACGATGAACATCGGGAACAGCGGCCAGAGGTACCAGTAGGCGGCTCCGCCCTCCTGTCCTCGCACGATATCCGTCAGGTTGAGGCTGTTGGCGACCATGAGGACCGTGACCAGCGCGAAACCCATCGCCAGTTCATAGGAAACGATCATGGCGGCAGATCGCAGTGCGCCCAGGAACGCGTACTTCGAATTCGACGCCCACCCGGCCAGGATGATGCCGTAGACGCCCAATGAGGTCATTGCCAGCAGGTAGAGCAGCCCGGCATTTATGTTGGCGAGCACCATGCCGTCGCTGAACGGCACGACCGCCCAGGCGGCCAGCGCGGGACCGATCGCCAGCAATGGCGCGATGAAGAACAGGTATTTGTTTGCTCCCGAGGGAACGATGATTTCCTTGAACAGCAACTTGGCCACGTCGGCGAACGGTTGCAACAGGCCCATCGGACCGACGCGATTCGGTCCGATGCGGACCTGCATGAAGCCGATCACCTTGCGCTCGGCCAACGTCAGATAGGCGACCGTGAGAATCAGCGGCACCGCGATGGCGACGATCTTGATCAGCGTCCATACCAGGATCCAGACGGGACCGAGCCATTCCTGCACCGGTGCCAGCATGTCCACGCGCTATGCCCTCTCGACGCTGATGGGACCGCAGAGGCCGGGAAGACCGCAGGTCGAGGCATGGCTGGTCGCGATGCGCACGACGCCGGGCGGCACCTGGGGATCGACGACCGCCGTCAGCATGGCCTCCCCCCGTCCCTGCCGCACCCTGATCTGGCCGCCGTCGGTGAGGCCGAGCGAGTCGAACATCGATCGGTGCATGCGGGCTTTCGGCGCTCTCGCGTCGGCGGTGCGCTGCAGCGAGGAAGCGCGCCGGACCAATGGATCGGCGAAGTAGATCGGCACATCGGCGACACGTTCAAGCGGCGCGACGGCCGCGTTCGGCGCGGCGACGTCCACGCGCGTGCCGTTGTCCAGCCGGGTCGCAACTTCTTCGGTCTTGCCGAGGATCGAGGCGCGCGCGTCGGCGGCAGTATCGGCGTCGAATCCAGGAAGTTTGAGCATCGAGCCCAGCACCCGCAGGATCTTCCAGCCTGGCCGAGTTTCACCAAGAGGCTTCACCACGCCCTGGAAAGACTGCACGCGTCCCTCGCAACTGACGAAGGTCCCCGCAGTCTCGGTGAACGGCGACGCCGGCAGCAGCACGTCGGCGTAGGCGAGACCGTGCGCGAAGGGACTCATGACGACGACGAAATCGGCATTATCCAGCGCCACGCGCGCCTCGAGCGCATTCGCCAGGTCGAGTTCGGGCTCGACGTGCAGCAGCAGGTAGGCACGCCGCGGCTCGGCGAGCATTGCCGCGAGATTCATTCCGCCCGACTGGGGAAGCGCGCCGGCGAGATGCGCGCCGACGGTATTGGCCGCCTCGGTGAGAAAGCCAAGCGTGGCCCCGGTGAATTCGGCCAGGCATTGCGCCAGCGCATGCAACTGCGCCGCTTCGGCATGAGCGACTGCGACGCTGCCGAGCCACAGCGCGGTTTTCTTGCCCGACAGGAGGCTTGCCGCCAACGCCTTCTCGGCTTCGGTCGGGGTGATCGCCGCGAGCGCCACGGGGATCGGCCGGTCGAGCGCCTGCGCGGCCGCGACGACCGCGCCGGCCAGCGCGCGCGGCAACTGCGACGGCGGCACGACAACCTTGTGCGCCACCCGAATCAGCCAGTCGTCATCGACCGAATGCAGCATGCCGACCTGCGTGCCCTTCTTCGCGGCCTGCCGCAGCCGCTGCGCGACCAGCGGATGGTCCTTGCGCAGGAAACTGCCGACGACCAGAACCCGGTCCAGCGACGCGATATCCGCCACCGGCATGCCGAGCCAGGGGACGCCTGCCGCCTTGCCATCGCCACGGAAATCGGATTGGCGCAGGCGAAAATCGACGTTGTCGCCACCCAGTCCGCGGACCAGCCTCGCGGCAAGCCCCAGTTCCTCCAGCGTGGCGTGCGGCGAGAGCAGCGCGCCCAGCGCGCCTGGGCCGTGTCTGGAAATGACATCGGTCAGCTTCTGCGCGACAACCTCCAGCGCGGTCTGCCAATCGACTTTTTTCCACTCGCCGTCCTGCTTGACCATCGGCGAGGTCAGGCGTTCGGCGGAATTGAGGCCTTCGTAGGAGAATCGGTCCTTGTCCGAAATCCAGCACTCGTTGACGGACTCGTTCTCGAGCGGCAGCACGCGCATCACCCGATCACCCATGACCTGAACGATCAGGTTGCTGCCGAGCGAGTCGTGCGGTGCAATCGACTTGCGTCGGGCAAGCTCCCAGGTCCGCGCCGAATAGCGGAACGGCTTCGACGTCAGTGCCCCTACAGGACAAACGTCGATCGAATTTCCGGAAAGTTCGGAATCGATCGTCTTGCCGACGAAGGCCACGATCTCGGCGTGCTCGCCGCGGCCGATCATGCCGAGTTCCATGATGCCGGCAATCTCCTGGCCGAAGCGCACGCATCGCGTGCACTGGATGCAGCGGGTCATCTCCTGCGCGGATACCAGTGGCCCCAGGTCCTTGTGGAACACGACCCTTTTCGCCTCCGCATAACGCGAGGCCGAGCCGCCATAGCCAACCGCAAGGTCCTGCAACTGGCATTCCCCGCCCTGGTCGCAGATCGGACAGTCGAGCGGGTGGTTGATGAGCAGGAATTCCATCACCCCCTGCTGCGCCTTCACCGCGGACTCCGAACGCGTCCACACCTTCATGCCGTCGGTCGCCGGCGTGGCGCAGGCGGGCATCGGCTTCGGCGCCTTTTCCACCTGAACCAGGCACATCCGGCAGTTGGCGGCGATCGACAGTTTCTTGTGATAGCAAAAATGTGGCACATAGATGCCGAGCTGGTTCGCGGCGTCCATGACGGTGCTGCCGTTGGCCACCTGCACCTGCTTGCCGTCGATTTCTATATTGAGCATCGCCGCCGTCACAGATAGGTCGGGACCAGGCACTGCTTATGGTCGATGTGGTGTTGAAACTCGTCTCGGAAATGCTTGACGAAGCTCTTGACCGGCAGCGCAGCGGCGTCACCCAGCGCGCAGATCGTGCGCCCGGCAATGTTGTCGGCCACGTTGATCAAGGTGTCCAGATCCTCGTTGCGGCCCTGGCCGTGTTCTATCCGGTGAACCATCCGCCACAGCCAGCCGGTGCCCTCGCGGCAGGGCGTGCACTGTCCGCACGATTCCTCATAATAGAAATAGGAGAGTCGCAGCAGCGACTTCACCATGCAACGGGTTTCATCCATGACGATGACGGCGCCCGACCCCAGCATCGACCCCGCCTTGGCGATCGAGTCGTAATCCATGTCGGTGGCCATCATGACCTCGCCCGGCAGCACCGGCATCGACGAGCCGCCGGGGATGCAGGCCTTGAGGCGACGTCCCCCGCGCATGCCGCCGGCCAACTCGAGCAGCGCCGCGAAAGGCGTACCCAGCTTCACCTCGTAGTTGCCCGGCCGTTCGACATCGCCGGACACCGAAAACAATTTCGTCCCGCCGTTGTTGGGCCGGCCCAGATCGAGGAACGCCTCACCGCCGTGGTTGATGATCCACGGCACCGCCGCGAACGTCTCGGTGTTGTTGATCGTGGTCGGTTTGCCGTACACCCCGAACGAGGCGGGGAACGGCGGCTTGAAGCGCGGCTGTCCCTTCTTGCCCTCGAGCGACTCCAGGAGCGCGGTCTCCTCGCCGCAGATGTACGCACCGAATCCGTGATGATTGTGCAGATCAAACGAAAATTCCGCACCGAGGATGTTGGTGCCAAGAAATCCCGCCGCATAGGCCTCCTCGAGCGCCTCCTCGCAGCGCAGGTAGGTCTCCCAGATTTCTCCGTGAATATAGTTGTAGCCGCGGGTCGCGCCCATCGCGTAGGCGCCGATCGCCATCCCCTCGATCACGGCATGCGGGTTGTAGCGCAGCAGATCGCGGTCCTTGAACGTGCCGGGCTCGCCCTCGTCCGAGTTGCAGACGATGTACTTGTCACCGGGAAACTGCCGGGGCATGAAACTCCACTTGAGACCCGTCGGAAATCCCGCACCACCACGACCGCGCAGCGCCGACCGCTTGACCTCGGCGATCACCTGCTCGGGTGGAATCTTCTCGACGATGATCTTCTTCAGCGCGTCGTAGCCTCCGCGGGCCACATAGTCGTCCAGCCGCCAGTTGTCGCCCGTCAGACCAGCCATCAGGATGGCATCCGGCCCGTAGTCGAGGAATTTGGTCGACGCGTTCACGATTCCCCACCCTCGCAGCGTCGGCCTTCGCCCCGCGCGGCGGCAGCCGAAAGTTCGTCGACCAGCGCGTCGAGTTTCGGCGCCGTCATGAAGCCCTCCATCCTCCGGTCGTTGACGATTAGAACCGGCGCGTCGCCGCAGGCGCCCATGCACTCACCCTCCTTCAGCGTGAACGCACCATCGGCGGTGGTTTCATTGAAGCCGATGCCGAGTCGCGACTTCAGGTGCTGCGCCGCCGCGGTCCCGCCCGAAAGCGCGCAGGGAAGATTGGTGCAGACCGAAACCTTGAAGCACCCTTGCGGCTTCAGGTTGTACATCGTGTAGAAGGTCGCGACTTCGTAGACCGCCACGGGGGGCATGTCCAGATACGCGGCGACTGCGTCCATCGTCCCGGTGGATAGCCAGCCGTGCTCGTCCTGCGCGAATGCAAGCGCGGACATGACCGCCGACTGTTGCTGTCCCGGCGGGTACTTGGTGACCTCACGGTCGATTTTCTTCATCAGTTCGATCGAAAGCATGGGCGCATTCATCCGCGAATGAAGTAGCCGGCGACGCGCCAGACGCCGTCTTTCTCGCGCTCCAGCATCACTTCTTCCGCCACGGTCTTGTCGCCGGCGAAATGCGTTTCAAAGAGTATGGTGATGCGCGAGCCGACCGTACTGCCGCGCGGACGGTCCTTGTCGGCCGGCGCGTCGCCAAGATGGGCGAGGTTTCCCGCCTTGCGTGATTCGACGCGTCCGAACGGCTTGCGCAGATCGGCGAGGCCACTGCGCCAGACCTCGCGGCCAACCGTGGATTTGAACGATGCCGACGCCATCGCCCACGCGTCTGCTGCCTTGCCCGCGTCCACCGGAACCAGCCATTGCTCCGCTGCATTGATCGCGTCCTGCTCGTCCGGCGTGGCCGCCCGGACCGGCCCGGACGCGAACAGCAGTAGCAGGGCAAGCGCCAGGAGCGGCAACAGGAAGCGGGAAAATCTCATCGGTCGATCGATCCGAAAACGACATCCTGCGTACCGACGATCGCCACCACGTCGGCGATCATGTGTCCGCGCGACATCTCGTCGAGCGCGGCGAGGTGCACGTAGTCCGGCGCACGGAGTTTTACCCGATACGGCTTGTTGGCGCCGTCGGAAACGATGTAGACGCCGAACTCGCCCTTCGGATGTTCGATCGCGGCGTAGGCTTCGCCCGGCGGAACGTGCATGCCTTCGGTGAAGAGCTTGAAGTGGTGAATCAGCTCCTCCATGTTCGACTTCATCGATTCGCGGTCGGGCGGGGCGATCTTGTGGTTGTCGACGATTACCGGACCAGGATTTGCGCGCAGCCACTCGACGCACTGGAGAATGATCCTGTTCGCCTGGCGCATTTCCTCGATGCGCACCAGATAACGGTCGTAACAGTCGCCGTTCACTCCGATGGGAATGTCGAATTGCAGCCGGTCGTAGACTTCGTAGGGCTGCTTCCTGCGCAGGTCCCAGGGGACGCCGGAACCGCGCAGCATTGCGCCGGTGAAGCCCAGCGCCATCGCCCGCTCGGGGGTGACGACACCGATGCCGACCAGTCGCTGCTTCCAGATCCGGTTGTCGGTGAGGAGTTCCTCGTACTCGTCGACATGCCTGGGGAAGCGCGCGGCGAAGTCGGCGATGAAATCAAGCAGGGATCCCTGGCGGTTCTCGTTCAGCCGGGCGAGCGCGCGGGCATTGCGCAGCTTCGACGGCTGATACTGCGGCATGCGCTCGGGCAGGTCGCGATAGACGCCCCCCGGGCGGTAATAGGCCGCGTGCATGCGCGCGCCGGAGACCGCCTCGTAGACGTCAAAGAGGTCCTCGCGCTCGCGAAACGCGTACAGGAAGGGCGTCATCGCGCCGACATCGAGCGCGTGGCACCCGAGCCACAGCAGATGGTTCAGGATTCGCGTGATTTCATCGAACATCACGCGGATGTACTGGGCGCGCTCCGGCACCTCGAGGCCCAGCAGGCGCTCGATGGCAAGGCAGTAGGCGTGTTCGTTGCACATCATCGAAACGTAGTCGAGCCGATCCATGTACGGCAGCGACTGGATGTACGTCTTGTGCTCGGCCAGCTTCTCGGTCGCCCGGTGCAACAGCCCGATGTGCGGATCGGCGCGCTCGATCACCTCGCCGTCGAGCTCGAGGACGAGGCGCAACACTCCGTGGGCCGCAGGATGCTGCGGACCGAAATTCATTGTGTAATTGCGGATCTCGGCCACTACTTCGTCCCGCCGTAGTGGTCTTCGCGGATGATCCGCGGCGTGATCTCGCGCGGCTCGATCGTCACCGGCTGGTAGATCACGCGGGCCTGCTCGGGGTCGTAGCGCATTTCGACATAGCCGGAGAGCGGGAAGTCCTTGCGAAACGGGTGCCCGACAAAGCCGTAGTCGGTGAGCAGGCGGCGCAGGTCCGGGTGACCGTCGAAGACAATGCCGTAGAGATCGAAGGCCTCGCGTTCGAACCAGTTGGCCACCGGCCAGACCTCGATCATGCTCGCCAGCACCGGAAAATCGTCGTCGGTCGCGAAGGCGCGAACCCGCAGGCGGTGGTTGTGCGCCAGCGACAGCAGGTGGTAGACGGCAGCGAACCGTGGGCCTTCGCAGGCCTTTCCGCCATAGACCGAGTAGTCGACGCCGCAAACGTCGATCAGCATCTCGAAACGAAGCTCAGGCCGGTCGCGCAGGCCGCGCATCACCTCCGCGAGCTGCGACGCCGCAACGACGATCGTCACCTCCCCGCGGTCGGTGGTGCAGCTGACCAGCGTCGCGCCAAACGCCGCTTCAAGCGCAGCTGCAAGAGAGCCGATCCGGGATGCCATCAGCGCGCGATCGTGTTGGTACGCCAGATCTTGTTCTGGAGTTGAAGAATGCCGTAGAGCAGCGCCTCCGAAGTCGGCGGGCAGCCGGGTACGTAGATGTCCACGGGAACGATGCGGTCGCAACCGCGTACCACCGAATACGAATAGTGGTAATAACCACCACCGTTGGCGCAGGATCCCATCGAGATGACCCAGCGCGGCTCGGCCATCTGGTCGTAAACCCTGCGCAACGCCGGGGCCATCTTGTTGCACAGCGTTCCGGCGACGATCATCACGTCCGATTGGCGCGGGCTCGGCCGGAAGACGACGCCGAAGCGGTCAAGGTCATAGCGTGCTGCACCGGCATGCATCATTTCGACTGCGCAGCAGGCAAGGCCGAAGGTCATCGGCCACATCGACCCGTTGCGCGCCCAATTGATGACGCTGTCGAGCGACGTGGTCACGAAGCCCTTCTCGAGGACGCCTTCGATCGCCATCGTCGCTAGCTCCTCATTCCCATTCAAGCGCCCCCTTCTTCCACTCGTAGGCGAAGCCCACGACCAGGATGAGCAGGAAAATCATCATCGCCACGAACCCCTCGAAGCCGATTTCCGGCAACACGACGGCCCAGGGAAAGAGAAAGGCGATCTCGAGGTCGAACAGGATGAACAGGATGGCGACGAGGTAGTAGCGAACGTCGAACTTCATCCGCGCATCCTCGAAGGCCTCGAATCCGCATTCGTAGGGAGACAACTTCGCGGGGTCGGGGCGGCTCGGCGCGAGCAACGCACCCAGCGAAAGCAGAAGCAGTCCGAGACCAAGTCCTACGACGATGAAGACCAGAATCGGGAAATACTGTTCCAGCATCTTTGACTGTCCCGGCGCGGTGTCGCGCCACCCCTGTCCGTTGAATTGCCTGCCGGGCAGCGGTGGCGCCCGCCTCGGCTTCACTTCGGCGCGTCACCGCTGTTCCGGTTCGTGCGCCCCACATGTTTCTGGTGCCGGCGGGGAGACTCGAACTCCCACGGCTTTCGCCACTGCCCCCTCAAGACAGCGTGTCTACCAATTTCACCACGTCGGCATTGCCGGCGCCGTCGTACTGACGGCCCCGGTTATTTCGGTACTTCACCCGCCTTCGAGGGCGACCCCGCGGGCGCTGCATCGCCTGCCGCTGCGGGCGGCGCCGTCGGCGCGGGCACATCCACGCTCTTGGTGGCAGGAACATCGCCCATTACACCTTGCTGCATGACGTCGCGTGGCTTGGCCCCCGTCGCAGCAAGATAGGTCAGGCCCAGGCTCGACACGAAGAACACCGTGGCGAGCGCTGCCGTCATCCGCGAAAGAAAGTTGGCGGAACCCGAGGCGCCGAACAGGCTTCCCGACGAGCCGCTGCCGAAGGCCGCGCCCATGTCGGCGCCCTTGCCATGCTGCAGCAGCACCAGACCACAGAGCACCAGGGCAACGCCAAGGTGCAGCACCAGCAAAAACGATTTCAATAATTCCATTTTCTCCACTCCGGCTCCGCCGCCGCCCAAAGACTCAGGCCGCGGCAATCGCCAAAAATTCCCCGGCGTCCAATGACGCCCCACCGACCAGTCCACCGTCGACATCGGGCATCGCAAACAGCGCGCCCGCATTCGCCGCCTTGACGCTGCCGCCGTACAGAACCCCCACTCCTTCGGCCCCATGTTGCCTCAGCCTGTCGCGGAGGAAGGCATGCACCTCCTGCGCCTGCTGCGGCGTGGCCGAGCGTCCGGTGCCGATCGCCCAGACCGGTTCGTACGCCAGCACCACCAGATTCAGGTCCGCCTGCAACGCCTCCGCTACCGCGTCGAACTGCCGGCCGACTACGGTCTCCATCTGCCCGCCGTCCCGCTGGGCCAGCGTTTCGCCGACACATACGACCGGCGTCAACCCGGCGGCCAGAGCCGCCTTCGCCTTCGCGGCCACCAGAACGTCGGCCTCGTCATGCCACTGCCGCCTCTCGGAATGACCCACCAGCACATATCGGCATTCGAACTCGGCGAGCATTCCGCCGGCGACTTCGCCGGTAAAGGCACCGGCCGCATGCGCGCTGACATCCTGCGCTCCCCATGCCACGGGCGAGCCCGACAGCACATCGCGCGCCTGCCCGAGATAGGGAAACGGAACGCAGACGGCGATTTGCCGCGTCGGCTGCGGCTTCCACCCGGCCAGCAGGGCCGCCAGCAGCGCGGCGTTCGGCTCGAGCCCGCCGTTCATCTTCCAATTCCCTATGACCAGCCTGTCGCGCATGTCGCCCGTATCCGGTTTCCGGCGCCCTACCCGCGACCTTCGCGGGCGTCCGGTCCCGGAAACGCCGGAACCTGCGGGTTTCGCGTAGAAACGCGCCCGCGTCGCCAAACCGTGCAATTTTACCGCGCCGCACCACGAGGGGTCAACGCGAGCCGCTGGCGACTACGCCAGCGGCGGGATTCAAGCGGCTGGCAACCTGCGCATCCGCCTGATGACCGGGGGAAGGAACCACGCGGCCAGGGTCAGAACGCCCAGAACGGCGGCAACCGGACGGGAGAAGAACGCCAGGCCGTTGCCGTCGGCCTTGATCATCGACGTGACGAAATTCTCCTCGAGCATCGTCCCCAGCACCACGCCCAGGATGGCCGGCGCCACCGGAAACCCGTTTCTCTCGAAAATATAGGCGATGACCCCGGCGACCAGCATCACGCCGATGTCGAAGGTCGTGTTGTTGATCGCGAACGAGCCGACGACGCAGAACAGCAGGATGATCGGCATCAGCACGTTGCGCGGGACCTTCAGGATCTGCTTCGCCGCCTTGATGCACATCCAGCCCAGCGGGATCAGGATCAGGTTGGCAATGAGGAACAGCAGGTAGACCGCGTAGATGTTCTGTGGATTCTGGGTGAACAGCGTCGGCCCCGGGTTCAGGCCCTTCATGTACAGGACGCCGATGACGATGGCGGTGATCGAATCCCCGGGAATGCCGAACACCAGCGCCGGGATCCAGGCGCCGGCGACAGCGCTGTTGTTCGCGGCGCCGGCCTCGATGATGCCCTCGACGTGTCCGGTGCCGTATTTTTCCGGTTCCCTGGACAGCTTCTTGCTGATTGCGTAGGACATCCAGGCCGCGATGTCGGCGCCGGCCCCGGGCAGCGCGCCCACCAGGGTGCCCAGCACGCTGCCGCGGACGACTTGTTTCGGATACTTGACCAGCAGTTGCCACATGCCCTTGAAGACGTTGCGGATCGGCTGGTCGACGATCTTCAGTTCCGGCCCGGTGTCGACGGCATAGCGGATGATCTCGGACACCGCGAACATGCCGATCATCAGCGGAATCATCCCCAACCCGCCCATGAGTTCAACGCTGCCGAAGGTGAAGCGGGGATGCCCTGCGGGGTTGCCCAGGCCCACGCAGGAAATGAGGAGCCCCAGCAACAGCGCCACGACGCCCTTCAACGGTCGCTCGGCGGTGATCACGATCGCGCAAGTGAGACCGAGCAATACCAGCCAGAAGTATTCGAAGGAACTGAACCTGAGCGCGAACTCGGCCAACACCGGCGCGAAAATGATCAGCACGATGGTCCCGAACAGGCCGCCGATGGCCGAAAACACCAGCCCGGCGCCCAACGCCGTGTCCGCCTGGCCCTTGCGCGTCATCGCATAGGCCTCATCGGCGTAGGCGGCCGATGCCGGCGTCCCCGGCATGCGCAGCAGGCATCCCGGGATGTCGCCAGAGAAGATCGCCATCGCAGTGGCGGTCACGATCATCGCCACCGCCGGAATCGGTTCCATGAAGAATGTCACCGGGACGAGCAGCGCGGTGGCCATCGTTGCCGTCAGTCCGGGCACGGCACCGACGAACAGGCCAAACAACGCGGCGAACAGGATCGGCAGCAGCGTTTTCACGCTGAAGACCATGCCGAAGGCGAGACCAAGCGCCTCCATCAGAATGCGAACTCGGTCAGCAGGCCCCAGGGCAGGGGCACTCGCAGCAGCTTGTAGAACGCGTACCAGATCACCACCGTGGCCACGACGGCAATGCCTGCGGCGCGGGCGCGGGGAACGCCGAGTACCACGAACCAGATCCAGAGCAACACCGGCGCGGTCAGCAGGAACCCGACCCGCTCGGCCAGAAACACATAGCCGGCCACCCCTCCCACCACCGCTGCGAGGGCGACGGCATGGCGCCCGGAGCGCATCCACTCTGCCGTTTCAAGCCAGGGCTGTTCGGCACGACGCCGAACCCCGCTGATCATCAGCAGGACACCGCAAACCGCCAGTCCGGCGGCAATGAGCCCCGGAAACATCGCCGGACCGATCTGCTGGCCGGGAATCTTCGGATAGACCTGCACGTGGACGAGCACGACCAGGCCCAGCAGCAGCAGTACCGCTCCAAAAATGGCGTCGTTGATTTTCATGGCAGGGAGTGACAGGACACTGCCGGGGCGCAGACCCGCAGGGCGCACACTTCGCCGCTGTACGGTTGCCTGCCGACGCGAATTGCACCCGCGCCGGCAACGTGGCGAGCAACCGCCCTGACCGCCACACTCGGAAAAGGTGCGCCGTCAGGGTTCCTGGTGCGTTTTTCCCGGGCTTCGATCGGGTACCCGCTGCGGTTCAACCAGGCGCCGGAACCGCAGCGGGATACGGGGTCACTTGGCCAGACCGACGGCCTTCATCGTGCCGCCCATCGTCTTGTCCGCCTTGGCCATGAACGCGGCGAATTCCGCGCCCGGGGCCCAGGCCAGGCCGTAGCCCTTGCTGGCGGCGAAGTCCTTCCACTCCTTGCTTTCCGCGACCTTCTTGATGGCCGCGATCAGCTTGACGTTGACGTCGGCAGGCAGCCCCTTGGGCCCGGCAATGCCGCGCCATGCTGCCACCGTGTAGTCGACGCCGATGGCCTGCTGCATGGTCGGCACGTTCGGGAACAGCGCCGAGCCCTTGTTGTCCATGACCGCCAGCGGCCGCGCCTTGCCGGCCTCGATCAGCGGGCGCGCCTCGGGCAGCGAGCAGGTCACCAGGTCGACGCCGCCGGCTACCAGGTCCTGCATCGCCGGCGCGGCGCCGTTTGACGGCACCCAGGGAATCGCGGTCTGCGGAATCTTGAGGTCGACCAGCAGGCCGGCGAGTGCCAAGTGCCAGATGCCGCCCTGGCCGGTACCCGAAGCCTTGAGCTTGCCCGGGTTGGCCTTGATGGCGTCGATGACATCCTTGACCGACTTGTACGGCGAGTCCGCGCGGACAGTGAAGCCCGCCGGGTCCGAGTTCACCAACGCCAGCGGCGAGTACGACGTCGGATTGAGGTCGGTCAGGCCCTGCCAGTGCATCATGGTGATTTCGACGGTGATCATGCCGATGGTGTAGCCGTCCGCCGGCGCCTGCGCGATGGCGCTGTGGCCGACCACGCCGCCGCCACCGGTGCGGTTGACGACGTTGACCGGTTGGCCGAGGTCCTTTTCCAGCATCGCGGCAAAGAAACGCGCCGTGCCGTCGGTGCCACCGCCGGCACCCCACGGAACAACGAAGGTGATCGGACGATCCGGATAGGCGGCGAGCGCAACACCGGCACTCGAGATTGCAATCAGCGCTACCATCGCACTTTGGATGAACTTCATCGACTTCTCCTTGCAGGGATGAAAAACCCGTCGCGCACTCGTCGGTTGCGAGCGTCGTGGTTGGGGCAGTGAAACGTGGTTGGAACTTAGCAGCGGACCGGAAATCGGTCAAGTGGTCCGACCAATTGTCACCGACTTCCGCGCGAATGTGGCGAGCGCGCGTGCGAGGCGCTCAAGATCGCCCGCGAGCCTGGCATAGCCGGCGTTCGGGGCGAGCGTGGCCTCGTCCATGTAAAGGGTGCGCTTGACCTCGATCTGCAGGCTGTGCCGATTCTGTCGCGGCTGGCCGTGCAGGCGCACCAGTTCGACGCCCTTGTAGGGATCGTTGACGGCAACGCTGTAACCGAAGCTCGCCACGGAGTCGGCTACCAGCCGGGTGAAGGCAGCGTCGCAGGTGGTGCCGTCGCGGTCTCCCAGCACGAAGTCGGCGCGCTCGCGGCCCGAATCGTCCGAAAGCGTGTCGCCAATCGCCGGCATCGAATGACAGTTGACATGCCAGACACCGCCGAATTTCAGGTGTCGGGCATCGAGTATCGCCTGGAGCTCGGCGTGATAGGGACGCCAGCAGCCATCGATGCGCGCACGCACTTGTGCGCTGGTGAGCTTGCGGTTGTACATGGGCACGCCACCGCGAGCGAGCCTCCAGACCAGACCGATGCCCAGCGCGGATTTGCGCGACGGGGCAACCGGCTCCGGCCAGGGATCGGCGAGGAGTTCGGGATCGATGTCGGCGAGTCCGCGATTGACGTCGATGTACGCCCGCGGAAAGCACGCTTCGATCAATGTGGCGCCGTGCGCCGTGGCCGGGCGCCACAAGCGTCCGACATGCGTGTCCTCCGCCTGGCGGACCAGCGCGCGCGGCGGCGCGTGATCGAAATCGTCCGGATACCATTCGCCCGAATGCGGCGAGTCGAATACCAGCGCGACCTCCGGAGCTTCCGGGGCATGACGGATAAACGGCGCGTTCACGTGTCGCATGCCGAGCCCGGCTAAGGGGCAGGGGAATTGAGAAAGCAGGCCGAGCTATGCCCCGGGGCAATTTCAACCAGCGGTGGCGCCGCTTCCTGGCAACGCGGCAGTACATGCGGACAACGCGGGTGGAAATGGCAGCCGCGCGGGGGATCGAGCGGCGACGGGATCTCACCCTTGATCGGCACGAAGCTGCGCTTCCCCGGCGCGACCTTGCCGGTCTCGGCCAGCAGCGCCTGCGTATACGGGTGATTCGGCCGGTTGAACAGTTCCGCCGCGGCCGCGCTTTCGACGACGCGGCCCAGGTACATCACCACGACGCGGTCGGAGATGAAACGCACGACGCCGAGGTCATGGCTGATGAACAGGTATGTGAGATTGAGCGCGTTCCTCAAGTCCACGAACAGGTTGAGCACCTGCGCCTGGATCGACACATCGAGTGCGGCAACCGATTCGTCGCAGACCAGGAATTCGGGCTTCACCGCGAGGGCGCGCGCGATCCCGATGCGGGCGCGCTGGCCGCCGGAGAACTGGTGCGGATACCGGCGCATCAGCGTCGGGTCCATGCCGACCCGGTTCAGCATGAGCCCGACGTACTCGGTGCGCTGCCGAACGCCGATCACGCCATGCGCGACCGGCGCCTCGCCGACGATGTCGATGACCCGCATGCGCGGGTTGAGCGACGCATACGGATCCTGGAAGATCATCTGCATCTTGAGTTGCTGGCGACGCGCCGCGGCCGCATCGAGCCGCCGGAGCGAGGCCCCACGCCAATAGCGCTCGCCCTCGGACAGCGGCAGCAGTCCGACGGCCAGCCGACCCAGCGTCGACTTGCCGCAGCCGGATTCGCCGACCAGACCGACCACCTCCCCCGGCGCCACGGCAAGATCGACGCGGTCGACCGCGTGCACTACTTCCTCCTTGACACCGGCGCCAAGCGCATTGCCGATTCTTGCGGCAAGGTCGAGTCCCTTGACGAATCGTCTGGACACGCCCCTCAACTCGATCAGTGCCTCGGGGTGCAGGGCGCTCAGGACGTCGGCAGCGCTCATGCGGTGACCGCGACGAGCGGGTGAAAACAACGCACCGTCTGCCCGGGACCACCGGCAGGCCGTATCTCGGGAGAATCGGCGCATGCCGCGGTGGCATGCACGCAGCGCTCCCGGAACGCGCAGCCAGGCGGCAATTCCAGCAGCGACGGCGTCATTCCAGGAATCTGCTTCAACCGCTTGCCGCGCACATTGTTGGACGGCACCGAATCGAGCAGGCCCTGCGTATACGGGTGCGCGGGTTGCGCGAGCACCTGCTCGCAACTGCCTTGCTCGACGATGCGGCCGGCATACATGACGCATACGCGGTCGGCCAGTCCGGCAATCACCGAAAGGTCATGCGTGATCCAGATGACCGCGGCACCGGTCTCGCGAGTCAGCTTTTGCATTTCGTAGAGGATCTGGCCCTGGATCGTGACGTCGAGCGCGGTCGTCGGCTCGTCGGCAATGATGAGGTCCGGGCCATTGAGCAGGGCGATCGCAATGGCCACGCGCTGGCGCATGCCGCCGGAGAACTGATGCGGATAGGCCTCGAGGCGCTCGTCCGGCGAGGGGATGCCGACCTTGACCAGTGCCTCGCGGGCACGGTCGCGCGCCGCCTCCCGGGTTACCGACTCGTGCGCCAGGATCGCTTCGGTCATCTGCGTGTCGATGCGCAGGACCGGATTCAGCGTCATCATCGGATCCTGAAAAATCATCGCGATGCGGTTGCCGCGCATTCGTCGCAACGCCTCGGCCGAGAGCGCGCGCAGGTCGATGCCCGAGAGCATGATGCGACCCGCGACGATGCGCCCCGGAGCGTCGATGAGACCCATCAGCGAATACCCGGTCATCGACTTGCCGGAGCCGGACTCGCCGACCAGTCCCAGCACTTGTCCGCGGTCGATGCTGAAAGACACGTCGTCGACCGCCTTGACCACCCCGGTCTTGGTGAAGAAATGGGTGCGCAGTCCATCGACCGTGAGTACCGGCTCGAGCATCGCTCTTCCAGTCATCGCTGCAACCTGGGATTGAGGATGTCGCGCAACTGATCGGCAACGAGGTTGATGCTGACGATGGTCAGCAGCAGCGCCACGCCCGGGAAAAAACTGATCCAGTACTTGCCCGAGAGCAGGTACTGGTAGCCGTTGGCAATCAGGAGTCCCAACGAGGGCTCGGTGATGGGCAGGCCGAGGCCGAGGAACGACAGCGTCGCCTCGAGCGCAATTGCCGCGGCGACCTGCACGGTGGCGACGACGATCATCGGCGGCAGACAGTTGGGAAGCAGATGACGAAACACGATGCGTGCCGGGGACAGCGCGAGACAGCGCGCGGCCTCCATGTATTCCTTGCGTTTCTCGACCAGTGCCGCGCTGCGCACGGTTCGTGCGTAATACGCCCATTGAATCGTCACCAGCGCCGCGATGACCTTGCCCGTGCCCTGCCCCAGCACCGCGATCAGGATCAGTGCGATCAGGATCGCCGGGAACGACAACTGAATGTCGACGATGCGCATGATCAACGACTCCAGGCGGCCGCCGATATATGCCGCGGTCAAGCCCATCGTCAGGCCGATCAAGAGCGCGAGCACGGTGCTGATCGCACCGACGGCAAGAGAGATGCGCAGACCGTAGAAGATCGCCGAAAGCATGTCCCGCCCCTGGTCGTCGGTGCCGAGCCAGTAGGTGCCGCCATCGAGCGCCTTCGATCCCGGCGGCAAGCGGCCTTCCATGACATCGAGTTGCGCCAGGTCGTAAGGGTTCTGCGGAGAGATGAGCGGGGCGAAAATCGCGACCAGCGCGACCAGCGCCAGCAGCGTCAGCCCGAAAACCGCAACCGGATTGGCGAAAAAATCGCTGGCGATGCGCCGGAGCGGGCTGTCGGCAGCGTTATCGAGCGAAGGCTTCCGTATCACGGGGATCGGCGTGTCCAAGTCGTCCACCTAGCCCTTGCTGTCGGTCAGCCGTACCCGCGGATCGAGCATCGAGTAGAGGACGTCGACCAGGAGGTTGATGAAGATGAACAGCGTCACGATCACCAGCAGGTAACTCACGATCACCGGGCGGTCGAGGAGGTTGATCGAGTCGATCAGCAACTTGCCCATTCCCGGCCACGCGAACACGCTCTCGGTCACGATGGCGAAGGCAATGACGCTGCCGAACTCGAGCCCGACGACCGTGACGATCGGTATCAGGATATTGCGCAGCACGTGCACGCCGATGACCCGCGAATTGGACAGTCCCTTGGCGCGGGCGAACTTCACGTAATCCTGCAGCAGCGATTCACGCGTTCCCGCGCGCGTCAACCTGATCAGCAGCGCAAGCTTGAAAAGTGCGAGGTTGGTCGCCGGCATGATCAGATGCCTGATGCCGTCCCACGACAGGAACGACACCGGAATCAGGCCGAACAGCAGCGTCGTGGGGCCGCGGCCGTTGGACGGCAGCCAGCCCAGCATGACCGAAAACACCATGATCAACATCAGACCGACCCAGAACGTCGGCAGTGAAAAGCCCAATATCGACCCCGCCATGATCGAACGGCCGGCGACGCCATTGGGCTTCAATCCCGCCCACAGCCCGAGCGGAATTCCCAGCGTCACCGCGATCAGCATCGCCGCGATGGCGAGTTCCATCGTCGCCGGCATGCGTTCGAGAATCAGCCCGAGCGCCGGCGCGGCGTGAACGAACGAGTGCCCGAGGTCGCCGTTCGCCGCGCCATTCAGGAACACCAGGTATTGTTCCCAAAGCGATTTGTCGAGGCCGAGTGCGGCGATCGCCACGTCGCGCTCAAGCTCGTCGGCCTGCGGATTGATGAGGATGTCGATCGGATTGCCGATCGCGAACACGCCGACGAAGACAAGCAGCGACATCACGAAGAGCACGACGACACTCTGCATGCTGCGACGGATGATGAAAACCAGCATGCGGGCGATTGAAGGTCAGTGGATTCCGGTACTGCGGGAATCTAGCCTAGTTGCGAAGGAGCGTCAAAGCGAAAACCCGGCGCCACGCGGGGAAGCGGCGTGTCCTGCCCGCGCTCGAGGCGATCGGATGCGGGATCACAGTGGGGCAGATTGGCACGCAGGATCGTTTCGAGCGCCGCGAGCAGGGTGGCGTCGGCAACGAGATCGCTCCCGGCGAGCGACCGCGCCCCGGACTCCGGCAGCGCGGTACCCGCCGCGGTAAACGCCCGCGCTGTAGCCAGACTGCCGTCGCGATAGCGCAATTCGGTGCGCAGGCGCCCGTTTGGATGCCACGAGCGCTTGGTGCCCGACAGGCGACCGTTGACGTACGCGGCTTCGAGTTTCGGCAGCGGGTCTGAGTCGCGCCCGCCAGCTTCGTACCACAGCGCGACCGTGCCCGACAGCACGTCCTCCTCATAGGGCAATTGGGCGATTCGTCGTCCTTCCTCGTTCCAGAACAGAAAACTGCCGGAGCGCCGCCCCCTGTTGAACGCGCCCACCGCGCGAACCTGTCCGTTGGCCGAACGCAATTCGTAGCCACCATGCGCCTGCCCGTCCCGACAGCTGCCTTCGACGACAAACTGCCGCGGGGCAGACTGCGTCACCATGGCGAACCCCGTCGCCGCCAGCAGCAAACCAATTTTTCCTGGATTGGCCTGGACGGCGGATTCATCGCCCGGCGCGCCGAATCCGACGTCGCCGGTGGTGATCTGCGCCTTGGCGGTGGTCAGCGCCAATGTCGCGGCGACCACCAGCCCGGTCAACGTGCGCCTGGACATGCCCATACGGTAGTCCCCAAGAGAGCGATTGCTGCCCAGGCGCTAGACACCAAGGTAACCGTGCAGCTTGTTCATGCTTGTACTCAATTCGTCGTTACGGATCATGTCGACTACTCGACCGTGTTCGATCACGTAATGCCGGTCAGCCACGATGGCGGCAAACCGGAAATTCTGCTCGACCAGCAGGATGGTGAATCCCTCGGCCTTGAGGCGGGCGATCGTGCGACCGATCTGCTGGACGATCACCGGTGCCAAGCCCTCGGTGGGCTCGTCGAGCAGCAGCAATCGGGCGCCGGTACGCAGGATACGGCCAATCGCCAGCATCTGCTGCTCCCCGCCGGAAAGCTTGGTGCCCTGGCTGGCCCGCCGCTCGGAGAGGTTCGGGAACAGCTCGAAAATCTGCGCCAGGCTCAGTCCGCCCGGCCTGACCACCGGCGGCAGCAGCAAGTTCTCCTCGACCGAAAGACTGGCGAAAATCCCCCGCTCTTCCGGGCAATAGGCGATGCCCAGTCGCGCGACGCGATTGGACGGCAGCCGCACGGTATCGCGGCCCTCGAACAGGATCGCCCCCTCGCGGCGCGGCACGATGCCCATGATCGACTTGAGCGTCGTGGTCTTGCCGGCACCGTTGCGCCCGAGCAGCGTCACGACCTCGCCCGGCGCCACCTCGAAGTCGACACCATGCAGGATGTGCGACTCGCCGTACCAGGCGTTGAGACCGCGCACCGCGAGCAATGGAACGGCCGGCGCAGCATTCTGCCGGGCGACCTCAGCCATCGTTCGCCTCCCGACGGGACTGCGCGGCCTTCCGATCCGGCGACACGCAGGCTCGGCCTCGGGCGACCGGGATCATGTCGTGGGCCGGCGCCTGCACGTAGTGCGAACCTGACGGCACCCCGAAACGCCGGAAACAGTCCATCGCGTCGTCCCGGGCGGTGTTCCGCCCGCCGTCATGGCTGCCAGCGCGGCGGACGCTTCTCGACGAACGCACCAACGCCTTCCTGCGCCTCGGCGGCCAGCATGCTCCTG
>JAQBEY010000005.1:0-8594 GCA_032123655.1 Betaproteobacteria bacterium
GTGAGCCAACTCTTGAGACTTGAAGTCAGCCTCGCTTGGCGCGTCATACTCTGCTGGTCCTTTTATTGAGCCCCAGGGCGTGGTCCGGATAGGTGACTCAAAATTTTTCTCACGGCCATCGCGGAACTTGATTTTCCATGAGATGGTGGCCTTTTCTACCTCGCGAAGCACCCGGACACTGTGGCCCAGGGGGGCGAAGTCGGCATAACCTCGCACGTCGATCGCGTTTTGCGGACACGCTTTCACACAGGAGTAGCACTCCCAGCAAAAATTCGGCTCGATGTTAATGGCCCGGCGATAAGTTTCATCGATGTGCATGATGTCGGACGGGCAGATGTCGACGCAATGGCCGCATCCGTCGCACCTTGTCATGTAGACGAAGGTAGGCATTGTTCCAGCTCCTTTTCTAGTCCAGCAGAACTTGCGGGCTGCTTCTCGAATCAATAGTGGCGGGGCGCTTCGCGCTTGATGCCGAGCCCCATGTTCATCGGAGCGTCTCGAAGCAGTTCCATGGAGTGTCTTTGCTGCTGCTCGGGATCGTCACGGGTCTGCGTCGGCAAATTCTCGGCCGTACCATCGGCCTTGGATACTCTTTTCTCGAAGGCCGCCGCGGGCTTGAAGAACATGTGGGCGAACTTCGACCAGGGCACCGAGCCGAAGAGAAACGTCGTGGCGAGGATGTACAGGCCGAAGAACCCGCCGGCCCCGGGCATGCCACCGGATTGCAGGAAGCCCCAGATCAGCCCCAGCGTCGTGCTACCGAGCAGCGAGACGATGAACAGGTCCGCGCGCATGAAGCGGAACGGCGAATTACCCTCGGCGGCGACGTCGACCCGGATGAAGAACCAGAACCAGTAGCCGCCAACGCAGACCATCAGGCCGCCGATCCACCAGAGCAGCGGCAGCAGCGCCGGGGTCGGGGTCGCCGGTGTCGGGTAGCCGAAGATCATGACGGCGGTGGTGATGGCGTAGATCACGAACCCGTACATGGTCAGCAGATGGGCCAGTCGGCGGCGCGCGTTGCAGAATTCACCGGAGGTCAGGACATCGACGACACCGGTCTTGACGGCGATCGACACCAGCTCGCCGCCGCCGAGTTGCCGCGACGCCTTGCCTTTCGATTTCCGAAAGTTCTCGAAGAAATACCTGGCGCTTCCCTTGTGCACAATGTCGAACAGGGTTCCCGCCGCGACCAGGACGATCATGGCGACGACATAGGCCTGCATGACGGTCGGCGACAGGGACGCCGAAAGCTCGGCGAAGGGATTGCTGGTGAACATCATGACCCCCTTGATACTGCGTTGATTCCAAACGAGCAGCGAACACCGCACACAAGTGCTTATTATATGCGGTCATGGGAAACAATTTGGAACGGGATCGGCTAGCCCTTTGGGGATAGTGTCGTCTCAGATGGTGTATCACCTCTGGGCGCTGCCGCCTTCAAGCGCAGCTGGCCCCGGCCGTACCGGAATCATCTCCTGCCGTGCGCTCAGCGCTTCCGTCGTGCGCGCCACATCGGCCAGAACAGCAGCACGACCGACACCGCGAGCAGCGTCGCCGACAACGGCTGCGTGACCAGCGGCGAGTAGTCGCCGGCCGACATCATCAGACCCGAGCGCAGCTTCTCCTCGGCGAGCGGCGCGAGGATGAAGCCGATCACGAACGGTCCCAGCGGCATGCCCGCGCGCTCCATGAGGAACCCCAGAGCGCCGAAGGCGAGCATGAACACGACTTCGGCGACCCGGCTGTTCGACGCGAACACACCGACCACGCAGAAAGTGAGCACCACCGGCACGATGTAATGTCGCGGGATGTCGAGCAGCCGACGCAGCAGTGGTATCGACGCCGTCATCAGCACGTACACCGCGACCGTCGAGAGCAGGCAGGCGGCGATGATCGCGTAGACGATCTCGCGATTGTTCGTGAACAGGAGCGGGCCGGGCTGGATGCCGTGGATCAGCATCGCGCCGAGGAGAAACACGTCGATGACGCTGCCCGGGATGCCCATGGCGATCAGCGGGATCAGCGCCCCGCCGACCGTCGCGTTGTTCGCCGCTTCCGAGGCGACGATGCCGTCCGGACAGCCCTTGCCGAATTCGTCCTGGTGCTTCGACGTGTTCTTGGCCACGGTATAGGCGACGACCGAGCCGATGCTGGCGCCGATGCCCGGCAGAATGCCGATCCAGGTGCCGATCAGCGACGAACGCAGCAGGTTCACCCACTGCGCCTTCCAGTCGCGCCAGCGCATCAGCAGCCCATCGCTGGTGTAGCGGACCGACTGGCCATGCGCGTGCGGTTTGAGCGCATCGGCCATCACCGTACCGACCGCGAAGACCCCCACCAGCACCGGCAGCACGTCGAAGCCGCCCTCGATCTGCCATTGTCCAAAGGTGAAGCGGGCCAGCCCGCTGGTCGAATCGATGCCGGGATAGGAGACCATGGCGCCGATCGCGCCGGACAACAGGCCCTTCAGCATCGATCCCTGCGTCACCGACGAGATCAGCACCAAGGCCATCAGCGTCAGCGAGAAATAGTCCCAGGGCGAGAAGCGCACTGCCCAGTCCGACAGCGGGCGAGTGATCGTCGCGAGTGCGACCCAGGCGAACAGCGCGCCGAAGGTCGACGCGCCGATGCCCAGTCCCAGCGCGCGCCCGGCTGCTCCCGCGGCGGCCATCGGGTGGCCGTCGAACGTCGTCATCACATTGGACGGCGTGCCCGGTATGCGGAACAGCGTCGCGGAGATCAGTCCGCCGGTGATCGAGCCGGTGTACATCGACACCAGCAGGATCATCGAGTTAACCGGTGTCATGTGGAAGGTGAACGGCAGCGTGAGCGCGATCAGCATCGCGCCGGTGAGCCCGGGGATGGCGCCGACGACAATGCCCGCCGCTGCTCCGAACAAGGTCAGGAACAGCGGCAGTGGCGCGAACAGGCCGCCGATGGCGTGAATGATTTCCAACGACACGCCTACGGAAGATCCGTCACCAGCACGTGCCGGAACAGGTAATCGAGCCCGAAGCCGAGTACCAGTGCAAGGGTCAGCGCCACCGGCACCGCCCGCCGGCGATGCTCGGCCAGCCAGACGATGGTCGCGGCCAGGAAAACCGCGGTCGCGATGCTGTAGCGGAGCAGCCCGAAGCCGAGCACCGCGACGTACGCGCAGAGCACGGCCACCAGCACGATCAGGTCACGCCAGCGCTCGCCGGAAACCGCCGCGCGCATTGCGTTGCCCCCGCGGTCCAACATCGTGCGCACCAGCATCGCGAACGCGAGCGCGATCGTGAGCCAGCAGGTGGCAATCGGAATGGTCCCCGGGCCGATCGGTTCGAGCACGCCGGGCTTGAGATTTCGTCCATCGAACAGGAACGCCGCCGCGATGGCGATGGCGACCAGCCCCATCGCCAACTCGGCGCGGCGCGTTCCGGTGAGCTGCATGGTCGGCTACTTGGAAACCAGTGATCTGGCGACCGGTTCGATCTCCTTGAACGTGGCGTCGAGCTTCTTCTGGAACGCCGAGCCTGCCAGGAAGTCGGACGCCGACGCCTGCTTGGCCTGCGCTGCCTGCATCTCGGGCGATGCCATCACCTTCTGCAGCATCGCCGCCATGCCGTCGATCGCCGCCTTCGGCGTTCCCTTGGGGGCGAACCAGAAATTGTTGATGCAGAAATCGAAGTTCAGGCCCAGTTCGCGCGTGGTCGGGATGTCCGGCTCGAGCTTCAGCCGCTCGGGACCGGTGTAGGCGAGCGCGCGCATGCCGCCGGATTTGAAGTTCTGGTACTCGGACGACGACAGCATGCCGGCCTGCGTGTTGCCGCCTTTCAACGCGGCGAAATTCTTGGCGCCGCCGCCGATCTGCACGAAGCGGAATTTCGCGCCCGGGTAGCCGGCCTCCAGCATGCCGCCGCCCAGGTGGTTCAGCGCGCCGACGTTGACGCCGAAGATGATGGTGTTCGGCTTTTCCTTGGCCGCCGCCAGGAGTTCCTTCAGCGTCTTCCACGGGGCGTCGTCACGCACGACCGGGTGCAGGCAGAAGCCGCCGGTAAGCGCCACTGGCTCGAAATCGCGGTAGGACAGCTTGCGGGTTGGGTCGACGATCTCGCCCGACAGCAGCGCGAGGTGCATCGCCAGAAAGGTGTAGCCGTCGGGTGCGGCGTTCTTGACCTGGTTTGCACCGACCGAGAAATGCCCGCCGATATTGATCACCGTGATCGGTTGCGGCAGGAGCTTTTTTTCCTCCGCGATGCGCTGGACCTGGCGCACCAGGACGTCGGTGGTTCCGCCGGGGCCGAAGGGCACGATGACCTTCACCGGCTTGTCCGGCCAGTCGGCGGCGATGACCGGGGACGCGGCGAACGCGAGGGTGGCAGCGGCGGCGGCAAGTGCGAGTTGCGAGAGGCGGGACATGCGGTCTCCTTTCGGTGTAGATGAATCAGTGGCCGGGCAAGCCGTTGGTGGCGACGTAGACGGCGTAGAGGCTGGTCGTCGCCGTGATGTACAGCCGATTGCGGCGCGGGCCGCCGAAGGTGAGGTTGGAAACGGTTTCGGGAATCGGGATCTTGCCGAGCAGGCGGCCGTCGGGCGCGTAGCAGTGCACGCCGTCACCGGCGCTGGTCCAGACGTTGCCGTCGATGTCGACGCGGAAACCGTCGGCCACGCCGGCGTCGATGGTGACGAAGGTCCGCGGCTTCGCCAGCCGGCCGCGTGCGTCGACGCGGTAGGCGCGGATGTGGCGCGGAGCCAACGGGTCGTGCGCCCAGGCGGTGTCCGAGACGTAGAGCGTCTTCTCGTCGGGCGAGAAGGCGAGGCCGTTCGGCCGCTGCATGTCGTCGGCCGCGACCTCGAGCGTGTCGCGTGCAGGGTCGAAGCGGAAGACGTGGCAACCGCCGTACTCGGGCTCGGCCTTGTGACCTTCATAGTCGCTCAGGATGCCATACGGCGGGTCGGTGAACCAGATCGTTCCATCGGATCTGACGACGACGTCGTTGGGCGAATTCAGGCGCTTGCCGCGGTGGCGATCGGCGAGCACGGTGAGCGTACCGTCGACTTCGGTACGGGTGACGCGACGCGCACCGTGCTCGCAGGTGACCAGGCGCCCTTCGCGGTCGCGGGTGTTGCCGTTGGCGAACTGCGAAGGTGCGCGGAACACGCGCGCGCCGGCGCCTTCGGTCCACTGCAGCATCCGGTCGTTGGGGATGTCGCTCCAGAGCAGGTAGTCGCCGAGCGGAAAGTAGACCGGACCTTCGCACCAGCGGCCGCCTTCCCACAGCCGGTCCAGCGCGGCGACCGGCAGTGCCAGGTCGCGGAATGCGGGATCGTGGATCTCGAACGGGCTGCTCATGCGGGCTGCGGCGCGCGAATCGGCGGCGGTTTGTTCATGGCGTTGCGATGAGATCGGCGAGATCGACGCCCAGCCCCGGCGTTTCCGGCGCGAGCAGCCGGCCCTCGTGCAGATCGAAGGTCCCGGCGGGGGCGCGCTCGAACAGCGGCTGATGCACCACGTGGTACTCGACCGAGTCGCAGTTCGGCAGCGCCGCGGCGAGGTGGATGTTGGCGAGCATCGACACGATCGAGTTGGAATGGTGCAGCGTGACCGGCAGGAAGTGCGCCTCGGCCAGCGCGGCGATCTTGCGGCCGTGCGAGAGACCGCCGCTCACCACCGGGTCGAACTGCACGTAGTGGACCGCGCCCGATTCGATCAGCCGGGCGAAGGTGGCGAGACCGCGATCGTTCTCCATGCCGGCGACGGCGAGGCCGCCCTCGCGGTGCACGCGCACGGTGCCGGCGACGTCCGCGGTGTCGAGCGGCTGCTCGAACCAGGCGATGTCGTAGGGGGCGAACGCCTTCGCCATTGCCAATGCGCGCGGCACGTCGAGGTTCGAAACCGCGTCCACCATCAGCCGGGTGTCGGGGCCGACCGCCTCGCGCAGCGCGGCCACACGCGCCACGTCGGTGGCGAGCGGGGCGCCGCCGACCTTGATCTTGACCCCGCGAAAGCCGCGGGCGACCCATGCGGCGTACTCGGCGCCGAACTCCCGCGGCGACTGCCCCTCCTTGTACAGGCCGCCGCTGGCATAGGGCAGCACGGCGCGGTCGTGACCGCCCAGCAGGCGCCACAGCGGCATCCCGGCGCGCTTGCCCCGGAGATCCCAGAGCGCGATGTCGATCGCCGACAGTGCGTTGTAGGTGATGTCGCGCCGCGTCGACACGATCGCGCGGTCGAGCAGGATGCGCCAGTAGCGCTCGATGAGGTCGGCGTCCTGGCCGACGAGATGGGGGGCCACGTCGCGGTCGATGAAGGCGACGAAAGGCTCGGCACTGCCGCCGTCGCTCCACGATTCGCCCACCCCGGTGAGGCCGTCGTCGGTGCGCACGAAGACGAGCAGCGTCTGCTTCTCGGTCCAGACGAAACGCGGGTTGCGGTGGCTGCCGTCCATCTTCTTCTTCAGGACGACGCAGCGGATTTCGGTGATTTTGGCGGGCATGGTCAGGGTCGCGTGTGGGCGCGGGCGAGCTCCCCGATCGCGTCGAGCTTGGCGTCGGAGAGATAGCCGTAGCGGTTGATCCAGAGGTGGCCGTTGGCGGCCTCGAACGCGGCGGCGAGCCGCACGCGGAAATCATCGAGCGGACCGTAGCCATGCACGAAGGCGGCGACCGCGGTGCGCCCGGCCGCTGCCTGCGCCGTGCGGATCTTGCCGATCTGCGCTTCGCGGCCGGCGCGGTGCGGTTGGTGCGGCTCGGGATAGGCGATCTCGTCGAGACGGGTCAGCGCGGCGGGGTCGTCGCTGATCGCGAACAGGTCGACCAGCGCGCGCGGCAGCATCGCAGTGTGCTGCGGCTGGCGCGCGAGCATCGCGTCGGCGTAGCCGCGCAGCATCATCAGCCAGTGCATCGTGTAGAGCTTGACGCCGACCGCTTCGATGCCGAGCGAGTCCAGCATCCGGTAGTCCATCCCGGACAGCACATTCCAGGGGGGAGGGAAGGCGTGCGGCATCAGGCGCACGCGGCCGTTGCCGGCGTCGCGCACCGTGCGCTGGCATTGTTCGAGGAATGCGCGTACCAGCGCCGCCTTGAAGCGCAGGAGTTCGAGGAATCCGGGAAAGCGCGCGAACCAGGGCGGCAGGCCGCTGGTGTCCGGCGCGTCCTTCCACATGGCGAGGTCGTCCGCGGTGAGCCGGGTGGCCAGCGTGTCGTGGAGCCGCTGCGCGTCGCGGCGCATGGCGTCGCCGTCGAAGCCGAGGCGGCGCGCGGTGGTGAGCGCGTGCGGGCTGAAGTCGAAGAACCAGGAGGCGAGGGCGTAGGGCGGATATTCCGGCCAGTCGAGGCGCAGGACGTCGATGCCTGGATAAGCGCGGATGACGTCGCGGATCAGCGCGCAGGTGTAGGCGGCCAGATGCGGGCTGGCGAGCGAACCGTTGTTGTCGACGCGCAGGCCCGTGAATTCGCCGTTCGGCAGCCGCGGACGATCCTCCTCCTGCGGGCCGCCGAACTGCACGCGGTAGCCCGGAGGAATCGCCGCCATCAGCTGCATGTGCACGACGAGCCCGCGCCGCTTCGCCGCGTCGATCGCCTCGCCGACGACCTGCCCCTGCGCCGCGGTGAGCTCGTTGGCCGGGGCGGGTTGGTAGCGCAGTCCGGCGTAGAGTGTCGCGTCGGGCGCGAAGCAGGGTGCGGTGCGCACGTGGAGCGCGGTGCGCCCGAAGATCGGGCGATCGAGCACGCGCACGCTGCCGGCGCCGCCGTCGATCGGCGGCTCGCGGCTGCCTTCGCCGTCGGCGACCGGCGCCATGACGTAGGGCGAGGTGGCGATTGCCGTCGCGCCCGCGCGGTGCTGCACGTTGTCCAGCACCGCGTCGACGCCTTCGTCCTGGAAGAACTCGGGCAGCACCAGGATGCCGAGCCGGGGCGCTGCGATCATCGGGGGATCCCGGTGCCCGCGCGGCCGCCCGAAAGGGACCGAGATCCCCCTCGGGGGGAGGCGAGCGAAGCGCGCTTCGGGGGCGGTTTCATCAGTAATCGACGTAACGCGGCGGACCGACGCTGACGGTGGCCATCATGGCGTCGAGGTGGTATTTCAGCCGATCGAGCTTCAGCGCGCCCGCAGTCGTAGCCGGCGTCGGCAAATATGCGCGTGACGAGTTTGTCGTGCTGCGGGAACCAGGCGTTGCCGTTGCGGTAGACGTGGTGGCTGGCGGGATGGCGCCCGGCCAAGAACGTGGCCCGTGCCGGCGCGCAGATGGGGCGCTGCGTGTAGGCGCGGGTGACTGCCACGCCGCCGGCGCACAAACGAACTACCGCCGGCGTCGCGATGTGCGAATTGCCGAGCGCGGCGACGGTATCCCTGCGCTGCTGGTCCGAGCAGAACCGGAGGATATTCGGCCGGCGATCGTTCCGGCCAGCCTTCGGCGGCGGCGGAGCGGTGTTCCCCTTCATGGCGCTCCTCCTTGTCCGCCGGGCCGATCGATGCGGCGGGTCCGCCGCCACGCAACGGCGGGACCGGCCTGACCATCGGAGCGTGGAAGGTAGCGAAGCGCTCCGGCCGAGTCAAGGACCAGTCTCCCGTCAGGGGTAGTAAATCCTATGCCACAAAACGCGAT
>JAQBEY010000006.1:0-41903 GCA_032123655.1 Betaproteobacteria bacterium
CCACCCACCGGTTCGATCGGATCGCTGGCGGGCCGGACGACCCGGTGGTCGATCCACTCGTCCTGTTCCGCGTCAAGCCGTTCGCCCAGCGTTTCGCCGGTGACGCTGACGGTGTCGAGGTGCAGCAGGGGTTTCAACTCCCGCAGCAATGCGCTCATGCCACCGGCGGCGTAGAAGTCCTCCATGTAGTTGTCCCCCGTCGGCTTGAGGTCGACCAGCACCGGGGTGGTTTCGCTGATCTCGTTCAGGCGTTGCAGCGAAACCGGAATGTTCAGGCGCCCCGCCACCGCGGTCAGGTGAATGATGGCGTTGGTCGAGCCGCCGAGCGCGAGCAGGACGCGCAGCGCGTTCTCCACCGACTTCGGCGTGATCACTTCGCTGGGCCGCAGCGCGCGCACCTGACCGAGCGCCATCCGGGCCGCCAGCGTACCGCTCGCTTCGGCGGCACGGAGCCGGTCGGCGTGCACCGCCGGAATCGCGGCGCTGCCCGGCAGGGACATGCCCAGCGCCTCGGCGATGCAGGCCATGGTGCTGGCCGTGCCCATCACGGCGCAGGTCCCGGCGGTGGTCGCCAGGCGACCCTCCACCGCATCGATTTCCTCGCGCTCGATCCTGCCCGCGCGGAAGTTGGCCCAGAAGCTGCGGCAATCGGTGCAGGCGCCGAGTCGCTGGCCCTTGTGTCGCCCCGTCATCATCGGGCCGGTGACCAATTGGACGGCAGGCAGATCGGCGGAAGCCGCACCCATCAGCTGCGCCGGCACGGTCTTGTCGCAGCCGCCGATGGTCACCACCGCATCCATCGGCTGCGCGCGCACCATCTCTTCCACATCCATGCTCATCAGGTTGCGGAACATCAGGCTGGTGGGATTCAGGAAAACCTCGCCCAGCGAGATCGTCGGGAAGTCGATGGGCAGAGCACCGGCCGCCAGCACGCCCCGCTTGACCGCTTCGACCAGCTCGGGCATGGACCGGTGGCAGTTGTTGAAGCCCGATGGACTGGAAGCGATGCCCACCACCGGCTTCTTCAGGAGTTCCCCGGAGTAGCCCATCGACTTGATGAACGAGCGCCGCAGGTACAGCGCGAATCCACGGTCGCCATAATTGGTCAGCCCGCGAGCGACGCCCACCTCATCCACATCTGCCACGCTTGAATCTCCCTCGCCGGTTGTGAAGGTTCGTGGAGTCCGGCGCGCTCCAGCAACGCCGAACGGCCGCTACAGAAGCCGCGTCTTGATGAACTTGGGCTCGAGATAGTCGCGGATGCCCAGCGCGCCGCCTTCCCGCCCCATGCCGCTTTCCTTGACGCCGCCAAAGGGCATTTCGGCGCTGGCGATCGCCAGCTCGTTGACGCCCACCATGCCGGCGTGGATCGCCTCGCTGGCCAGCGTGGCGGTCTTGAGCGAATTCGAGAACAGATACGCCGACAGGCCGTAGGGTGTGCTGTTGGCCAGACGAATCGCCTCGTCGAAGGAAGCAAACGGCGCGATCGGCGCCACCGGCGCGAAGGGCTCGTCGTGCATGATGCGCGCATCCTCGGCAACGTCGGCCAATGCGGTCGGCGCCAGGAAATAGCCCTTGTCGCCGGCCATGCCCGCCGGGCGGCCACCACCGGCGATCACCCGGGCGCCGTGCTCGATCGCGTCGGCGATCAGCCGCTGTGCATGGTCCAGGCCGCGCCGATTGGCCATCGGACCGACTTCGGTTGCCGGGTCGAGACCGCGTCCGACTTTCAGACTGTCGGCCACCGCGGCGAACTTGTCGCAGAACGCGGCATAGAGGCTCTCGTGCACGTAGAAGCGCGACGGCGAAGCGCACACCTGCCCGCAATTGCGGTACTTGAAGCGCGCGCACTGCTCGGCGGCATAGGCGACGTCGGTATCCTCGAAGACCAGCACCGGCGCATGTCCGCCCAGTTCCATGGTCACGCGCTTGACGTTTTCGGCCGCCAGCTGCAGCAGACGCTTGCCGACGCTGGTCGATCCGGTCAACGTTACCTTGTTCACGATCGGTGAACGCACCAGATATTCGGAGATGAAGGTCGAGTCCCCGGTAACGACATTGACCACGCCGGCAGGCAGACCGGCATCGTGCAGCGCCTGCATGATCGCCATGCAGCTCCCGGCCGCCTCGCTGGCCGGTTTCACGATCACCGAGCAGCCAGCGCCCAGCGCGGCGGCAATCTTTCGCGAGGGCAGCAGGGCCGGGAAATTCCAGGCCGAGAACGCGGCGACCACGCCCACCGGTTCGTAGCGAACCTGCATCCGCACTTCGGGAACGCGGGCCTCGATGGTTTGCCCGTAAAGACGCTGGGTTTCGCCCGCATACCAAACGAATTGATCCGCCGCATCCGACGTCTCGCCCTTGGATTGCGCCAGCGGTTTGCCGGTTTCGATGGTCATGACTTCGGCAATGGTGTCGAGTCGACTGCGGATCAGCTCGGCGGTGCGGTTCAGGATCGCGGCACGCTCCCACGGCGAGGTCCGGCGCCACGCCAGTTGCGCCCGCTGCGCGCAGTCAAGCGCGGCATCCAGGTCGTCCTTCCCGGCGACCGGAATAAAGCCACGCACTTCCTCGTTGGCCGGATCCAGCACCTCGCGGACCGCCCCGTCACTGGCGGGCCGCCAGCGACCGTCGATGTAGAGCCCGTAGTCCTTGTACAACCCGAATTCTTCACGTTTCACGTTTGTTGCTCCTCGAAATCAGATGGCGGAATCCCGGTAGCGCTGCTGCACATCGGCACACCAGTTGCCGACATTCCACGAACCGTAGGCACCCAGCCCGCCTTCGGGTGCCGTTCCCGCATAGACCGGAACATGCACGACCGACAGGCCATCGTGCGCCCGTGCTTCCTTGAGTGCAGCCCGCAGCGAATCCAGCGTGTCACCACCGGCGACAGCCTTGACGCCGGCAACGCTGGACGCGAGCGCGACGTAGTCGACGGCGACGCCATCGTTGGTGCGAAAGTCAACGCCGTACTGCGCCTGCTGCAAACTGGAAATTGCGGCCATCCGGCGGTTGTCGAAGATGACGATCATGCCTTTGGCGCCGTGCTCGACTGCGCTGATCAGCGCCTGTGGGTTCATCATGAACGACCCATCGCCGGTAAACGCAATGCCGTAACGCGGTTGGTCCGCCAGTCCGGCCGAGGTCAGCGCACAGACCGCGAAACCCATGTAGGACGCGCCGGTCTCGGTGTAGGTGTCGAACGGACGCTCATCCTCCACGGTCTGGAAGCCGTTGGCCTGCACGTCACCGGCGTCGAAGAACTTGACCGCGCCCATCTCCTTCGCGAAGTCGCAGACTGCCTTGATCGCCACCGGCTGCGACAGCACCGGGCGCTGCCAAACGTCGTCCGCCAGCGGCGGCGCCGACTGGCGCGACTGCAGAAAGCCTTTCCACTGCGCCTTCATTGCGGAGCATTCTTCGAGCCAGGCCCGACGCGCCGCGGACGGAATCGCCTCGGCAGACAAGGCCCGCAGCAGGCGGGGGATCACCACGCCGATGTCGCCCGGCAGCGCCAGCGTCCGGTTATAGTGCGCCACGTCACTCGGATCGGCATTGATGTTGATCACGGCCTGCACCCTGGGGTAGCCGACACCCGAGCAGTCCGCCTGGCAAACCGCGCGGGAGCCGACGACCAGCAGCAGGTCGCCCTGCTCCATGGCGTAGTTGCCGCTGATGGACCCTTTGCTGCCGCCGACGTGCATGTTCTGCGGATGCGCGTCCGGCAGGACTCCCGTCGAGCCCGGCGACAGCACCACTGCCGCCCCTACGACCTCGGCCAGCGCCCGCACTTCCGCGGCAAAGGCGCGGCCGCCGCCGCCGACCTTCATCACGATACGGCTGTGACGGCGCAGCAGCGCGGCAGCCTGCGCAATGACCTCGTCGTCGGCCACGGCAGTGCGCGGCAGCTGCAGACGTTCGGGCAACGCGGCCAGGTTCAGTTCCTCGATCACCTGCGGCTGGGTGTTCAGCGGCAACAACAGGTAGAACGGTCCGGCCTTGGCCGGATGGTGGACGCACTGCGTGCCCCGGCGCAGCGCATCGCGCAGCGCTTCCGGCGTGTGCAGCACGTACGACTGTCCCATCACCGCCGTCAACTGTCCGAACAGATGTTGCTGCTGTTTGGGCACCTGCTGCATGTTGTACCCCTCGCCGTGCGTCGTCTCATCACCGTAGATGTGATAGACCCCGACGCCGTTGGATGCAGCGGCCAGCGAACCTGCCATCGCCTGCAGCGCGCCGGGACCGATCGAAGTCACCACGGCACAGGTCTCGCCATAGACCCAGGCCAACGCGGTACCGGCGTGCGCCATCTCGACTTCATTGCGAAAATTGAATACCTCGGTCACACCCGCCTCGGTGTAGACGCGCAACACCTCACCCAGATCGGTGGAACCGTGACCGAAGATCGCCAGGTATTTGCGCACGCCCTGGCGCAAGAGGCCCAGCACCAGACCCTCCGACAGCGAGACACTGGGTTGCCTGGGCAGCAGCCCACGGTCCAGCGCGGCCTGGAGGCCGCTGGCGCCGGCAATCGCCATGGCGCGAGCCTTCTGCCCCCCGGGACCAGGTTGCCTGATCGGGGACCCGTCAATCATTGCTTCCATCCACTTTCCTTTTATCGCTCGTGGCGCGGGCCCGTAGCAGAAGATCAGGCCCGTTCGCTCTGCTCCGCAGCGACCAGGCGCTTGTTGCGCAGCGCCTCCATAACGCGTTCGGGCGTCGCTGGCAACCGGGTGATGCGCACGCCCACGGCATCGTAGATGGCGTTGATGATCGCCGGCGCCGTCGGAGTGATCGACGGCTCGCCTATGCCCTTCACACCCAGCGGCGTCTTCGGATCGGGTTCCTCGATCAGCACCGACGTGACCTGGGGAACGTCCAGCGAGGTGGGCAGGATGTACTTGGCAAAGCCGGGGGTGGTGGTCTGGCCATCGACCTGGATGTAGTCCTCCATCAGTGCATGCCCCAGGCCCATCACCACACCGCCTTCGATCTGACCTTCGACCTGCTGCGGATTGACCACCCGACCCACGTCGTGCGCGGCCCAGACGCCAAGGACCTGGACCTCGCCGGTGTCGTCGTCCACTTCGACTTCGGCGATCTGCGCGCCGAACACGTAACTCTGCCAGGGCGTCGCCTCCCCGGTGTCGGGATCGAGCGGCGTGTGCTGCGAGGTGAACAGGCCGCTGCCGACGATCACGATGCCGCGTTCCTTCTTCAGCACCTGCACGGCATCGGCCATGCTCATGCGCTTGATCGACGATCCCTCGACCCAGACTTCGCCGGCGAAGGCGTGGATGCTGCCGGGCGCCACCTCCCAATACGAGCTCATCGCCTCGCGAAACTTGCCGAAGGCCTCGCGACAGCCGACCGCGACCGCGTTGCCGATCATGTAGGTCATGCGCGTGGCGCCGGCATGCGCGGCTTCCGGCACGCGCGCCGTGTCGTTGTCGCCCAGCACGATATCCTCGGGCCGAACCCCCATCTCCTGCGCGGCGATCTGGCACAAACCGGTGAGAATGCCTTCGCCGATCTCGGTCACGCCGGTGGCGATCTTTACCGTGCCGCCGTCGTCGAGTTCCACCCAGACGGCCGCCCGGTCCATCGCCGCCGTGCGGGCTATGCCATACCAGCCGCAGGCCACACCACGTCCACGATGTTTCATGTCGTCGCCTTCACTTGTTCATCACCGCATCGGGGCTGCCGACCGGCACCTTCTTCTGTGGCGGGGAGAGGCTCGCGCCGAGCGTGCAGGGCGCCCGCGTTCCGGGGCCGCCCAGGTCGATGCGCGCCTTGTTGCCTTTACCCTGGCGGAACGGCACACCCGCGTCCCAGCCCGCGGCCGACACCACCGCGGACAGGCATTCGGTCGCCAGCACGCGGTCGAGCTGCTGGCGCGTATGCGTGGTCGCGCCATCACGCATCAGGTTGACCATGCGCAATGCCACCGGATCCATGCCCAGGCGCTGCGCGCACAGGTCCAGGTGCGCCTCGGTGGCGAACTCCGACTGGAACGCGCCGAATGCCCGCATCGCCCCGCAGGGCGTGTTGTTGGTGTAGACGCCGATCGCGTCGACCCAGACGTTCGGGATCGCATAGGGGCCGGGACCCAGGATCGCCGTCTTGTTCATGACGTAAGGTGTCGACATCGCATAGGCGCCGCCATCGGCCACCATGATCATCCTGGTTGCGGTGATTCGGCCATCACGCTTGAGTCCCATCGTGTAGCGGATCTCGATCGGATGCCGCTTGGCACTGGCTACGAAACTTTCCTCGCGGGTGAACACATAGCGCACCGGGCGCCGCGTCTTGATCGCCGCCAGCGCCAGCATGCCCTGGTAGAGCATGTCTTCCTTGCCGCCGAAACCGCCACCCACGGTGCTCATGATCATGCGCACCTTGTTGATCGGACGCCCCAGGATCCGGGCCAGCATGTGGCGATGATGGGTGATGTTCTGACTGGGCGACTGCACGGTGACGCAGCCATCGGCCTCCAGGTAGGCCAATCCGGCCTCGGGCTCCAGGTAGGCGTGTTCGATGGCCGCCGTCTGATAGGTCTCCTCGACGACCAGATCCGCGTCCTTCAGCCCGGCCTCGACATCGCCCTTGCGGATCCTGGTGTGCTTGCAGATGTTGTTCGCGGCGAAGTCGTGCAGCTGCACGGCACCCGGCTGCATCGCCTCATGTGCACTGAAAAGCGCCGGCAGGACCTCGTATTCGATCTCGATGCTGCGCACGGCCGCGCGGGCGATATCGGGAGTCTCGGCAGCCACCGCCGCCACTCCCTCCCCGACGTAACGCACGACATCGCGCGCCATGATGGGTTGGTCGTCGATGGCGACGCCGAAGTTGTCGACACCCGGCACATCGGCGCTGGTGATGATGCATTCGACACCGGGAATCGCGCGGGCGGCGGTCGTGTCGATGCGCACGATCCGGGCGTACGGGTGCGGACTGCGCAACACCTGCATGTGCAGCATGTTGGGCATCCACATGTCGGCCGCGTACTTGATGGCGCCCGTGACCTTGGCCGGCGCATCGAGGCGTCGCGTGCTGTGCCCGATGAAGCCGGTGGCATCCTCTTCGCCGAGCGCGGACTCGGGCTTGCTGCCGTTCAGCACATCCCGCGCCAGTTCCACCGCATCGACGATCTTCTGATAGCCGGTGCAACGGCAGATGTTTCCGCCCAGGCCCTCCTTGATCTCGTCCAGGCTGGCGACCGGATTGCGGCGCAGGGTCGACGTCGCCGCCATCACCATGCCCGGAATGCAGTAACCGCACTGGCTGGAACCGCACTTGTGAAACGCGCGCTGCAGCACCGTCATCCCGTGATCGCGATCCAGATCGTCGATCGTCTCCACCTCGGCGCCCTGGATCTTCTGCACCGGCGTCAGGCAGCTCTTGACCAGCTTGCCATCGACGAACATCGAGCAGGTGCCGCACTCGCCGGCACCACAGCCTTCCTTGTTGCCCGTGAGCTTGAGTTCCTCACGCACAAAATCGATCAGCCGATAGTGATTCGGCACGCTGCGGCTGACCTCGCGGCCGTTGACGGTGGCCGTGATCTGCGTCATCGGATAGCGGCCTTCGGTTGCCGCCACGGAATGTCGTTTCAGTTCAGACATGTTCTGTCTCCTTCGGCGATCGCTTGACCGCCAGGCCACCATGGGCAAGCGCGGAAACCAGCGCCCGCTCGACGAAATTGACCAGCACCTCGCGACGATACGCCTGCCGGCTGCGTGAACGCACCCGACGGACCGCCATTTCCGCCGCTTCGCGCAGGCTTGCGGAAGTGGGCATATGTCCGGTGAGAAAAGCCTCCACATCGTCCAGGCGCTCCGGCACCGGACCGACCGCACCGATGGCGATACGCGCATCCTCGATCCGCAGTCCGGCCCGGTCGAGCTTGACCAGCGCGGCCAGGCACACGGTGGAGATCACCATCGAACGACGGTGACCCACCTTCTCGAAAGCGGCACCGTGCCCCGGCAAGGCGTCCAGCTCAAGCTGCGTCATGATCTCCCGGGGCTCGCGCCGGGTCTTGCCCGGCCCGACGATGAATTCCGACAAAGGCAGCGTTCGCTCGACAATGGACCCGTTTTCAAGCCGCGCCAAAGTGACGTTGGTATTGGTCGCCAGCAATGCCGGCTGCGAGTCGCCCGCCGGTGACGCGTTGATCAGATTGCCCCCAACCGTCGCCTGCTCCCGAAGCTGGTCGTCGGCAAACCACACGGCCGAGCGTGCCAGCACCGGCGCCTGTTCGCGCAACAGCGGGTCGTGCTGAAAGGCCGCAATGGTGGTGGCCGCGCCCATGCGGATGCGCCCATGCGCCAGGCTCACACCGCCCAGTTCGGCAAGCCGGCTCACGTCCACCAACGCGCTCAGGTGGACGTCGCCCGCCCGTCCGTCTCTTGCCCAGGGCAGGAGGTCGGTGGCACCCGCGACAACCCGCGCACCCGGGATCTCGTGCAGGGCACGCAGCGCATCCGCCAGCGTGGCCGGCGTCAGGTATTGGTCGAAGGTCAGCATTTGCAGCGCATCCTCTAGAGCATCGCCCAGGCCTCTTTGATGACCCGTTTGGTGTTGGCCAGGATCACTTCGGAGGTCTCTTCGGCAAGCAGCGGGCGGACCTCGGCGCTCAGGATCGGTCGCTTTTCCGGATTCAACAGTTTCAGGTCGAGCAGCAGCCGGAAATAGTCCCTGACCTGGGGCGTATCGATCTCGCCACCCGGCATCCCGAATCTCGGCTGCAGGTCGCCGTATCCCGGATGCTTCTTGTCACGAAAGGCGCAGGATCCGATGTGAAAGTGCATCGGATACATCTTGACCAGCGGAATGGCCTCCTCCGGAGTTTCCCGCAGCAGCGGAAAATGAGAGAGATCCGCAAGCACACCGAAGTTTGGAAACTCCTTGTGCAACACGGCGGTCACATCGGCCGCATCCTGGAAGTGACCGATCAGGAAGGCCTTGTCGATGTCGTAGTCGAACACCTTCATGTAGATTTCCATCGGCCCCTGTTCGTTGGTGTAGTCGCAGACTTCCCGCAACGAATCGATCAGGATTTTCTTGGCCTCTTCCTTCCGTTCTTCACCGGGATGCTTGCCCGAGAAGACCCGCATGCTGGTTGCGCCCAGCTGGAACGCGTCATCGACCCCGACCTTCATCGCGTCGATCGCCTTCTTGCGCTCCCCCGCGTCGAAGGAGTTGAGATTGAATTTGCCGGTGAACATCCGCGGCTGGTTCGCGTAGGCGACCTCCATGTGGGAAGTTTCCAGCAGCTTGCTGGCCTCGTGCCGCACCTTGGGATCCTTCATCCAGCCCACTTCGACCGCCGTCCAGAAGTCATCTTCGACGATCTTGCGCAGCGTCTCGACGATCGGACCCTCTCCGGTGGTTGCCTCCGGATAGGCCTTGAAATGGATGATTCCCAGTTTCACGTACTTGTAAATCGAAAAATTTTCCACGTCAAATCCTCTTCATCGTGTCGAAAATCCGTCTGCGGATCTCCCACTTCAATTCATCTTCACGACGACCTTGATGGCGTCGTCGATACGCTCGCGGGCATAGCGCACGGCTTCCGGAACCTCCGCCAGCGGGAAGGTGTGGGTGTGGATCAGCTTGGCATCGAAGCGCTTCTGCGCCATCAGCGAAGCAGCGCGATGCGTCGCGCTCTTGCCCTCGCCGCGAATGCCGAACAGGTAGATGTTGTTGCGCACCAGCGCGGCCACGTCGACCGACACCTCCTTGTCGGGGAAAGCCGCCAGGCAGATGCGGCCACCGCGCTTGAGCATGCGGGACGCATCGTTGATCGCAGTGGCCGCGCCGGAGCATTCCAGAACGTATTGCGCGCCTCCGTCGGTGTACTTCTGCACCATCTCGACGGCGTTTTCCTTGTTGATGTTGACCGTGTGGTCGGCGCCCAGCTTGCGGCCCATCTCCAGGCGGTTGTCGCGGGTGCCGATGAGAATCACATTGCCGGCACCCAGCGCCTTGGCCACGGCCACGCCCATCAGGCCGATGGGCCCGGGACCCATGACCACGACCGACTGGCCGGCGATGAGGCCCCCCATCACGTCGAGCCCGTACATCGCGGTGCCCGCCGTCACGATCAGCGTCGCTTCCTCGTCGCTCATGTCGGAGGGAACATGGACCAGGGTGTTGATGTTGTTGACCGCGTACTGGGTAAAGCCGCCATCGGTGGTGAAGCCGTTGGCGCGATGTCCCTTGTTGACGTCGCCATAGTTCTTGCCGTAGTTCAGGCACGAGGTGTACATCCCTTCCCGGCAGCGCTCGCACCGGCCGCAGCCGGCGTGGACCTCGACCGCCACCCGATCGCCAACCTTGAATTCGTCCACACCCTCGCCCAGCTTGACCACCGTGCCCATGTACTCATGGCCCGGGGTAAAATTCTTGTTGAACGGTGGCCCGCCCTCGATGATCGCGGGCAGTCCCTTCCAGATGATTTCCACATCGGTTCCGCAGACCGCGATGGCGTCGATGCGCACCAGAACCTCGGCCGCACCCGGCTGCGGCACGGGCTTTTCAACCAGAGACAGATGCCCCGGATCGTCCAGCACCCAGGCTTTCATGGCGCCGGGAATCTCGTAGGTCTTTTTCGTGGATGGCTCTGCGGTCGTTGCGGTCATGGCTGGCTCCTGAAACCGGTTGAATTCATCGCGGCCCGATGCCGGGCCAGGAATGTAGGTTCAAAGGTGATTTAATAGCCGTCGGACTCTAGGTGCAAGTCATAGCGGGCAGGTGCATGGATACGTTCAAGAGTTTCGTTGAATCATCCGGTCGGGGCCGACCGCGACCGCTCCGCCGGCGTTTTGCAGCTATTTCGGGTTCCGGCGCCGGATCGCGCGGCCCCGGAATCACGGGCCGCGTCAGCGACCGCACGATGCCGCCTCCGGCGGCGTGCAATCCAGGGTCCCCGGTTCGTTACCGAGGGACAGTTGCGACGAGGCAGCGTTGAAGACCAGAGGCATCATGCCCCCCCCCATCCCGCACCAGCCCGACGGCGAATCGGCCCAGCCCGGACCGGCACACGACAAGCCGGAGATAAAGACCTACAAGATGGCCGAACGCTCCGACCGTCTGGACTTCGAAATCCGAAGTCACACGGTTCGGCCTCCGGTGACGACCCCGCACCGCCACGAGTTCTTCCAGATCGAGGTGAACATTGCCGGTGACGCGCACCACGTGATCTGCGGGCAGCGACGCCGCTATCCGGCCCGGTCACTGATATTCATTCTTCCGTACCGGGTGCATTACGCCGCCCATGCGCGAGGAAATCCGGAGTATTACGTCATCAATTTTGCTGCCAATTTCCTGAAGCAGGACTTCAGTCTCTCTCCGCTGGAAATCGAGGCCGCGTCCATCGTCGAGTATCCGGAACTGATTCCATTTCTCTATGAGGGAAGCATTGATTTCGTGTTCCCCGAGAAGGAATTCGCCCATATCCGATCGATCATCGACCGGCTTGCCGAATTGCACAGTCACCGCACCATGGGCACGATGGAGCGGATCCGTGGCGCATTGCTCGAGATCATCGGATTCACGGTCGAGCGTCATGCCACGGCCCTGCAGGAGTTGTCGGACAGCCGGACTTTCATGAAGGGCCGTTCCGACGCGCTGGCGCGAGTACTGAAGTTCATCGACGAATCGCTGGACCGAAGCATCTCCCTGAACGAGGTCGCAGAGGCCACCTTTGTTTCCCCCAACTATGTTTCCCAGTTATTGAAGAAACATACCGGCATGGCCTTTGTCGAGTGGCTTACGGCGCGCCGCATGGAGCAGGCGCAGCATCTCCTGGCAAATACCATCGAGCGCATATCGAAAATCGCAAACTCGGTCGGGTTCGACGATGAGGCGTATTTCACCCGCCGGTTTCGACAGCGATTCCAGCATTCGCCCACCGAGTATCGAAAACTGATGCGCGAGGTCGACTAGATTTCCGGATCAGCGATCTGGCCGCGCTAGGAAGCCGCGGCTTTCTTGCCGCGGCGACGCGAGGACCACAGCTGCGTACCCAGGGTCAGGGCGATCAACGCAAAGAAGAACAGCGCGAAATTGCTTTCGTAAAAACCCTGGTAGCTGCCTTCGCCAAGGATCAGCGCGGTCCGATATTGCGTCTCCAGCGTTTCCCCGAGCACCAATCCCAGCACTACAGGCGCGATGGGAATATGGAGGCGCAGCAGAAAATAGCCGAGCAGACCCATGATGCCCATCAGGTAGACATCAAGGATTGAGTTGCGGATCGCGTACGAGCCCAGCACGGAGAGCACGATGATGCACACCGCCAGCAGATGCGGCGGCACGCGCAGCACGCGAACGAACACCCGGATGCCCCAGATCTGGACCACCAGCGTGACGATGTAGGCAAGAATGATCGCGAGATAGATCGAGTAGATTACCGGCAGGTGGGTTCGAAACAGCATCGGACCTGGTTGCAGGCCATGAATCATCATGCCTCCCAGAATCACGGCAGTGGCCGGGTCGCCCGGAATGCCCAGACTCAGCAGCGGGATCATGGCGCCGCCGGTGACGGCGTTGTGGGCACTTTCAGGTGCGACCACGCCCGAGAGTTCACCTTTGCCAAAATCATCAGGCTGTTTACTGAAGCGCCGCGCATGATCGTAGCCAAGAAAGGCCGCGATCGGGCCGCCGGTGCCCGGGATCGCGCCGATGCCGGTACCCAGGATTGCACAGCGCACCATCAGCCAGAAGCGATCCTTGAGCTGGCGCAGTGAGGGCATTGTCGTGCGCACATTGCCGGGAATCCGTGCTGTCTCCTTGTGCCCATAGTCGATGAAAGTGGTAATGACCTGCGGCACCGCGAACAGGCCAATCATGGCCACCAGCAGGTTAACGCCCTGCTGCAGTGCCACGGTCCCGAACGTCAGTCGCGCGACGCCATCGATTTCGTCGAGTCCGATGATCATCAACATCAGCCCCAGCAGGCCCGCCACCAATCCGCGCGCCATCGAGCGCTCGGCCAGGCCACAGATCGTCGACAGTCCGAACAGCACCAGCGCAAAGATCTCCACCGGGCCGAACCTGATGGCGACCGCCGCCACCTGTTCCAGCAGCAGCGCCATGATCAGCAGACTGAGCAGGCCGCCAAAGACCGCGGCGATGACGGCGCCGCCCAACGCGACGCTGGCTTGGCCTTTCATCGCCATTGGGTAACCGTCGATTACCGTGGCGGCGGCCGACGGTGTACCGGGGATGCCGAGCAGGATGGCCGAGACCGAACCCCCGGACATCCCGCCGACATAGACGCCGAGCAGCAGCGCAATGGCGGCCGTTGGCTCCATGCCGAAGGTGAAAGGCAGCATCAGCGCCAGCGCCATCGAGTAGGTGAGTCCCGGGATGGCCCCGAAAACCAATCCCACGACGGTCCCCAGGACGATGCCGAAGATCACCTGATAGCTGAGTACGAGCGAAAACGCCTGGCCCAGGGCATCCATTCAACCGCTCCCCATTACAACAGCCACAGCCAGGACCCATACGGCATCGTAGCCCCCAGCACCTCGACGAAGAGGAACCAGCATACGGCGGTGACACCGGCGGCCATCAGCAGCATCAACAGCCAGTTTCGCATCCGCAGGATACCGAACATCATGAGCAGAATCGCAATCGGCGTCGAGATCAGGAATCCGGCCTTTTCCATCAGGAAGGCGTAGAGCATCAGCACGCCAAATGTTCCGGCCACAACGGTCGCTTCGCGCCGCGTCACGGGCTTTTCCGTGACCATCGCAGCCTTGCGGCGGTTGGCCCACGCCGTCACGGTCATCAGGATCCCGAGCCCGAGCAGCGAAACGCCAAGGACGATCGGAAAGGCGCGCGGACCGGGCTCGCCCTCGCTTTGAGCTCCCGGAATGTACATGTAAGCGAGTACCAGCCAGCCCGACGCCATCAGGGCGATGACGGGGCCCAGCCAACGGTCCGAACGCATTGCCGCTTACTTCTTGGTCAGGCCATGATCCTGCATCAATTTGCCGATTGTCACATCGTCACTGGCCACCACCTTGCCGAATTCGGCAGAGGGAAGGTACGCCGTTTCCATTCCAAGCTTGGCGGTGCGTTGCTTGAATTCGGGGCTCTGAACCACCGTCTGCGCGGCCTTTTCAAGCTTTGCGACTACGTCCTTCGGCGTGCCTTTGGGTACCGCGAGGCCACGCCACATGACGACGTCCACGTCATAACCCTGCTCCTTGGCCGTCGGCACATTCGGCAGCAGCGGAACGCGCTCGGTACTGGTCACCGCAAGCACCTTCAGCGTGCCGGCATCGGCCTGCGCCTTGAACTGCGCGGGCCACTGCAGCGCGGCGTCGATACGGCCACCGAGCAGTTCAACCGGTGCGCTGCCTTTTCCGTACGGCACATAAATGACCTCAATGCCCATCTTGTCGAACAGCGCTGCCGAGGCCAGATGCGTGAAGGCACCCTTGCCCGAGATGCCGACTTTCATCTTCTGCTTCTTGCCAGCTGCGGCAAAATCCTTGAGCGTCTTCCAGCCCGAGTCGGTGCGTACGGCCAGCGCCGGCACTTCCATCCCGACCTGCGCCACGGGATCGAAAACCTTGTAGTCGAACGGCATGTTCCCGGCGTAATGGGCGGTGCTGATGGAGTTCGAGTTGAACACGACGTTGTAGCCGTTCGGGGGAGTCGAGTGGACATAGGAATAGCCCACCGCACCGCCACCGCCGGTACGGCTGACGGCGACCACCGGCGAACCGAGCTCCTTCGACATGCCTTCCGCAAGCATCTGGGCGACGGTAGCAACCGGGCCACCGAACAACACCGTGATTTCGACTGGCTGCGCCGGAAAGTCGGCGGCGCCGACCGACGAAAGTGGTGCCAATGACAGCACGACCGCCGCAGCGATTGCGCGGCCGCTGCCGGCCAGGAGAGAGAGCTTGTTTTTCATGGTTTCCTCGCAATGTCCATGTGTAAAGGGAACAACGTCGTCATCCCGACGCAGTCAAACACCATCGGATTAACCCTACAGCATTAGAGGCGATGAGGCGCTGATGCGCAAAGGCATCCGCGGGTAAGCTTGGATACGTTCAAGAAGTTCATTGTTTCGTCCAAGTCGTCGCGATCGGGGGGTAAAGACCATAGTTTGACGGGTGTTGCTTCGCTTTGCACCTGGAACACGTGGTCGCGTCGGCCGGCACCACCCGGGGCCTTCTGATCGAATGCGCTGACCTTCGTGTCGATCATCGGCAATGGGTGAGCCGGCGGCACGAAGCGACGCGCGTGCGACATGGCGCCGCAGCCGGCTATTCGTTCCTCACCCCGTGCGGCACATGCCCCGCCGGCACGTGCGCGGCGGCGGACTCGACATGGCGGGTCTGGTCGTCGAAGAAAAAATCCGGCTCGAACTTGCGCAGGAACTCGCCCTTGCCGAGACCGCCCAGGAACATGGCCTCGTCGACCTGGATATTCCAGTCCATCAGCGTGCGGATGGCGCGCTCGTGCGCGGGCGATGAACGCGCGGTGACCAGCGCGGTGCGCAGGCGCATCGGCACCTTGCCATGGTCGTCGGCCTGCTGCAGGCGGTGCAAGGCCTCCAGCAGCGGCTTGAACGGTCCAGGAGGCAGCGGACGCTGCGCGTGGTCGGCCTCGTGCCTCTGGAAGGCGTCGAGTCCCTGATCGCGAAAAATGCGTTCGGCCTCATCGGCGAAGAGCACGGCGTCGCCGTCGAAGGCGATGCGCACTTCGTCGGGATGCGGATCCTCGTGCGCGGTCTGCGTGTAGACCAGCGCGGCGGGAAAGCCGGCAGTAAGCGCGGCGCGCACGTCCTCGCCGTTGGCCGACAGGAACAGGTTGGCCTTGAGCGCCTCGAGGTAGCCGAAAGGCGCGCGGCCGCGGGTGAAGACACCGCGCTCGATCGCCAGCCCGGAGCCCTTGGCCGAGCGGAACACGCGCAGTCCGGAGACGGGGTCGTTGCGCGAGAGGATCACCACGTCGACGCGTTTGACGCCGTCGGCGTTGAACATTTCCAGCTTGCGCACGAGGCGAAAGGCCACGCCGGGCTTGGCCTGCTGCTCGATGCGCTCAAGCTGCATGCGCATGTAGGCGCGATCGTCGGCGTTCTCGAAGACGCGGTTCTCCTCCTCGAAATCGAACAGCGCGCGCGAACTGATCGCGACGACAAGCTGCTCGGCGGCGGGCGCTTCGGTCATCGGAAAAGTATACGCTGGGGCGAGGCCGGAATCCGGGCCGCCGCCGGGCAGGTTCGGCGCCGACGCTGCTCCACGTTTTTACCCCGACCACCAGTCCGGTGGCGGCTCGGCGGCACGCTCAGCGGTCGACCGCGCGCCTCGCCTCCTCGCTGACGGGCAGCGCTGCCAATTCGGCCAGCGCCAACGGTTTCACCGGCCAGCGCAACCGGTAGTGGCCGACGTCGGCGGGATCGCGGCGTTGTTCCCGGGCGATGAGTTCGGTGACCGTCAGGCCGCAGAAGCGGCCCTGGCAGGGACCCATTCCGCAGCGCGAATATGCCTTCATCTGGTTCGGACCCGCGCAGCCCTCGCGGGCGAGTCCGCGCACGGTCGCCGCCGTCACCTCTTCGCAGCGGCAGGCCAGCGTATCGCCTTCGGGCAGGCGGAACGCGTCGGCGGGCCGGTAGAGCGTGTCGAGAAAACGCCGGCCACGCAGCGCCACGGACAAGGCATGCTGGAGTGGACGCGCATCGCGATCACGTTGCCGTGCGTCGATGCGGCCAAGGGCATTGGCAACCGCAAGCGCGGTCAGCCGGCCACGCGCCTCGGCCGCCAACGCGCCGGCGATGCCGCCGCCGTCGCCGGCAACATAGAGTCCCGGCAGCGACGAGCCGCCCCAGGCATCGACGACCGGATGAAAGCAGGCCTGCAACGGGTTCCACGCCAGTGCTGCACCTGCGGCCGACGCCAGCGCGATGTCCGGCACCACGCCCTGATGCAGCAACACATGGTCGGCGTCGAGCACAACGGACACGCCACCAGGCAAACGGTAGCGGACCGCGCACGCGGCCTGCGTGACGGCGTCGCCCTCGATGGCGAGCGACTCCACGTGTTCGATCACTCGCAACTCGCGACGAACGGCGCGCGTGAGCGCCAGCCCCTTCGAGAAATACGGCGAGCGAAGAAAATCGGGCAGATGCCTCGCCGCCTCGCGCAGCCGCCCTTTCGGCGTGGTGTCGAGCAAGGCGTCGACCGCGACGCCGGCGCGCCGGTACTGCCAGGCCAGCAGCCAGACCAGCGGGCCGCAGCCGGCGATCACCGTGCGACCCTGCGGCACCGTGCCGGCCGTTTTCAGCAGAATCTGCGCGCCACCGACGCTCATGACGCCCGGCCGGGTCCAGCCGGGCACGGGAAACGGGCGCTCCTGCGCGCCGGTGGCGAGGATCACCGCGCGCGCGGCAACGGTAATGGCGCTGCGCGCCCCTGGCGGCCCGATGGACATGCCGAGCGAGAACGTGCCGTCCTCGCGGCGCGTGACCGACCAAACGCTCGCGCCGGGCACGTAGCGTGTGCCGGAATTCGCGAACGGGCGCAGCAGCGTCGCGCCGCGCCAGTAATCCTCGCCCAGAATTTCCGGGCGACGCAGCGGGCTCGAGGCGATGCCGCGATAGACCTGTCCGCCCGGCGAACCCTGCTCATCGTACAGCGACGTCGACAGACCCCGCTCGGCGCACAGCGTCGCCGCTGCAAGACCTGCGGGGCCCGCACCGACGACCGCGACGTCGAGCGTGATCACGCGCCGGCGTCCGGGTCGACGACAACTGCGCGGGCGCCGCGTTGCGTTTCCACGCGCATGCCGGAGGCGACGGCGATCATGCAGCCCTGCTGATTGGGCCGCCCGTCGACGGTCGCCAGGCATTCGAAGCACATGCCCATCAGGCAGTAGGGTCCGCGTGGCGCGCCGCTCACCGGCGTATTCCGGCAGGCGAGGTGTCCCGCAGCGAGCAACGCCGCGGCAACCGTGTCCCCGGCGCGTGCCGTGCACGGCTGCCCGTCGACGAAAAACTCGATGAATTCGCCAGCGAGGTCAGGCAGCCGCACGAACATCGAAGCGCTCCGACGAAAAGGGCGCGACCATTGCGGGCAACGCCCCGTCGCGAATTGCCGGAGCCAGCGTCAGCGCGTGCGCCGCCGCCAGCGTGACCCCGCTGTGACAGGTTACGACGTACGCGCCGGGATGCGTGCGCGACTGGCCGTAAATCGGAAATCCGTCCGGGGACATCACGCGCAGCGCCGCCCAGGCCCGGCTGACCCGTGCGTCGCGCAACGCGGGCAACGCCCGCAGCGCGCGCTGCGCGATCGCGGCGAGCACCGCAGGGTCGGTGGCTTCATCGAGGCCGCGATCGGCCTGCGCGTCGCCCAGGAGGACGGTCCCTTCGTCGGTCTGGCGAATGGTCTCCAGCGGAAACGGCAGGAACGGCTGCACGCGCTCCAGCACGATCACCTGTCCCTGGTTGGGAACCACCGGCGCGACCAGACCGACCATCGGCGCGAGGCGGGCATTGCCCAGGCCCGCGGCAAGGACGACGCGTCCGGCGCGCATCACGCTGCGACCACGATGCAGCAGGAAGGCACCGTTCTCCGGCTCGATGCGGTCCACGGCCGCGCCGGCGATCCGCACCACGCCTTCGCGCCCCACCGCGTCATGCAACGCACTCAACAGTCGCAACGGATTGCAGTCGCCGTCGAGCGCGCACCAGGTGCCGCCCGCAACATCGGCGCCGACCGCGGGCAGCCGCCGTGCCACTCCGGCGCGATCGAGGAACTCCACTTCGTAGCGCTCGAAGCCGTCCTGCCCGAACAGTTCCACAAAGTGCTGTGCGCGCCGCTCCAGCTCGTCGGGCGTGAGGCACAGATGCAGGCCGCCGCCCTGGCGCAGCGCGACGTCGGTGCCGGTCAGCTCGCGCAGCATTGTCGCCAGCAGCGGCCAGGCGCGTGCCGAGTGCTGCGTCCAGCTGCCGTAAGGCGCGAGGCGCAGCCCCTTGCCCTGCACCCAGATCAATCCGAAATTGCCATGCGACGCCCGATGCGCGACGTCGCCCTCGTCGAGCACGGCCAGACGCGGACCCAATTCGCGCATGCCGAAGGCGAGCGCGGCGCCGACCAGGCCGCCACCAACGATCGCGACATCGAATTCGCGGGCGCTCATCATCCGCCGTCGACGACAATCACCATTCCGGGATCGGCGGTGCTCACGGCGCGCGCACCTTCGCGAAGCGCAGCAGTGCCGGAATCTGCTCGACAAAGCGCGTGAAGGCGTGGTCGCCGCCGCCGTGCACGTACTGCCAGGCGCCGCCATAGAACGCGACCGCCTCGCGATAGTCGAGCACTTCGTCGCCGGTTTCGGCCAGCAGGAAATAGCGCTCCGGTCGCGTGATGCGTGTCACCTTCAGTGCCAGCAGCTCGTCAAAGTGCGCGGGCAGCACTTCGAATTGCGCACCGGTGTAGAGATTCGTCTGCATGCCCAGCCATGGTTGCAGGTCGTCGTAGGGCCGGATCGTCGGATTGATCATCGCCGCACGCGCACCATAGCGCTCGGCCAGATGCGTCGCGTAATAGCCGCCGAGCGAGCTGCCGATGAAGGTGAGCGCCACGGGGTCGGCATGCGCGTCGACCCAGGCGGCCACCTCGGCGACGGCCCGTGCCGGCCGGTGCGTCAGTTCCGGCACGTGCAGTCGCGGCCGGACTTCCTCCGGCAACGCCGCCACTGCATCGGACAACCGCGTGGCCTTGATGCTCGCCTGCGACGAGCGGAAGCCGTGCAGGTAAACGATGGTGTTCACTGCGCCAGGCGGTCAAGCAGCTTGTCATGGATGCCCCCGAAGCCGCCGTTGCTCATGACGACGACGTGGTCGCCGGGGCGCGCCGCCGATGTGACGGCCTCGACCAGTGCGTCCAGATTCTCGCTCACCAGCGCCCGGTCGCCGAGCGGCGCCAGCGCGCCGGCGACGTCCCAGCCCAGGTTTGCGGCGTAGCAGAACACCCGCGCCGCCGCGGCGAGACTGCCAGGCAGCGCGTCCTTCATCGCGCCAAGTTTCATGGTGTTGGAGCGCGGCTCCAGCACCGCAAGAATGCGAGCGCCGCCGACCTTGCGGCGGAGACCGTCGAGCGTCGAGGCGATCGCGGTGGGGTGATGCGCGAAATCGTCGTAGACTGCGACGCCGCGCACGGTACCGCGCAATTCCATTCGTCGCTTGACGCCACCGAAGCGTGCCAGCGCCTTCAGGCTCTCGCGCACCGGCACGCCGGCATGCCGCGCCGCGGCGATCGCCGCCAGTGCGTTCAACTGATTGTGCCGGCCTGCCTGGGCGAAGACGAGCGTGCCCTGCGGCGCGCCGCCCAGCAGGATCGTGCCATCCACGGCGATCGTCCAGTCCGGGCCGGTGCCCGGCACTTCCGCGAGGCCGAAGCGTTCGATCTCGCTCCAGCAGCCGCGCGCGAGCACACGCGCAAGACTCGCCTCGCCGCCGTTGACGACGATGCGGCCCTGCGCGGGAATCGTGCGCACCAGATGGTGGAACTGCGTCTCGATGGCCGCGAGATCGGCAAAGATGTCGGCGTGATCGTATTCCAGGTTGTTGAGGATCGCCGTGCGTGGCCGGTAGTGAACGAACTTGGAGCGCTTGTCGAAGAACGCGGTATCGTATTCGTCGGCCTCGATCACGAAAAACGCGCTGTCGGTCAGCCGCGCCGACACCGGGAAATCCACCGGCACGCCGCCGATCAGGAAGCCGGGGTCGAGCCCGGCGCAGTCGAGGATCCACGCCAGCATCGCCGAACCCGTCGTCTTGCCATGCGTGCCGGCCACCGCCAGCACCCAGCGCCCGGCGAGCACGTTTTCCGCCAGCCACTGTGGACCGGAGACGTAGGGCCGCCCGGCGTCGAGCAGCGCTTCCATCAGCGGATTGCCGCGCGACACGACATTGCCGATGACGAACACATCGGCGTCGGAGGCGACACCGCGCAACTGCGCCGGATCGAAACCCTCCGTCAAATCTATGCCCAGCGCGGCGAGTTGCGTGGACATCGGCGGATAGACGTTGGCATCGCAACCGGTGACCGTATGCCCGGCGGCACGCGCGATCGCCGCGAGTCCACCCATGAAAGTACCGCAGATGCCGAGGATGTGCAGATGCATCGGGCAGCCTATGGAATTCGGACGAGTGCGCCGTGCCGTCGCCAACCGCGGACGAACCAGACGAGGGTGAGGACGTCGCCGACGAGAATCGCGTAGAAGGCCGCGCGCAGTCCTCCGGCCACGTCCAGCGTGAACAGCGCCCGCATCGTGTCGGCCAGCACGCCGATGCCCCACTGCGCGGCGAAACTGCCGGTAAAGGTCAGCAGGTTGAGTGTGGTGTTGGTGCGTCCGGCCAGCTCGCGGCCGAAGCCCTCGTTCAGCACCGTGAAGGCGAGCACGTTGACTGCGGCACCCAGGCCGTAGAGCGGCCACCAGACATAGCCGCCGGGCACTTCCATCACGATCAGCACCAAGGCGACGGCGTTCGTGGCGAAGCCGACGCCGAACAGGTGCCGCGCATGAATGCCGCGTCGCGCAAGTGCGGTGCCGAAGCTGCCCAGAAGAAAATAGCCGATCATGATGACGGCGTTCATCGCCAGCAGATGATTGGCCGCCGCGGCGCGCGACAGACCCTGCACTTCCATCAGCCAGGGCACCGCCCACAGGCCCTGGATGGCCATGAACGTTCCCATGCCGAAGGCGCCAAGCGGCGCAATCCACCAGAAACGCGGGTGCAGGAACACGGCCCGCACGCCGGCGAACTGCGCGGCGAGTCCCACGGTCTGTGCGGGCCTGGGGATGTCCGGCACGCGCCAGGCAATCAGTGCCGCCACCACCAAAGTGGCGATGCCGAGCACGACGAAGATCATGCGCCAATGCATGATGCGCAGCGCGATCTCGACCGGAACCGTGGCAACCAGTGCGCCGATGCCGCCCGCCACCATCATCCAGCCGGAGTACGATGCCTGCTTTTCGGGCGGATACCAGGTCGCGATCGCCTTCAGCGGCGCCATCAGACAGGACGCCACGCCGGCGCCGATCAACGCGCGCGCCAGCGTAAGCCCGGACAACGAATCGGCGGCGGCGAAAAGAAAGGCGCCGAGCGCGGCGAAGGCGAGCAGCACCGGTTCCACCCGCCGGGGGCCGAAGCGATCGAGCATGATGCCCAGCGGCAGCTGCAGCGTGGCGAAGGCGAGAAAGTAGGCGCTGGTGAGCAGGCCCAGCGACGACGGATTGAGGTCGAGGTCGCGGACGAGTTCGGGTGAGATCACCGCGTTGACCGTGCGGTACAGATAGGACAGCAGATAGCCCGCAGCGAACGCGAGATACACGCGCGAGAAGGCGACCACAGCCACGGCGGTCAGCCGCGCAAAACGGGGTAGACGGCGTCCATCAGGACCAGGCCGCGCGGAATGTGCGCGCGATGACGAAGGTTCATGCGGGGATTCATACAGAGACTCCGGGAGGCTTGCCCTCGATTATCCCTGATCGGCGCGCACGCCGGCCCGCTGGCCACGCGCGGCAAGCGGCAACGTGATCGTGACCACCACCCCGGTGCCTTCCGGTTTGTTCGCAACGCGCGCGGCGCCACGGTGGAACTGCGCGATCAGGCGCACGATGTACAGACCCAGGCCGAGATGCGGGTCCGCCGAGTCGCCGCCGGGGCGCACCGACACCGTCGACTCGAACAGCCGACCTTCCAGCCCTTCGGGTACCGGCGGGCCATCGTTGGCGACGACGAGCTGAACACGGACGCCATCGGCGTCCAGCCGCACCTCGATCGTACGATCCTGCGCGAATTCGACCGCGTTGGTCACCAACTTGTCGAGCATCTGCGCAATGAGGTCGGGAGAACCCTCGACCAGCAACGGTCCCGCTTGCGGCGTGTACTCGATCCGCGCGGCCGGGTAGACCAGTCGAAAGCCTTCGATGCAACCGGTGACGACCGGCACCAGGTCGAAACGCTCGCGCTCGACCTCGACCAGACTCTGTTCGAGTCGGGTGGCCTCCGTCATCCGGGTGAGGATCTGCGTCAGACGGGTCAAGCCTTCCTGCGCGCGGTCCATGTAGACGCGCGCATCCATCGGCATCGACGCCGCCTTGAGGTTGTCGAGCGAACTTCGCACCACGGCGATCGGCGTGCGCAATTCGTGCGACAACCGGCTGGCCATCTTCTCCTGATAACCGGCATGCTCGGACAGACGGGCGAGCACGCTCGAAAAACTGCGTGACAGGTCGCCGATCTCGTCGCCCGCCGCGGTCGCCACGAACGGCGCGCGCACCCGGCCGTGCTCGTCGATCGCCCGTTCCGCCGCATCGCGCAGGCGGCGGATGCGCGCCGACAGCCAGGTCGCGTAGGCGGTCAGCGCCAGCGAGCCGACCAGCAGCACGGCCAGCACGATGTTGAACAAACGCTCGAAGGCCCGGTTGCGTTCGGCGACCACCGCATTGGCCGTTTCCTCGACGATCACCACGCCGCGCACCTGATCACCCACCCACACCGGATGCGCCGCGCTGACCAGCGTGGCCATTCCGTCGCTGGTCGGACGCCGTTCGGTCATGAGTATGCCCGCGAGCGCGCCCTCGACGGCACGGCCACGCGGCGCGCCGCGGGTGGCGGCGTCGTCGCTGAAGTCATCCGTGGGCTGGTCGAGGACCAGTGTGTAGAGCCGGCCGATGGTGGCGCCGCCGACCTGCTCCCAGAACGACCCGGGAATCCGTGGAGCCGTCGGCGGTTTGAGCGTGCCGGCGCGAGCGAGCACGACGCCGTCCCGATCGACAACCCAGATGCGTGCCGTGGTGCGCGACAGCCCCTCGATGATCTGGGCGATTTCCGGCGATGCCGAAGGCGGCAGCGACACGCCGCTGCCGGCATTGCGTCCTTCGGCGCGCTCGCGCGCGAACGAAGCGATGGGATCCGGCGTTTGCGCGAACAGGCGGGGCCGGTCGTGCAGCGCGGTCGCGACCGCCTGCGCCGTGCCGGCCAGCGTGCGTTCCTGCGCATCGCGCAGCACCCGTTCCAGCTCGCGCACGTACTCGTAGCCCAGCCAGGGCAATGCCAGGAACACGGTCAGGACCAGCAGCAGTTGGGCGCGAATGGACAGCGCGATACGCGGCATCACTCTCCCCAGCGATAGCCCATGCCGTAGACGGTGACGACGCGGTCGAAGGCCGGGTCGACCGCCTGGAACTTGCGGCGGATGCGCTTCACGTGCGAGGTGATGGTGCCCTCGTCGACCACGATGCTGGCATCGCGCATCAGCGCGTCGCGGTCTTTCACGTGCCCAGGATGGCGCGCCAGCGCGTGCACCATCCAGAATTCGGTCAGCGTGAGGTCGACGCGCTGGCCATTCCACTGCGCGGTCAGGCGCTTCACGTCGAGCGTCAACGCACCGCGCTCGACGATGTCCTCGGTTGCCGGGGGCGCTGCGAGCAACTCGCTGCGGCGAAACAGCGCAGCGATGCGCGCGGCCAGATGCGGCAGGCTCACGTCCTTGGTCAGATAGTCGTCGGCGCCAAGCCGCAGCCCCACGACGATGTCGAAGTCCGAATCGCGCGCGGACAGGAACAGGATGGGCACCGTCGCCGACAGCGCGCGCAATTCGCGCGTCAATGCGAAGCCGCCGTCAACGTCGTCGCCCAGGCCGATGTCGACCAGCGCGAGATCGGGCAGGCGGATGCGGAATGCGGCAAGCGCATCCGGGCGATTGGCGTAGGTGGCGACCTCGTAGCCATGGCGACGCAACGCCTCCGCGTAATTGGCGCGGATGGCGGGTTCGTCCTCGACGATGGCAATGCGTCGCATATCGGCGCCGACTATAGCGGAAACGGGGTGATCCGATGCCGCCCGGTCGGCCGGCGCAGGGCAATTGCCTCCGGTTTGCCATATTTCATCACCACCTTGCCCGATGGTTCCCCGGACGCCGCCGCATTGCTCCCGCGTAATGCGAGGCATCGATGGCGCGTCGCCGGCGGGCGTCAACGATGAAGTCCAAGCAACCGCCGGCTTGAATTCCGTACTGGGGCGAGGCGATGGCCAAAGTGGACAGGACGACCGGGAACCGACTGCGCAAGGGCGATTGGCAGGCGCTGGGACGCCTGCTGCTGCAAAGCCTGGCCGCCGGCATGTTCGTGAGTCTGGTGCTGGCGCTGGCGGTGTTCATCGTGTCGGCCCCCGCCCACGCCGCGCCTCCCGAAGGTGGCACGGGCGCGCTGACGCTCAAGACGGCAATCGGCGGCCACGAGGTCGCGCCGCTGGTGTTCACCGATGTGCAGATGGATATCTCCGGGATGATCGCGCGGGTCAGGGTCAGCCAGCGCTTCGTCAACCCGACTGCGCAGTGGCGCGAGGGCGTGTACACCTTCCCGCTGCCGGAACGCGCCGCCGTCGACCACCTGCGAATGCAGATCGGCGAACGCCTGATCGACGGTCTGATCAAGGAGCGCGGCGAGGCGCGCCGAACCTACGATGCGGCGAAAACGCAGGGGCGCAAGACAACGCTGGTCGAGCAGCAGCGGCCGAATCTGTTCACCACCAGCGTGGCCAACATCGGCCCGGGCGAGGAAATCGTCGTCGCCATCGAGTACCAGGAAGCGCTGCGCTACGACGAGGGCTCGTTTCGCCTGCGTTTTCCCCTGGCGATCACGCCGCGCTACATCCCCGGCGCGCCGGCGCCCACCGGCGCGGCAGACGGCCATGGCCTTGGCTGGTCACCGGCCACGCAACAGGTGCAGGACGCCGATCGCATCACGCCTCCATTGGCGCCGCGCGCCGACGGCTGGGTCAATCCCGTGGCCATCACCATCAATCTCAACGCCGGGTTCGCACTGGCGCAGCTCGCCAGCGCCTACCACCCGATGCGCATCGAGGAGCAGCCGGGTCATCGCTTCCAGCTGACGCTGGCCGACGGCCCGGTGCCCGCCGCGCGCGACTTCGAACTCACCTGGAAGCCCGACGTGGGTGCCGCGCCCGGCGCGGCGCTGTTCACCGAAACCCGGGGCGGCAGGACCTACGCGCTGCTGATGGCGTTGCCACCGTCTTCGGTGACCCCGGCCAGGCGCGAGCCGCGCGAAATCACCTACATCATCGACACCTCGGGTTCGATGCAGGGCGTGTCCATCGCGCAGGCCCGCGAGGCGCTGCTGCTGGCGCTCGATCGCCTGCAGCCCGACGATCGCTTCAACGTGATCGAATTCAATTCGGCGACCACGCCGTTGTTTGCCGCACCCGTTGCCCTCGACGCCGCCACGCTGCAGCGCGCGAAGCAATTCGTCGCCGGCCTGCGCGCCCGCGGCGGCACCGAAATGCTGCCGGCGCTCGATGCCGCGCTGATCGGCACACCGGAGTCGCGGCTGATCCGCCAGGTTGTATTCCTCACCGATGGCGCAGTGGGCAACGAGGACGCGCTGCTGCGCCTGATCCACGACAAGGTCGGCGACCGGCGCCTGTTCACCGTCGGCATCGGTCCCGCACCCAACGCCTTCTTCATGACCCGCGCCGCGCAATTCGGCCGCGGCACCTACACCTACATTGGTGACGTGCGCGAAGTGAAGGCGAAGATGACCGCGCTGTTCCGCAAGCTGGAACATCCGGCGCTCACCGATATCCTCGTCGACTGGCCGGCGGGCGCCGACGCGTGGCCGAAGATCGTCCCCGATCTCTACGCCGGCGAACCGGTCGTGGTGGTCGCGCAGTTCAACGCGCAAGCCGCCAGCGGCCAGATCGCCCTGTCCGGTCGCCGCACCGGCTCCACCTGGGGCATGCTGCTGCCGGCGGCCGAAACGGTGAACGAGCCCGGCGTCGGCGTGCTCTGGGCTCGGGCAAAGATCGACGCGTTGATGGACGCCGGTCGCCGCGGCGCACCCGAGCCGGAGATCCGCGGCGCGGTGCTCGACGTGGCCCTCACGCATCACCTGGTGAGCAAATACACCAGCCTGGTCGCCGTCGACGTGACGCCGACGCGCCCCATCGGCACCGGCGCGGCGACCAGCGCGGTCCCCGGCAACATTCCGGAAGGGCTCACCGGTTTCGATCAGTTGCCGCGCACCGCGACGCCGGCGCCGCTGTTGCTCGTGATCGGCCTCGCGCTGCTGGCAATGACGGCCTTGCTGTTGTGCGGGCTGCAAAGGATCACGCGCGGCATGTATCAGCCGGGCGCGGTTCGTGCATTTCTGGCGAGTCTGGCGATCCGGATCTTCCGGCAATCGAAAGGAAACGCATGAGCACGACACTTGCCACCGATCGGGGAGGACCTGTCGTCCATGGTCACGGCGAATCCCGCAGCTGGATGCGGGCCGCCGCGCCGGGCATCGCCTTCCGGCATTGCACGGACGAGTCTTCCCCGATCGGCGGCGGGGCATCGCGCGGATCGATTCCGAGTAACGGCACCGCAGGCGGCAACGGCTCGACATGGCGCACCCGGCACGACACCAGGCCGACCGGCGCGCCGCGGACCGACGAGATCCCGGCCGACGAGCCGTCTGCCACCACGGGCACCGATCCGATACGCCAGCGTCGTCGGGTGGTGATTTTCTGTATCATTTTGCTGGCTGGCCTCGGCCTCGCCAGTGCCGGCCAAGGCCTCTACATCCTGGCCAAGGCGCAAGTCGCGCAGGTGTTGCTGCATTCCGCCTGGGAGCGCACGCGCGTCAGCGGCGTTGCAGCAAAACCCTGGCCGTGGGCCGACACCCATCCGGTCGCCCGGCTCATCGTGCCCGAGCGCAATGCCGACCTGCTGGTGCTCGCCGGCGCGTCGGGGCGTAGCCTGGCGTTCGGTCCAGGCCATCTTGACGGGTCGGCGCAACCCGGCGAACCCGGCAACGCGGTGCTGACCGCGCATCGCGACACGCACTTCAGGTTTCTGCGCAATGTCGGCGCAGGCGACAACATCGTCGTCGAGCGCAGCGATCGATCGCTACGGCAATTCCGCGTTCGCGAGGCCTACGTCGCCGACCATCGCGCGCTGCGTCTGCCGCGCGATACCGACGTGCCCACGCTCACGCTGGTCACCTGCTTCCCCTTCGACACGCTCGATCCGGGCGGGCCGCTACGTTATATCGTGGTCGCAGAAGCGGTGGACAGTCTCGCGCCGCCTCTGGCAGACGCGACGCCTGGCGCCCGGAATCACTGGTTCGATGCGCGCATCGGTAATCGGCCGGTTGCACGGATGCTGTGACTCAGTGGAAACACGGGCTAGCCTCTGGTCAGCGCGGCGAAGCGCTGCGCGAATCCTACCGACCACTTGTCGAACGCGCTTTTCGCATAATTCCATTGCGTGAACGAGTCCATGTACCCATTCGCCCAGTTCTGCGCGGCGCCGGCGACCCCGGCGTTCATATCCGCCGCGTATTTCTTGCCGATTTCCAGATCCGCGCATTCGGCGATCACCTTGCCGGTGCCGCCGTCGCGAACCTGCAACTGGATGCCGGTCTGGCCCATGTACGCCGTCGAGCCGGCCGGCCGGCCGCTCGCAGCCCCCGCGCCGATCTCGGCGACGAACCCGTAGGGAATCGCCGTGCCCGCCAGACTCGCGAGCTGGTTGGTGGGCACCAGATCGGTCAGCGCAATGCGTACCTGCAGCACGCCCGGACCGGTGGTGGTCACCACTTTCGCCTCGCCCCGGATCGCCCTGACCAGGCTGGCATGAAAATAGTCGATCAGCGTCTTGGGATCGGTCGGGTCGACCAGGTTTGTCGAGTCGGGCCTGAGCACCACCTGAATGCGCTCGAACATGACCTTGTCGAACTGCTTCCAGTTTTCATTCTGGTTGCGCCAACACAGCCAGCCGCCACCGCCGGGTACCGGCTGGAGGCGCGCATAGTCGGAGAGAAAACCGAACCGGCGTACGTTCTCGATCGTGGCCATCGAAGCGACGGTTCCCGCGGTGCCCGAATTCGACGCCGTACCTCCGGATCCGGACGACGCACAGCCTCCGGCGAGCAGCGTGCAGGCAACGGCCGCGGCACCGCAGGCAAGACGCCATGCCGGCGTGAACCCTGGCTGCAATGAATCCGGTTTCATCGGGACGATCCTCGTTCGCATGCAGATTCCTTGTTGGATTGATCGACACCGCGCCTCAGTGCGCGGACTTACTGTCCACAGGGGTCGACGCAGAACGCAGCGAGGGATCCGCCTCGCCCAGGTAGAACTTGAACAGCGCCTTCTGCACCCAGTTCCCGTAGGGGGGATAGAAAAGGCCGATCGGATACCAGCGGTGTTTCTTGAACACGCCACGCGCGTGCGACAGCGCGCGAAAGCCCTCGACGCCGTGATAGCTGCCCATGCCGGAGTTGCCGACGCCGCCGAACGGGAGGTCGTGGTTGAACGCGTGCCAACCCCAGTCGTCGCAGGACATGCCACCGGAGTGGGTGTCCCGCAGCAGGCCCTGGATCCCCGCCATGTCGAAGCCGAACGGATACAGGCCCAGCGGCCGCGGCCGCGCGTTGATGTAGCCGATGGCCTCCTCCAGCGAATCGTAGCCGATGACCGGCAGGATCGGCCCGAACAGTTCCTCGTTGGCGATGCGCATGTCGTCACGCACGCCGGTCACGATGTGCAGTGGAATCTGCACACCGTCGCCGACCTCGCCGCAGACGGTAACCTTGCCGCCCTTCGCCTTGGCGTCGGCCAGCAGTTCGTGGATGCGTTGCGCCCGTGCCGGCGTCGCCAACGACGTGTATTCGTGGTTGCCCTGCACATTCGGATAGATGCGCCGGAACGCCGCCTCGGCCGCAGTGGCGAAGGTCTCGACGCGAGCCTTCGGCACCAGCGCGTAGTCTGGCGCCAGGCAGACCTGTCCGCTGTTGAAGGCCTTGCCGTGCGCGACCCGCGCCGCGGCGTCCTCCGTCGATCCGTCCGGGTGCAGGAGTACCGGCGACTTCCCACCCAGTTCCAGCGTGACCGGGGTGAGGTTGTCTGCCGCCGCGCGCATCACATGCTTGCCGACCGTGGGCGAGCCGGTGAACACGATGTGATCGAACGCGATCTTCGAGAATGCCACCGAGGCCTCGACTTCGCCGCCGAACACGGCGACCTCGTCCTCGTCGAAACACTCGGCCAGCATGCGCGCGAGAAGTTTGGTGGAATTGGGCGAGAACTCGCTCATCTTGATCATCACCCGGTTGCCCGCGGCGATGGCGGCAACCAGTGGGCCCAGCGACAGGTAGAGCGGAAAATTCCACGGCGTGATCACCCCGACCACGCCCTTGGGCTGGTAGGACACCCAGACCCGGTTGATGTAGAACAGCAGTTCGGCGTGGCGGCGCGAGGGCTTCGCCCAGCGCTTGAGGCTCCCGATCGCATGATTGATCTCGAGGATCGGGCCCAGCGTCTCGACCAGCTTGGTTTCCGGCGCCGAGCGGTTGCCGAAGTCGGCGCTCACGGCTTCGACGATCAGGTCCTGGTAGCGCCGCAGCACCTGCTTCAACGCATTCAGCCGCGCGCGGCGCTGCGCGAGTTCCGGATAGGGCTGGGCCGCGAAGGCGCGACGCTGCCGCTCGAAGACTTCGTGCATGCGGGAAATATTGGGATCCATCGATTTGCCTTTGAAGGTTGACGTGCCGGAGAGATCAGGCGGCAGACGCCTGCGGCACGTGACTCATCGCATGTTCGGCGATGGCGGTGATGGTGAGTGACGGATTGACGCCGGGATTGGCCGGCATCGCGGCGCCGTCGCAGACCATGAGGTTCTGGTAGCCGAAGACCCGGTTGCGGCTGTCGACGACGCCGGTCGACGCGTCCGCGCCGATGACCGCGCCGCCGAGGATGTGCGCGGTGGTCGGAATGTCCGCCACTGCCTCCAGAATCATGCTCTGCGCAATGCCGCCAGTATGCTCGGCGAGCCACTGCGCCGCCTGGTTGCCGGCCTCGATGAAGGTCGGGTTGGGCTTTTCCGGATCCTGCTCGGTGGACAGGGTTACACCGCCGCCGAACCAGCGCCGCTTCGCCCGGAAGGCAATCGCGTTGTCCAGCGTCTGCATGACCAGCAACACCGAGGTGCGACGACCCCAGCCGACGGGCCAGGTCGACTTCACGAAACGCACCGGATGCCGGAGGATGTTGCCGATCAGCATCAGCGGACGCGTCAGCCGGGTGCCCTTGGCGGTGATCAGCGTGAACAGGGTCGCCATGAAGTCACCCTTGGCGCCGTAGGTGACGAATTCGATGTGCGTGTCCGCCTTGGGATGGATGCTCGAACTGATCGCCACGTCGTTCCAGGGCGCTCGACTGTCGTCAGGCATGCGCACCGCCAGTACCGACTCGCTGTTGGTGCGCACCAGTTCGCCCAGCCGGTCGCTGATCCGGCCGAGCGAGCCGCCGTGCTTGCAACGCGCGAGCAGGCGGTTGGTGCCCAGTGCGCCGGCGGCAAGCACCACGCCACGCGCGGTAAGTGTCCTGCGTCGCTTGAATAACCATGCGCCGGGCCGCTGCGTCGTGATCCGGTAGCCTTCGCTGCCGTCGCTTGCGCCGAGTGGAACGATATCGACGACCTCGGTTTCGGCGTGCACCTGCGCGCCGCGCTTTTCCGCGAACCACAGGTAATTCTTGACCAGCGTGTTCTTCGCGCCGACGCGGCAGCCCACCATGCAGGCGCCGCAGCGCGTGCAGCCGGTGCGTTCCGGGCCTTCACCGCCGAAGTACGGGTCGGGCACGGATTTCCCCGGTTCGCCAAAGTAGATGCCGACTGGTGTGCGCTTGAACGTCTCCTCGACGCCCAGATGCACCGCGAGTTCCTGCGCCAGCCCCTGGCTGTCGCTCTCGAAAGGAACGGTGTTCACGCCGAGCATGCGCTCCGCGGTATCGTAGTGGGGCCTGAGCGTCGCCGCCCAGTCGCCCAGCGCCGACCACTGCGGATTGGCGAAAAACTCGGGCGCCGCCCGGTACAGCGTGCAGGCATAGCCGATGCTGCCGCCGCCCACGGCCGACACGCTGGCGATGAACACGTCCTTGAAGGGTGTCAGGCGCAGTATTCCGCGCAGGCCCAGCATCGGCGCCCAGAGAAAACGCGAAAGGTCCCAGGAAGTCCTGGCGAAATCCTCATCGCGGTAGCGGCGGCCGCATTCCAGCACGCCAACGCGATAGCCCTTTTCGGACAGCCGCAGCGCCGAGACACTGCCGCCGAAGCCGGAACCCACGATCAGCCAGTCGAAATCGAATCCGTCACTTGCCATCGTGCCGCCTCACTTCCCGTTGTTTCCCTGCATCATCCGAACCCGTCATGCACAGATGCGACAGGTCGGCCAGGCACCGGCGACCACGTCGCGGTCGCAAGCGGACAAGAACCGCTTTGCATCGCGAAACGGTCGCCGCGCCGGCCATCACCGCGCCGTTACTTGCCCTTCAGCGCCCGCTTGAGGATCTTCCCGGTCGCAGTCATGGGCATGGTGTCGATGATCTCGACCACGCGTGGGTACTTGTACGCCGCCATCCGCTCCTTGCACCAGCCGATGACTGCCTCCGGCGTGGTTTCCTTGCCGGGCTTGAGGGTGATCACAGCCTTGACTTCCTCGCCGTGAACGTCGTGCGGCACGCCAATGACTGCGACCAGCGCGATCGCCTCGTGCGCCGCCATCACTTCCTCGAGTTCACGCGGATAGACGTTGAAGCCGCCGCGGATAATCATGTCCTTCAGCCGGTCGACGATGTAGACGTTGCCCTTCTCATCGATATGGCCGATGTCCCCGGTATGGAACCAGCCGTTGCGGATGGCATCCGCCGTCGCCTCGGGCTTGTTGTAGTAGCCCTTCATCACGTTGTGACCGCGCACGCAGATCTCGCCGTCCTTGCCCTGCTCCACGCGCTCGCCCGCATCGTTCATGATCGCAACCTCGACCCCGGTGATCGGTTGGCCGACGCTGCCGGGAATACGCTCGAACTCGAGGTGACTGAAGGTCGCGACCGGGCTGGTCTCCGACAGGCCGTAGCCTTCCAGGATCGGCACCTCGAAACGGGCCTCGAAGCCCTTGATCACTTCCACCGGAATCGCCGCACCGCCGGACAGTCCGACGCGCAGCGTGGCGGCAATCGCCTTCAGGTCATGCCGCTCGGCAGCACCCGGCAGATTCAGCAACGCGACGTACATGGTCGGAACGCCGGCGAAAATGGTCACCTTGTGTTTTTGCATCGCTGCCAGCGCCGCATCCGGATCGAAGCGCGCCAGGAAGACCATGGTCGCACCGCACATGATCGCGTTGTTCATCTGCACGTTCTGCCCGAACGTATGGAACAGCGGCAGGGTGATCAGTGTCGTATCGCGGCCGTCCACCTTCATCAACGACTGGGCGGCGCAGATGTTGAGCGCCAGATTGGCGTGGGTCAGTTCCGCGCCCTTGGGGGTGCCGGTGGTTCCGGATGTGTAGAGGATGACGGCCGTATCGTTGGCGTCGGTCTGCACGGTCTCGAATTGCGGCGACTGGCCCTTCATCAGGCCGCCAAGGGTGTTCTTGACGCCGTCGATCGTGGCAGGCTTGGTCGGGTCGGCGGTGATCATCACAAAGTGTTCGCAGGACTTGGCCTGCTGGAATCCTCCCCAGCCTTCCGCGCCCATCGGCAATTCCGCCGTGCCCTCGAAGCACAGGAAGGCCTTGGCGTCGGAATCCTTCAGGTGGTAGGCCACTTCGGGCGCCTTCAACAGGACGTTGAGCGGAACCGCGACCGCGCCCGCCTTCAGGATGCCGTAGTAGACGATGGGGAAATAGGGCAGGTTGGGACAGGACAGGACGACCTTGTCGCCCTTGCCGATGCCCAGCGCGGTCAGGCCGTTGGCGACCTGGCTGGCGGCGCCTTCGAGCTGCGCATAGGTGAACTGGCGGTCGCCGAAGTGGATGGCGATCTTGTTGGGCACCAGCGCGCCGTTGCGCGCCAGGTTGGTGGCGATATTGATCATCGAAGCGTCTCCTCGGGGCGTGACGATGGTTCAGCGGAATACCGGACCTCGGATTCCGGGTCCGTTACATCCAGGCAGCGTACGAATTCGACCGGCCCGTTGCGCCACCACCCGCGGGGGGGCCGGCGTTCCGGCTACTTCGGGAACATCAGCTGGACCTGCGCGCGGAGCTGCCAGTTCGGCCCGAAATCGGGTCGCACGACGTTATAGTAGGCGGAAATCTGGGTGTTCACCGGCAGCTTGCCGAAGTGGAAGATCTTGCCCACCCCGCCGCCGATGGGCACCGTCCACTGCTGGCCGCTGTCGGCCTTCCAGTTGACCGTGGCGATCGGCGCACTGGTCAGGTAGGCGCCACTGTGGAAGTTGTAGTTGAGAAAGGGCTGGATCAGCCCGTTGTTGTACGCGCCGCCGCGCTTGTCGCTGGACAGCGACCAGACGTTGTTGACCAGCACGCCATAGACCCAGGGACTGCCCTTCTCCAGCTTCAGCACGACCAACGACGGCCCCAGACCCCAGTTCTTGTTGCCCAGGCCGTTGCTGTCCGTCGGCAGCTGCAGCACCGGACCGACACCCCAGATCGCGCCCTTGGGCACCGCCGGCGACAGGAACGCGGTCAGGATCGTGTCGCCGATGCCATTGGTGCGATCGTCACCGTCGCCAAGCGCCGGCTGGGAAATGACCGGCACGATGGTGCGGGTGATGATGTTCCAGTCATTGTTCACCGAGATCGGGATCACCGGCTGGATGTTGAGCACGTTCAGCGTGCCCTTGTCCGGCCCGAAATTCAGGTTGGCGTTGTTCTGGAATGGAATGCTGATCAGGTTGCCGACCGGATTCTGTGCCAGCTTGGCAAGTTCTTCGGAGGACAATTCGGCGTACGCAGGCGCGGCGGCGAACAGCGTCAGCGCGAGAATCGCCGGCAGCTTCCGGCAGCGGGTGTCGTAGCGGGTCATCGTGCTTCCAATTCTGGATCAGTTGTTGTTGGCGGGCGCCTGCAACGACTTCATGACGTTATCGAGCGAAAAGCTGCCGCCCTTCTGGCTGGGCGGAAATTCCTTGAAGGTGGCGATGAACTGCCCGACGTAGTCCTGCGCCGGCACGAACAGGAAAAGGTGCTCAACCCACCAGCGGTTCCAGTCCATGGCCTCATGGTCGCCGATCTCGAACGGATCGGAGCGGATGTTGAAGACCTTGGGTGCGCGCAGCGTCGTGAACGGCTGGCGCCAGACCGCGGCGCCGTGCGCATTCTGCTCGGCGAACACGATTTTCCACTGATCGTAGCGCAATCCGACCAGTTGGCCATCGTCGTTGAAATAGAAAAATTCGTGACGCGGACTCGGCGTCTTGCCGGCAAGCGCGTCGCTGATGTTGTAGCCATCGAGGTGGACCTTGAACGTCTTGTTGCCGACCTTCATGCCCTTCAAGAGCTGATCCTTCGCATCCGGCACGCCGGCGGCCGCCAGCAGCGTGGGCAGCATGTCCTCGTGCGCGAATACATCGTTCAGGATCGTGCCGGGCTTGATGACGCCGGGCCAGCGGATGAACGTCGGCACGCGGAAGCCGCCCTCCCAGTTGGTGTTCTTCTCGCCGCGGAAGGGCGAGGTGCCGCCGTCGGGCCAGGTGAATTTTTCCGCGCCATTGTCGGTCGAGTACATGACGATGGTGTTGTCTTCCAGGCCCAGCTCCTTCAGCGCATTCAGGAGTTCACCAACGTGGGCGTCGTGCTCGACCATGCCGTCCGGATAGATGCCCAGGCCGGTTTTGCGACGCGACGCTTCCTTGAGCCGTGTCCAGATGTGCATGCGCGTGGAATTCCACCAGAGGAAGAACGGCTTGTCGGCCTTCTTGGCGTCGGCCATGAAGCGGATCGTTTCCTTTGTCACCTCGTCGTCGATGGTCTCCATCCGCTTCTTGTTCAGCGGACCGGTGCTCTCGATCTTCTGCGTGCCGTCCGGGTTGGCCCAGGTGTGCAGCACGCCACGGGTGCCGTAGCGCTGGCGCAGGTCCTCGCGCTTGAAATAATCGTCATGCTCCGGCTCATCCTCGGCATTGAGGTGGTAGAGCGAGCCCTTGAATTCCTGGAAGCCGTGCGCCGTGGGCAGGTGCTCGTCGCGGTCGCCCAGGTGATTCTTGCCGAACTGTCCGGTCATGTAGCCCTGTCCCCGGAGCAACTCGGCGATGGTGACGTCGCGCGCCTGCAGGCCTTCCTTGGCGCCGGGCAGGCCGACCTTCAACATGCCAGTGCGAAACGGCGATTGGCCGGTGATGAACGCGGCGCGCCCGGCGGTGCAGCTCTGCTGGCCGTACCAGTCGGTGAACAGCGCGCCTTCCTTGGCGATGCGGTCGATGTTGGGCGTCTTGTAGCCCATCATGCCCTGGTTGTAGGCGCTGACGTTCCAGTAGCCGATGTCGTCGCCCCAGATGATCAGAATGTTCGGCTTTTTCTGTCCGGTCTGAGCCAGCGCCGGCGCGCAGAGCGCAGCGGCGATGACGATGGCAATGGTCTTGATCAGGCTGATTCGCATGTCCTTGCTCCTTTTTTCACTCTTGGTGCACGTGCCGTTGCCCGCGGACCGGCCTGATGCCTAGTCGTGCCCAGTGCGCGCCTTTTGCATCGCCTTGAGAATGCCGTCCAGATTGTAGGTCTCCGGCGCCTGCATCGGCGGGAAGTCCTTGTACGAGAACAGTTCCTTCTCCCAGAGCAGCTGCCCGATCGGCAGCATGTTCCAGTTGTAGATGTAGGCATTGCCGGGAGAGCCCAGCGCGCCGGCGTAGCCCAACAGCGACTTCGCATCGCCGCCCACCGTCGTCTCGAACGGATCGCGCTTGATGTTGGCGAGCTGGGTCCAGTGGTAGCTGACGGCTCCGAACAGTCCGCCGGTCGAGGTGTCCGGAACGATGGTGTAGTAGAACTTCCAGTTCTTGTAGCGCACGGCCGACGGCTGCGAGCCGGTGTAGTAGAAGAACACTTCGCGCGCCGACTTTGCCGACTTGCCGGACAGATAGTCGGTCTGGTCCACGCCGTCGAGCTTGGTCTTGACGATGCCCGGGTACTTGCCCGCCATGATCTGCTCGTTCAGCGCGTTGCCCTTGGGCCCGCCGGCGATGTTGACCAGCGTCGGCACCCAGTCGAGCGAGGCGAATATCTGGTTCTTGACCGTGCCCGGCTTGATGACGCCCGGCCAGCGAATCACCATCGGCGCGCGCATGCCGCCTTCCCAGGTGGTCAGCTTGCCGCCCTTGAACGGCGTGGTGCCGCCGTCCGGGAAGGTGATGGTTTCCGCGCCGTTGTCGGTGGTGAAGACGATGATGGTGTTGTCGAGCTGGCCCATCGCTTCGAGTTTCTTGATGACCTCGCCGATGTTGTCGTCCATCTGCTTCATGCCGGCTTCGTTGGTGCCCCAGTCCTTGCCGCCGGGTTCGCCCACCATGGCCTCGTACTTCGGCGACAGCATGGTCGTCACATGCATGCGCGCCGGGTTGTACCAGACGAAGAAGGGCTTGTTGGTCTTCTTCGGATCGTTGCGGTCGAGGAAGTCGATGACCTTGCCCGAGATTTCCTCGTCGACGGTCCGCGAGCGATCCAGCGTCAACGGACCCTCGTCCTTGCAGGTCGTGTTCTTCTGGGTGCCGTCGCTGGACTTGCACCAGATGACCGGGCGCGGCGGCGTCAGGCAGGTCGACGTTTTCGGGTCCAGGGCGCCCGGCACCTCGGGCAGGCCGGTGATCGGCGTGTTCCTGCACGGCGGCGCGATGCCCTGCACCAGCGGCGTCTTGTTGAGGTCGACGAAGCTCACGCCCTGCATGGCGTCGAGATGGTAGAGGTAGCCCCAGTATTCCTGGAAGCCGTGCGAAGTCGGCAGCGCCTCGAAATGGTCGCCCAGGTGGTTCTTGCCGAATTCTCCCGTGGTGTAGCCAAGGTCCAGCAGGAACTTGGCCAGCGACGGCGTGCCGGGGCGCAGCCAGGACGGGCTGCCGGGCAGCTGCGGCGGGATCATGCCGGTGCGCAGCGGATGCATGCCGGTGAAGAAGGCGTTGCGGCCGGCCGTGCAGCTCTGCTCGGCGTAGTAGTCCATGAAGATCGCGCCCTCCTGACCGATGCGGTCGATGTTCGGCGTTTCGCCGACCATCAGGCCACGGTGGTAGATGGAGGGTTGCATCCAGCCGATGTCGTCGCCCATGATGAACACGATGTTCGGCTTCTTGCCCTGCGCCATGGCCGGCGATGCCGCCATCAGCGCGAGCGCGAACAAGGCGAAGGCATACGAAAGGATTTCTCGCAATCTCATTCTTGTCTCCAATTCGAAAGAAACAGGCCCCTGGACTTGTTCATCGGTCCAGGAAGAGTCCGACAACCTGAGGCATCAGGAATCCTGCAGACAGAAACGCCAACGCGCCCTGTCTGGTCGCCTGGCTTGGAAAAAACTACGCGTGGTTCCGATCAACCGGCGGAAGGTATGGGAGATGCGTCAATCGGCCGGAGAGGCTTGGTCGGAAAGGCATCCATCTGCCGACCGCAATTCTAACAAATCCCGATTGGCCGGCGTCAAGCCACCTTAGTCGACGTGCGATTGTACAACCCAGGGTTTCTCGCCTCTTTTCGCGGCTTACTTCCCCGCCGCGCGCCGCAGGTCGTCGCGCATTTTCGTGATCTGCGCATTGCCCGGATTCGCCGCGGCCAGTTCCTCCACCAGCGGCAGCGCGCGTTCCGGCCGCTTCTGCTGAATTTCGAGCAATGCCAGCGCGTAGGTGGCTTCGGCATCGCCCAGTTCGCGCGCCTTGGCCAACGCCGCGCCGGCCGCGCGCAGGTCGCCATGGCGCTGCTGCATGAGCCCCAGGTTGTAGAACAGCCGCGCGTTCTGCGGCAGAAGCCTGGCCGCGCGCTCCATCTCGGCGATGGCTTCGGCGTCGCGCTTTTCCTCCGCCAGCAGCAGCGCAAGCGAGCGATGCAGGTCGCCGTTGACGGGAATGCGGGCGATGCCCTCGCGCAAGACGCGCTCCGCGTCGGCATTTTTGCCTTGTCCGGACAGCACGCTCGCCAGCGCGCTGTAGGCGGGAGCGAGGTAAGGGTCCATGGCGATGACGCGGCGGTAGCCGGCTTCCGCCGTCGTGGCATCGCCCTGCCGCCAGGCCAGTCCGGCCAGATTCATCTGCATCGACGGCATGTCGAGCAGCGTCCGCTCGGAGGCGATGAGTTCGGCCCAGGCGCGGTCGAAATCGGCGCGATCGGCTGCGGGAATCCGCGCGGGCGGGACATCGGCCAATGATCGCGCGGCCTCGATGCGCACCAGCTTGACGGGATCGCGCAACAACTGCGCGATCATCGTGACCCGTTCGTCCACAGGCAGCGCGGCCAGCGCCGTGGCGGCGCCGGCGCGCACCAGCGCATCGGCATCGTTTTTCGCCTGCACGCCGAGGCGGCCCCCGGCCGGTCCAAAGCCGCGCGCGAGATCGAGCGCGGAGGCGCGCACAATCGCCGGTTGCTGACGGTCGCCGGCCAGGCGGTCGAGGCCGGAGAGCGCCGCCGGCGAACCGGACCACGCGGCCGCGAAGACCTCGCCGAAATGCGCGTCCTGTCGCCGATCGGGACCAAACCACTTCGCCACCGCGTCGGCGGCCCATTGCGGCGTCTGTTTGTCGTGACAACCGTTGCAGGCATTCGGCGTGCCGATCTTCACCGACAGGTCCGGGCGCGGAATGCGGAAGCTGTGATCCGGCCGCGCATCGATCACCATGTAGTCGCGCGATGGAATGTGGCAGTTGGCGCATTGCGCGCCGGCACTGCCGGCCGAATGGTGGTGGTGCGCAGGCGTGTCGTAATCCTTCTTCGCCAGTGTCGGGAAGCGCGCATTCCCCGCCGGCTGATGACACTGCGCGCACACCGCGTTGCCCGACGCCTTCAGCTTCAGGCTGTGGGCCTCGTGGCAGTCGGTGCAGCGCACGCCCTGCGCGTACATTTTGCTCTGCAGGAAGGAGCCCCAGATGTACACCTCCTCGCGCTGCTGGCCGTCGGCGAAATACAGCCCCTGCCGCAGCAGCGCCGGGTGATAGTTGTCGAGGAAGGGCTTGCCAGGCAGTTCGCCGTCGGTGAGGCGCTGACGCCGCGAATGACAGGGCGAACAGGCCTCGACCTGGTAGCGCGAATCGGTGCCGCGGAAGTCGACCGGCAGGCCCAGCGCGCGCGCATCCAGTCCCTTCGTGTTCTTGCCGGCCGCAGCCTTGGCCCAGTCCAGATGCGCGCTGCCCGGACCATGACAGGCCTGGCAGCCGACATTGATCTCGGCCCACTTGGTGTCGTAGGCATCCGTCTTCGCGTCGTAGTTGCGGCGCAGCTCGGTCGAATGACACTCCGAGCACATCAGGTTCCAGTTCTGATAGCGTCCGGTCGAGTGCAGTGGATCGTCGGGTTTGTGCCGCTCGTCCGGATACAGCGCAAACCAGCGTTTTTTCTCCGTATCCCAGGCCACCGTCGGCGCCTGCAGGCGGCCACCGGGAAACTCGACCAGGTATTGCTGCAGCGGCGCGACGCCGAAGGTGTACTTGACCTCGTATTCCGCCGGCTTGCCGTCGGGACCCTCGGTGGTGACGAAATACCTGCCGTCGCGCTGGGTGAACGAGGTGGTGGCGCCAAGGTGGGTCAGCTTCGCATTGGCGAAATCCCCGAGCACGGTCCTGGCATTGGCCGGCTCCATCGCCCGCTGGTGGTGCGATCCGCGCCAGGCCTCGACCGCCTCGGCATGGCACTCGCCGCACTTCGCGTCGGCAACGTAGGTCGCGACGATGGCCGGCAGCGGCGCGCCGCCGGCAGGCGGGGGACTGCCCGATCCGGCCAGCCAAAGCCAGGCGCCGACGCCGGCCGCGGCGACGCCCGCCAGACCCGCGAACACGAGCAGCGGGAAGCGGCGCCACGCCGCGGGCAATGCCGCTGCAGCCGGCGCGCCGGCGGACACATTCGAAGGCTTTGATCGCTTGCGACTCATCGATGCGGTTTTCCCTGCCCGGCAGTCCCGGGCGAGACTCGCGGTGTACCAACTCGCGGTGTGCCAACGCGAAGATTCTCCGGCCCGCCGGCTCCACGTGCGTCCCGGGACGACCCGGCGTTATGATTCTCTTCTCCAAACTCCCGGAGGACCACATTATGAAGCTTGAGGGCAGCTGTCACTGTGGCGCCGCGCGTTTTCGCGTCGAATCGCACACCCCCTATCCGTACATGCGCTGCTATTGCTCCATATGCCGCAAGACGCAGGGCGGCGGCGGCTACGCGATCTGCATCATGGGCGATGCCGCGACGCTGAAAGTCCGGGGAACGGCCAACGTTTCCGTGTATCGGGCGCGACTCGTCGATCCGGAAACCAAGCGCCGTCGCCTCTCGCACGCGCGCCGGCATTTCTGCGCGAAGTGCAGCAGCGGATTGTGGGTGTCGGACCCCAGCTGGCCCGAATGGGTGTATCCATTCGCCTCGGCGATCGACACGCCGTTGCCCAAGCCGCCGGAGGAAGTCGAACTGATGCTGAATTACGCACCGGGCTGGGCCGAGGTGCCCGCCGGAAAAAAACATGCGCATTTTCCGGAGTATCCGGACGAAGGCATCGCCGACTGGCATGCAAAGCGGGGCTTGACCGTCGCCTGATTACTTGAGCGGAATGTTGCTTCCGGTCCGGTAGGCTCTTTCCGGCTGCACGTTCGCCGACGTTTGGGAGGAAGACTCCGGTGCGCTCGCGCAGGCCACGAGGACAAGCGCGAGGGCAGCGAGGAACAATTGCTTCATTGCGAGGGCCTTTTCGATATGGACCGCCTTCGTGCCGGCGGTCAAAAAAGCCCGGATTCTACTCAATTGCCCGAGGTGATGTACAGGCCGTCCCTCGTCGCCCTGCGGCTTCGGAGGTCGGGGGCAGTCTGGCGCTACTTCATCATCCCCGGAATCCACAGCGACAGCGTCGGAATATAGGTGACCAGCGCCAGCGCGCAGAGCATGGCGAG
>JAQBEY010000007.1:0-48480 GCA_032123655.1 Betaproteobacteria bacterium
GGTTCGTGTTGGCGACATTGTCGAAACCTTGAAGCGCTCCGGCCGCCAACACGCGCTGGTGATCGAATCCGGTTCTCCCGACGCGACGTCGGCAACGTGCACGGTTCGTGGCATCTTTTCTCTGACGCAAATTGCGCGGCAGCTTGGGCTTCCTCCCCAGACCGGGCATGAAGTCGCGCGTACCTTTGCCGAGATCGAAGCTGCGATCGGTGCATGAGGCGGCCATCCGGGCCGATGCTCCGCAGGCGCTGGCGTTCAATCCACCCAGCGCCGTGGATAAGTGGTGATGGGCGGACGGCAGGGTCTGCAACGAGGACTCGTGCTTCCGCTTCGGGTCCAAGTTGAGACGATCCACTGTTTGTATCAGTTTGGCCACAACCGGCCGGTCAGGGGTGCCACCAATATTGCCCCCGTAGCGGTCACTCAATCACCCGGTCAGCACGCAGAAGGATCGACTGCGGCATCGTGATTCCGAGCGCCTTGGCGGTCTTGATGTTTATCGCCAGGACGAAGCGCGAGTTCTGCTGGACCGCCTGGTCGCCCGGCTTGGCACCATTCAGCACGCGCGCCAATAACTCGGCGCCGAGTCGCGTGTCCTCCAAAGAATCCGTGCCGTACGATGCAAGACCTCCAAGTTGGACCGATTCCGCGTCCGGAAAAATCGCGGGGATGCGCAGCCCTGCCGCCATCTCGATCAGACTCTCCACGGTGAGCCGCTGTCCCAACACGGCATAGACGACCATCGCCTCGGACCGCGTCTCTTCGATCTCAAACAGGCGGGAATGCGACACCACGACTACGTCGAAGTTGAGGCGTGTGGATGCCTCCTCGACGGTTGATTCCGAAGCGAAATAGGAGGGTCCGGCGACAGAATACGGCGCGAGCAATGCCACGCGCTTCGCCTTGGGCAGCAGTTCGCGAAGCAGTTCGAAGCGCTTCCCCAGCAGTTCGCGATGGTGCGTCGAGACCCCGGTGGTGTTGCCTCCCGGGCGCGCATAGTCCTTCACGATGCCGTCCGCAATCGGGTCACTTACGTGCGTAAACACAATGGGAACCGATTTGGTCGCCCACTGCACGGCTAGTGTCATCGGCGCGGAAAACGTAAGGATCGCATCCGGGCTCGCTGCGACCAGCTCGCCTGCGATTTCGCGATCCGCATGCCGAACTTCGTTCCCGCCGCGCCATGTCATCTGCAGGTTGCGTCCCTCGACGAAGCCCAGCCCGGCAAGCTGCTCGCGAACCACATCCCGGTGTGGTTTCATCGTGTCGCTGCCGCCAGCGAACAAGACGCCGACTCGATATATGCGTCCCGCTTGCTGGGCGTGAACATCGAGAGGCGGGACCAACAAGGTGGCAACGAGTGCGCTTGCAGTGAAAAGGTATTCTCTGCGCCGGACTCGTCTCATGCCCGTCCCTTCCAGGCGATCGTGCCGAAAGGTCCAAGTCTACGCCTGGGTGGGCACCAGAGCTCGACGGCTGCGATACTTTCTCTTCGATCGACAACCGGCCAGCAGCGGTTGTAGCGCATTGTGCCCAATTGCAGCCATTGGCTGGTGCTTGTCGGCCGAAAGTCGCCGTTCGGAGCCGGCTGGAATGCTCTGCTCACCCGATCACTTTGTCGGCGCGCACCAGAATCTGGTTCGGGATTGCTACCCCGAGTTCTTTCGCCGCCGTGCGATTGACGACAAGTTCTATCTTGGCTGGCTGCTCCACCGGAAGATCGGCCGGGTTGGTTCCTCTCAGCACTTTGTCGACGTAGCGCGCGACACCTTTGAAGTAGTCGCGATAACTCAGGCCATAGCTGACAAGTCCGCCCGCCTCCGCGTACTCGCGAAAGCCATAAATTCCGGGCAGTTTGTATTCGTTCGCCAGCATCACGATGCGTTGCACCTCGTTCAGAAAGTAAGTCTCGACCATCAGGACAAAGGCGCCGACACGCTGCTCGCTCATGCTCCGAAATGCGCGGTCCAGGCCCGCTGAGGTATGCGCCTCCGCGCGCACGACATTCACACGGATGCGTTCTGCTGCCTGCTGAACGTGCGTCGACCAGTATTCGTCGAGAATGCTTTCAGGATTTGAAATCACCGCAACAGTGCGGACACCGGGAACCAGCGTGGTAATGATTTCGAGCCACTTGGGAATCAGTTCTTCGAACAGCGTCCATGTTCCGGTAACGTTTGCGCCGGGTCGCGCCAGGCTTTCCACGAGCCCGGATTCGACTGGGTCGCCGTTCACTGACATGACCACTGGAATGGTGCTAGTCGCGGTTTTTGCCGCGCGCGTCGACGGGATGCAGGTGCCCACGATCGCGGCCGGATTGCGCTTGACCAACGATGCGGCTATTTGTGGAAACTCGTAAGGGGGTCCCCAATGGACATCGACAATAATGTTCTTGCCGTCGATCCAACCAAACTCGCGCAGTCCGTCCCTGAATGCGCTGAGGAAAACACCGCGGTCTGCCTCCGAACCTTGGGATAGATAGGCGACGTGCGGAATCCTCGAGGCATGCTGCTGTGCAAAAAGTGCCCGCGGCACGGCGAGCGCGCTCGTTCCAAGCGCCAGAATAACTCTGCGGCGTGTAATCATGCGCTCCTCCGACAGGTCGAAAGAATGCTCGTCTGCCGGACTATGTTACTCCGTTCAATTTTGGGGGCGCGTCGAGCGCCGCCCACGATGCGTGTGATTGGTCGACACCCGTTCCCATGGTCGCTGCTTCCACGCGCGGGCGAGGCGATCAAATGATGACGCGTTGCGCACTGATCGCAGGGTTCGCGCTGTTTGCGGCGGTAGCCAATCTGTTGAACTCGCTGGACGACTGCTTCCGACAAGAGCGATCGGCCGGTCAGGATCGTACTGCAACCTTCCACGATCAAAGCGCTCGCGTGCAGACTTGACGGTCGCAGACCGGCCAACTTCGGTCGTAGCGCAATGCGCTCGACAGCGGCCATCGACGGGCACCTGTCGGCGAATGCTGACTGACATACGCGAGCGGCGGTTACGCAGGCGGTTTCGGGTCGCCCGCCATCGGCGCAAGAACGACCTCGCGCCGGCCCGGCCGTCATTCGCTGATGGCTCGCGCCGGGCCGCATGCTGCAATCGCAAAGGTATTGTCGCGGGCGCGCTCGGCCATCAAGGGCTGGTGCCGCACAGCGTGCCGTTTTGCTCGCATTGCGAATCGATGTCAAGAGCGCGCTGCGCTTCGTTGAAACGCCAAATTGCATCATTGGTCTTCTTGTTCGGTTCGCAGCCGCAGATCTGGCTGGCGGCGCAGCTGAAGCCGACTTCGGTCTCCAGCTTGAGAATTTCGGAAGGGCTGTGTTTCGCAAGACCGGTGCAGGCCGATTTCACGAGGATGGGATCGGATGCGGCGGTGCAGAGCGTCGCATCACAGGTGTAGCCAACCTGGATCCCCATATGGTTGCTCTGCTTGTACTCGCTGCACACCTTCTGGCAGCTCACGTTGCGTGGCACCTGCGGAAGGTAGTTCGGCGGCAGCAGCGGACACCCCGTATCTCCGGGCGCGTCGGGCCAGCAGTAGTGCGGCGGGGGAGGCGGCGGGGGGAGCAGGGGCAGCAGTTCCTCCTTGGGCGAATATGCGGCTGACCAGACGTTGTCGTCTCCGAGAGTGCAGGACTCGGGGTCCTGCTCCGTCCCCTGTCCCACCTGGAAGTTGCCTTGCCAGAGCGGGCACGCGCACTGCGCGAGTTCGAGTCCAGTGTAGGGATCCACAACCGGATCACCGTTGGATCCGTCTCGCAGCTTTTTGCAGGGGGCCGTCATGCAGCCGGCATACAAGGGATCAGGGACCGCCGGTTTGTAGCAGGCTGTACTTCCCAGCGGGATATCTCGATTCGCGGCGAGAGCGAGGCTGAAGGTCGAGATCACCTCGGCGCCGGGAACAAAGTTGCCACTATTGATGGCGTCGCAAACCGGAGCCGAGTGAGGGCCGGTCGGTTGGCACTTGCTGCCGTCGCTGCCGCATTTCTTGATCGTGTCGAGGTAGACATCAAGGTTCAGGATGGCATTGATGTCGACAAAATACGGGTGCCCTGCGGGAATCACGTAACACGTGCAATCCGCGGTCCACGGACTCGACAGGTCGCAGGGTGTGGCGGCTCCGCCGGTCTGCGATTCTTCAGGGCCGGAGTAGTAGCAAAGCGCGATTTCTGCACCTTTGCACGCGAGGAAGTTTTCCTTCTTCAGCAGGATGTCGGCCCAGGGCGGGCCAAAAGGGGGTCGTCCATATTGTGTTCAGCGTGAAGGGCTTGTTCCCGGTGAATTCGTCGAAATTGAACGGGGCATCTGCGCTGTAGGCCTGACTTGAGACCACCAACACGCCGAGCGCGGCGACCCATCGACGCCAGCGGACTCTGCTGAGTCCCGGCATTTTCTCGCGCTTCGACTGGAGGTATTGGACAAGCACTGTTCGGAAATTCGTACCTGAAGTCATCATTGCCTCCTCCATGTTCGTGGGCGTGCTCCGTGACCCTGCCGGTTCAGCGGTCCGGTTCGGACCAGGCAGGGGAGCCTCGGGAATCCCGCCCGCCGGCCCCGTCTGCCGCGAACCACATCTGAGTCCTTGGCGGTTGACGCGGGGAGCACGCCGACTGGCACCGAGTCACTCCTCGTCAGGTCGGAGCGCACCATGCCCATCATTTGGTCGAACCACCCGAATTGTAAATTAACGCGCCGACGCGAGTGTCGCGTCAACCCGACGACGCAATGGAACGAGTACCAGTTTCGCACAATCATATGCTGCGGAGAGCAGTTTCATCACGTAGCCTTGACTCGCGGCCATGGTCGCGCGGGGTCAGCGCCCGGACTGGCGGGTGGCTGATCCTCGAGCTTTGCGCAGGAGTAGCGAGTGTCCGCTTGGAGATGCGCATCCGTTCGCTCCGGGTCGAGTACAGCCGACCGATACATCGCGATAACCGGCCCCATGGCCGATATCTGTCGTTCGTCGCTGGATGGCAGCCATGCGGTATTCAACAGCCACCCAGTCAATTCGCTTGAACTGCGGCAGTCGACCAGTTACAGACGGTCGCCCTCACATGCAAATTTGCCGGGGAGCAGCCGTTGACGAGGCGACTGGCGCCTGGCACTCCCCGGCCGCCGCCGGGCGTTCTGACAACCGACGCATGCATGGAAAGCCAGGATAGGCGCAGGCAGCGAAGTGCGTGAGCGCCGCATCCTCGTGCAACAATGCGCGATGGAACACCCCGTGCCCGTTGAGTCGTCAGTGCGCCGTGGCAGTCCGAGCATTCGCTTTCGTTTAAGATGCACGATCACGATGCGAAATGCAATGAGATACGACGTCGGCTTTCGCGTCGAACGACGAAGGAGGGCAGAGGTGTCGGTTGTCGGCGCAGGAAATCATGGCAATCGCGTATCGCTGTTCCTCGGAGCGCTGAGGCCGCCTGGTCGCCCCGTGCAAATTCGATCGCAAGTCCTGCCGATGGGACTGGTATCGTGCGCGGTAGCAATCAATCGACGGATGAGGTTGGCGCTCTGCGGCATCGTTGTGCTCGTCGCGTCGTCGCCCGCGGTCGGTACGGCCGTCGAGGAAATTCCGGCGACTCCGCTGATGACGGTCTACCAGTTCGGCGGGCCCTCTGCGGTTCCGTACTACGATCTGGACGCATTCCTGCGGAAAGGGCCATCGTCGCCCGCCGGCCACCTGACACAGGGGACGTCGGTCATCCCCTGCCTCGTCATCCGATCGGGAAAGCCGGTCACGGATCGCCAAGGGACGCCGTACGTCGGCTTCGAGGTCATCGTCGATGCGAACGGCGCGACGCCGAGTTCGACCGAAAAATTCAAGAAGGTTTTCGAGCAGCGCAAGGCGATGACGGTCAAGAATCATCACTGCCCAGCATCCGCGCGGAACGTGGCCGACGTCCGCAAGCTGTACGCGCTTGGCAAGGCGCCGAGCTTCGATCCGCCTCGCTCGGCGCCTGTATCTGCTCCGAAAGTTGCGCTGGGCGAGCTCGACGAGATCGTTCGCGCTTTCCATGCGTCGAGCGAATGCGAGACGGCGAATCGCGTTCTGGTCGGCCGTCGGGAGATGTTGCAGCAGGCCTGGAGTGCGTTCACAGCTGCGAGCGCTGGCAAGTGGCAGGCCGCCAGCTTATCGCGCGCCAGGCACCTCGACTTCGTCATGCGAACGGTTCTCTACGAGGGACACCTGGGCCGCGGCTGCAACGCCTACGGCGCCTGCGAGCGCAACGTGATAGCGCTGTCGGTGCGCAACCGCGCCCTCGAACTCTGCCTGCACGGCCAGGGGTGTCGATCGCCGGGCGACTTCGAGGGTGTGTCTGCGACGGTCTCGCAGTACAACATCTGGGACGAGTTCCTGACTCAGACCACGGGGTTGACCTCGTGCTTTCTGCGTCCGGACCTGGCCGATCGCCCCAACTACGCTCGACTGCAAATGATGTACGAGCAGAGCTCGGGTGACGTCGAGAGGATTCTCTACGGTCGTACGGACGAACTGCGCACGGTGTTCCCGGGCAACACGCTGGATGACCTGACCCGAGTTCGCCACTACTACCACCCGCCGGCGATGGGGAAATGCTTTCCGGACCACGATCGACTCGAGTACATCAGCGGCGCGGTAGCGCGCCGGGACGAGGATTTCGCCCTGATCGCGAACACCCGCGTCGCTGTCGGCGAACGACGCGGGGGCGGCTATCTTTTCCAGCAGGCGTTGGTCGAAGACGAAGGCGAGCGCGACGTCGTGACGCAACTGGACCGGTATCCAGGCTTCGTCATCGACGGCCGCAAGGTGAATCTCCAATCCGTTTCGCGCTGCTCGCCGTACGGAACCTCGTCAGCCTGTCGATTTGAGCAAGTCGGCCGCTATCGCAAGACGCCGAGCTGGTTGAGCGCGGGCCAGCCGATGCAGCTCAACTGCCGTGTCCGCTCGAGCGGTGACGATTGTGGGGGGGCAATCACCGTCGAGACGACCCAAGTGGGCGGCGCCTGCGACACGGCAATGCAGCCGGTCGCAGGCGTTCGCTAGTCAATACCGATCCCATGCTTGTCCCGGGCCGACGTTGCCACCGCTGCTTCGGTATCTCACCGGCGGGCTCGCTGTTTGTTGTGCGCGGCGGCGAAGTCCGCATCTGCGGTGATGCCGCTTGATTTCCATCCTGCCGGCCGATTTTCCGCGACCGCGCACGCCGGCAAGCGGGTGACCCTGTACCCGTTTTAGTAGCGCTCAGAAATGGAAATTTCCGGCTTCTCGGGTATGGTCGATTTCGGCTCGCGCAAGCAACGGCGGGCGAATTCGGCCGGTGTGTCCCACTGCAGCGATGAGTGGGGTCGGCTCTCGGTTCCGCACCAGTTTACAGACCTTCGGGCGACTCGCGGGCTCAGCGCCGGCTGGCGAAGTAGACCAACAGGTAGAGGGTCAGCAGCACCGCAATCCACATGACCATGGTCGCGGTGGTCGGCGCACGGGCGCGGCGTCCGTGCTCACCCAGCGCCAGGCCGGCGATGCGCACGCCCGCTCGCGTGGTTGCGAGCGTCGCCGAACGGACTGCGCGGTCGACGGTCACGATCACGTATTCCAGCGCGGATATCAGCGCCGGACCGAGCCGGCGGTAGATCCAGTCGGTATCGAGCGTGATCGTCAGCGTCCGCTTGAGCAACGGCAGCATGACGAAGAACGCGAGCCCGGAGAACAGCAACAGCTGGAGCATGCCGACGACGTGAGCGCCGGTATAAGGCACGTAGTCGACGGGGAACGGCAACCGCCGGTACAGTGGCTCGTAGAAAATGCCGAGCCCGATGCACAGCGCCGCGAAGAACAGCATCGCGAGCCGCTGGCTCCAGGGCGGGTCGGGTGGACGCAGGCCCGAATCCTTCTGGAAGAACACGAACCAGGGGAACTTGATCCCGGCGTGCAGGAACACACCGGCCGACGCCGCCGCCAGCAGCAGCCAGACGATCTCGAGATGCCCGTCGAGCGCGGCCTGCGCGACCATCGACTTGCTCACGAACCCGGACGTCAACGGGAACGCCGAGATGGACAGCGCGCCGATGGTGCCGCAGACCATTGTCAGCGGCATCGTCCGGAACAGGCCGCCGAGGTCGGTGCATTTTCGGTTGCCGGTTTCGTACAGCACCGCGCCCGCCGACATGAGCAGCAGCGCCTTGTAGAGGATGTGGGTGAAGGCGTGAGCGGCGGCGCCGTTCAGCGCCATCTGCGTGCCGATGCCGATGCCGACCAGCATGAATCCCACCTGGTTCACGATGCTGTACGCGAGGATGCGCCGCATGTCGTTCTCCAGCAGCGCGTACACGATCCCGTAGAACACCATGACAAGGCCGATGTACACCAGGATCTCGGTACCGGGGAATCCCCGCAGCAGCACGTACACGGCGGTCTTGGTCGTGAACGCCGAGAGAAACACCGTGCCGCTCCACGAGGCCTCGGGATACGCGTCCGGCAGCCACGCGGAAAACGGCGGTGCGCCGGCGTTGATGAGAAAACCGGCCAGGATCAGCCAATGTGCGGGCGAATCGAGAGCGATGCGTTCGAATACCGTCGAGCCGGTGGTCGCCACGTGGCCGACGATGCCGGCCATCAGCACGACGCCTCCGAGCAGGTGGACCATGGCGTAGCGCATGCTGGCCCGGTAGGCTGTCCTGGTTCCCGCGCTCCAGATCACCAGCGTCGAGCCCACAGCCATCAGTTCCCAGAACACGAACACCGTAAGCAGATCGCCGGCCAGCGTGACGCCGATCGCCGAACCGGCATAGACGAAGGCAGCCGGCAACTCGGCGCGGTTCGCCTGCCTCAATGCGAACAGGCCGCCGCCAAAGGCCATCAACGAGAAAATCAGCGCGAACAGGCGCGAGAGCTTGTCGACCGCGAACGGCGTGACGGAATAGCCGAGGAACGTTCCCTGCCAAAGGACCTGTTCGGGCATCGCCAGCACGATCGCCACGGCGCCGGCGGGGGCCAGCAGCGTCAACACGGTTCGTGCGCGTCCGCGCAGCAGCGTCAGCACCAGGCCCGCCGCGATCAGCACCAGCCCCGGATGCAGGAAGTCAGTCATCGCGGACGTTGTAATAGTTGTCGGGACGCTTGATGAACACGGCGAGGCCCTTGGCCACCAGGATCAGCACGGCGCACGCGCCGAAACCGAACCACGCGCCGAATCCGAAGCTGCCGCCGATGCCTTCGTGCGTCGGCTCGTGAACGAAGAACTCGGCACCCACGGTCGCGGCGAGGACGATGATGAAGACCATCCACAGCAGGCGGATCGTGCGCGGGCGGACCAGCCAATGTGTTTTCATCGTCAGCCTCCCACGAGCTGGCGGACGAGCGCCAGCGGCAAGTCGGCGAAAAAGAACATGAGGACGGTCAGCGCAGCCGTCGCCACCAGTGCTACGACCATCGTCGTCGGCGCCTCGCCATGGGGGTGATCATCCGCGACGGGAATGGGGCGGAAGAAGGCGCGGAACACGATGGGCAGGAAATAGCCGGCGGTCAGCAGCGTGCTGATCACAATCACCGCCACCGCCGTCCACTGTTCGGAATTGTAGGCGCCGGAAAGGATGAACCATTTGCTGACGAAACCCGCCGTCGGCGGCAGGCCGATCATCGACAGCACGCCGATGGCGAATGCGGTCATTGTCCACGGCATGCGCCGCCCGATGCCGTCGAGCTGGCTCACCTGCGTCTTGTGTGCCGCCGTGTAGATGGCGCCTGCGGCGAAGAACAGCGTGATCTTCCCGCACGCGTGCGCGGCAATGTGCAGCGCGGCGCCGATCACCGAAAGCGGAGTGAGCAGCGCCGCCGCCAGCACCACGTACGACAGCTGGCTCACCGTCGAATAGGCGAGCCGCCGCTTCAGGTTGTCCGCGCGCAGCGCGACGATCGACGCCGCGATGATCGTGAAACCCGCGACCGTCGGCAGCCAGTCGACGCTGGCGAGCCCCGCGATGTTGTTGACGCCGAAGATGTAGACGATGACCTTGACCACGGTGAACACGCCGGCCTTGACCACCGCCACTGCGTGCAGCAGCGCGCTCACCGGCGTCGGCGCCACCATCGCGGCGGGCAGCCAGCGATGAAACGGCATCAGCGCCGCCTTGCCGATGCCGAACATGTACAGCGCGAGCAATCCGCCGATGGCGGCATTGCCGAGCCGGCCGTCCAGGATGCCCCCGGCGGTGAATTCGAGCGTTCCGGCGGCCAGCCATGTGATCACCAGCGCCACGAGGAAAAACAGCATCGACGTGGTCAGCAGCACGCCCAGGTACACGCGTCCGGCGCGCCTGGCGTCGTCGGTTCCGCTGTGCGTCACCAGCGGATAGGTGACCAGCGTGAGCATTTCGTAGAAAAGGAACAGCGTGAGTCCATTGGCGGCGAAGGCAACACCCAGAGTCGCGGCGATGGCGCCCGCAAAGCAGATGTAGAAGCGCGTCTGATGTTGCTCGTGATTGCCCCGCATATAGCCGATCGAGTACAGCGAATTCGCGATCCACAGCCCGGAGGCGATCAGCGCAAACAGGAGCCCCAGCGGCTCGACGGTGAAGCCGAAGGGCACGCCTGGCAGCAGTTCGAAGAATTCGATGCCCGGCCGTTCGCCGGCAGCCACACCCGGGTACAGCGTCGCCACGACGGCAAACAGCGACACCGCCGTGGCCAGCGTGAAACCCTCGCGCAGGTTGGGCACGCGGCCGGCCAGGGCGATCAGCAGCGCGCCCGCGAGCGGCAGCACGAGCGCGACGACGATCGCGGCCTGTGCGCTCATTTCACTCCCGCGAGCAGCGACTGCGCGGCGCGCGCGGCGGCGTCGACGGTCAGCGTCGGGTCGAATCCGAAGTACACGACCGCGAGCAACAGGATGCCGGCCGGGGCGAGCAGTCCGAACTTCTTCCTCCTTGCCGCGGCCACGTGCTCCGTCGGTTCACGAAAGTAGGCGACCTCGACGAAGCGCCACACGTACGCGACGGCGAGCAGCGAACTTGCCACCGGCATGAACGCGAGCCACCAGTGGCCCGTCTCCACTGCCGCCAGCACCAGGTACCACTTGCTGACGAAGCCAGCCGTGCCCGGCACGCCGATGAGGCTCAGGCCACCCAGCACGATCCCTGCGCAGGTCAGCGGCATGGCCTTGGCAAGGCCGCCCATGCGGTCGAGCCGCGCGTCACCCAGCCGATAAACCACGACGCCCACAAGCATGAACAGCGCGCCCTTGGTCACGCCGTGATTGAACAGGTGCACGATGCCGGCGGTGAGGCCGGTCTGCGTGGCGAAACTGATTCCCAGCGTGATGTAGCCGATCTGGGCGACGCTCGAATAGGCGAGCACGCGCCTGAAGTCATTCTGGAAAATCGCGGCGGCCGACGCGACGAACATGGCCGCGAGCGACAGGACCATCAGGACGTTGGCCATCGGCAGCGCGCCGAAGATGAACGTCGCGCCGAACACGGAAAAGCAGAAGCGAAGAAGGATGTAGAGCGAGACCTTGGTCGCAGTCGCGGCCAGGAAGGCCGAGACGGCCGACGGCGCATGGGCGTAGGCAGCGGGCAGCCACATGTGCAGCGGGAACAGCGCGGCCTTGAGCGAAATGCCGACGACCAGGAACGCCAGCGCCGCCAGAACGGGACGCGTATGTTCCACATCCGGGAGGCGCATCGCGATGTCCCGCAGGTTGAGCGTGCCGGTGACCAGGTAGAGGAGGCCGACGCCGATGACGATGAAGGTGGCGCCGATGGTTCCCAGGATCAGGTATTGATACGAAGCCAGCAGCGCGCGCCGGTCGCGGCCGAGCGCGATGAGCACATAGCTCGAAAGCGAGGAGATCTCCATGAACACGAACACGTTGAACGCGTCGCCGGTGACGGTGATGCCGGTGAGGCCCGCCAGGCACAGGCAGTACATCGCGTAGAAGAGGTAGCGTTGCTCGGCCGGCACCTCGGCGGCAACGCTCGTGCGCGCGTACAGCGCGACCACCGCGGCCACCAGCCCCAGCAGAACCAGCAGGAAAGCGTTCGCCGCGTCGATCCGGATTTCGATTCCCCACGGCGGCGGCCAGTTGCCGATCGCGTACGAGATGACGCCAACGTCCTGAACGTGGACGGAAATGGCAATCGCCGAGTAAAGTGAAAACAGGCTGGCCGCCAAGGCGATCGCCCAGCCCACTCCGGCACGGCGAATGAGAACGATGAGCGGAGCCGCGACCAGCGGCACGATCACCTGCAGGACCGGCAGATGCGTACTGATCACGATCGGGGGTTTTCCCGGGCGGCGTCCTCGTCACGGGCCAGGATTTCGTCCTCCTCGGCACTGCCGTAGGCCTCGCGGATGCGCACCACCAGAGCCAGCCCGAGCGCCAGCGTGGCGATCCCGACGACGATCGCTGTGAGGATCAGGACGTGCGGCAGCGGATTGGAGTACAGCGTGAATTTGTCGCTCACGATCGGCGCCGTGCCGCCGATCAGCTTGCTCGGCGCGATGTACAGCAGGTACACCGACGTCTGGAAGATCGACAGCCCGATCAGCTTCTTGACCAGGTGGCCGCGGGCGATGACGATGTAGAGTCCGGCGGTCAGCAGGAACATCGTGATCCAGTAGCTGAAATGGCCGAACAGCGTCATTCGTCGCCGCCATCCCTGCGTCTGGAGGCGAACATGTAGAAGATCTTGAGCATCACGCCTGCCACCGTGATGAACACCCCGAGTTCGACCCAGAAAATCCCGCGGTGCTGGCCGTGAACGGGGTCGTGGTCCAGCACGAAGTAGTCGAGGAAATTGCCGCCGAGCATGATGCCCGCCACGCCGACACCGGCGTAGAGCAGCACGCCGGCGGCGAGCAGGGTCTCGACCAGCCAGTCGGGGACGACCTTGCGCGCCGTCGGCAACCCGAAGACGATCGCATAGAAGATGATCGCCGCGGCGACGATCACGCCGGCCTGGAATCCGCCGCCGGGACCGAAGTCGCCGTGGAACTGAACGTAAAGCCCGAAGAGCAGCATCAACGGGATCATGATCTTGGCGATTACGCGCAGGACGAGGTACTGCTTCATGGCCTGTCGCCGTCCTTGTTGCCGCGGCGACGGCGGCGCAGCAGCGCGATGATCCCGGCGCCCGCGGTGAATACCACCGTCGTTTCGCCGAGCGTGTCGTAGCCGCGATAGCTCGAGAGCACCGCCGTCACGATGTTCGGCACGCCGGTCTCGCGCGCGCCGTCCTGGATATAGCGCGGCGCCACGTGTGTGTGGATCGGCGCACCGGGATCGGAGAAGGCCGGCAGCCCGAACGTGCCATAAACCAGCGTCCCCGCCATCACGACGCTGGCAGCGAGCGGCAGCCACGGCCGGGCGCGCGGCTTCTGCTCTTCGCCGCGGACAAGGTACAGGGCGCCCAACAGCAGCACCGTCGAGATGCCGGCGCCAACCGCCGCCTCGGTCATCGCGACGTCCACCGCATCCAGCGCCACCAGCGCAGTCGCCATCAGGAAGCTGTAGACGGTTTGGAGAATGACCACCGCGAACAGGTTGCCCTGGATCGCGATGGCGACCGTGACGGCCGCCATCATCGCCAGCAAGACGTTGACGATCAGCGCTTCGATGGCCTGCGCTCCTGTCGCCCGAGCACCGGCTCGACGCCGCGGCTCATCCCCGCCTTGGCCAGCGCATGCGTGGCGGCCGGGCTGGCGAAAAAAATGAGCAGTCCGATCATCGCGAGCTTCACCGTCACCAGCGACAAGCCTGCCTGAACCATCATTCCGAGCAGCATCAGACCGGCACCAAGCGTGTCGGTCACGCTCGCCGCATGCATGCGCGTGTAGAAATCGGGCATGCGCACGAGACCGATGCCGCCGACGATGCAGAAAAAACCGCCAGCGAGGAGCAGCAGCCAGCTGGTTGCATCGACGAGCGCGCTCATGGGTGCTCCGGCACGTCTTCGTCGCCCGGATCGCCGAGATCGCCATAACGGAAATACTTGAGCACGGCGACGGTTCCGACCAGGTTCAACAGGCCGTACACGATCGCGAGGTCGAGGAACTCCGGCCGGCCGGTGAGAAAGCCGATAACGGCGAGCAGGAGCGATGCCAGAGTGCCGACGGTGTTGGCCGCCAGCGCGCGATCAAACACGGTCGGCCCGAGAATTGCACGCGCCAACACCAGCGCAAGCGTTGTCAGGAGCGCCAGGGCGGCCGCAACGAACATCAGGCGCGCGACTCGAAACGGCTGACGCGCGCGTCCATGTCCCCGCTTTTCACGCCCTCCGCGCCTGAAGTGGTCAGCGCATGGACCAGAAATTCGTGGCGTCCCACTTCGACCGAGATCGTTCCCGGCGTGAGCGTGATCGAATTGGCGTGCGTCGCAAGGCCGACCTCGGTTCGCTGCGTCGGCCGAAAGCGCACCAGCGTCGGCTGGATCGGGAGCCTGGGGTCGAGGATGATTTTCGTCACGTCCCAGGCCGACTTGGCGATCTCCCTGAACAGCCACGGCCAGTAGACGGTCGCCGCGAGACCGAGATGGATCGGATGACCCTCATGATCGACCACCGCCATTCGATGCGCGAGCCACACGACGGCGAGCGACGAACCGAACCCGACAGCGAGCAGAAACGGCGTGAAAAATCCGGATAGCGCCACCCAGAACAGGAACAGCGTGGCGACCGAACTCGCTGCACGAAACATCGGAATCTCCCAGGATGGCGCCCGCCTTCCCATGTCCGATGGACGGCGCGCTTTTGTTGACGCTTGTGCGGCTGATTGTAATGACTGATGCCGCCTACGACAACCTGGGCCGCGGTTCCAGGCACTGTTTCCACGCTGCTGCCTTGGCGTCAGCGCCAAAGTATAACGACAAGCGTGCGGGGCAGCCATTGTCACCGGAAGAGGTTGCTGGACCCAATCCGCTGACTCCGCCACGATCGGGCTCGCGCGATCGAGACGCCTGTCGTTGGTCCTCGGTCCGGTCGAAGAACCTCGCGGGCCGCGCGATTTCTGCTGTCCGTCGATTGCCGAAGGCCGTGCGCGGTCGAGTGCTGACCGGCATCAATCCTGATGCGGGCACCGCATGGCACGCTCGACATGCGCCGAAGACGCCCCGCACGGCACCCCTCCCGGACTTGACACAATTCGATCCTCGCCGCACCTTCACCTCATGTCCACTGCAAATACCCCGGTTCGCGAGCTTCCCGACCTGCTGCGCCGTCACCGCATATTTGGCCGTCTCGACCAGGCGGCGCACGCCGATCTGGCCGCCCGCTTCACGCGCGAAACGTTTGCACCTGGCGAAATCGTGGCCTCCGGCACCACGCTTGGTGAGCGGCTGGGCCTGGTGCTGTCCGGCCACGTGGCGCTCGTCAGGGACGGCGAGTCGGCTCACCTCGCGCGGCTGGAAGGCATGGAACTGTTCGGTGCCGGCGCAGCGCCGCACGGCGGCGTCGACGGCTGGTCGGCCGTCGCCGATGGCCCGGCCGAAATCGCGTTCCTGCCTTCGGACGAGTTGTCCCGGCTTTGCGCCGAACAGCCGGCGATGGCGATCTTCCTGGCGCCGCCGGATTTCGCCGTGCCGCGGTCGGTTCTCGGCGCAGACCCGCACCTCGGCCTGATGACCACGCCGATACGTTCGTTGCTCAAGCGCCCGCCGGTCACCGTGCCGCCCACGGCGACCATACTCGAGACGGCGCAGACGATGCGCGACCAGCGGGCGTCGTCGGTGATGCTGCTGGAACAGGATCACCTCTTCGGCCTCGTGACCGACCGCGACCTGCGCAACCGTGCGCTGGCCGCCGGGATGGATCTGTCGGCGCCGGTGTGCGATATCGCCACCGTGGCGCCGCTGACGATCGACGTCTCACAGCCTGCCTTCGAGGCGCTGCTGCTGATGGCGCGCCAGAATGTCCACCACGTACCGGTGCTCGACGGCCAGCGTGTCGTGGGCATGATCACCGCCACCGACCTGACGGAGCAGCACAGCACCTCGGCTGTCTACCTGGCCGGCGACATCTACAAGCAATCCACCGTCGAGGGTCTTGCCGCGGCAGCGGTCCGGGTCAGGCAGTTGCAGCGAAATCTCGCTGCGGCCGGGGCCAGTGCCCACAGCACCGGGCATATCATCACCGCGATCACCGATGCCATCACGACGCGGCTGCTGCAACTCGCCGAGGCCAGGCTGGGACCGCCGCCGGTGGACTATGCATGGGTCGCTGCCGGCTCGCAGGCGCGCAGCGAGCAGACCGCCAAGAGCGATCAGGACAACTGCATGGTCCTCGACGATCGCTACGACGAGGCACTGCACGGTGCGTATTTCAAGGCCCTGGCGAACTTCGTCAATGACGGCCTGGACGCCACGGGCTATATCTACTGCCCCGGCGAGATGATGGCGCGCACAGACGAATGGCGACAGCCGCAACGACGCTGGGCCGAGTATTTCCGTCGCTGGACGGACACGCCCGAGCCAAAGGCGCTGATGCTCACCTGCGTGTTCTTCGATCTGCGGATGATCTACGGCCGCGCATCGCTGGTCGACGACCTGCGTCGCGACGTGCTGCGACGGACGCGCGACAATCGCATTTTCCTGGCTTTCATGGTCGGCAATTCGCTGACCCATCGCCCGCCGCTGAGCCTGTTCGGGGGTATCTCGACGGTGCGTGCGGGTGAAGTGAGTGATGCCGTCGACCTCAAGCACAGCGGCATCGTGCCGATCGTGGACCTGGCGCGCATCTACGCGCTGGCCGGCGGTCACGCGGAAGTCAACACCTTTGACCGGCTGAACGTCGCGGCGCAGGGCAAGGAAATCACCGAGCAGGGCGCACGCGATCTGCGCGATGCCCTGGAGTTCCTGGCCGGGGTTCGCATCCGCCACCAGGCGAATCAGATTGCACAGGGCAAGCCCGCTGACAACTTCCTGTCGCTGAACGAACTTTCCAACTTCGAGCAGGCGCAGTTGAAGGATGCGTTCGGCGTCGTGGAGACGCTGCAGAGCGTGCTCGCGCAAAGATACCGCTAGCGAGATTGCGCCCTGGCACTGGTGTGCCGAGGGTCAGTACTTGAGGCGCGCGTAGTAGGTCTTGTGCGCCGCCTCGCGTGCCTGCCCGAGGGTGTGGATGCCCATGTCGGCCAGAAGCGGGATCAGCTTCAGGAACACTTCGGCAGTCACCATCGCATCGCCGAGCGCGGTATGGCGTCCGATCACCGTGATGTCGAAGCGCTCGGCGATCGCCTCCAGTCGGTGCGATTCCTGGTTCGGATGCACCACGGCGGACAGCAGAAGCGTATCGAGCACGGCCTGTTCGAATCGCAGGCCCGTCTGCTGTTCCTTGAGCTGCAGGAAGCGCATGTCGAATGCGGCGTTATGGGCCACCAGCACGGTATCGCGGGCGTAGGAATGGAAGGCCGGCAGGACTTCGTCGATGGTCGGCTTGCCCACGATCATGTCGGGCGTAATGCCGTGAATGGGAATCGTCGCCGCCGGAATCGAACGCAATGGATCCACCAGCTGCTCGAAGCTCTCGTTGCGCAGCAGCTTGCCGTTGACCAGCCGTGCAGCGCCGATCTGGATGATCTCGTCGCCGCCCGTGGGGTTGAGGCCAGTGGTCTCGGTGTCGAACACGGTATAGGTCAGTTCGGCCAGTCGCCGGTCATCGAGCGCATGGCTGCTCTCGGTGCTGGCGAAGAGGTCGAAGTCGTAGTACTCGGGCCGGCTGCCGCCGCGTACGAACGCGGCGTCCATTTCCTCCTGCGCTGCTGCCGCCGGTGCCAGCGGCAACAGGAAACGGAAGAATGCCTGTTGGCGTACACGGTCGCGTTCGAACCAGAATTCGCCGCCGTGGCGCAGCACCACGTCGCGTACGGTCAGTGAACTCGACTCGCTTGCGGTGGTCATGGGGTCCATCTCCCAGCTCATCACGGTCTCGGTGCTCATGACCTTGCCGGTCCAGACCAGATCGAGGCGCGCGCGCTGCGCTTCGCCAGTGGTCAGGCGCAGGCCGAGCACCTTCACATCGAACTCGTCGTGCAGGCGCTGCGCGAGGTAGGTCAGCGTCTGCAGCAATGAGAAACTGTCGAGCTTGAGCCACAGCGTCGCGTCCACTTCCGCGGCCTCGCTGCGCACGCCCGTGTGCGCCTCGATGCGGCGCAGTGCCGCCTGGACGAAATCGGTGCCGAGCATTTCCTCGAGCGGCCAGCGGGTGGCCAGCCCATGCGCGCCCTGCGCGGTGGCGTCGGTGATGCGCCGTGCCATCGCTTGAGCCTCCTCGCGCGCCACGCGGCGAAAGCGCTTGCTCATCTCCGCATCAAGACCGTCGTCGTCGAGCATCTCGAGGGCCGCCTGCAGGTTGGCCAGCGATCCGCGGTTGCCTTCGGTCAGCTCATGGAGCAGGCGCTCGCGCGAAGATTCCTGCTCGTAGTCGAGGGTGATGTTCTCCAGCATCAGAACGAATCCGGTGATCGGCGTGGCATCCGGTCCCGCCTGTGGTTCGTTCGTTGCGACACCGCGCACTGGCGTCATCTGCGCCCGCAACAGCTGGCCCGACCGCGTGGTCGTCACGAACTGGGCGCCGGGAGTGGCAGCGCCACGCTGCAGGCGCTGCTGGACACTCTCCAGTGCGTGGGCGACGAGTTTGCGATCGAACACGGAGTAGATCGAGCGACCGAGCCCGATCAGTTCGGCGCCGTCGGCCAGCGTCGGCGCCGCGGACAGCGCGCGGAACTGCGTACGCGCCCGATTGTTGTAGAGAAGGATGCGGCCGTCGAGATTGCACACGACCACGCTCTGCGTCAGTTCGCTCATCAGCGCGGCAAGGCGGTTGCGCTCCTGCTCGACGCCCCGGCTGGCCTGCGAGACTTCCAGCGCGATGTCGCGTTTCAACTGGTCGCGCTGGCGCGCGAGCTCGTTGATCGCCTGCGCCAGACCGTGCACCGCCGCCGCACCATGTCCGCCCGACAATTCGAGCTGCGCATCGGTGGTCAACAGCACCCGGGCCTGTTCCAGCAGTCGTGCCGGCGCGGCAATGAAGCGCCGGTACAGCGGCTGCACGGCCGCGGCCGCCACGCCGATCACGACCAGTGCGGCGAGGAGCAGCAGCGGCAGGCGCGCGTCCAGGGTGCCGGAGACCTTTGTACGCTCCGCCTCGGACAACGCGGCCCACACCAACGCGCCGGCGCCCAGTGCGAAAATTGCGAGCAGCAACGCGGCGACCGCCGCCGCCGCGGCCATGGTGACGACCAGCCGGCGATCGCGTCTCACGCGCCAGGCGTCGTTGGGGCCAGCAGCTCACGCACCTTCTGCACCAGATCCTTGGTGGAGAAAGGCTTGGTCACGTAGGCGTCGGCACCCATCGCCAGCCCCTTGGCGACGTCGGTGTCGCGCCCCTTGGCTGTCAGCATGAGCACCAGCGTGTCCTTCACGGCATCGTCCGCCCGAAGTTCCTGGCAGACCTCGAATCCGGACTTCCTGGGCATCATCACGTCGAGCAGCACCAGGCGAGGCCGCTCGCGACGGACCACGTCCAGCGCCTCCTGGCCGTCGCGCGCGATGTGCACTTCGTAGCCTTCGCGCTTCATCAGGTACTCGAGGGAAATGAGGATGTTCGGTTCATCGTCGGCAATGAGGATCTTGATCGTCATGCGCGGTCTCCGTCGGCGGCCATCGATGCGCCCGGGGGCGCCGGCTCTGGCCGGGAATTCCATGGAAGCGTGAAAACGAAGCAGGCGCCTTGACCCGTGTCAGGCCGCAGTTCCATGCGCCCACCGAAATGTTCGACGATCTGGCGGCAGATCGGCAAGCCCAGGCCCGTGCCCTGCGGCCGGTTCCACGCGTCGCCGCCCTGGCGGAACTTCTCGAATATCAACGCATGTTGCGCCGCGGGGACACCGTCGCCGTTGTCCTGGACCTCGACGGTGGCACCCTCGGCGCCGGCGTAGAGGCGCAGTTCGACGCGCCCGCCTTGCGCCGGCACGAACTTGGCGGCGTTTGACAGCAGGTTCATCAGGACCTGCATCAGGCGATCGGGATCGGCCCGAAGCATCGGAACGCGCGCGGGCAGCTGCATGACCAGTTCGGCGCCGCGCTCGCGCAGCAGCTCGTGCACGGTCTCGCCTGCCTGCTTCAGCAGCGCGACCAGGTCCACTTCCGAGTTGTGCCACTCGGCATGGCCGGATTCGATCTTGGCCATGTCCAGCACCTGGTTGACCAGGCGGGTCAGCCGTTCGGTCTCGCCCACCACGATCCCCAGGAACTGCTGGCGCTGCCCGGCCGGCATGTCCGGGTCGTCCACCATCAGCTCGGCAAGTGCGCGTATGGAAGTCAGCGGCGTGCGCAATTCGTGCGTCACGGACGACATGAAGTCGTCCTTGAGGCGGTCAAGGCTCTCGAGACGCTGGTTGGCGGCGCGCAATTCCGCCGTGGCGTTCTCGAGCGCCTTCGAGTAGGCGCGCAGCTGCGACGCTTCGTCGAGAATGCGCAGCACGTCGTCCATGTCGAGCTTGTCTTCCTCCACCACCGACGCCACCATCACCCGCGCCGAGGCGCTGCCGATCGCGCCGGCGAGCTCGGTTTCGACGAACTGCACCAGCCGCGCGTCGGGTTCGATACGGGACGCATCTGGGGCGCCGCGCGCCCGCGCATAATCGTCGAACAGCTTGGCGGCGCGCGCCTCGCCGAGAAACCGCCCGGTCAGCGTCAACAGGTCACCCACCTTGGCCCGGCCCCGCCAGAACACGGGTCGGGACGCCTGCGTGCGGTCGAAGACGTCGACGAACAGCAGCGCCTGGCTCGTTTCGCGAGCCTTCGGCGTTCGCAGCAGGGAAACCATCACGTACAGCCCGACGTTGGCCAGCAGGCTCCAGAAGAGCGAGTGCGTCAGGTAGTCGAGGCTGGTCAAGCCGAGCAGCTGCTCGGGTCGAAGCAGTTCGATGCCGAAGGGCCCGCGGGCAACGAAGTCGGTCTGCCACCAGCCGGACTTGGCGATCGACGGCAGCATCAGCGTATAGACCCACAGCGCGAAGCCAGCGAGCAGGCCCGCCAGCGCGCCCGCGCGCGCGCCTCCTTTCCAGTACATGCCGCCCAGCATCGCGGGGGCGAATTGCGCGACCGCGGCAAAGCTGATGAGACCGATGCTGACCAGCGCATAGGCCTCGCCGGCGAGGTGGAAGTAGAGGTAGCCCAGCAGCAGAACGCCGACAATGGCGGCGCGCCGGATGGCAAGCAGCAGGCCCGTGACGTCGCCGCGCTGCGAGAAGCGCCGAAGCCTCAGCAGCATCGGCATCACCAGGTCATTGCACACCATGGTCGACACCGCAATCGCTTCGACGATGATCATGCCGGTGGCCGCGGACAGGCCGCCGACGAAGGCCACCAATGCCAGCCCGTTGTGTCCCGCCGCCAACGGCAGCGAGAGCACGAAGGTATCGGCATTCGCAGCGCCGGCGCCAAAGTACAGCAATCCGCCGAGTGCGATCGGCAGCACAAAGACATTGATCGCCAGCAGGTAGGCGGGAAAGACCCAGGCCGCACGTTTCAGGTGCTGCTCGTCGACATTCTCGATCACCATGACCTGGAACTGGCGTGGCAGGAAGATGACCGAAAGCATCGACAGCATGGTGAGTGCGAACCACTGCGCGTAGGCGAACCGGGTTCCCTGCTGCGCCGGCGAGAGCAGCGCCTTCAGCTCGGGGACCGCCATCGCCCGGGCGAACAGGTCGCCCGGGCCGCCGAACAGGCCCCAGGTGACGAACACCCCCACGGCAACGAAGGCAACCAGCTTCACCACCGATTCGAACGCGATCGCCGCGACCATGCCTTCGTGACGCTCGGTGCTGTCGAGGTGGCGCGTGCCGAAGATCATCGTGAAGCCGGCGAGCGCGAGCGCGACATACAGCGTGCCGTCGAGCCACCACGAACCGCGCCCCGTCGATGGCGCGCCCAGCGGCGTGGTCAGCAGCGCATAGCCGCTGGAGACCGCCTTGAGCTGCAGGGCGATGTAGGGGACGATGCCCACCACGGTGATCAGCGTCACCAGGCCGGCCAGCAGCGGACTCTTGCCGTAGCGACTGGCCATGAAGTCGGCAATCGACGTGATGCGGTAGGTGTGCGCGATGCGGATCATCTTGCGCAGCACGGTCCACGCGAGCACCATCGCCAGCGTCGGACCAAGGTAGATCGGCAGGAACCACACGCCGCCCGACGCGGCGCGACCGACGCTGCCGAAATAGGTCCAGGCCGTGCAGTACACGGCCATCGACAGCGCGTAGACCCAGGCATTGCCGATCACCGAGCGTCCCTGCTGCGAGCGGGCATCGGCCCACCAGGCGACGACGAAGAGCAGCAGCAGGTAGGCCAGCGAGGCGCCCAGGACCAGCGCGGGCGACAGCATGGTCAGCCCCCGCCGCGCCGCCGCGGTCCGGCCGAAGGGCAACTCGGGCAGGTGGCGACCGCCTGCTTCCCGGCCGATGAAGGCCAACTTTCGGGACCCCATGCGCGGCAACTGCCGGAAAAGTGGAAACGCACGATCAGTCCGGAGCGCGCTCGAGCAGCCACGCGAGTGCGGCGATCAGCAGTGCCCACGCGAAAAACAGCGCCGACGGAAACAACGGCAGGCCGAAGAGCAGCACATCGCGGTCCCAGACGGCCATCAGTGGAAAATTGAACAGCAGCAGACCCAGTGCGAACAGGCCGAGCAATCGCTGTCGCAGCAGTCCGCTTCGCACGATCAGCCTTTGGCCTTGGATTTCTTGTCGAACGCGTGCGCGTGCCAGCCGAGCGCGAAACTGGCGAAGAACTTGCACCAGATGGTGCTGCCGGCGATGGCCGTCCAGGTCGCATAGGGGAGGCCGGTCACGACTACCCCGACGATCGCGTACACGATCGCGATACCGGCGATCAGGTTGATCGCCAATTCGTACTTCGCCCATTTCTCCGCGTTCGCGGGCGGCATGCCCCCCTTGAGCGCAACTTCGGAATAGTCGCGCCGGAACAGAATCCGCCAGACCCGCCGCAGCCAGAAGAAGGCGATCGGGAACAGGGCCAGGAAAAGGATCCAGGTCAGAGCGACGCTGATGTCAAAAGCCATGGGCAGCTCCTGCGCTGGCGATATTGCAACAAAACAAAGGGCCCCGCCAGCATTGCCCGCGGGGCCCCGATTTCACCGTCCGGACCGGCATGGCCGGGCCGGACGACTCAGGTCAGGCGAACGCCGCCGTCAATGCGCACCGTCCACGGCCTTGGATCCGCGCGGAATGCGCACGGCCTCGACCATGGCCTGGATATGCTCCGGCGGCTCCTTGGTCACCTTGTCTACGGCGAAGGCGACGATGAAGTTCACCAGCGCTCCCACCGCACCGAAGGCCTCCGGCGTGATGCCGAAGAAGCTGTTGGGCCCGCCGATCAGGTCGAGATACCCAGTGCCCTTGATGAAGAAGATCCCCTTGTGCGCGAACACGTAGAAAAGCGTGATGAACAGGCCTGAAAGCATGCCCGCCATCGCGCCTTCCTTGTTCATCTTCTTGCTGAAGATGCCCATCATGATCGCCGGGAAGAGCGAACTCGCCGCGATACCGAATGCCAACGCCACGGTACCTGCGGCGAAACCTGGTGGATTCAGTCCCAGGTAGCCGGCGACGACGATTGCCACTGCCATCGAAACCTTGCCGGCGAGCAACTCACCCTTCTCGCTGATGTCGGGCACGAACACGTTCTTGATCAAGTCGTGCGACACCGCGGCCGAAATCGCCATCAGCAGGCCGGCTGCGGTCGACAGCGCCGCCGCGAGTCCACCCGCCGCGACCAGCGCGATCACCCAGTTGGGCAGCAGCGCGATCTCGGGGTTGGCCAGCACGATGATGTCGGCGTTGACGGTCAGCTCATTGCCCTTCCAGCCGGCCGCTTCGGCCTTCTTCAGGACCTCGGCGTCCTTGGTCTTGTCGTTGTAGTACTGGATTCGACCGTCCTTGTTCTTGTCGTCGAACGTCAGCAGGCCGGTCTTCTCCCAGCGCTTCATCCAGTCGGGCCGCTTGTCGTACTCGATCGCGGCGTCGGCGGCGAACGGATTGGCGTTGCCCATCACCACGCCAGGCGTGATCGTGCGCAGCAGGTTCGTCTTGGCCATCGCCGCCACGGCGGGCGCGGTCGTGTAGAGGATGGCGATGAATACCAGCGCCCACCCTGCCGACGAACGCGCGGCCTTGACGCTCGGCACCGTGAAGAAGCGCATGATCACGTGCGGCAGGCCGGCGGTGCCGATCATCAGCGACAGCGTGTACACGAACATGTTGAGCTTGCTGCCCGGCAGCGATGTCGTGTACTTGCCGAAGCCGATTTCCGTGACGACCTGGTCAAGCTTGGTCAGCAGCGACACGTCGTGTCCCACAAGCGTGCCGCCCAGGCCGAGCTGCGGGATCGCGTTGCCGGTCAGCTGGAGCGAGATGAAGATCGCCGGGATCGTGTAGGCCAGGATCAGCACGCAGTACTGCGCCACCTGCGTGTAGGTGATCCCCTTCATGCCGCCGAACACCGCGTAGAGGAAGACGATCCCCATGCCGACATAGATGCCGACGTCCTTTGGCACCTCGAGGAAGCGCGAGAAGGCGATTCCGACGCCGGTCATCTGGCCGATGATGTAGGTCAGCGAGGCGACCAGCAGGCACAACACCGCCACCGTGCTGGCCGACTTCGAGTAGAAGCGGTCGCCGATGAACTGCGGCACGGTGAATTTGCCGAACTTGCGCAGGTACGGCGCCAGCAGCATCGCCAGCAGCACGTAGCCGCCGGTCCAGCCCATCAGGAACAGGCCGCCGCCGTAGCCCATGTTGGAGATCAGGCCGGCCATCGAGATGAACGACGCGGCGCTCATCCAGTCCGCTGCGGTGGCCATCCCGTTCATTACGGGGTTGACGCTGCCGCCGGCGACGTAGAACTCGCTCGTCGAACCGGCGCGTGCCCAGATTGCAATGCCGATGTAGAGCGCGAAGCTCAGTCCGACGACCAGGTAGATAGTGGTTTGCAGGCTCATTGGGTACCCTTCAGTCTTCGTGAACGTCGAAATCGCGATCGATCTTATCCATCCGCCACTTGTAGTAGAAGATGAGCACGATAAAGATGTACATCGATCCCTGTTGGGCGAACCAGAACCCGAGCGGGTAGCCGCCGAGCTTGATCTGATTGAGTGTGTCCGCGAACAGGATTCCGGCGCCAAAGGACACCAGGAACCAGACAGTCAGCACCTTGGTGAGCAGGCTCAGTGTGGCTTTCCAGTAGCCCGCCGAGTCGTGATTGGTACTCATACATTGCCTCCCTGGGAAATGTCGAAAAGGTCGAACGGAAATGCAGACACACTACTCGCGCATTTCCAGCCGCAACGGTTCTTCACGACCGCTCTTGCCCCGTGTTGACCCGAATCCCGCCGTGGCCGAATCGACCGACCACGCCCCGGCGGATCCGTCCTGCAACCCGCAGCCGATCCGCCAATTTCATGCATGGCGAGCGGACGACCGGCTGCGCTGAACGGCCGCCGGCGGACTGCGAGGTGGCTAATGCTGCCACAAAATGGGCTGCGCCGTCGACCATGCGATTCCATCGGGTCAAAGACGCGGTACCACGCCCACAGCCATATATGGTGGATCGGGGGTTCCAGATCCCCTTCAATAGTGGATGGGGGCTCTAGATCCACATCAAGGCCGTGCAGGCGCGGCGATGTTCGTGCGCGATCCCCAGGCTCGGGTGGCGGGGGTTCCCAATGCGTGTCTGGAACGTCACGGCCCTCGTGGTTTCCCGACTAGTCGCAACGGATCTCCGCATCCTTGCGCCGGTACCACCACCAGGTTCCGACGGCGCAACTCAGGTAGAAGGCGATGAACATGTACCAGGCCGCGCGCGGACTGCCAGTGGCCTCCAGCGACACGCCCACGGCCATCGGAATGACAAACAACCCGAGCGCCGCAATGGCGGCCGTGAAGCCCAGGGCGACCGACGCCTCGATCTCTCCATCACGCCTGGCGTCGGCCATCGCCTCGTCGCCCTTGCCCTTGGCTCCGAGCGTGTGGAGCGAAAGAAACACGCTTGGCACCATCCGGAACACCGAGCCGTTGCCGATGCCGGTCGCCAGGAAGAGCACGATGAAGGCCCAGAAGAACGCGCCCGCGTCTCCCGCGCTCCCGCCGAAGGGCAGGAAGCTGAAGACGGCCAACGATGCGGCGAGCATGACCACGAAGTTCCAGAAGGAGACGTGGGCGCCTCCAAGGCGATCGGCGAGCCAGCCGCCGAGCGGCCTGATCAGTGCCCCGAGCAGCGGGCCGAGGAAGGCGAACTTGAGCAGGCCCGAGCCCGGAAATTGCGTAGCCAGCAGCGTCGGGAAGGCGGCCGCGAAGCCGATGAAGGAACCGAATGTTCCGCCATACAGCCAGCCGAGCTGCCAGGCGTGCGGGCGTCGGAAGATCACGGCCTGCTCGCGGAAAGTGGCCCTGACGCCGCGAATGTTGTCCATGCCGAACCACGCGGCAATTGCCGCCGCCAGAATGAACGGCACCCAGACATACCCGGCGTTCTGCAGCCATACTTGGGAGATGGCGGGGTCGTCGTAGGGCTGCGAACCGCCGCCCATGACCGCCAACGCGCCGCCGTAGATGGAGAGCGGCACCAGCGCCTGCATGACACCGACGCCCAGGTTGCCGACGCCGGCATTCCAGCCGAGCGCGGTACCCTGAATCCGCTTCGGGAAGAAGAAGCTGATATTGGCCATGCTGGCGGAGAAGTTGCCGCCACCGAGGCCGCAGAGCAGCGCGATGACCACGAACACCGCGTAGTTCGTGCCTGGATCCTGCACCGCCAGGGCCATCCACAGCGCCGGCAGTATCAGCGATGCCGTGCTGAAGACCGTGAAGTTCCTGCCGCCGAATATCGGCACGACGAACGAGTACGCCAGCCGAAGCGCGGCGCCCGAGAGCCCGGGCAGGGCGGCCAGCCAGAACAGCTCACTGGTGCTGAACTTGAAGCCGATCTTCGGCAACTCGACGACGACCACGCTCCATACCATCCACACGGCGAAGGCCAGGAACAAGGCGGGCATCGAGAACACGAGGTTGCGCAAGGCGATGCGCTTGCCGGTCGCCTGCCAGAACGCCTCGTCATCGGGACGCCAGCCGAGCAGCCAGCGTCCGGCCGCGGGCTTGGCGTCGAGCAGGTGTTCCTCGACCATCTGGTCGCGGAGCTTGGTGTCCTTCTCGAGGATGGCCTGGCGCTCGCTTCTTGCCGCGGCCCAGGTCCAGATCATGACGCCCCCGAGAATCACATACATCAGCATGAAGGCGCTGCTGCGCACGTTGGTCGCGTCGGCGGCGATCCCGAACATGATCGGCATGGAGAACCCGCCGAGCCCGCCGATCACGCCGACCATGCCGCCGACGGAACCCATGTTGTCCGGGTAATGGTCGGCAAGGCTGCGATACACGCTGGCCTTGCCGATGCCCTGCGCCATGCCGACGATGAACACCAGGAGGGTGAACAGCGTGACGCCCACGGCGATCTCGTAGGCGGCGTCTCCCTTGATGCCGTGAACGATCAACGTCGTCGGCGGATAGGCGAGAAAGAACAGGCAGATGATGCACACCCAGAAGACCCACCAGGTGACCGTCGCACCGCCCCATCGGTCGGAGACCCAGCCGCCCAGCGCGCGGATCAGTCCCGAGGGCAGCGTGAAGAGCATGGTGACGAAGGCCGCCTCCTTCAGCGTCAGCCCGAATTGCTGCATGTAGTACTTGGGCAGCCACAGGGCCAGCGCGACGAACCCGCCGAATACGAAGTAATACGCCAGCCCGAAACGCCAGACACGGGCTTCGGCCAACGGAGCCAGCTGCTGTCCGAGCGTCGGGTACTCCTTCTTCAGCTTGCGTTCTTCATGCTTGGGATCGGGATAGGTGAATAACCAGAACACCACGGCCATCACCAGCATGGCGATCGAGTAGACCTGCGGAACGGCCCGCCAGCCGAACGCCACCACGATCAGCGGCGCCGCGAGGTTGGTGACGGCGGCGCCCGCGTTGCCGGCGCCGAAGATGCCCATCGCGGTTCCCTGCAGTTTCTTCGGGAACCACGCCGACGTGTACGCGATGCCGACCGCAAACGAACCGCCGGCCAGGCCGACGAACAGGCCGATGACCAGGTACTGCCAGTACGCGTGCGCAAACGCCAGGCCATAGGTCGGGATGGCGACCAGCAGCATCTGGATGAAGAACACGATGCGCCCGCCGTAGCGGTCGCTGAGCACGCCGAGCGGCAGGCGCACCAGCGATCCGGTGAGGATCGGTGTGGCGACCAGCAGGCCGAATTCGGTATCGCTCAACCCGAGCTCCGCCTTGATGCGGATGCCGATGATGGAGAACATGGTCCAGATGGCGAAGTTGACCGTAAAGGCCAACGTGTTCATCGTGAGGACCGATATGCGCTTGCCTTGTTCGGTGATGGGCATGATCGAGGCTCCGGCTAGGCATTGAGGTCGTAGTCGTTTCGAGGCTGATGCGCGGCGACAGCAAACGGCATCGGAAAGCGAGACAAAGCGCGGCGGCGGCCGGACTCTGCGGCTCGGTTATTTTCGACGCCGGGGGCGCAGCGGAGTTTGAGCAAGCGCAAGAACCGACGCCAGAATGGCCGTGCGACCGCGAATTCGACTGGCAACCGAGGTGCGCGGGGCAACGCTGTCTTGACAATCGCGCGGCCGAAACAGGCCGTGGCGCGGTTCAGCGCCCGGGTACCGGTGGCGATGCCGGCTGGCTCAATGTCTCGAGGAATGCGACCAGCGAATCAACGTCGTATTTGTCGAGTCCGAGGGGTTTCAGAATGCGTTCGCCGTCGGCGTGCAGGCGATCTTCATTGAGCTGCGAATAGTGCCGGACGACGTCGCGCAGGGTTTGCATGCTGCCGTTGTGCATATACGGCGCGGTGCGCGTCAGATTGCGCAGCGAGGGCACCTTGAACTCACCGTAGTTGCGATGTTCCAGCGCGACATGGCGGGTCCCGATCGCCGTGCTGCGTGTGGCATCGTCGTTGAACGGACCCAGCAGGTTGTACCGGCTCGCCTTCAGTTTTCGGATGCCGTCGTAGCGACCCGGATCCACCCGTCCCGGCGCCGCGAAAAACGGGACGCCGACATCGTGGAACTCTCCATTGGAGAAACGTGGCCCCCCATGGCACATGCCGCAATTGCCGGCGCCGACGAAGATGGCGAGCCCGCGTCGTGCCGCCGCCGGATAGCGCGCCGCGGCAGTGGTGTCACCGCGGGCCAGCGCATCGCGGAAGTCGTCGAACGCCGTGCGGGGGCTGACCTGTGTTTCCTGCCATGCCGCAAGTGCCTTGGCGATGTCGACCGCGGCGGCTTCGTCGTCGGTCGGAACCTCGGTGCCGAAGGCCGTCCGGAACTGCCTGCGCAACGCCGCGTCTTCGCGCACCGTGGCGGCGATGCGGCCAAAGTCGGTGCCCATCTCGCCTGGATCGAGCAGCGGGCGCAGGCTCTGCGCCCACAGGTTGTCGTTGGCGCCGTCCCAGCCAAACCAGCGCTGTCCACCGACGTTGGCGAGGCCCGGCGTGTTGCGATCGGACAGCGCCAGGCCGTGCCCGCGCGGCAGGCCATCGGCCAGACCACGCGCGCTTTGGTGGCAGGTCGAACAGGCGATGGTGCCCGTGCGCGACAGGCGCGGATCGTGGAAGAGCGCGCGCCCCAACGCGATCGCTGCAACAGCGCCGGAGACACGATTCGACGGGTCGCGCACCGGTGCCGGCGGCCAGGGACCGTGCGCGAGGATCCGCCGCAGTTCCGCGTCGGAGAAGGCGGGCGTCGGCGCTGGTGGCGAACCGCTCTGCGCGCCGCCGAGGGGCGACACGCAGGCCGCGGCGAGGACGACGACCGGCACGAAACCGCGCACCATCACTGGATGTGCAGCGTTCCGGTCAACCGCTCGGTGGCGCCGGCGGATACCAGGTCGAAGGTCAGATCCCAGCGGCCGGGCATGTGGAACAACAACCCTTCGCCGCGGTATGCGCCCGGTCGCGGCGAGGTCACGCTCGGCCGGTAGTTCATGCCGTGCCGGTGCGCGGGCATGCTGGCGTCGACGCGCACCGACTGCGGCGGCTTCGCGTCGCCCCGCGGGCACACGGCAAAGTCGACGACAAAGTGCCTGCCGACCGGAACGGGATCGGGGAGCGTCACGAAGGCGATGGCATACCGGCTGCTTTCCAGCGCATGTATGGCGCCTGGCAGCCCTTCGCCGCAGGCCTGCGCCGCGCAGGCGCCGGCTGCGCACCACGCCATCGCGCCGAACGCGCCGCGTACCGCATTCACGGCGCGGGTGCCGGCTTCCAGAACGCGAACAACGCCTCGCCGTTGCGCCAGGCGATGCGTTCGGCCAGCGCCGGCGGAAGATCGGCGAGCCACGCGCGCGACCAATTCGCATGTTCGACGATGTAATGCCAGCGCTCGGGCGTGAACGTGTCGGTGCCGACCATGAAGCGGTCGGGGAACTCGGTGAAGACCGCGCGCCATTCAGCCGAGACCTTGCCGCCGCCACCGTGGTCGCTGCGGTAGGCCAGATCTGACCACAGGTTGCGGTGCTTGCGCAGCATGTCGCGCACTTCATTCGGCTGGACGAATCCCGAATGCGCCCAGAGAATTCGGGCCTCGGGGTCCTGACGGAACAGCCGCTCGACCGCGTCGACGTCCGAATGCGCGTGCAGCACCAGCTTGTGGAGTTTCGCCAGCGCGACCATCCGCCTGGGCACCGGCAACTCGGCGTCGGTGCCGTACAGGTGAAATTCGCCGACCGCGGCGTAGCGATTGCGCTTCAGGCGGTCTTCGAGAAAGCTCACCACGGTGTCGTCGCGAACCCAGCTGCCGATCTCGCCACGCGAGCGGTAGGGCCGCAGCGACGGCACGATCAGTTCCGGCGCGGCGGCGACCAGCCGCTGCGTACCCTCGTCGCCGGAACTGGAGACCAGCGCGCGCTTGAGCCCAGCCTTGCGCAGGATGGCGATGGCTTCCTCCGGCGGCAGGTTGTCCCAGGCGTCGTGGCTGTAGTGGACGTGCGCGTCGAAGATCGGCATCTCGGCCGCGGCCGACATGAACGTGGCAGTGACGGCGAGAAAAGAGACGGCGACGTAACGCATCGGCGTGACCTCGAGAGTTGGCGTGGCGCATACGATACGCCAAGTTCTCCGGGGGTTGCGTTCTTCGCGCGAATCATGATTTCCCGGCTTCGACCAGAATGTTCTAATGGGCCCCATGCCACGCCCGACTGCCGCCGCCTCCCGCTGTCCATGGTGCGGTGACGACCCGCTCTACGTCGACTATCACGATCACGAGTGGGGATTTCCTGTCGCTGACGATCGGCGGCTGTTCGAGAAGATCTGCCTCGAAGGCTTCCAGGCAGGACTCTCCTGGCTGACGATCCTGCGCAAGCGGGAGGCATTCCGGGAGGCGTTCGACGGCTTCGACTTCGAGCGCGTCGCAGGCTTCGGTGAGCGCGATGTGGAGCGCTTGCTCGGCAATGCCGGCATCGTCCGTCATCGTGGCAAGATCGCGTCGACCATCAACAATGCCGGGCGCGCGCATGAAATCGTCGCCGAGTTCGGCTCGCTTGCCGCCTATTTCTGGCGCTGGGAACCGGCGTCCGCCGCGCGGCCGGAAAAGTTGACGGCTGAGGTGCTGCGAACCATGACCACCAGCGCGGAAGCTGTCGCGCTGGCCAGGGATCTGAAGCGCCGCGGCTTCACCTTCGTCGGTCCGACCACCGTCTATGCGTTCATGCAGGCGATGGGGCTGGTCAACGATCACCTGCACGACTGTCCGACCGCCGCCGCGGTCCTTCGCGCGCGATCCGGATTCGTGCGGCCACGCTAGCCGACCACTCGACGCTGCGCGCGCGGACGTGAGACTCTCCGCGACGTGGCATATCCGTCATTGCGCGGGCACGCAAACCGTGGCCGATCGCACCTGGCAGAATCCGACAAGGAGCCTTCGAAAATCATGCAAATTCACGACCCTTCATCGATCACCAGCTGGCATGCGCATGTGTATTTCGACGCCGATAGCCGCGATGCGGCGTGGGCACTGCGGGAAATCATCGAAAGCCGGTTTGCCGCGGAAATCGACATGGGCCGTTTCCACGAACGACCGGTAGGCCCTCATCCGCAGTGGAGTTACCAGATCGCGTTCCCGCCCGCTGGCTTTTCCGAAGTCGTCGCGTGGCTGACGCTCAATCACGGTGACCTCGACGTGTTCGTGCATCCCAACACCGGTGACGATCTGCGCGATCATCGTGACTGCGCGCTGTGGCTCGGCCGCAGCCACGCGCTGAAGCTGGAGGCGGTGGGGGGCTAGAACGTGCGCCGGAGTGGCCCGCGCCTGCCCGGCGGCGCCGGGATCCCGGCACGGCCGGGGGCCGCTGATTCGGCGGGCTGCGATTGGACCGGTGGAAATGCAAACGGGCGCCTTGCGGGCGCCCGTTGCGTGACCACTCCCGCGGTCAGACGCGGCGTTTGTACTCGCCGGTGCGCGTGTCGATTTCGATCTTGTCACCGGTGGTGACGAACAGCGGAACCGCCACTTCAAAGCCGTTGGCAAGCTTCGCCGGCTTCATCACCTTGCCCGACGTGTCGCCCTTGATCGCGGGTTCGGTGTAGACGATCTCGCGGTCGACGGTATTCGGCAATTCAACCGAGATGGCGCGGCCCTCGTAGAACGTGAGTTCGCAGGACAGGCCTTCCTCGAGATAGTTGAGCGCGTCGCCGAGATTTTCCTTTTCGACGTCGAACTGGTTGAAGTCATTGTCCATGAACACGTACATCGGGTCGGCGAAGTACGAATAGGTTACGACCTTCTTCTCGAGCTGGACGGTGTCGAACTTCTCGTCGGCGCGATACACGGTTTCCGTGCCGCTGCCGGACAGGAGGTTCTTGAGCTTCATCTTGACCACCGAGGCATTGCGGCCGGACTTGGTGAATTCGGCCTTCTGCACGACCATCGGATCCTTGCCGACCATGATCACGTTGCCGGCGCGAACTTCCTGTGCGATTTTCATGACGATTCCTGCATGTCGGGGCGGCCGCGTCGCTCCTGGGCGCGGCACCGCCTTGGGTTGTTCGAGGGTGCTCCGGATCAGTACAAATCCGGGAAACCCATAATTATAAACGATTTTCGCAGAATCTGACCAGCCCCCCGGCCAAGTCGGGATGACGGGTGAGTTCGCCTGTCCAGGCGGTGCCCTGGTCGGCAAGTGCGGGGAATGCACGGCGAAACGCCGGCCAGGCGGCCGCCGCCGCGTCGGCGGCGCCGGCGTTCCACGCGTACCAGAACGCCCGCTGCGCTTCCCGGGTTGATGTGGCCAGGCCCGTCTCGAAACGGGCAAGGAAGGCGTCCATCTTGGTCAGGTGGACCTCCTCGGCCTGCGCGTAGGGCTGCCAGACGAACGGCCGTGCCGCCCACTGCGCGCGTACGAACGAATCCTCGCCCCGCACGAAATTCAGGTCGGCCGCCCAGAGCCGGCGGTCGAAACTGTCCTGATCGACAAAGTGTGTGGTCGCCACCGTGAGCCGGCCGCGGACCGACGGCGCACCCACCTGCGGCAGGTCGGCGGCTAGGAAGCGCTCCAGCGCCGACGCGGCGACCCCGACGGGAACGACGCAGGAAACGAATTCATCGCCATTCGCCCACGCGTCGAGCAGCGCGGGAAGCGCGGGATTCGGGTAGCAGAACAGCGATACGCGCAACGCCTCGGGCGGCGATACGGTGTCGATGCTGCGCCATACGTTGTCCGCCTGCCCCCGATCGCGGCGGAACGCGTCGCGCGCGGTAATGAGTCGCGCCTCGCGCAGGAGTCCGCCGGTGGGCTCGGTGAAGCCCGGGAACCAGAACCACCGTTGCAGCGGCAGGCGTGGGTGGGGAGATTGCAGCGCGTGCGATGCCTCGATCCATGGCTCGGCCGACAGATATTCGAGCACGATCCAGACCGGTGGATGCGCCGCGTCGGCCATGGCTGCGACATAGCGATCGGGCAATCCGCAACCGAAGCCTTCGATCACGACGTCGGCCGGCGGCAAGTCCTCGAGTGGCGCGTCGGTGATTTTCCGGACACGCACCCCCTGTGCCGGTTGGTCGAAGGCGCTGGCGTCGAGCCCGGGCACGATGCGCGCGAGGCTGGCGAGATCATCGATCCACAGCGTCACGGCGAGTCCGTATTCGTCGGCAAGCACCCGCGACAGGCGCCAACACACCCCTGCGTCGCCGAAGTTGTCGACGACGCGGCAGAACACATCCCAGCGAAGCGACGGTGCCATGGTGCCGGAGCGGGCGGGTAAAATGGCCCATTATCGCAGCGAGGCGCCGGTTGGCGCCGCTGAAACGAAAGGATTCGCCGTGTTGGGAGCTTTCACGATCGACGTGGTCTCGGACGTAGTCTGTCCCTGGTGTTACATCGGCAAACGCCGGCTCGAGGCGGCGCTTGCCCGGCTCAGGGAAACGAACCCGGAATTGCCGGTGGAGGTGCGCTGGCATCCGTTCCAGCTCAATCCCGATATGCCTTCGGAAGGCATCACCCGCAAGCGTTATGTCGAAACCAAATTCGGCGGCGCCGAAGGCGCGCGGCGGGTCTACACCCGCGTCGGTGCCGCCGGAACAACGGCCGGCATCGACTTCGCCTTCGATGCGATCGCGCACCAGCCCAACACCCTCGATGCGCACCGGCTGATCACCTGGGGCCAGGAGCGCCCGGAAGGCGATTCGGACGCGCTGGTCGAGCGCTTGTTCCGGGCGTTTTTCCTCGAGGGCCGGCCGCTGGGCTCGCGCGAGGAGCTCGCCCGTCTCGCCGCTGACGCGGGCTACGACGAGGCCGACGCACGCGCATTTCTCGATTCCGACGCCATGGTCTCGGTGGTGGCCGATGCCGATCAGCGAGCCCGCGAAATGGGCGTGTCCGGCGTCCCGTTCTTCATTCTGGGCGGCAAGGTCGCCGTCTCGGGCGCGCAGGAACCCGAGGCACTGCTGGAAGCGATCGCGCAGGCTCGGGCGCAGTAATGCCGTGACGTCCGCCGGCGTCGGGACGGCCGGCAAGGGGTTGTCGCGGTGTCGCCGTGCGCGCGCTGCCTCCGGTCGCGAGGCGCTTCGGACGCGGGGTCGGACCGGTGCAGGCCCGCGTGTTCAGTCGCCGCGCAGCAACCCGCGCGTCAACGCCCGGTGGCGCTCGAGCAGGGGTGGCAGGTCGACGGTCGTGAGCCGTCCCTCGCGGACGACGACCCGACCATGGATTACCGACAGCGCGGCGCGAACCGGCGCGCAGAACACCAGCGCGGCCAGCGGGTCAGCCCCGGCGCCGGCGAAGCCGACGTCGTCGAGCGGGAAGGCGACCAGATCCGCGGCCATGCCGGGTGCCAGTACGCCGATGTCGTCGCGACCCAGCACGCGGGCGCCGCCCCGCGTGGCGAGTTCGAGCGCTTCGCGCGCCGTGAGCGCGGCCGGGCCACCGCCGACGCGCTGCAACAGCAGCGCCTGCCGCGCCTCGCTGAGCAGATGCGAGGCGTCGTTGGAAGCCGAGCCGTCCACGCCAAGTCCCACCGGCACGCCGGCGCTGAGCAGGCGCCGCACCGGCGCGATCCCCGAAGCCAGCCGCATGTTGGACGAGGGGCAATGCGCGACACCGGTGCCGGTGCGCGCGAACAGCGCGATCCCCGGCTCGTCCAGCTTTACGCAGTGAGCGTGCCAGACATGCGGTCCGGTCCAGCCGGTTTGTTCGGCGTACTCGGCCGGCGTGCAACCGAAATGTTCGCGCGAATAGGCGACGTCATTGTCGCTTTCCGCGAGATGCGTGTGCAGTCCGACACCGCAACTCGACGCCAGCGCGGCGCATTCGCGCATCAGGTCTGCCGACACGGAGAACGGCGAGCAGGGCGCCGCGGCGACGCGCAGCATCGCGAACCGGCCGGCGTCATGGAACGTCTCGATGACGCGCTGCGTGTCGCGCAGGATCGCGTCCTCGCGCTCGACCAGTGCATCGGGAGGCAGGCCGCCGGCTGATTCGCCGACGCTCATTGCTCCGCGGCAGGCATGAAAGCGCAGGCCCAGCGCCACCGCCGCCTCGATGGTGTCGTCGAGTGTTCCGCCATTCGGATAGAGGTAGAGGTGATCGCTCGAGGTGGTGCACCCGGACAGCATCAGCTCGGCGATGGCCACGCGGGCGGACACGTTGAGCATTTCCGGGGTCAGGCGACTCCACAGCGGATAGAGCGTGCGCAGCCAGCCGAACAGCTCGGCGTCCTGCGCCGCCGGGATAACCCGGGTCAGCGTCTGGAAAAAATGATGATGCGCATTGACCAGGCCGGGAAGCACGACATGACCGGCGCAGTCGAGCACTTCGTTAGCGGTCGCCGGAAGTTGTGCCGTCGGTCCGACGGCTTCAATGACGTGTCCGCGGATGAAGACGCCGCCATCTGGAATTTCGCGGCGGTCGGCATCCATGGTCGCGACGACGGTCGCATTGCGGAGGAGCAGGGTGCGCGCGGGCTGCATGGCGGCGACTTTACCGGAAAGTCGCCGCCACCACGGCCGGCCAGCACCGATGCGATTATCATCGCCCCTTCGATCCCGTTCGCGAGCGAACCATCCTTCCCGCCATGATCAAGTCCCGTTTCCGGATGTTCGTCGCCGTGATTGCGTTGCTGCTGCTCGCGGGCTGTGCTTCGCGACCGGTCAATCCGCCCATCGCCGAGGTCAATGGCAAGAGCGGCTACCGCTTCGGTACACGGCAGGTTCACGACGGAAACAAGGAGAACCTGGTCATCCTGGCGTTTTCAGGTGGCGGGACGCGCGCCGCCGCGTTCTCATACGGCGTGCTGGAGGAACTGAGGCGCACGCAGGTGATCAACGGCGCCGGCGCGAAAATCCGTCTGTTGGATGAGGTCGACGTCATCACCGGCGTATCGGGCGGCAGCTTCACCGCTCTGGCCTACGGGCTCTACGGCGACAAGCTGTTCGACGACTACGAGCAGCGTTTTCTCAAGCGCAACGTGCAGGGCGAACTGCTGGCGCGTTTTCTCAGTCCGCAGAACTGGGGCGCGCTCTGGTCAGGCAGCTGGGGGCGGTCGGAAATGGCGGCCGAGCTGTACGACGAAATCCTGTTCAACGGTGCAACGTTCAGCGATCTCGACCGCCGGACGGGACCGCTGATCATTGCCACGGCCACCGACATTTCCACTGGTTCGCGCTTCGCGTTCATCCAGACCGATTTCGACCTGATCTGCTCCGACCTCGACAAGGTCCCGCTGTCGCGCGCGGCCGCCTCATCCTCGGCGGTGCCGCTGGTGCTGTCGCCGGTCACCATCAACAACTACGGCGGCAGCTGCGGCTTCAGGACACCGTCCTGGGCGAAGATCATGCTGGATCCGGCACAATCGGCCCGACCGGCAGGCCGTGCGCTGCAGCGTCTCAAGGAAATGAACGCGTTCCAGGAGGGGAAGAATCGTCCCTACCTGCATTTGGTGGACGGCGGCCTGTCGGACAACCTGGGCATGCGCGCGATACTCGAGGCGCTGGAGGAACTCGAGGCCGTGCGCTCGGTCGGCCGGAAGACGCGGCTCGATCATGTGCGCAGGATCATCGTTTTCGTGGTCAACTCGCTGTCGGTGCCGCGCACCGACTGGGACACCCGCGAACGGCCGCCCAACGACATCCAGATCCTGTTGAAGGCGACCGGTGTGCCGATCGACCGTTACTCGTACGAAGCGGTGGAACTGCTGAAGGACATCGTTGCGCGATGGCAGACGCTGGGCAAAATCCGCGATTCCGGCGCATTGGCGAATTCCCGGGACCCGAAACTACGTCAACTCCTCGATGTCCCGGACATCGAGATCTATCCGATCGACGTGTCGTTCGAAGCGCTCAAGGACAAAGCCGAGCTCGAATACCTGAATGACCTGCCGACGTCGTTCGTTCTGTCCGACGAGGCGGTCGACCGGCTGCGCGCGGCCGCAGGGACGCTGGTACGCGAGTCGCCTTCGTTCCAGCGTCTGTTGAACGACGTCGGTGCGCGCGCGCTGAACATTCCGGCAGCAACCGCGAAACCCGCCGGCGACGCCGGCCCCGCGCCGAAGTGATCGGCGTCGGGGCGTCGGGATGGCGACGGTCCCGCGATTGCCACACGAGTTGATCGCAGGCGTGGAGTCCCGTCGTCAATCCGCCGCCGCGGCGATCGATTTTTCCCCGCGCTCGTAGACGACATGCGCGCGACCTACGAGCAGCGGGTCGACAGACCCGATGCGTTCATCATCCTTGGGCGAATAGGGCAGCGTGTGCAGCAGGTAGCGCATGGCGTTGAGCCGTGCGCGTTTCTTGCAGTCCGACTTGATCACGGTCCACGGCGCATCGGCGGTGTCGGTGTGAACGAACATTGCTTCCTTTGCCCTGGTGTATTCCTCCCACTTGTCGAGCGAGGCCAGATCGATGGGCGATAGTTTCCACCGTTTCAGTGGATGCACCTCGCGCTCGCGAAAACGCCGACGCTGTTCTTCCCGGCTCACCGAGAACCAGAACTTGATCACGTAAATGCCGCTGCGCACCAGGTTGCGCTCGAATTCCGGCGCCTGCCGAGTGAATTCGCCGTACTCGTCCTCGGTGCAAAAGCCCATGACCCGCTCGACGCCGGCGCGGTTGTACCAGGAACGGTCGAACAGCACGATCTCGCCCGCGGTGGGCAGATGCTGGACGTAACGCTGGAAATACCACTGGCCACGCTCGCCTGTTGTCGGCTTTTCCAGCGCGACCACGCGTGCGCCGCGCGGGTTCAGATGCTCCATGAAGCGCTTTATCGTGCCACCCTTTCCGGCGGCATCGCGACCCTCGAACAGCACGACCACTTTCTGCCCGTTTTCCCTGACCCAGGACTGCAGCTTCAGCAATTCGACCTGGAGCCGGTATTTCTGCCGCTCGTAGCTTTTGCGGCGCAGCAGATTTTTGTACGGATAGCCGCCGCTGCGCCAATCGTGGGCTAGCGCCTCATCGTCGTCGCGTTCCTGCCTGCGTGCAAGGACGCTCTGTTTTTTCAGGAGCGCATGCGCGAGGTCGCGGGCATCGACCGGCGAGCGCCCCGCGAGAATGTCCTCGAGCGCGCTGGTTTCGGCCTCGATTGCCGCTTCGACACGCTCACCCAACGCATGCCGTTCGACAGCGCCTTCGTTCGTGGTCGGACCGGTATCGCCGCGCGCCACCCTGCGGGGACGCGCGACCTTCGTCGACGCCCCCTTGCCCGCAGGTTTTCGTGCCGAGCCCGTGGCCCGCTTGCGTGGTGTCGCCATTGATCTCCCTCCCGTCGAATCAGAACTGATTATATTGCCTCGGCGCCAGAGAGGAATGTTTGCGCTGTATCAGGCGCGGCGAGTTGCCGGCTCACGGCCTCAGGCTCGAGGCCGATATAGCTGCCGATCTTCTGGCGCGTCAGCCGAAGCACGATTTCGGTGGACGAATAACCACGCTGACGATAACGGTCGGCCAAGATCAACAAGAACATGGCAACACGTTCCCCCGCATGCATGTGGTGCCAAGCATGAACATCGTGCTCCCGGCGCGCGAAAGTTCCGTGGAAAGCATATGGAGGAGGTTTTGCTGCAATGCGGGGATGGAGCGTGCGAGATTGGTGATGCTGTCGAACGGCAACGCGCAGACTTAGGTATCTTCGAGCGCGATTGCCCCGGCGTTGTGTTGGTTGTTTTCGATGCCGTCGAACCCGACAATATCGCCCGGCGTGTGAAAGCCATTCACCTGTTCACAGCCCTCTTCGGCGAACACGACGGACTTGCGCGACCCGAACTGGACCGCGTACAGCGCGCTAAAGCGCTCTCCGCCGCGATATAGTATGTTCTGCTTCTTGAGCTTGGTGCGGTGCGTCGGCAACGCATCGAACTGCTTTGCCTTGTCGTCGGTGAACGCGACTGGCAGACACAGTTGGCGGACGCCGCAAATCCGGCAGTGCGCCGTGAAATCTCGAATCGAGATGACCGGCGCAGGCGAAGCAATGTTGGCGACACGGACAGCCCTGGTCTTCATTCGAGCCCCCGAGTGGCGTTCCTCGCCCGCGTTCCGCAACATCCCCTTGTAACGGACTCGACCCATCGTCGGCCGTGCGATACCAAACACAGGAAGATTGGCCAACCGCGCGGGAGGGCGCAGCGCCGGGCAAAGCCGGGGTCTAGCACTCGCCCATGCGACGCTTGGCACGCAAGAGCACTCGCCTTGCCGTCGGCACCACCAAGTCGTACTAATGGTGGCGCGAATTCCGCTCACCGCAAAATTCTGCGGCGGCCGCAAATGGCTGGAGTTGGCCGACCTCGATCCTTGCGCCATTGATGTTATCGATAGTTCGCGCCGGATCGTGTGTACTATGCGAGGGTGAACCTTTATCCGCGCACGCTCTCCGCCGGACTGCGGGCCATCCTGTCACTGGGCACCTTGGCTTTCTGCCTCACGGCCGCCCGGCCCGGCGTGGCGCAGCCGGCGCCGGCCCTAGCCGCCAAGGCGGGCGAAGCCGTCGGCACAGTGCAGGTGGGCAAGACCACCGTGACGCTCAAGTACGCCTACGCCTCGGGCCCAGCCGATCCTGGCGATTCGGTTTACCAGATCATGCTGACCGACGGCCCAGTTCCGCCGGACGTCCTTGCCAGAGGGCTCGGGATGGGCGGTGCCAAGGCGTTGCTGCAGTCCGGCAAGCTCGCGGGTATCACGATGCTGATAAGTGCGGAAGGGTTTCTGCGCAACATCATTCCTTTCGCCGGCGACCTGCGCGGTGAAAAGATGCTGGCCAGCGCGGGCAGGCTCGACAGTTTCGTGGTGACGCCGAACGGTGTCACCGGCCAGGGCCGCAAGGTATCGGCGGGACAGGGCTGGAGCTTTGCCGCGAGCTTCAACGCCGCAGTGTCGAAGCCCTGAGCGTCGCCATGTCGATGGCGTAGTGCTTCAGTCCATTCGCATCGTCACTCGTTCCAGCGCTTCTCCCTCGCCGCGGGCACCAGCTCTCGCACTCAAGGATTGTCGGTTTCCACTGCTTCCGCGTGTGTCGAAACTTTCGAAAGCTACGCGTATCCTGGATCCTGGCCGCGTTGCGGGAGTCGCTGTCCGGCGAACACGAGCGCAAGCTCCGCTTTGGATTCCCGGCCGCACAGACCAGGCGCGCCGGTGTTCCCAGTATCGGCCGACGACGCCCGTGTCGTATTCAGCGAATATGCGTGCGCTCGCGGCGTCAAGGATGCTTGCACGCGGAATTAGGGGAGAGGACATTCCAATGTATCGTCGATATTGCAAAACAAGCGGGCTGCGCCATTATCTGTGTCTGCTGGCGGCGTTGTTCACATTCGGCTCCACTTGCGTATACGCCGCCGAGAGCAACAAGATCCATATCGTCGAGACCAAGTATGGTGATTTTCTCGGCAACAAGACCTGTGCACCGGCGTTGCCACGCTGCGACGCCACGGCGAAATGCGTGGTGGAGGCCGCGGATTCGTTGTGTAAGTCGGGTGGCGCACCCGAGGAAATACAGCTTCAGGTCATCTGGGATTGCGGCGAGTTGAAACATGCGGCAATGGCCCCGCGCGGCAAGAAGCTCACCCTCACCTGCCCGTACCAGCCTGGGCTCAATTAGAGTTTGCATTGCGCGCGGTTGCGTCTTGCCTGCGACGCACGGCACACGCGAAGCCGGTCAGCATGACCACGCCGAGCACTGAAAGCGGAACGTCGGCGATGACCACCCACTCCACGTGCCGCCACCTGGCGTGCAGTCGAGCAGAATTCAGTGTGGGTCGGAGGGGTCGCAGTACTGCGCAGAGGTAGGCTCGGCGGGAACGCGCTCCGGATCACAAACGCCAACGGGATCCGCGCGATCATGAAAATGCGTACCCGCTCGGGCCGAAGATTTACGCTGGGCGCTTCCATGATGCGGCGTGTTCCGCAAAACCGGCCGGAACGTCAACTTGAGGGCTAGCGTCTAGAATCATGGCTGATGAACGCTTCGACGTGGTTCTCACTGGTTGCCAATGCCGCACTTCCGGCCTATGCGGCGTTCCGGTACGCGCAGTTCGCTCTCGCCCCCGGCGATTTCGACGAAACGTATTCGTGGGCACTGGTGACGTTGTTCATGGTGCAGCTTCCGCTTTGCCTGCTCGGCGCTGTGTTCGCGGGCGTGAGCTACATCGAAGGTCCGAGCTGGCGCCGCATACTGGTCTACCTGGGTGTCCTCGGCGTCGTGGCCATCGTCGCCGCGCTTTTCAAGATCGGCCTCGATGCGGACTTTGCCCCCATCATCGGCTACGCCATCGCGATGCAGGTGGTGATCCTGATGTTCGTCGGCAAACAGCCGGCGCTGGCCCTCGCCCGCATCGATGCGGTGACCAACGACGCGGCAAACCTGATCATTCTCTGCATCTGGGGAGGCGTCATCGCCGCGCTAGGCGCGCTCATCCTGCAGGACTTCGCGCGCGGGAGATCCGACTGGCATGAATTGGAGTTCGAACTGAGCGATCTCGCGTGGATCGGTGCCGTCTATTTTCTGCTGCGCGCATGGAGTTCGGCCTATGCGTACATCCTGCCTTTCGAGGCCCGGCGCAAGGGCTTTTTCCAGCGGCCATGGATCGAGACGGTCACGCGGCTGGGAAGAAAGCCGCCGAGCACGGACGACTATTAGCGATTCGATCCCGGTTGAACTTCCCTGTCCCGCGCTTCCACGCTGCCCAGGCCCGCGCGCCGGATCTCGAAGCGACGTTACTCCAGTTTTGTCTGCCTGACTATTCTGGGACCACGTCACAGGCACGTGCCGGCGTCGCGCGCGGCGAGGTCGTCGCGCAGGGCGAGGGCGCGGAGATGGACGCGAAAAACATCCGCGCGCTGGGCGGTTGTGCAATCGCGGAGGCGCCCGTAGAGTGGGCGGATGACCGCACAGTCCCTGCTCCGGCGCCTGCACGCATTGCGGGCGCGCTACGGCGACGACGCCGCAAGCCGCAAGCTCGACCTGCTCGCGCAGCTCGCCCGGCATTCGTTCGCGTCCCCGCGCTCGCTGACCGCTTTCCACGAGGCGCTCTGCTGGCTGCGCGCCTATCCCGACGACGCGCGCGTGCTGCGCGGTGCCGAGCGCGCGCTGCGGGGTTTCGCGACTCGCGGCGACCTGCGCCGCCACGCGGATACGCTCGAGAGCAGCGGGATCGCAGGCACCGTGATCCGCGACCGCTTCTACTCGCCCATCGCGCAGTGGCTTGCGCTCGCGTGGCCGGGGCGCTTGCGCATGGACTGGGACGCGTTCGAGCACACTGACGAGCTCCTGAACCTGCTGCCGCTGCTCGCCACGTACAGCGAGTCGCCCGGACTCGATGAAGTGGACCTCCCGCCGCGCGCCTGGATCGACCTGATGCGCGGCCGGGAGTCGGACGGCGCGTTCCTCGCGCGGCGGCTCCATGCGCTGCCGATGGACGCGTTCGCGCGGGAGAAAATCTATGATGCCCTCGACCCGACGCTGACGCTGGCGTGGGGCCGCGACGGGCCGTCGCGCACGCAGGCGCGGGCCGCCGGCCTCCCGGTCGCGTTCCAGACGGGCCCGCTGCGGACGCAGCGGCCGCGACTTCCGGACGCCATCCTCGAGCCCCCGCTGGCGATCCGGCCGGTCGACCGCCGCCGCGGCCGGGCGCTGATCGACCTCGCGCGCGAGGCGATGTTGACGCGTAGCCGCGACCTCGACGCGTTCTCGTACGGCGACCCGGCTGACGTGCGCCTGATCGACTGCGGCGACGGTCTCGTGTTCGCCTGCATCGGCGTCCTGCCGGAACGCAGGCTGATGCTGGAAACCGTCTACGCGTTCCTCACGCTGAAGAACGGCGTGCCGATCGGCTACGTGCTGGTGAGCGGGCTCTTCGGCTCCAGCGAGGTCGCGTACAACGTGTTCGAGACCTTCCGCGGCGGCGAGGCCGGCTACATCTACGGGCGCGTGCTCGCGGCGACCCGCGCGCTGCTCGGCAGCGACGCGTTCACGGTGGATCCCTATCAGCTCGGCGACGACAACGACGAGGCGCTGGAGTCGGGCGCGTGGTGGTTCTACCAGAAGCTGGGATTCCGGCCACGCGATCGCGTATTGCTGGCGCTGATGCGCCGCGAACTCGCGCGGATGCGCGCGCGCCCGGGCCACCGCTCGAGCATCGCCACGCTGCGGCGGCTCGCGTCAGAAAACGTCTACTACTTCATGAACTCGCCGCGCGAGGATGTGATGGGGTTCCTGCCCACCGGCGAGATCGGCCTCATCGTGACGCGCTACCTCGCGCGTCGCTTCGGCTCGGACCGGGCAGGCGCGCTGGCAGCGTGCGCCGCCGACGCTGCCAAGCTGTGCGGCGTGCGCTCGTTCGCCGGCTGGAGTCGCGACGAGCGGCTTTGGTTTGCGCGCTGGAGCCCGCTCATCCTCGCGCTGCCCGGCGTGACCCGATGGACGCCGGCGGAGCGCCGGGGGCTCGCCGACGTCGCGCGGGCGAAGGGCGGACGCCGCGAGTCGGACTACGCGGCGCGGCTCGACGCGCACGCGCGGCTGCGGGCGGCGCTGGTGCGGATGGCGGCGCGCTGACGACCCCCGTGCGTGACAGACGCGGCGGCAGCTAGACGCGCCCGCAGCCACCGGCCGAAGTCAGCCGCGCGTGTCCGGTGGTCCGATCGCGCATCCGGGAACCGGACTCGCAGCTCCTCGACGAACGCGACGGTTGCGCGCGCTCCCCGACCCGGGCGCGACGTCCGAGCAGACGCTCCGCCGGTGCGACTGGCCAACGAGGCCATCGCCTACAACCAGACCGCGTCGCGGGCGTTTCGCGACGGCGCGATGGGCATTTGACAGGTTACCGGCGCGGGTACTCCGACGATCCGGGGGGCGATGCCTATGCGCGCGCGGCAACAATGGTGCACAATATTTAAGTGGGGCCGGTCCGCAGGGATTCGCCCATTCAACCAGCAGATATTGTCAGGGAGCGAAGTTGATGAATAAGTCGAGTTTCAGGACGTTCTTCTCGTATGCGGCAGTGGCTGGTGCGCTGGCGTTGCTCGCCGGCGGCGCGATCGCGCAGGATTCCGGTCCGGCCACGCAAACGCAGGGCACGAACACGCGCACGCTGGTGGGTCCGGCGATCGGTTTCATCGACTCGCCGAACGGGTATTGCTACCAGCCCGATCAGTACCAGGACGCCTGCTACATCAACTGGAACCCGATCACTGTCGACGCCGCCCCCAATTACATGATCTACCTGACGGTCCAACTCGACGGGCGCATGGTAGCAAAGGTCAACGGCTTCTTTCAGACCTCGATCACGATTCCCGGTACGATGAACGGCCAGGGTTTCAAGGTGAAATGTGGTGCACTGGGCGCGAGCGGCGATCCGGAATTCGGCAAAGCGTACCCGTACACCATCCGCGCCAAGGACAGTAACGGCCTCACCTCCGCCAACTACGGTACGGCCACCTGCCCGGCATACCTGGGTAGTGGAGGCCGCGGCGGTTGACCGAACGGCTGCAGCGTCAGCCCGGCGACCGGCAGTCGGTCGCCGGGGCCTTCACGAAGCACCAGGCAGTGCGCGTTGGCAGTTGCTTGCGCGTGAAATCGACCTCGAACCTTGAATTTCTGTGGCGCGCGCATCCTGCGCGACCGCGGTCGCGTCTAATTGCGAGCGTTCCACGGCAGCCCAATCCTCGCCTGGACAGCGGCTCAATTCGGAAGCGGGCGTTCCGTCGGTCACAAAGGCGGCCACCGGAACCCCGAATTGAGGCAGATGATCAGAGCGCCCGCGCCAATCCGCGGAAAAAAATGGTGCGAATAGCGATCAATCGCCCTGGGGACGCCAATAGATGCAAACGAAACGGGCCCGCACTGCGGGCCTTTTTCGTTTCATGCGTCCGCGATCGGTTCGGATGCCGATCAGACGATGATGTGATTCCGGTCCAGCCGGGAAAGTACCACCAGGACACCGATGGTGGCGATCACCAGCAGCGCCGGCCCGAACAGCCAGAACACCAGCGGAACGGAGAAGAACAGCGCGCGGATGCCGAAGGCCATCATGTATCCAGCGCGATTCAGGCGACGCGCCACCGACCTTGGCGTCAGGGTGTCGATCGTGCTTCGCATTTCGCTGGGCACGTTGAGCATGAACACCACGTGGTTGACCAGGCGAATGGACATCACGAACGAGAAGAACGCGACCAGAAAGTCGGCGAGCAGGCAGATGACCTTGACGATCCACAGCTCGACCGATGGAGGGCCCAGAACGTTGATCGCATGCCAGCTGCGGGCCATGTTGTCCGCCTGGCCGGTGAGCGTCAGCGTTCCGATGATCAGAAGTGTGGCGGTCGATACCAGCAGGATTCCGACCATGACGAAATTGCGCAGGGTCTGCACTGCCATGACGTCCTTGGAAGGGTTGGCCATGACGTGTTCCACCCACAGCGTGCGCACCTTCTCGTTGACGACATGAATGGATGTGGCAGGGTTGCGCCGGACCCGCACCCGCAGGTTGAAGTAATACGCACCCACCATCAGCGCACTCGATCCCATGGCCAGGGCATCGGGACCCAATTCGCGTATCCACCGCTGTACCAGCAATGTTCCGTCCACCGCCTGAATCTCCAATGTTGCGCGCAAGGCCGCCGCGCTCGCCGTTGGCATGAAGGATTCGCCAAAGTTCCCGGCGAGCTTCTCCGCGCCGCTGCTGCCGGACGAATCACAGTATCGGCCATCTCAAACGGTGAGTCCACGGCAGGTGCCGTGGCCCGATGACCCGTCAATCGTTTTCGCGCGCTCGCTGGACGAGGTATAGTGAATCCAACGCGCCGACACGCCCACCGGGGCACCGTAGCCCGTCCTGGCTGACCCTGACCGTCGGGAAGTTGGAGACGACCGGGGGTCGCTGCGAGGCCAGGGTGGGCCGGGGTTCTGGTGTTTCGGGAGCGTCAGCGAGTTCATGTCGCGTGTTGCCGATCGTCCGGCGCGCAACGGCAGCCTTCGTCGACCTGGCCTGACCAGCCGCACCGTCGGGATCCCGAAGCGTCATGCGACACGAGTGAACCAGACCGCTGCGAGGTCAATGCGCGCAGCGCGTCCGAATTTGCCGGCAACCACGCGACGCCCTGTCGAAGTTCAGCGTCTTCCGGCGTTTCATCGGACGACGCTGCAACGAGAAGGGGCGTCGCGGCAACTAAAACAAGCTTACTTGGACGTGGGCAATTTCCCGACCACGCCCTCGACGTAGTAGTCCATCTTGGACAGATCGGCGTCGGTGATGGTCTTGCCGGCGGCCAGGCGTTCCTTGCCGGTGTTGTCCTTCATCGGACCGGTGAAGGGGCTCAACTTGCCCGCGACCATCTCGGCCTCGGCCTTCTTGACCAGCGCCTGCACGTCGGCCGGGACCACCTTGTTGAATGGCGCCAGCTTGATCATGCCGTCCTTGATGCCGCCCCAGACGTTGTCCTGCTTCCACTTGTTGTCGACTACCGACTGCGCGACCCTGGTGTAGTAGTTGCCCCAGTGATGCGTCACCGCGGTCAGTTGCGCGTTCGGGCCGTACTTCGACATGTCCGAGTGATAGCCGATTGCGTAGACTTTTTTCGCTTCCGCGGCCTGCACTGCTGCGGTCGAATCGGTGTGGTGCGTCAGCACGTCGGCATTTTGCGAAATCAGCGTGTTCGACGCCTCGCTCTCCTTGCCCGGGTCGAACCACGAATTGACCCAGATCACCTTGACCTCGGCCTTCGGGTTGACGCTGCGCATGCCGCGCGCGAAGGCGTTGATGCCCATCACGACCTCGGGGATCGGAAACGCGGCGACGTAGCCGGCCACGCCGGTCTTGGACATCTTGCCCGCGACGATGCCGGCGAGATAGCGACCCTCGTAGAAACGCGCGTTGTAAATGCCGACGTTCTTGCCGGTCTTGTATCCGGTCGCGTGCTCGAACTTGACCTTCGGAAACGTGGCTCCGACCTTGAGCGTCGGATTCATGTAGCCGAACGACGTGGTGAAGATCAGGTTGTGGCCGGACGACGCGAGCTCGCGAATCACCCGCTCGGCATCCGCGCCTTCGGGGACGCTTTCCACATACTTGGTCGTGACCTTGCCACCAAGCGCCTTTTCCATCTCCTTGCGGCCGGTGTCATGCTGGAAGGTCCAGCCGGCATCACCGATCGGGCTGACGTACACGAAGCCGACTTTCAGCGGCGCACCCGCTTTGGACTGCGCGGCGACGGGAAGCGAAACGGCGAGCGCACAGGCGGTCAGTACCGCGAGCGCCGATCTGCGGGTGGTGAAATTCATTTTCGAGGTCTCCTTGCGAGGGGTCGTGGCGGTGGGAGGGGGCGGGTCGGACCAGCGGCGCATTCTACGCCTTTGCCGAGCATCAACCGTCCGGGTGGAACGGGCGGCCGAGCGAAGCCGGGGCGTTGAGCTTGATGGCAACCGCGTCGCGCGAAATGATCGCCAGGACCACGATG
>JAQBEY010000008.1:0-2819 GCA_032123655.1 Betaproteobacteria bacterium
CCCGTCGCGCTAGGGCCTCGACGCCGTGTGCGTGCGCGGATCGGCCGGACGCGGGCGTGAAGCGACGTACGCCGCCAGATCCCATGCCTGCTGGTCGCTGAGGCTGCCTTCCGCGCCGGGCGGCATGTTGGCCTTGATGAACGCCGCCGCGGTCGGCACGCGATGCATGCCCGCGCCGGCATTGAAGGAATTCAACCCCCAAAGCGGCGGGAAAACGTAATTGCCCCCCGACCGCAGCCCAGCCCCATCGGCACCGTGACAAGCGGCGCAATGCGCCAGGTATTCCTTCGCGCCACGCGTTGCACTCGCTGGCTGCGGCGGCGCCCCGACTTCGGGATAGCCGCGCCCGGCCAATTGCGCGCCCACCGGGGCGCCGGTCGCCAGCCAGAACGAATAGGCGACGAGTCCGACGATCACCGCGCTATCGGTCGGCGGCATGCGGCCATTCATCGAATAGCGGAAACACCCCTCCAGGCGCCGTTCGAAAGTGTTGACCAGCATGTCCTTGGTGCGAAATGCCGGATAGGCGACGTACGCCGCCCACAACGGCGCGGCATCTGCCTTGCGCCCGGCATCGAGGTGGCAGTCGACGCAATTCAGGCCATTGCCGACATAGGCTTTGGCGTAGCGCTGCGTGTCGACCATCACGTCGTGGCCGAAACGGATCATCGCGCCCAGCGGCGTGTCCGGTATCGCCTCTGGCGCAGGCGGCCGGAACACCAGCGCCCCAGGAGGCGAAGCAGGCACCGGCGCCGGACCGGCCGTCGCGTCGGCGATACGCGGTTGCGCCGCGACAGGCTGGATTGGCAGGAACGAGAACCATACCGCCAGCACGGCCGCGATCGCTGCGCGTTGGCGCTTCATTGCCGCTTCTTCAACTCTGAAAGCGGCAGCAGCGTGCCGACTTCGATCCGGCGCCGGTCCGCCTCGGGTGCCGCCAGCGCCGTGGTGGCCTGCAGCGTGGCGAGACAGCGCAATGTCAGTTCCTGATAGCTGCGCGTGCCCTCCTTTTTCCACGCCAGTTCCTCGCCGGTCAGTTCACGTATGAGGCGACCCGGCACGCCGGCAACCAGCGTGCGCGGCGGCACCACGAAGCCCGCCTTGACGAAGGCCATCGCCGCGACCATCGCCGATTCGCCGATCACCGCGTTGTCGTTGACCACCGCGTTCATGCCGACCAGCGCGTTGCGCTGCACGATGCACCCGTGCAGGATCGCACCGTGCCCGATGTGGCCGCCTTCCTCGACAATCGTGTCGGTGCCCGGGAAGCCGTGCATCACACAGGCATCCTGAATGTTCGCGCCGCTGCGGACCTCGAGGCGGCCGAAGTCGCCACGCAGGCTCGCACACGGCCCGACATAAGCGCCCGGACCAATCAAGACGTCGCCGATGAGCACGGCCGACGGGTGCACGTAGGCGGTCGGGTCGACCACCGGCGTGACGCCATCGATTGAGTACACGGTGAGTGTCATTGCTGATCTCCTGCAGCGCGTTCAGCCGAGCCAGACGCGTGCGTTGCGAAACATGCGCATCCACGGTGAGGCATCACCCCAGCCGTCAGGATGCCACGACAATTGCACGGTGCGATGGACCCGCTCCGGATGCGGCATCAGGATAGTGAAGCGTCCGTCCGGGGTGGTGAGTCCGGTGATGCCCTGTGGCGAGCCGTTGGCGTTGTAGGGATAGGTCTCGGTCGGTCGACCATGATGGTCGATCATGCGCAACGCCACCAGGGGCTGGGCGGCAGTGAGATGCTCAGCATCGCGGAATTCGGCGAATCCCTCCCCGTGCGCGGTGGCCACAGGAAGGCGGCTGCCGGCCATCCCGGAAAGGAACAGCGACGGCGACGCCTCGACGGCCAGCATGAGCAAACGCGCCTCGAACTGCTCGGAGCGGTTGCGCACGAAATGCGGCCACAGTGTCGCGCCCGGCACGATCTCGCGCAGATTGCTCATCATCTGGCAGCCATTGCATACGCCCAGCGCAAATGCGTCGGGACGCGCGAAAAACGCGGCAAAATCATCGCGAAGGCGCGCATTGAACAGTATCGACTTGGCCCATCCCTCCCCGGCGCCAAGCACGTCACCGTAGGAAAAACCGCCGCAGGCCACGAAACCGGCAAAGTATGCGAGCGAGCGCCGGCCAGCCCCAAGGTCGCTCATGTGCACGTCGTAGGCGTCGAAGCCCGCGCGATCAAATGCCGCCGCCATCTCGACCTGGCCGTTCACGCCCTGCTCGCGCAGGATCGCGATGCGCGGTCGGACGCCGGTTGCCACATAGGGCGCGGCGACATCCTCGTCCGGGTCGAAGCTCAGGTGCGGCACGAGACCGGGGTCGTCCGCATCGGCGAGTCGCGCGTGCTCGTCGCGCACCACTTCGGAATTGTCGCGCAGCGTCTGCATCGCATGCGTAGTCGCCGACCAGGCACGATGAAGGTCGCTGCGCGACACGTCTAGCAACGCCCTGTCGTCGCGCGTGATCCGGACACGATTGCCCGCCACCGCCTTTCCCACCGGGGTCGCGGCCAGTCCGGCGAGGCGCGCGTTGGCGACGAGCGTTGCCGCATCGGCCGCGCGGACCTGCACGACCGCGCCCAGTTCCTCGGCGAACAGCGCGGGCAGCGGTGCATCGGCGATGCCGTCGATGGCGATTTCCAGCCCGCAGCGCGACGCGAAGGCCATCTCCAGCAGCGCAACGACCAGGCCTCCGTCGGCCAGGTCGTGGTAGGCCAGCAGGCGTCCGGCGCGACGCTCCTGCGTCACCAGCGCGAAAAATGCGGCAAGACTCTCCGGCACGTCGAGGTCGGGAGCGACATCGCC
>JAQBEY010000009.1:0-37788 GCA_032123655.1 Betaproteobacteria bacterium
CGCTGGGGCGAGAACAAGCCGGAGGACCATGTCCGCTACGCGCGAATCGACCTGATGGGGATGGTGCGCGAAGACCTGCTGTTCGACATGGCCCGCCACGTCGACTCCACCGTGCATCAGTTCGAAGAGTGGGGCCTGCCCATCATGAAGGACCCGAAAACCGGGCGCTATCTGCGTGAAGGTCGATGGCAGATCATGATTCACGGCGAGTCCTACAAGCCCATCGTGGCCGAGGCCGCCAAGAAATCGGCAGACAAGGTCTTCAACCGCATCTGCGTCACCCACCTGCTGATGGACGACAGCAAGGAGAACCGGATTGCCGGTGCTGTTGGCTTCAACGTCCGCACCGGCAACTACCACGTCTTCAAGTCCAAGACCGTGATCTGCGGCGCGGGCGGCGCTTCCAACATCTTCAAGCCGCGTTCCGTTGGCGAGGGTTCCGGCCGCACCTGGTATGCGCCCTGGTCGTCCGCGTCTGCCTATGGGCTCATGATCGACGCCGGCGCCAAGATGACACAGATGGAAAATCGCATCGTGCTGGCGCGTTTCAAGGATGGTTATGGCCCGGTCGGCGCCTACTTCCTGCACCTGAAGACCTATACGCAAAACGGTGTGGGCGAAGAATACGAATCGAAGTGGTTCCCCGAGCTGCAGAAAATGGTCGGCAAGGAATATCTCGATCCGGAAGCTTCGCACCTGACCCATCGGCCAATCCCGACCTGTTTGCGCAACCATGCATTGATCAGCGAAGTAAATGCCGGCCGCGGCCCCATTCACATGGTGACCATGCGCGCCTTCCAGGATCCCCATCTGGAAGAGGTCGGCTGGGAGAACTTCCTCGGCATGACCGTCGGACAGGCGGTTCTGTGGGCCGCCACCGATGTGGACCCCAAGAACGAGAATCCCGAGCTGACCACCTCCGAGCCCTACGTCATGGGCTCGCACGCGACCGGCTCGGGTGCCTGGTGCTCGGGTCCCGAGGACGTATCTCCCCCCGAGTATTTCTGGGGCTACAACCGCATGACGACGATCGAAGGTCTGTTCGGCGCCGGTGACGCGGTCGGCGGCACGCCGCATGCCTTCTCATCCGGCTCGTTCACCGAAGGTCGTCTCGCTGCGAAGGCCGCCTGCAAGTACATCGACGACGGCAAGGCCGAAGGCATTGTCGTATCCGATGCGCAGATCGAACGCCGCAAGAAACAGATCTTCAAGCCCATGGAGCACTACAAGACCTACCGCAATGCGATCGTGGCGGGCGATGTCAATCCGCATTACATCAATCCCAAGCAGGGCCTGGACCGTCTGCAGAAGCTGATGGACGAGTATTGCGGCGGAGTGACCGTCAACTACATGACCAACGAGAAGCTCCTGAACATCGGTCTCAAGAAGCTCGAGATCATGGAGGAAGACCTCCAGAGCCTGGCCGCAGAAGACATTCACGAGTTGCTGCGTGCGTGGGAGTTGATGCACCGTCACCGCGCTGCCGAGTGCGTCACGCAGCACACCTTGTTTCGCAAGGAAACCCGTTGGCCGGGTTACTACTACCGAGGCGACGCCATGAAGTTGGACGACGAAAACTGGCACGTGCTGACTGTTTCGCGTCGCGATCCGGAAACCGGCGAATACACGATGGAGAAGGCGCCGTGTTATCACCTGGTCGGGGACGACGAGTAGCGATATCCCCAGGCAGAAGCTCGCGTTGACCTTCTGCCTGGCGCAGAACGGACCAGCATCTCGTGTGTTGTGAGCCGTGTAAAGCCAGTCCCTTCCGGCCACTGAGATCCGCGCGTGAACATCATTGAAAAGACCGATGAAGAGATTCGGGCCATTGCCGATCCCCTGTGGCGCGACCTCGTCAAGCATTCGAACGAAGGCAAATACGGCGATTTCGTAAGGAATTTCTCCATTTCCCTGGCGCGTGCCATGAATCAAGTCGAGGCGGGCCACCAGTTCGCCAACAGTGAACTGGCGAGAAACCTGTCAGAGGACCTCGACTCGCTCGGCATCATCCGCCGGGGCGAACACGTGACGGTCCTTTACCGGCAGCGGAGCACCAAGAAACAAGGCGAATGGCTTGGCCGACTTGTCCTCGGCTATGAAAGCGCAGAGATCAAGATCTTCGGTGCGTCCATCTTTTGAGCAGTTCCTTCGGAATCGACATGAGTCAAATCATCCAAGACGGCAAGTTCGTCGAGCTAACCTACAAGGTGACCGACAAGAAAACGAGCCATGTCCTCACCAGGGTCGAGTTCCCGCTGGGCTATGTTCATGGACACAATGAAATCCTGGCTCCTTCCGTCCACAAGGAGCTGGAGGGCAAGTCCGCTGGCGACGTGATCGAAGTGCCGATCGATGGCAATCAGATCTTCGGTCCCCGAGACGAGTCGCTGGTTTTCACCGACCACATCGACAACGTCCCCGAGGAGTATCGACAAGTCGGTGGCTCCATCCTCATGGAAAACGACAAGGGCCAGACCCGCAGTTTTCTCGTGACGTCGATGGACGACGAGAAACTGACTGTCGACGGCAACAATCCGCTTTGCGGCAGAGCGGTCGTCTTTACGCTCGAGATACTTACCGTGCGGGACGCAACGGATGAAGAGACAAGAGTGGGCGAGGCGATGATTGCGAACCCGGATATCGACCCGTCACTCATGAGACCTGTTTGAGCAACGGTGTTGAATGGCACCGGAGAAATTTCGGCTTTGGCCATTTGCACTTACAATCCTGACTTCACGGCAAGAAAGGTGACTCATGAGCGAGCAAAAACCCATCACCAAGGTTCCTGATGGCCTAACGCGTTTTTTTACAACGCGTCAGATGCCGCCAAACGAAAAGGGCTTTGTTGGTTACGAAACGGTCTGGAAGCCGTTCCAGAAGGAAGTCGAATACAAGACCCCGAAGCAGCCGTAGGGGTATTACCGCAGCACTGATGAGCCGGATCGCCTTGGATCACCCAACGGCGCGGGACCTCCGGCAGTAGAGGCTCAGGTCTTCGCGTACCAGGCCTTCACGCCGGCATGGTCGCGCACGGCGTCGTGCACACCGATGAGTTTCGGGTAGCCGGCAAAGATCGTCGCGGGAATGTGGTCGACCTTGCCGCCGATGAACCAGCGCACCGCCATGTGCAGCTTCAGGTCCACGACGTTCAAATTGGCACCGCCGAAGAATGGCGTCCCGCTGATGTTCTTCTCCGCGAAGCCCGCCCAGGCCGGCAGGTAGCCCGCCGCCAGCGCCTCGCGCGCCGCCTTCTTTTCGGCATCGCCCAGGCGCAGGGTCGGCGTGACGTTGGCGCGAAGGTCTTCCACGTGCTGCATCATCGCTTCATGGCGCGCCGCCTCGAAATCGTCGGCGGGGTGCAGGCCGTGGCGGCGGCCGATCAGCACCAGGATGGCGTTGGTCTGCGCCAGCGGCGGCTTTCCGGGCAACTCGAGGATGGGCAGGGCGCCGTAGGGCGTCTGCGCCTTCATCGCCGGCCAATCGGCCCCCTTGATCCGCAGGTCCTCGAAGTCAACGCCGGCGACGGCCAGCGCGAGGCGGCACTCCTCGCCGCGGCTGACGGGAGCGTCGAAGTAGGTCAGTTTAGGCTTGTTCATGGGGCGCAAGCCTACCACGCGACAAGACCGCTCTCAAATCGACCCGAGCGCTCTGTGCGCACGGCGGCCCGATGATCGTATCGAGGTTCCTGGTCGCGTCCCGCCCAGAAAACGTTTCCGGCCGACAGACTTTTTCGCCAAGTGCAGCCTTGGGATCAGCTTCAGGCACACAATCCCTGACCCGAGTAGGATTTCGCCAGCGCGCTCCAGCAGCCGACGCACTTCGGAGGGCGCGCAACTCGGCAGCATCCACGTTTGCCGCAGGAGGCACATGCAATGAGTGTCACGCGATTTTTTCTCGCAGCCATCTTCGCCTTCGCGATCTGCACATTGTCGCTCTCCGGCCAGGCGCAACCGGCGCCGAAGATCGTCCGGATCGGCGTGTTCGCGGGTGGCGGCTCGGGATTCCATGCCGGCTTCGAACCCTTCCGCCAGAGGCTGCGGGAACTCGGCTACGTGGAGGGCCGAAACCTTCTCCTCGACGTGCGCAATGCTGAAGGACGGCCCGAGCGCTACTCGATGCTTGCAGCCGAACTCATCCGGGGCAACGTCGACGTCATCGTGGTCCAGGGTAATGCGGCGCTGGTCGCGCTCCGGCAGGCAACGCAGACCATCCCCATCGTGATGGCAATGATCGGCGATCCGGTGGGGGCCGGCTTCGTGGCGAGTCTGGCGAATCCCGGAGGCAACATCTCCGGCCTTTCCAACCAGGCGGAGGGCATCAGCGGGAAGTGGGTGGAGCTGCTGAAGGAGGCAGCGCCCGCAATCATGCGCGTCGGCGTCCTCTGGGACCCCAACAATGTCGCGCACAGGCAGATGTGGGAAGCAATCCAGGAAGCGAGCCGCGCGTTGGGAGTCAACCCTGTCGCCTGGAACGCGCGAGGACCCGATGCCATCACACGCGCCTTCGCAGCCATGGTCGCGGAGAAAATCGGCGCCGTCATCATCCTGCCTGACCCAGCCTTCGGCGCGCATCTGCGACAAATTGCAGAACTTGCCACCAAACACGGGTTACCCGCCATCTATGGGTTCCGGGAATTTCCGCTGGCGGGGGGCCTCATGAGCTATGGCCCGAGCATCGCGGACAACTGGCGCCGCGCCGCCGAATACGCCGACAGGATCGTCAAGGGCGCCAAGCCGGCGGACCTGCCGGTGGGTCAGCCGCTCAAGTTCGAACTGGTCATCAACCGTACGACCGTGACGACCCTCGGCCTGACCATGCCGCAGTCGTTCCTGCTGCGGGCGAACGAGATACTTGAATGATCGTTTCCTTCGATCCCGGATCCTCCTGTCACCGACTGCCGGATCAACGCAGGTTTGGGCCGACTACCGCCCCATCACCACGCCTTCTCGCCGCGGGTCCGCCCCACCGACCCAGCCGTCCTTGCCGCGCACGATCGCCTGCGCGCCGCTGGTGAGGCTGATCAAGCGCACGTCGGCGCCGAGCGCGCGCAGCTTGGGCGCGAGCTTCGCGACTTCGGTGTCGGCTTCGAGTTCGGTCGGGCCATTGCGGCTGCCGAAGTTGGGCAAGGCGATGGCCGCCTGCGGATCGAGTCCCCAGTCGATGATGCCAATCAGCGTCTTGGCGACGTAATTGATGATCGCGCTGCCGCCCGGTGAGCCGGTGACGATCGCGACATGTCCATGGCGATCGTAGGCGATGGTCGGCGCCATCGACGAGCGCGGCCGCTTGCCGCCTTCGACGCGATTGGCCACCGGCTTGCCGTTCTCCTCCGGCACGAAGGAAAAATCGGTGAGTTCGTTGTTGAGCAGGAAGCCGCCCGCGGTCATCAGCCGGCTGCCGAACTGGTTCTCGATGGTGCTGGTCATCGCCAGCGCGTTTCCGTAGCGATCGACGATGGAGATGTGCGTGGTCGAGGGCAGATCAAGCGAGGCGTCCTCGCCAAAAGCGACCTTGCGCGCGGGCATCGCGCGCTCCGGCGGCGATCCGGGCTTCGCGCGGCCCAGGCTCGAGTCAGTTCGGATGAGCAGCGACCGCGCCTTCAGGTAGTCCGCGTCGAGCAGGCCCGTCGGCGCGGCGTAGAACGCCGGATCGGCTTCGTAGACGCTGCGGTCGGCGAAGGCCAGCCGCCCCGCCTCGCTCATGAAGTGCACGCTCCAGAACGACGCCGGCCCCATCGCGGCAATGTCGTAGGGCTCGAGCATCTTCAGCATCTGCAGCACGGTGATGCCGCCCGACGAGGGCAGCGGAAAGCCGCAGACGCGATAGCTGCGATAGCCGCCGCAGACCGGCTCGCGCATCACCACCTCGTAGTTGGCGAGGTCGGCCAGCGTCAGGTCGCCCGGATTGAAGGGATGCTGCGTCACCGTGTCGATGATGTCGCGGGCGATCTCGCCGGTGTAGAACGCATCGGCGCCGTGCGCGGCGACGGCGCGCAACGTTTGTGCGTAGGCCGGATTGCGCAGAATCGTGCCCTCCGGCAGCACCTTGCCGTTGGCGTCGAAAAAATACGCGCGCAGCCGCGGTTGCGACATGTGGCGCTCGGCGGCGAGCAATTTGTGCAGCCGCGGCGACAGCGCGAAGCCGTTCTCGGCCAACGCGATCGCCGGTGCGAACAGCGCCGGCCAGGCGAGCCTGCCGTGCTTGCGATGCACGGTCTCGAGCAGGCGCACCGTGCCCGGCACGCCGACCGACCGGCCGCCGACCACGGCGTCGAAGAAACCCAGTGGCTTGCCGTTCTTGAGGAAGCGGTCGGGCTTCGCGGTCGCGGGGGCGGTCTCGCGGCCGTCGTAGGCGATGAGCTTTTTCGCGCGTGCGTCATGCAACAGGATGAACGCGCCGCCGCCGATGCCAGACGACTGCGGCTCGGTCAGTCCCAGCACCAGCTGCACGGCGATCGCCGCGTCGACCGCGCTGCCGCCTTGGTCGAGGATCCGGTAGCCCGCCTCGGTCGCGTGCGGATTCGCTGCCGCGACCATCCAGCGTTTCGCCGCGACCGGTTGCTTGTCGGTCCAGCCAGACGGGTGCTCGGGGGCGGGCTGACGAGGCTGCGCAGTGGCGCCCAGCGCGAGGACCAGCAACGCCAGGCCTGCAGCCAGGCGCAAGACACGGGAGCGATCGGGTGGTGGTGGTCGGAGCATGCTTGTCGCGTCGAATCCGGGTCGACTCAGAGTTCGTTGTAACTGTAGGTCCGCCCTGACTCGACCGGCGCAAGGATGAGCTTCGCTACGACCTTCGCGGCCACCGCGTCCGGCGTCACGAGCCTGCCCTCGGCGTGGAAATCCTGAAACATCGCGACCCCCGGCAGTTTTTCCTTCGGTTGCGTGCGCATGAACGTCTGCATCGGCGTGTCGATGATGCCAGGTCGCACATTGATGGCATCAAAGGTCGGCGAGGCATGCTCGGCCGCGAGCGCACGCGTCAGCATCTCCAGCCCCGCCTTGGTCGCGCAGTAGGCGGCCGAGCCTGCAATCGGTGTCTGCGCAGCGCCCGACGAAACATTGATGATGCGGCGCCGAACCGAAGGATCGGCGAAGGCGCGGCAAAAGGCGTTCGCGAGCACGAACGGCGCAGTCAGGTTGACCGCAATCGCGCGCGCGATCTCGGCGCCATCGAGCGTGCCCGCCAGTCCGGCCGGCGCCGCGATCGCCGCATTGTTGACGAGGCAAGCGTAATCCGGCCGGGACGCGGCGGCCTGCGCGAACGACGCGCCGACCAGCGCCGGCAGCGCATCGGCCTCGGCCAGATCGCAAGGGATCAACTCCAACGCCGGATCGGCGAGTCGCGCGGAGGCCGAACGCCCCAGCGCAATGACGCGAAATCCTTCGGCCAGCAACGCAGCGGCCAGGGCTTCGCCCAGGCCCTTGGAGACGCCGGTGACGATTGCGATATTCATTGGCGGGCCATTTCAAGCATGTGTGCCTGAGAAAAAGGGCAGCGACTCGCGCCGCCGCCCTTCCCCTTGCAAACCACGCCGTGCATGACGCACGGCCGGACGATTACGCGGCGATGACTACCTCGGCGCTGCGCTCGTCGTCAAACCGCAGCATGGCGAAGCCACTCGCGACTGCCGGCACCACCGGCGCAGCCGAAGTCTTCGCCGGCGGCGCGATCATCGGCGCAGCCGGCTTCATCTCGGCCTTGCCGCCCCAGCTGGCCAACAGCGGCACGATCATCAGCGCAACGATGTTGATGATCTTGATCAGCGGATTCACCGCGGGGCCGGCCGTGTCCTTGTACGGATCGCCGACGGTGTCGCCGGTCACCGCCGCCTTGTGCGCTTCGGAACCCTTGCCACCGTGGTTACCGTCCTCGATGTACTTCTTGGCGTTGTCCCAGGCGCCGCCGCCCGTGGTCATGGAAATGGCGACGAACAGGCCCGTGACGATGGTGCCCATCAGCAGGCCGCCCAGCGCCTGCGGTCCGAGCGTCAGGCCCACGACCACCGGAACCAGCACCGGCAGCAGCGACGGCACGATCATTTCGCGGATCGCCGCCTTGGTCAGCATGTCGACCGCCACGCCATACTCGGGCTTGGCCGTGCCTTCCATGATGCCCTTGATGTCGCGGAATTGACGCCGCACTTCGACCACCACCGCGCCCGCGGCACGGCCGACCGCTTCCATCGCCATCGCGCCGAAGAGGTAGGGAATGAGTCCGCCGATGAACAGGCCGACGATCACCATGTGGTTGGACAGGTCGAAGGTCGCGGCGATGTTCGCGGTCTCCAGCGCATGCGTGTAGTCGGCGAACAGCACCAGCGCGGCCAGGCCGGCGGAACCGATCGCATAGCCCTTGGTGACCGCCTTGGTGGTGTTGCCGACCGCGTCCAGCGGGTCGGTGATGTCACGCACGCTCTCGGGCAGATTCGACATCTCGGCGATGCCGCCGGCGTTGTCGGTGATCGGGCCGTAGGCGTCGAGCGCGACGATGATGCCGGCCATCGACAGCATCGAAGTCGCGGCGATGGCGATGCCGTACAGGCCGGCGCACCAGAACGACGCCAGGATCGCCGCGCATACCGACAGCACCGGCCAGGCGGTGGACTTCATCGACACGCCGATGCCGGCGATGATGTTGGTGGCGTGGCCGGTGGTCGACGCCTGCGCGACGTGCTTGACCGGCTTGAAGTCGGTGCCGGTGTAGTACTCGGTGATCACCACCATCAGCGCGGTCAGCACCAGGCCGACGATCGAGGCGCCGAACAGGCGCAGTGGCGTCAGCAGCGGATCCGCCGCGGCGAAGCCGCCGGTCATGCGGTCGGTGATGAACCAGAAGCCGATCGCGGAAATGATGCCCGCCACGGCCAGGCCCTTGTACAGCGCGTTCATGATCTTGCCGCCCGGGGTGGCCTTGACGAAATAGCAACCGATGATCGACGCCAGGATCGAGAAGCCGCCGAGCACCAGCGGATACATGACCGCGGCTTCCGCGACAGTCGGTATCAGCAGTGCGCCGAGCAGCATGGTGGCGATGATGGTCACCGCGTAGGTCTCGAACAGATCGGCGGCCATGCCGGCGCAGTCGCCGACGTTGTCGCCGACGTTATCGGCGATCACCGCCGGATTGCGCGGGTCATCTTCAGGAATCCCGGCCTCGACCTTGCCGACCAGGTCCGCGCCGACGTCCGCGCCCTTGGTGAAGATGCCGCCACCAAGACGCGCGAAGATCGAGATCAGCGAACCGCCGAAGGCAAAGCCCACCAGCGGCTGGATGACGTGGTGCAGGCCTTCCTTCATCAGGTTGGGCGTACCGTGCGCCGAGCCGATCAGGAACCAGTAGAAGCCGGCCACGCCGAGCAGGCCCAGGCCCACCACCAGCATGCCGGTGATCGCTCCGCCGCGGAAGGCGACGGCCAGCGCTTCGTTGAGCCCTGTGCGCGCGGCTTCGGCCGTGCGCACGTTGGAACGCACCGAAACGTTCATGCCGATGTAGCCGGCCAGGCCCGAGAGCACCGCGCCGATCAGGAAGCCGCCGGCGGTCCGCCCGCCCAGCGCCCACCAGATGATCACGAAGAGGATGATGCCAACGATGCCGATCGTCATGTACTGGCGATTGAGGTAGGCCTTGGCGCCCGCCTGGATGGCAGCTGCGATTTCCTGCATGCGTTCGTTGCCGGCCGGCTGTTTCAGAATCCAGCCGATTGAGACTACGCCGTAGGCGATCGCCGCCACCGCGCATACGAGCGCGAAGATAAGACCTGTGGACATGGCTTGGTGCTCCCTATGTATTGAAATCCGCAATGGAGCGCGGGCGGCCGTCTGTGCGGCACCGCGTCGCGGCTCCCGGTCCGGCCGCCTGCGCGACCGCTGGACCGACCCCCTGCAACGCCGGCCGGGGTCCCGGCCGACAAAAACACGCTATTTTGCCAGTTTGCGGGCCAGTAAGTCGAGCCGGTCCTGTCCCCAGAACGGTTCGCCATCGACGAGGTACCACGGGACGCCAAAAACCTGCGCCTCGATGGCCTCCTGCGTGCAGGCGTCGAAACGCGCCGCGATTTCCGGTGCCGCCGCGCGCGACGCCAGGGCCGCAACGTCCAGACCCAGCCCTTCGGCAAGCGCCGCCAGAGTCCCCGGATCGGCGATATCGCGTTCCTCGGCCCAGCGCGCGCGCAGCACCGCACCAGCGAACGCCAGCCCATTCGCCACGTCCACTTCGCTCGCCGCCAGGACAAAGCGGGAAGCAAGCTCGGGACCGGAGGCAACGAATTTGGGCTGGGCGTTGAATTGCAGATTCAGGAATTCGGACCAGCGTGCCAACTCGACCAAACGGTACGCCTGACGCTGTGGCGCGCGCTTGGGCAAAGGCAGGCCGCCGGAGTTCGGGAAAATTTTCGACAGGTCAACGGGTTTCAGCCGCACCGTGGCGTCATGCTGCCGGCACAACGACACAAAGCGATCATGGCCCAGATACGCCCACGGCGATGCCGGGGTCATGTAGTAGTCGATCGTCCTGCCCATCGGTCGTCCTCCGTCAATTGACCTGAAGTCCATCTAGATCTTGAATGTCGTCGCGAGCTTTTTCCGCACCGCGACGTTTTTGAGGCGTACGTACTGCGGCAGGCCGTCGCGGAACGGCGGCGGGTCTTCACCCTTGAGCAACGGACCAAGATAAGTCCGCGCGCGCTGCGTGATGCCGAAACCGTCCCGGGTAATGAAACCGCGCGGGAGCATTTTCTCGACGTTGGCGACCTTCTCCAGCGGTGCCTCGGTGATCTTCCAGCGATACGGCCGATCGGCAACCCTCGTGATCGCCGGCATCACCGCGTTGCGGCCCTTCAGCGCCATTTCGACCGCCGCCTTGCCAACCGCATAGGCCTGCAGGATATCGGTCTTCGAAGCCAGATGCCTTGCCGAGCGCTGCAGGTAGTCGGCGACCGCCCAGTGGACCTTGTGACCCAGCCGGTCACGGACGATCTGGGCGATCCGCGGGCCGACGCCGCCAAGCTGCGCGTGACCGAAGGCGTCGCGCGTACCCGCCTCCGCCATCAGTCTGCCTTCCTGGTCCTTCAGCCCCTCGGAAACACCAACGCAGCAATAGCCTGACGCTTTCACCCGCGCGTCGACTGCCTTGAGGAACGCCGCCTCATCGAAAGGGATCTCGGGGAACAACAGCACGATCGGAATCGGCGTGCGCGCGTCGCCGGCCATGCCCACGGCAGCGGTGATCCAGCCGGCATGCCTCCCCATCACCTCGAGCACGAAGACCTTGGTCGAGGTCTTGGCCATCGACGCGACGTCAAAGGCAGCTTCGCGCATCGAGGTTGCGACGTATTTGGCGACCGAACCGAAGCCCGGACAGTTGTCGGTGACGGGCAGGTCGTTGTCGACGGTCTTGGGAATGTGCACCGCGGTGAGCGGATAGCCCAGCGTCTGCGCGATCTGCGACACCTTGAGGCAGGTGTCCGCCGAATCGTTGCCGCCGTTGTAGAAAAAGTAGCCGATGTCGTGCGCGCGGAAGACCTCGATCAGTCGCTCGTATTGCGCCCGGTTCTCGTCGAGGCCCTTCAATTTATAGCGGCAGGACCCGAAAGCGCCGGCCGGCGTGTGCCGGAGCGCCGCGATCGCCGCGGGCGACTCGCGCCCGGTATCGATCAGGTCCTCGGTCAACGCCCCGATGATGCCGTTGCGCCCGGCGTAGACGCGGCCGATACGATCGCGATGGGCTCGCGCGGTCTCGATGACAGCTGCTGCGCTGACGTTGATGACGGCGGTGACACCGCCGGACTGGGCATAGAAAGCGTTGCGTTTGGACATGGCACGAAAACCGGCGCGAGTGAAGACGATGCTGCGGATCCTGCCCGGGATAACCCGGGGCTAGGACTTCAATTGGGTCAGGCAGGCAGCGCGCACCGCCTCGACCGACGCGAGGCCGTCGACCTTCCGGTGCGCGGGCGCCCCGGACTCGCCGGACGCGGCCCACCGCGCGTAGTAGGCCAGCAGCGGCGCGGTCTGCGCGTGATAGATCGCGAGCCGTTTCAGGACGGTGGCCGGAAGGTCGTCGTCGCGCTGGACGAGATCTTCACCGGTCACATCGTCCTTGCCGGCGACCTTCGGAGGATTGAAGGTCAGGTGGTAGGTCCGACCCGACGCCAGGTGCACGCGACGCCCGCCCATGCGCTCGACGATCGCGGCATCGGGAACGGCGATCTCCAGCACAAAATCGATCCGCACCTCGGCTGTTTTCATCGCCTCCGCCTGGGGAATCGTGCGCGGAAATCCATCAAACAGGTAACCAGCGGCACAGTCCGGCGAACGCAACCGGTCGAGCACCAGGCCGATGATGATGTCGTCTGATACCAGAACACCGCTGTCCATCACTTCCCGGGCGGCGAGCCCGAGCGGAGTGCCCGCCTTGATTGCCGCACGCAACATGTCGCCGGTGGAAATCTGCGGAATGCCGAAGGCTTCCTTGATGAAGGTGGCCTGGGTGCCCTTTCCGGCGCCGGGAGGGCCAAGCAGAATAAGTCGCATGGTCGTGGCTCGCGTGGATGAATGTCAGGACGAAGGGCCGCGCCGGTGCGCGCCGCATTCACGTGGGCCGCCACTGGTCGAGCCATCGAGCCATGGGCATTGCCGGACCCTATGTTACCCCGGAATCCGTGCCTTGCCGCCCCGCGCGCTTACGTCGCCGCGCGTTGTGCGAACAAGGCGCGTACCCGGATCAAATCCTCGGGGGTGTCAATGCCCGGCGCGGGCGTGCCATGCGTGACCTCGACCATGATCCGATAGCCATGCCAGAGCGCGCGCAGTTGCTCGAGCGCCTCGAGTCGCTCGATCGGCGCCGGCGCGAGCCTCGGAAAGGCGCGCAGGAACGAAGTACGGTACGCGTAGAGGCCGTAGTGCCGATACAGCGGAAGTCCGGGGGGCAGGGCATCCTGGCGTTGCGCGAATGCATCACGCGCCCAGGGAATCGTTGCCCGACTGAAATAAAGCGCGTAGTTGCGCGCGTCGAGAACGACCTTGACCACGTTCGGATTGAACGCCTCTGCCGGATCATCGATCGGATGGCAGGCGGTGGCGATCGCCGCATCCGGATGCGCGGCAAGAAGCTCGGCCATGCGCCGGATCAGCGCCGGCTCCAGCAGCGGTTCGTCGCCCTGCACGTTCACGACGATCGCCTCGTCAGCGAGACCAAGTGCCACGGCGGCTTCGGCGAGACGGTCGGTGCCGGTGAGGTGGTCGGCGCGGGTCATGCACGCCACAAAACCGTGCGCCTCGACGACGTCGCGCACTCGCGCGTCGTCGGTGGCCACGACCACCCGCGCCGCACCGCTGCCTGCGGCGCGCTCGGCGACGCGGACGATCATCGGCTTGCCGCCGATGTCGGCGAGCGGCTTTCCCGGCAGCCGGGTCGACGCGTAACGGGCGGGAATGAGGACCGAGAATTCCATCACCGATGCATCCGCACGGGACGAATTCACTCCTCCGGCCCGAGCTTGCGGGCATCCTCCTCGAGCATCACCGGTATGCCATCGCGGATCGGGTAGGCCAGACGGGCGGACTTGGAGACGAGTTCCTGCCGTTCACGGTCATACACCAGCGGGCCCTTCGTCACCGGGCACACGAGCAACTCGAGCAACTTGGCATCCACGGATTTTTCCTTCCACAAGCGCCCCGAGGGCGGGGTCAGGCACGGCGCGCACCGGCAGGCACCAGCAGCGCGCGTCGGCGAATTCAGCGCATTTTACCGCGTCCTTCTCGGTCATCAGGATCGCCACGGCGTCCGGGTAGTCGAGGTCGGCGGAAACGAACCGATGGTGATCGGGCAACGGGTGCGGCGTGGCGTCGATCCCCTGGCCGCGCACCAGCGCGAAGAATCGCTGCGGGTCGCCGATGCCGGCGATTGCATGCACGGTGCGTCCGCGCCACTGCGCGGGATCGGCGGCGCGCGCCGGGTCGCGCAGGTTGCGCCAAGGCAGCGCAACCAGCGGCGCCAGCGATTCATCCGGCGCGACCGCCCGCGGCGACGTGCCGGCCGCCGCAACGCGCACCACCACATCGACCCCGGCGAGACGCGCCGCGGGCTCACGCAGCGGCCCGGCCGGCAGCAGCAGGCCGTTGCCGAGGCCGCGCGATGCGTCGACCACCGCCAACTCCACGTCTCGCGCAAGCGCATAGTGCTGCAGGCCGTCGTCGGCGATGAGCACGTCGCATTCCGGATGCGCGGCAAGCAGACCGCGGGCTGCGGCCGGCCGGTCGCGGCCGATCCACACGGGAAAGCCCGCCGCGGCATGCAGCGGTGGCTCGTCGCCGACGCGCTGCGGATCGTCTCCGGCTGCGACCGCCACAGGTCCGCGCAGACTGCCACCGTAGCCTCGACTCACGATGCCCGGATGAAAGCCGCGCCGCGCGAGGTCTTCCGCGAGCGCACGCACCAGCGGCGTCTTGCCGGTGCCGCCGACGGTGATGTTACCCACGACGATCACCGGGACCGGCAGCCGCACGACGCGGAGGATCCCGGCGCGGAACAACAGGCGACGCAGCGCGATGACGAATCGATACGGCAACGACAGCGGCCACAGAAGCGCTGCCAAGGTCGTCACCCGCGGCGCGTACCAGGCAGCGACGACGCGGTCGGTGACGGTCACACGCTATTTTGCAGGCGATTGCGTCGCGAAGGTGATGTGGACGAGACCCGCCTGCCGCGCCGCCTCCATCACGTGAATCACCGACTGGTGCGTGGCGCTGGCATCGGCGTTGATGATGATCACCGGATCCTTCGCATCACCCGCCGCGCGGCGCAGGAGATCCGCCAGCACATTGACCGTACTGAAGGTGAAGATGTTCTTGTCGACCACGTAGCGGCCCTGCGCGTCGATGCCGACGTTGATTTCCTTGGCCCGTTGCTTGGCCGCATCGGCCTCGGCCTCCGGCAGCGTGATCTGCAGTTCCGCCACGCGCTGATACGTCGTTGTAACCATCAGGAAGATCAGGATGACGAGCAGTACGTCGATCAGCGGAATGAAGTTGATTTCCGGCTCGTCGCGATTCCGCGCACCGTGCAGTTTCATCGAGGCGGCTCCGTTACCTGCGCTCGCCGTGGGCAAAGTCCACGAGCTTGATCGCCTGCTGTTCCATTTCGACGATCAGCGCGTCGACCTTCGCGCGGAAATGCCGATAGAAAATGATCGACGGGATCGCGACGATCAGGCCCATCGCCGTGTTGTACAGCGCGATCGAGATGCCCTGCGCGAGCTGGATCGGGTTGGACCCGCCCGCACCCTGGGAGCCGAAGATCTCGATCATGCCGACGACCGTACCGAACAGGCCCATGAGCGGCGACATGGCGGCGATAGTCCCGAGTGTGGTGAGGAAACGGTCGAGGTCATGCGTCACCACGCGGCCCACCTCCTCGATCGCCTCCTTCATCACCGGTCGCGGCGCCTTGACGTTGGCAAGTCCGGCGGCAAGAATCCGGCCCAGCGGACCCTGCGCGGCCACACGCGCGAGAAGTTCGGGGCTCGCCCCCTGTTGCCGGTACTCGGCAAGCACGCGATCGACCATTCCGGGTGGCGCGACGACCGACAGGCGCAGCGACCAAAGTCGCTCGAAAATAAGTGCAAGGGCGACAATCGACGCCAAGATCAACGGCCAGATCGGCCAACCAGCTGCCTGGATAATGGACCACACGTGGGGAAACTCCGGTCAAAGGATCATTGCAATGTAGCTTGCGAGCCGCGATTCGGCAAGAAAGAGAACGCGCACCCGCCTCAGCCGCTGCCTTCGGGTCCGGCGAGCGACGCGGTGACCGCGGCCCCGGCGAGCACGATCAGCCAGAACAGGAAGATCCACAGAAGGAGCGCCGGAAACGCCGCCAGCGCGCCGTAGAGCTTCTCGTAGGTCGGCGTACTGGCGATGTACCACGCAAATCCCGCTTTCACGGACTCGAAGGCGGCAGCGGCGACCACGCCGCTGATCAGCGCGTGGCGCCAGGCAACGCGCCGCGCCGGCGCAAATGCGTAGAGCACGGTGAACCCCGCCGCGGTGAACAGGAACGGCAGCGACGGCAGAATCGCCGCGGTGACACCGGAGGCGAGCGGGCCCACGCCGACCGATTCCCGCAGCAGCCAGAGGACCAGCGTGATTGCCGCGCCGATCAGCGCCGGCCCGATGGTCAGCCCGATCACGTAGACGACGATTCGCCGCGCCAACGGGCGCTTCCGCCGGATGCCCCAAATGGCGTTGATCTCGGATTCCACCATGTCGACGACCAGGATCGCCGTGACGGCGATGAAAACGATGGACACGCCGGCGATTCTCGACGCCTGTTCGGCGAGGCCGAGAACGTATTGATGGACGATCGTCGAGGCGCTCTCCGGCAGCATGTGGCGCAGCAGGAATTGCTCGAAGATGTTCAGAAAGTCCTTGAACTGCGGCACCCGCGCGACGAACGCGATGGCGACCGTTGCCAGCGGAACGAGTGCCAGTATCGTGGCGAACGCCAAGCTGCCCGCCGCGCGGGTCCAGCCGACCCCGTGCAGGTGTTGCATGACGCGCCGCACCAGCGTGACCGGGCCGATGAAGGTCATGCGCCCCGACCTCGCCATGCGCCGCGGACGCGAGCGGCAGCGCGTTCGACGGCAGGGTCGGGAATCTTCAGCATCCGCCGATTATCCCAGACCGGGCGGCCGGCGTAAGCTTCCCGTTGTGGAACACGACCCTCCAATTCGGATTCGCCGACGCAATCCGCGCGCCGCCAACGCGCCAACACAGGAGCCAACGCAATGACCGCGACCAACAATCCCGACGCAGGCACCGAGATCGCCGTTCTCGGTGGCGGCTGTTTCTGGTGTCTCGACGCGGTGTTCCGTGGCCTCGCCGGGGTGGTGAGCGTCGAATCCGGCTACGCGGGCGGCGCGAACGCCGACCCAACCTACGAGGACGTCTGTTCGGGCCGCACCGGGCATGCCGAGGTCGTTCGCGTCGAATTCGATCCGGCCGTGCTGTCTTTCCGCGACTTGCTCAACATTTTCTTCACCATCCATGATCCGACGACGCACAATCGGCAAGGTGGCGATGTCGGCACGCAGTACCGCTCGGTGATCTTCTGCCGGACGCCCGCGCAGCGCGCAACCGCGAAGGAAGTCATGGCCTCGCTGACCCAGGCCAAGCTGTGGAAGGCGCCGATCGTCACCGAATTGGCCGACGACGCCACATTTTATTCCGCCGAAGGCCACCATCAGGATTATTTCGAGCGCAACATGGGTCAGCCGTATTGCATGTTCGTCGTCGCGCCGAAGGTCGCGAAATTCCGCAAGGCGTTCGCCGAACGGCTGAAACGCCCGGCCTGATCAGGCGCTGCGCCGGGTCAACCAGCCGCCCGTGGCAAGGCAGGCGCCCACCGACCAGAACACGGGCGCCAGTCCGACTGTGGCGCCCAGCGTGCCGAACGCCAGCGGAACCGCGACTGCCATCGATTGAACCAGCGACATCCGCACCCCTGCTGCCTCGCCCATCCGGCCTGGTGGCGCATGGCTGTGCAGCAACGACATCACCATCGGCTGACTCATCCCCAGGCCCAGGCCCAGGCAGAACGACAGCGCCATCAGCGTGGTCGCGTCGTGCGAGAACGGGAGCGCCGCATAGACGATGGCCGCGATGAACAGCGCCAGCGTGAGGACCTGATGTTCGGTGAATTGGCGGATGATCCAGCGGATCGACAGGCGCGCCACAAAGGTCGCGGCCGCGAATGAGGCCAGGATGATGCCGATCTGCGACGCCGACAGACCGATCGACGTGCCATAGATCGGGATGACGATCGTATGTAGGTCCCAGCCTATTGCCAACAGCACGTTGACGAAATAAACACGCCTGAGCTTCGCGTGGGTGAGCAGCTCCAGCGCGTTGCCCGCCACCATGGCGCCGCGTGCCGGATGCAGGCCCGGCAGCGCGAGCTTGCCGCGCCCGAGCACAGTGATCGGAATCAGCGGAATCAGCGCCAGTATCGCGAAGGCCACCGCGTAGCCGCCATGATCGATGGTAACGCCGGCAATCAGCGGCCCCAGAAATCCCGATACCGAGTAGCCGAGCGCGAGCAGGCCGAAATTGCGCGAACGCACTTCGGGTCCGCCGAGTTCACCGGTGGCATTTTGCGTGGCGACCTGAAAAAGCATGAAAGCGACGCCAACCACGGTGGCACTGATGAACAGCGCGACGAAACCGGGCACGATCGCCGGCAGTGCGACGCCGGCCGCCAGCATCAACGAGCCCACCAGCATCGGCTGACGCACGCCGATCCGGTCGGAAAGGCGTCCTGCGGCAACGGCGAAAAGCATCGGCAGGAACGCGTACAGCGCGAGCAGCGTGCCGACCGTCGCAGTCGAGGCGCCGAGCCGCAGTGCTTCCAGCGTGACCGTCACGCGGGAGCCCGTCAGCACCGTATGGTTGGCGATACCGAGCCCGATCATCGCCGCGAGCGTCGGCGAAACCCCCGAAAAACCGATCACGGCGCCAGCCGCCCGATGCGCCAGTCGGCACCTTCGAAATCATAGGCAATGCGGTCGTGCAGCCGGGATTGGCGCCCCTGCCAGAACTCGAACGCGCGCGGCACCAGCCGATAGCCGCCCCAGTGCGCAGGCCTTGGCACGTCCTCCCCCGGAAAGCGCTGCTGCGCTTCGGCGAAACGCGCTTCGAGCGCCGCGCGATCAGGCAGCGGTTCGCTCTGCGGCGAGGCCCAGGCTCCCAACCGGGAAAGGTGTGGACGCACGCGAAAATACGCGTCGGCCGCCGCAGCGTCGGCCTTTCCGACGATTCCATCGATGCGAATCTGCCGCTCGAGTTCCGGCCAGAAAAAAAGCAGCGCCGCCTCGGGATTCGCGGCCAGCTCACGTCCCTTGCGACTTTGGTAATTGGTGTAGAAGGTGAGTCCGCTCGCGTCGGCGTCCTTGAGCAGAACAATGCGCGCCGACGGCCGACCTTCAACGCCGACGGTGGCCAGGGTCATCGCGTTCGGCTCAGCGACGCACGCCGCAACCGCCTCGTCGAACCAGGACGCGAACTGCCGGAACGGATCGATATCGACATCGCCGACGTCCAGCGCCGCGCGCTTGTATTCGGTGCGCAGTTGGGCGAGGTCGGCGTGCGGTTTGGACATGCTGGAGGTGTGTTGACGCGCGGCGCGCCAACACAGGTCAATTCTACTCTTTTGCCGGCACCGCCGCCGCCGCGCGGCGCACCCGCGGGTAGACCCGCCGAACCCGATGCCCCTGCGCACGAATGAGCGCGAGCAGGCCGTCGCGGCCGTACAGATGCAGGGCGCCGACTGCGACGAAGACTCGTCCTTCGCGCAGCGGCATGAATAGCCGATGCGCCATCGACACCGAGCGGTTCACGACGAGGTGCCTGGACAATTGCTCAAGATGCGTGGTCAGCGCCGGATCTCCGCGGCCGGGTGCGGCCGCCAGCGCGGCCAAGCCGGCAAGATCCCCGGCAAGCCACGTGGTAAGCGCCGACTCGTGCTCCGCCGCCATGACGTCGCGCCGGGAAAGCACCCAGCGCGCCAGCGCCACCTGACTCGCGACCGGAATCGTGTCGAGTGAGGCGATCTGTTCCTCCGGCAACTCCAGGCCAATGACCAGCATCCGCCGCCGCCGCGCCTCGTCGACGAGCACCTCGTCGAGCGTCGGTGCCCCGTTTTCACCGGCCGGCCGCGCCAGCAGCAGCATGATCGCCCAGGGCTTCAGCCGGTCGAATACCGCTGGTGGCGGTGCGGCCACGCCGAGCGCGACGCGTACCGCGTCAAGCGTCGCCGGATCGAAGTAGTCGGCGAGGCGTCGCCCGTCATCGAATTGGGCTGCCGCGAAAAACTCGGGCAGCTCGCTTGGCGACATCAGGAGTTCCGGTGCCAGCCGCCTCGACGCCGCGAGTGCGTCGCGCACCGGCCCCGGCAGCACCGTGACCCGCGGGTCATTGGAGTGCATGGTCCCGAAGACCCACGACGGCGGCCTGCCGACGACGTCGACCCGAAAGAGCAGACCGCGCGAATACGGCGCCGTCACGTCACCGGCGAGGGCCAGCGTCGCGGCGACGGCGAGCACCGCGATCGCCAATACCCCCATCCACCCCAGGCGCTTATTTGGCAAAGATTTCCTCATATTCGGCGGCGAGGCGCTCCGGCATGCCCTCTGCGCGGATCGACTCCAGCGCCGCGGTGAGCGCCTTCACCGTGGCCGGCGACGTCCGCGGACTGCAAGCCAGATACAACGGTATTTCGCGAATGATGAACAGCAGCTTCACCTCGCCGGCCTTTGCCGCGCGCGCGACAACATGCGCACCGAAAAATCCCGACACCCACATGTCGATGTGGTCCCGGTGGTCTGGCGGGAGGAAAAGGCGCGACGGATTCACGCGGTCCTCGAGCGCCTCGCGAATGTTGGTAACTCCGTTCTGCTTCAGGTATTCGACCTTCGCGTCTCCAGCGACACCGCCCAGACGGAAGCGCTTGAGGTCGGCGAGCACGCGCAACTCTCCGGCGAAGTCGGTCCTGCCGTACACGCCCCACAGGTTGCTTGCGAACGGACCGATCCAGGTGAAGAGCCGTTCGCGGTTTTCCGCGCGCGCGGTCGAAAAAATGCAGGTGTCGTTCTCGGACTGCGCGCGTGAATATGCCCGATGCCACGGCAACATCTCGACCTGCACCGGCATCTCCGTCCGCCTTGCCGTCTCCAGCACCAGCCGGGCAACCAGGCCGGTGAGCTGGCCGTTTTTCGCGTAGTTGAACGGCGGATTTTCTTCCGTAAGGAGCGTCAGCGCAGTCGCCGGGTTTGCCGCGAACAACGCCACCACGGCGATGCACGCACCGCCGCGAAGTGCCTGCCGGAAGCGCGAATGCACCACGGTCGAAGTTTCCCACTCCGCCGGCGCGACCGCAACGGAATCTGGCTGGCGCTCGTCACGGAGCGCCGTCGCGCTGCCGGATTGCGCCAACGTGCGCCGCCTGCCCCCGCCGCCTCTCGTCATGTTCCTGAACGCGAACCCCACGCTGGTCCTGGCCAACCAGGTGCTGTCCCGCGAACGCCGGGTGAATCGGCGGGCGCCATGGCCAGGGGCGCGTTGCCGCGCGCCCTCCTGGTCACCCCTCTGGCCGGTGCCATTTTCGTCAATAACGCCGACTCCGTTGTACTCCTGGTCTTCATCGGAAGGCCCTCCAATGGATGAGCGTGAGCGGGGCCGCCGCAGACGAAGCGCAACAGCCGGGCAACCTTTGGGCATTTTCCCTCCTAAACCACCTTTCCTTCCTCTCAAAATGCGGTATAGTCGCCGCCGATGGAGTGGATTTCCTTGACAGGAGGGGCCGCCCCAGACCGATCGGCATAGTCCGCTCGCACCAAACAACAGGAAGGAGAACCATGGCTACTGCCAAGAAAGCTGCGAAGAAGCCCGCCGCCAAGAAACCCGCTGCCAAGAAAGCTGCAGCGAAGAAGCCCGCCGCCAAGAAGCCCGCTGCCAAGAAACCGGCCGCCAAGAAGGCCGCTCCCGCCAAGAAGAAGCCGGCCGCCAAGAAGACCACGGCGAAGCGCAAGCCGAATGCCGCATTCATGAAGGCGATGACGCCGTCGGCGCTGTTGGCCGCCGTCGTCGGCAGCACGCCGATTCCGCGCACTGAAGTCACCAAGAAAATCTGGGACTACATCAAGAAAAACAAGTTGCAGGACGCGATCAATCGCCGCCTGATCAACGCCGACGAAAAGCTCAAGGCCGTGTTTGGCGGCAAGAGCAAGGTCTCGATGTTCGAGATGACCAAGCTGGTTTCGAACCATCTGAAGTAAGCGCCCGATATGCCTCAGCGCGCGCTGCGCGCGGTGGCAAGCGGCCGGCCTCGCGGCGACGCGCGTGCCGGCCGTTTTTATTTCGGACCGGCGTCGGCTCGACACGCTCTACGCGCAGCGCAGGACGGCGGAATCGTTCAATTCGCTCCCAACGAAATTCGGGCTGCAGCGCACCGACCGTCGATCAGCGCAATTCCCTGGCGTAGCGCCGGCTGAGCAGCAGCAGAGCGATCCCGAATGCCGGCAGCAGGAAATCGGTGTAGAGGACGACGCCGGCGTTGCCCGGCGCCAGATTCCGCGTCTGCGCAATCTGGACCAGGTGGCCGATCCCGGCGCCGACGAGAAAGCACGCCGGACCCGCGATCGCCGCGACTCGCACCTGCATCCCGCCGCGGAATCCGAGAAAGCCGATGACCGCGAACCCCAGACTCGCCAGTCCTACCTCGGTCTGGAACGGGCTGTCGGCCCAGCCGATGAACCGCGCCGCCATCTCCCCGAAAAATACGTGCATGACGAAGTTGTAGAACATCGACACGCCGATCGAGAAAAACAGATGCCAGCGCAGCAGCGCGTCGACGACCACCGGCGCGCCGCGCGGCGGCGCGTGGCGTGCCACCGACAGCGCCGCGGCAAATATTCCGAGCACGAAAAACGTCGCCGTGAAGTTCGACAGTACGGCGCGGATGACCTCGTCGATCACGATTCCCGGAATTCCGTCCGGACAGGCGCCTCCTGCGCCGGACCTGCCGCAGTCCGGCCGGAACCGTGCCATATTCGATGCCGAAGTCGATGTCGGTTCACAACGGCCACGGCAACGGACTACGCCTCACGAGTATCAGGGTTTGCGCTTCGGCCAATCATCTTCGTCCTCCAGGATTCGGATGACGCGTGTGCGCTTGCCGTCGCCGTACTTTTCCATTTGCACGAGGATCGGGAAGCGCTGGCGCAGCGCGGCACGCGCCTCCTCCTCTTTCTCGAAGACGAGGATCGCGCCGTCGTCACCGCGGACGTCGCTCCAGCGACCCTTGCCGTCTTCCACCTCGATCTTGAACATCGCGCCAGAATGGAAATTGCCGAAAGCTGATTCTACCTCGCGCCTCGGGTTCGAGTCGCCGGGCGCCGGCCGAGTATCGGACCCTGGCCGCGCGCACCTTCGCGCGGAGCTGACCGCGAAGCGACACCGGGCCGATCCGCCGCCGATCATTGTGGTAAAACGTCATGTCCGCAGGGGCGGCATCGGCGGGAGAGCGCCGTGAGCACGAGCATGATTCAGGGGGGCTGCATTTGGAGCGAATGAGCGGCGCGGATGCGTTGATGCTGTATCTCGACCGTCCCCGCGCCTATAACCACACAATCAAGCTGTCGATCATCGATCCGTCGAGCGACCCGGAGGGCTGGTCGTGGCTCCGCTTCAAGCGCGACTGGGCGTCCCGCGTCGGCCTGGTCCCACGGCTGCGGCAGCGCTACCTGGCCGTGCCGCTGGGCCTGAACCACCCGGTCTGGATCGACGATCCGGATTTCAATCTTGACTATCACCTTCGGCGCGTCGCCTGCCCGGCGCCCGGCACGATGGTCGAATTGTGCGAACTGATCGGCGAACTCTACGCCCATCCGCTCGATCACGCCCATCCGCTGTGGCAGGTCTGGGCGATCGAAGGCCTGCCCGGCGGGCGTATCTGCATCCTGTTGCTGATCCACCATGCCATGACCGACGGCATCGGGATCCTGCGCATGCTCAATTCCTTCTGGCGCTCGAAGCCGGAAGCATCGCTGTATCCGGTGGAGTTGGCGTACGAACCGGCGCCGCTGCCGTCGAAGTGGCGCCTGCTTGCCGACGGACTGCGCGACCTTCCGGGAATATTGCGGGAAAACCTGCCGAGCGCCCTGCGTGGAATGCAGGCCGGCCGGCGCGCACGCAGGCAATGGCGGGACGAGGGCCAGCCCGCGCCGCCCAAACCGGGCGACCCGGCCTACGATGCCCCGTATGCGAAGAGTCTCTCGCCGCGCCGCACCTTCGTCGCGCGCTCGTTTTCCCTCGACCGCCTGAAGGCCTTGAGCAAGTCCCACAAGGTCACGCTCAATGATGTATTCCTGTGTTGCGCGGCAGGCGCCCTGCGTGCGCATGCGATCGCCACGACCGGGGCGCCACCGCAACGCGCGCAGATCGCCACCGTGCCGTTCGCGTTGGTGCCACTTTCCGAGCGGACGCGCGACGGCAATTTCTCGACCGTCGATCACACGGTGCTGCATCCCCACATCGCCGATCCGGTCGAAAGACTGATGGAGTGCCGCAAATCGGCGCTGATGATGAAGCGCCACTTCGAGGCGACACGCGAGGCCAACGTGGCCGCGCTCTTCAACCTGTTGCCACGCTCCGTGCCCAAGCTTGCCGACCGCATCAACGAGAAGCGCGGCGGTGGTGTGCTGCCGTTCTGGAACGTCGTCGTCTCCAACGTGCCGGGGCCACGCGAACACATGCGGCTCGGGTCTCTCGAGCTCGAGCAGTGGTATTCGACGGGACAGATCGCCCATGGCGCAGCGCTCAACATCACCGGATGGAGCTACACCGAGCAGTTCAACATCTGCATCCTCGTCGACAAATCCGTGACCGCCGATGCATGGCCGCTGATGGAGAGCATCGAGGCAAGCCTCGTCGAACTCGAGCGCGTCGGCATCGAACCGCATTAGCGGCGGACCCACACCAAATTTCAAGGAAAGTCGCGGCAATGAGTCAGCTCACCACGATCGATCTCTCGTTTCTCCTGCTGGAGCGGACCGCCCGTCCGATGACCATGGGTCTGGTGCAGATTTTCGCGTCGCCGCAGGGCATGCGCGGTCCGGATTTTGCCAACCGGGTCTATCAGGCATTCTGCGCAACGACGCCGTCGGGCAAGTTTGCGCAAAAAGTGAACTTCCTCGGGCCGCGCGGGCCGTGCTGGCAGGACGTCGAACCGATCCTGAGCCAGCACGTGCAGCGAATGACGCTGTCCGCGCCTGGCACCGATCGCCAGCTGCTGGAACTCACCGGCCGCCTGCACCGATCCGTGGTCGACCGCACGCGGCCGTTGTGGGAATGCTATGTCATCGACGGCCTGGAGCACGATGAAATCGCGGTATTCGGCCGCGTCCACCACGCGATGTTCGACGGCATTTCCGGCATTCGCGCGATGTTCGGCACGCTCAACGCCACGGCGCGCGAGACGGCAATTCGACCCGTCTGGACCGAGCTTCCTCCGCTCGCGCCGCGCGCAGGCAGGAGCCTGCGGCCCAAGCCGGGGCTCGCCGACCAGGCGAGGATCCTGGCCGGGAGCGTGCTGCCGCTCGCCCGGCAGGCGGTACAGCTGGCGGGCGATGTCACCGGGCTCACGCACAGCAACCGCGGCTGGCCGCTGTTCTCGGCGGCCAGGACGGCGCTGCCCAAGACGCCGTACGACTCGATGGGACGCAGCTACGGCAGCGCCTACCTGTCGATCGCCGACACCAAGGCAGTGGCGAAGGCCGCCGGGGCAACGGTCAACGACGTCGCGATGGCCGTCAGCGACATCGCACTGCGCGCCTACCTCAAGCGCTGCGGCGACAGTGCGCCGCTGCCGCTGATCGCCAGCGTCCCCGTGTCGACGCGTGGCGACGACGATACCGCCGCGTCCAATGCGGCGACGCTGGCGCAGACCAAGCTCGGCGACGCGAACCTGTCGCCGCCGGAGCGCCTGCGCCAGATCTCGACCCGGATGAACGAACTCAAGCGGGCCATGCGCGGCATGCCCTCGACGGCGCAACAGGTGTATGCAATGGCGACGTTCGGCCTCGCACAGATGGGCGACCTGCCCCTGCTCAACGCCGTGCTGCCGCTGGCATCACATGTCCTGATCTCGAACATTCCGCCGCAGGGCTCGGGGCCGTTGTTCATGGGTGGGGGCCGGCTGATGCGCATGCATGGCCTGCCGATCCTGCCCCCCGGTCACCTGCTCAATGTCACGCTGGCGCCCTACGACGGCGTCCTATGCTTCGGCCTCGTCGCGTCGGACGCGGTGATTCCCGATGGATGGGAGTTCGCGCATGAATTGGAGCGCGCCTTCGCCGTCCTGCGCAACGAGGTGCTGGGCCCGCCAGCCGGACCGCGCAAACGCAAGGCGCGCGCGGTCAAGCCCGCGAAGACTGCCGGCACCGCCGGCAAGAATGGCCGCGGCAAACAGGCGAAGACCACAGAGGCGGTGGCCAAGCCCCGTCGTCGCAAGCAGACGAAGGCCACCGGTTGACGCCAAGGCCGCAACACGCGCGGCGTCAGTCCGCATTATTGAACGCAGGCGACTTCGACCTGCAATGAACCCAACGGAGAGACAAGCCATGTTCCACTATGCGGATGCCATCGAAGGCCTCGCCGACATGCTCGGCGACGCTCCTGCGCTCAGCCATGCCGGCAAGCACCGTTCCTGGCGGGAATTCGAAGCGCGCGCCGCGCGGCTCGGACAGGCATTCGCGGACGCCGGACTCAAGCCCGGCGCCAAGGTCGGCATCCTTCTCTACAACAGCTCCGAATACTACGAGACGTTTCTCGCCGCCGTGAAAATGCGCATGGCGCCGTTCAACATCAATTATCGCTACGTGGGCGCTGAACTTGCCTACCTTCTGGAAAATGCCGACTGCGAGGCGATCGTCTATCACCGTTCGCTGTCGGGAATCGTGCGCGACGTGGTGCCGAAGATGCCGCTGATCAAGCTCGCCGTCGAGGTCGACGACGGCGGCGAGTCCTGGAACGGCGCGGCCGGCTACGAGGACTTGCAGGCGTCCACCAAGCCCGCCGCGCGAATCGCGCGGCAAGCCGACGACCTGCACCTCATGTACACCGGCGGCACCACCGGCATGCCCAAGGGCGTGATGTGCGAAGTGACGCCATGGTCGACCGGACTGACCGCCATGTTCGCGAAAGCCGTGCTCGGCGTCGAGGCACCACCGCAGGACGTCCCCGCCCTGCTCGCACTGGCCCAGGGCCTGCGCGCCAAGGGGATGTCGCTGGTGGTCATGCCGGCGTCGCCGCTGATGCACACCGCTGGCCTGGCCAACAGCCTTCCGATCCAGATGCTGGGTGGGCGCTGTGTGACCGAGCCGAACCAGAAGCTCGACTGGCTGGCCCTGTGGAAGACCGTCGAGCGCGAAAAGGTCTCGTTCATGGTCATCGTCGGCGACGCCTTCGCCAAGCCAATGCTCGACGCCCTGGACGCCGCCAAGGCACGCGGCGAGACCCTGGACCTGTCGAGCCTCAAGGTGGTGGTGTCGTCGGGCGTGATGTGGACCGCGCCGGTCAAGCAGAAGCTGCTCGAGTGGATCGACGCCACATTGATCGACGGGGTCGGCGCGACCGAGGGCGCGATGGCGATGCAGATCACGCGGCGTGGCCAGGCCGGCATTTCGTCGACCTTCCTGCCGATGGCCGATACGCGGTTGTTCACCGAGGACGGCCGCGACATTCCGAAGGATTCGAGTGAACCTGGACTGATCGCCGCGGGCGGTCCGCTGCTGCCGGCAGGCTATTACAAGGATCCGGAGAAATCCGCGAAGACCTTCCGCATGGTGGATGGAAAACGTTTCGCCTTCATCGGCGATTGGGGTCAGTGGAATCCGGACGGCTCGCTCAAGCTGCTGGGGCGCGGTTCGGTTTGCATCAACACGGGTGGAGAAAAAGTCTACCCCGAGGAGGTCGAGATCGCGATCGGCAGCCACCCTGCGGTGGCGGACTCCCTGGTGATCGGCATGCCCGATCCGCGTTTCGGTCAGCGAGTGGTAGCGTTGGTGGCGCCGCGCGAAACGGGTGCGGCGCTGGGCGAGATCCTGCCCGCCTACCTCGCCGACAAGTTGGCAGGCTACAAGCGCCCTCGAGTGTTCGTCCAGGTCGACGCCATTCCGCGCCTCCCCAACGGCAAGGCCGACTACAAGGCGGCAACGGCGATCGCCGAACGGCAGGCGACCGCCGCCTGAAGATGCGCATGAGCCACCAGGCAACTGCGACGCAGTGGTCGATGTCCCGCGGCAGCGATACAACGCCAATGCCCCGGGACGGCGCCCGGCTGGAGTACGCCCTGCCCGCTTTGCGCCGGCGCGCAGGCGATCGTTTCCGATGACCAGTTGGCAAGGTTCGGCGGCAAGTCTGTTGGCCCGGGTCACCGTCAAGCAGCTCGTCAAACGCGAGGGCTCGATCGAAAAATTTCGCGCGAATGTGCGCAAAATGGAGGCGCTCGCACCGTCGCTGCCGCGCGAGGTGATTCTGGGCAACGACCATCCACTGCCGAATTGCAGTGCGGAATGGCTGACGTTGCGCGGCACCGATACCGATCGGGTGTTGCTGCATTTTCCCGGCGGTGCCTTCGTCATCCGCATGCCTGCCTTCGAGCGCGCAATGATGGCCAGACTATGCGTCGCCGCCACGGCGCGTGCGCGCATCATTCACTATCGGCTCGCCCCCGAGGACCCGTTTCCTGCCGGACACGGCGACTGCGTCGGTGCCTACCGCCAGTTGCTCGACCTTGGCGTGGAACCGTCGCGAATCGTCTTGAGCGGCATTTCCGCCGGTGGCGCGATGGCGCTGTCGGTGCTGCTCGCGTTGCGCGATGCCAACCTGCCGCTGCCGGCGGGAGCCGTCGTCATGTCGCCGGTTACCGACCTGACGGACCCGCGCGCGGGTTCACGGGTCAGCAATGAGTTGCACGACGCGATCCTCAGCGGCGATCGCGGCATGGAAATGCGTGAAATGTACGTCGGAGGTCAGCGAGGGTTGCTCAGGAATCCCTATGTGTCGCCGGTCTTCGGGGACTTTCGCGGTCTTCCGCCACTGCTGTTTCAGGTTGGCGGCGAGGAAATTCTCCTCGACGACAGCCGCCGCTGCGCCGCCAGGGCCAAGGCGGCCGGCGTCAGCGCCGAGGTCGAGATCTGGCAGGGCATGCAGCACGGCTGGCAGGGACTGCCCTTCGTGCCCGAAGCGAAGCGGGCGCTCGAGCGGGTCGCGGACTTCGTTCGCGGCTGCTGTCCGTGACCCGGGAGCCCGCGGCCGGGCGTACCGAGTGGTGCCGCGACGCCTTGACGGGGCCAGCGGCCCCGTTCCGGCCAGCCGAATCGGCGCCTAGGCGCGGCTCTGCAGCGCGGCGATCCGCGCCTCGATCGGCGGGTGCGTCGAAAACAACGCCATGATGCCCGCCCGATCGGTGATGCCAAAGGCCTTCATCGCCTTGGGCAATTCACCGCCCTCGACTCCGCCTAGGCGGCGCAGCGCATTGACCATCGGAGACGGCGTTCCCATGTAATTTGCCGCGCCCGCATCCGCACGGAACTCGCGTTGCCGCGAAAACCAGGCGACGATGACCGACGCCAGCACACCGAAGACCAGTTCAAGCACCAGCACCGTGATGAAGTAACCCGGGCCGGAGCCCCGCTCGCTGCGGAACACTGCCTTATCGATGATCGACCCCACGATGCGGGCCAGGAAGATGACGAAGGTATTGACCACGCCCTGGATCAGCGTCAGCGTCACCATGTCGCCATTGGCAACGTGCGCGACCTCATGGGCGAGCACCGCCTCGACTTCTTCCTTGTTCATGGACTGCAACAATCCGGTTGACACCGCCACCAGCGACGAATTCCTGAACGCCCCGGTGGCGAAGGCGTTGGGATCGCCCTCGTAGATCGCGACCTCCGGCATCCCGATCCCGGCCTTCTGCGCCAGGCGCTGCACCGTGCCCACCAGCCAGACTTCGACCTCGGTGGACGGCTGCGCGATCACCTGCGCGCCGGTCGACCACTTGGCCATGGTCTTGGACATTAGCAGCGAGATGATCGCGCCGGTGAAGCCGACCACCGCCGAGAACACCAGCAACTGCCCGTAGCCGGCGCCGGCGTGTCCGGCGCGGTCGAGTCCGAACAGCTTCAGCACGACCGACAGAACGAGGATGACCGCGACGTTGGTGGCGAGAAAAAGAACGATGCGTTTCATGTCGAATGGGCCCCGGGTTTCGGGCGGCGCCATTCTGGCGCACCCGGTTCGCGAAAAGGAACATGCCTGATATGCGGGCGGACCGGCGCCGCGCAAGCCCCGCCGCGCGACCCGCGATCCGTCATCAGGGCCTGAATGCCGTTCAGGATTTCGACCAGGAGTCCCGCAGCGTCACCGCGCGATTGAACACCGGCGCAGCGCAACCGTGGTCGACGAGATCGGCGACGAAATAGCCCTGCCGCTCGAACTGGAAGCATTCCTCCGGCGCCGCCTGCGCCAGCGCGGGCTCGATGAACGCGGAAAGGACTCGTTTCGAATCCGGATTGAGATCGTCGAGGTAGTCACGCTCGGCTGGCTCGGCCGCGTCCTCGTCGTCGCCTGCGACGACCGTGCGCGACGTCAAGGGCGGCGCGTCGACGGCAGCGCCTTCGGATCCCGAGGGATTGCGCGCGCCGGGAAACGGCACGCGGAACAGGCGGTCGTAGACGCGTACCTGCGCCGGCACCGCGTGCGCGACCGACAGCCAGTGGATATTGCCCTTGACCTTGCGCGCATCCGCCCCTGCCGTGCCGCTACGGGTGGACGGGTCGTAGGTGCAATGAATCACGGTCAGCCTGCCGGTGGCGTCGCGTTCGGCCCCGGTGCATTTGACGATGTAGCCGTAACGCAGGCGCGCCTCGGCGCCAGGCGCCAGGCGGAAATAGCCTTTCGGCGGATCGTCCATGTAATCGTCGCGGTCGATCCACAGCTCGCGGGTCAGCGGCAGCGTGCGCCGGCCAAGCTCGGGCTGGTGCGGGTGGTTGGGCGCGAAACAGTCCTCGCTTGCACCTTCCGGATAGTTGTCGATGACCAGCCTGACCGGATCGAGCACGGCGATGCGCCGTTGCGCCCGTATGTTCAGGTCGTCGCGCATGCAGTCCTCAAGCACGCTCATGTCGATCCACGAGTCCGCCTTGGACACGCCGATGCGCTCGGCGAACAGCCGAAAGCCTTCGGGCGTGAAACCACGGCGGCGCGCGCCGGCGAGCGTCGGCATCCGCGGATCGTCCCAGCCGTCCACCAGACCCCGCGCGACGAGATCGATCAAGCGACGCTTCGACAACACGACATAGGTAAGCTTTAGGCGGGCGAACTCGAACTGCTGCGGCAGCGGCCGTTCAAGCAACCCACCGTCGGCCAGCTTGCCGATCACCCAGTCGTACAACGGCCGGTGGTCCTGGAACTCCAGCGTACAGATCGAGTGGGTAACGCGCTCGAGCGCGTCCGAAATGCAGTGCGTGTAGTCGTACAACGGATAAACGCACCAAGCGTCACCGGTGCGGTGGTGCGACGCATGGCGGATCCGGTAGATCGCCGGATCGCGCATATTGACGTTCGGACTGCCCATGTCGATCTTCAGGCGCAATACGTGCGTGCCGTCGGCGAATTCACCGGCGCGCATGCGCCGCAGGAGATCCAGATTCTCGGCAACCGGGCGGCCGCGGTACGGGCTGTCGATTCCGACCTGCGTCAGCGTGCCGCGCGTGGCCCGCATCTGCTCGGCCGTCTGACTGTCGACGTAAGCCAGTCCCCGCTCGACGAACCACTCGGCAAAACGGAAGAGATCAGCGTAGTAGTCCGACGCGTGGTAACGGTGGCTGCCCCAATCGAAGCCCAGCCAGCGCACGGTATCGGCAATCGAGTCCTCGAACTCGACCTCCTCCTTGAGCGGATTGGTGTCGTCGAAGCGCAGATGGCAAACGCCGCCGTTCTCGGCGGCGAGCCCGAAGTTGAGAATGATGGACTTGGCGTGCCCGTAGTGAAGGTAACCATTGGGCTCGGGCGGAAAGCGCGTCACCAACCGGCCGGCATACTTGCCGCTGCGCTGGTCTTCGGCCACGATCGCGCGCAGGAAATTCGATACCGGCGCCGCGGTCCTCGCTGCTCCGCTCGCGCGATCACCGGCGGACGCGGCGATTTGATCCGCACCAACCTTGCGGTCGGCGACGCGTACCGATGAAGCTTTCATTTCGATTTGTTCATGTACAAGAATGGGCAATGGGGCATTCTAACCGGGCGTCAGCGCGCCGTCATCGGCGACGCCGCAGGGGAACCGCAGATCGCCTCTCGAAAGCCGCGCCACGCAACGGTTTCCGGGCAAGTGCCGAGCAACGCTGTCGGCGGTTTTCCACAATTCCTGTGGATAGAAGTGTGCATATCTTGTAGATTCGAACGCTAAGTGATGCGTGTGCACGGTTATTTGTTGTAATGACCAAATCCGCGACGTGTCTTTGGTCTTCGAATACAAGGCCTTGTAAAACGCTTCCCACGGCGGCAGGTCGTCGAATTTCAATCGGAGCCGGTTCGTGGCGACGCGTTGGCATAACGATCTTCCACCAATGATGTCCTGGACAATTTTCATGCGCTGCCAGCTTCATCGCCTGCGGACCGCACCAGCGCGCGCATAACCCGGCAAACCAGCCCCCAAACGATGCCACTTTCGCCGACCGCACCGTTCGAAGGCGCCAACCCGGTCCTGCCGGTCTCGCTGTTCGTCGCCCGCGCCCGTCTGTTGATCGAGCGGCACCTCGGTGTGGCATGGATCGGCGGGGAAATTTCCAATTTCACCCGGGCGGCGTCCGGACACTGCTATTTCAATCTCAAGGACGCGCAGGCGCAGGTGCGCTGCGTGCTGTTCCGCCAGCGGGCGCAATACGTGGACTTCGCGCTGCGCGACGGGCTGGCGATCGAGGTCCGCGCTACTGCGTCGATCTACGAGGCACGCGGCGAATTCCAGCTCAATGTCGACAGCGTGCGATTGTCCGGTGTGGGCGCGCTTTACGAGCAGTTCGCCCGCCTGAAGGCGAGACTCGCAGCGGATGGATGGTTCGCACCGGAACGCAAACGGGCAATTCCGGAGTTTCCCCGCGTGATCGGCATCGTCACTTCACCGCGCGCGGCGGCGTTGCGCGACATTCTGGCGACGCTGGCGAGACGCTGGCCCGCCGCGCGCGTGATCCTCTACCCGACCGCCGTTCAGGGCGCTGGTGCGGCCGTGGAGATCGCGCGGGCACTGCGCGTCGCCAACGTGCGCGCCGAGGCCGACGTATTGATCGTGACGCGCGGCGGTGGCTCGATCGAAGACCTGTGGGCGTTCAACGAGGAGACGGTCGCGCAGGCAGTGCTCGATTCGACGCTGCCGGTGATCTCCGGGGTCGGTCACGAGACCGATTTCACGATTTGCGATTTCGTGGCGGACGCGCGCGCGCCAACGCCAACCGCCGCGGCGGCGCTGGCGACTCCGGACCGCACTACGCTTGCTGAGCGGGTCGAGGTCATTGCGCAGCGGATCAGGCGCGCCGGCAAACACTGCGTCGATACCCGCGTCCAACGGCTCGACCACGCTGCGCGCAGGCTGGTTCACCCCGCCTCGCGCCTCGCGCAGCAGCAGGAGCGACTGCGCGGATTGCAGGCGCGCCTGGCAACGGCCTGGCGGCGCGACACCACGTTGCAGCGTTCACGCACCGGCGCGGCATCGGCACGGCTGTTACGCGAGTTGCGAGCGCGCCTGCCTGCCTCGGCCCGGGTCGAGCAGCTGCGGTCGTCCTGGCAGGCCGCCGGCCGCGACATCCTCGGGCGCGGCGTCGAGCGCGCGTCGGCGCTGGCGCAAGGTCTGCGGCTGTTGGATCCTTCCGCGGTCCTCGAGCGGGGCTACGCCATCGTGGCGAGCGCGGACGGCGCCATCCTGACGGATGCCGGAGTGCTTGCCCCGGGAGATCCTCTTGCGTTGACCTTCTCCCGCGGCAGCGCGGAGGCACGCGTGACGCGGACGCGGAGCGAGGACTCGGGCTAGCAAACGCGGCTGGCAAGCGGCGCGAACGGCACGCGCACGTCGCACGCACGCCCCGCCTGGCCGAATGCTCTAGGCCTCGTCCGGATCCGGGTCGTCGACCGCGGTCGCGCGCTTCAGCCGCGCCGCGACTTCCGCCGGCGCGGCCGCGGCAATCCGCGGCGTCGCCACCACGACATCGGCATTCTGCGCACGGTGACGCAACGCGTGGTCGATCAGCACCAGCGCCAGCATCGCCTCGGCGATCGGCGTGGCGCGGATGCCGACACAGGGATCGTGGCGGCCGTGCGTGTTCACCACGACCGGCCGTCCCGCAGTATCGATCGAATGGCGGTCGAGCCGGACCGACGACGTCGGCTTGATGGCGATCGCGACGCGAACATCCTGACCGGTCGAGATGCCGCCCAGAATTCCACCCGCATGATTGGAAAGGAAGCCGTCCGGCGTCATTTCGTCGGAATGCTCGGTGCCGTGCTGCGCGATCGCGGCAAAACCCGCGCCAATTTCCACGCCCTTCACCGCGTTGATGCCCATCATCGCCGCCGCGAGGTCGGCATCGAGCTTGCCGTACACCGGCTCGCCCCAACCGACCGGAACACCCGAGGCCACCACCTCGATACGCGCGCCGCAGGAATCGCCCGACTTGCGCAGCCGGTCCATGAAATTTTCCAGTTCCGCGACCTGGCTGGCGTTGGCGATGAAGAACGGGTTGGCGGCGACGTGTTCCCAGCCTTCGAAGACGATCGAATTGGGTCCGAGTTGCGTCAGGTGTCCGCGGATCACCACGCCGTAGCGTTCATGCAGCCACTTGCGGGCAATGGCGCCCGCGGCCACGCGCACCGCGGTCTCGCGCGCCGACTGGCGACCACCGCCGCGGTAGTCGCGCCTGCCGTATTTGTGCCAGTACGTGTAGTCGGCATGGCCGGGACGAAACGTGTCGGCGATATTGGCGTAGTCACGGCTGCGCTGGTCCTCGTTGCGGATCAGCAACGCGATCGGCGTGCCCGTGGTCTGGCCCTCGAACACACCGGACAGAATTTCGACAGTGTCGGGCTCGCGGCGCTGCGTGACGTGACGCGAAGTGCCCGGGCGCCGCCGGTCCAGTTCCTGCTGGATGTCCGCGACGGCAAGCGCCAGGCCCGGTGGGCAGCCATCGACCACGCAGCCGATCGCCGGGCCGTGTGATTCGCCGAAGGATGTGACGCAGAAAAGGGTGCCGAGCGTGTTGCCGGACATGGGTGGTTCGCGACGTGCGCCGAAAGCGTTTGAGTCTAGCATGTGGCCCTGCCGCGCAAGCGCAGGCACGCCGCAGGTTCGCGGCGCGCCGGGGCGACCTCGTCTGCCTGTGTGCCGACTAGTCCTTCGCGCGCGCTGTCGGCGGCAATGGCGTCAGGTACCCGATCAGGAGCAACAGCACGCCGACCCCGAGAAAGGCGACCACTCGCGTCAGCCCCGACAGTGCCGCCAGGTCGACCAGGAACAGCTTGCCGACGACGACGCCGAGCAGGCCCGCGCCCACCATCCACAAGGGCCGGATCGACCGCTTGTTCGCCACCAGCATCAGCGGCAGCGCGGTGGCGGTCCAGGTCAGCGTCAGCGCTGCTTGCAGCGGCCGTGACGCGAGCAACTTCGGTATCGACCAGGCAATGTCGAGCCACTGGTGCGCGGTGCGGAACACGATCGCGTTGAGGAGCAGGAACACCGCCAGCCCCCACCAGCCGTACAGCGGCCGCTCGTCGATCGCAAGGATGCGCCGCGCCCAGGCAAACATCACCACCAGCACGGCGATCAGCGTCAGGTCGAGCGGGTTCGCCAGCGGCAGATATGGCAAGGGGTCGACATCGCCCGGGGAAGTGACGTTGGCCAGCGCGAACCAGACGCCAAGAAACGCGGCCACCGTCGTCGCCGCGCCGGCTGCGTAGGCCTGCCGGTGCCGGCCGAAAGGCCAGGCGCGCCATCGATCGCTGCGTGCCATCAACCCAAGATAGACAATTGCCGGCCACGCCGCCGCACAAGCCATCCAGACGGTGCCCCTGGGCATTACGCGGCCCGTCCATTCGCTTGCCTCCCACACGATCCACGCGATCAGCGCAATCGCGGAACCCGTGTGCGCGATCCGTGCATGCGCCCGCTGCTGCAATTCAGACGTGGTCGCATCCACGCCGCCTGGCGTCCCGGCGGGCACGCCGGTGCGCAGAAACTCGAGGCTGTGCAGCGTGCACCAATGCGCGGCCCAGGCGAGCGGCCAGATCAGCCAGCCCGCGGCAACGAGCGTCGTGCGCATCCGCTCCCAATCGATCCATCCGACAGCGGCCATTGCCGGTAGTAGAGCGGCGCCGATCCAGGCGATCCGCGGCCAGCGCAGCCAGCGCGCGAGCAACAGCGCCGAAGCGGTGGTGGCGGTCGCGAACGCCAGCATGGCATTCGGCGCCGACTGACGTGGCATCGCCCGCATCAGTTCGTCAGCCGCGCCGCCATACCACCAGGCGAGGCCCCAAAGCAGCAGCCACCCGATCAGCATGCGCTCGTTTGCGGTGATCTTGCCGGAGTGCCGATCGGCAACGAAGGTGGTCGCGAACGCAGCGAAGGCGATCAGCGCAGTCCCGAGGAAGGTCGCGTTGAAGAATAGCCGCGACGCGCTCTCGGCATCACCCCACGCAAACGCAGCCGCCGCGCCCAGTTGCAGCAGCAGCGCAAAGCCCCGCACCAGAGCTTGTCGCTGCACGCAGCCGATCCAGTACACGGCAGCGGCCTCGAGCGCCCACAAGGCCGAAGTCCAGCGCGCCTGCGCACCGTAGGCAATGGCGCAGGTGGCGAACACGATGGCCAGCGCCAGAAAGCTGCGCGCGAGCAGCACGAGCCCCGGTTCCGGCCGGCGGTAGAGCACCAGTGCCAGGACCGCATAGACCGCCGCGAGCGCCAGCGCGCTCCACATCATGGCGTGTTCGATGTCACCGACGAGTTCGGTCTGCAACGCGATCGCCGCCAGCGGTACGCCGAACACCAGCAGCGCGTCCACCGGCGCCTTCGTCCGAAGCGGTGCCTTCGCCGCGTACAGCACCGCAATCGTCAGGTAGAAGACGAAAAACGCAACCAGAAAAGGCTCGACCGTCGCGAAGTGTTCGGGGCGATAGAATTGCTCGCCCCAGTACAGGCCGAGGACGAAGGTGAACACGAATCCAAGCACGTTGAGCACCCGCCAGGCACGCACCCACGCCAACGCGAAAATTACCGCGTTCAGAATCAAAAAATAGCCGAACACCGGCGCCGGCTGGCCTCCATCGGCAACCGCGAGCAGCGGCGCCAGAAACCCGCCGGCGATGGCCAGGCCGGCGAGCGGCTGTGAATCGGCACGCAACGCAAGAGTGGCCGTCAGCACCGCGACCAGCACCAGCAGCACGAACGCGGGCAGCGTCGGCAGGACCTCGTACATGCGCAATGCGGCAAACGTCGTCAGGTAGAGGATGCCGGCGCCCGCCCCCTGCAACGACAGGCCGTAACCGGAACGGGTGCGCGCGAGCCACGCACCCAACACGATCAGTGCACCTCCCGCGACAGCGACCGCGACCAGCTTGGCCTCGATCGGAATGGTCACGATCTCGGCGAAGTACCGCAGCAGGAAGGCAACTCCGAAGAAGAGAACCAGAACCCCGACGCGGGCCAACGTATTGCCGCCGGTGAACCACGCCCACAAGGCGCGAGTCGCCGGCGCGCGTGATGGAGACGAGGTGGCTGGCGTATCGACTTGACCTGTTTCCGCGACCGGCGCGGGCGACTGCGACAGGTCGATCGGCGAGGCAAGCGGGTCGGTTTCCGCGGCGGGCGCAGGCGACGGCGACAGGATCGCAGAGGAAACTCGCGCAACTTCGATTCCCGCGGTCTGGTACTCGACTGGCCGCGCCGCCGCCGGCGCAGCGTCGACCACCGGCTCCTGCGCAGCCTCGATGGCAGGTAGCGGCAACACTGCCGGCGCCGGCTCGGCCGACGCATCCAACTTCGCTTCGAGACGCGCAAGGCGCGACTCGATCGCCGCCAGGCGCAGGGCCAGATCCGGATTTCCTCCATCGACTACTGTCGCCGGCACCGCGGTTCGCCGTGGAATCTGCGGACGCAGGACCATCGCGACAATGAAGCCGATGAAGCCACCGGCCAATG
>JAQBEY010000010.1:0-14635 GCA_032123655.1 Betaproteobacteria bacterium
CGGGGGTGACCCCGGCGGCGCGTTGCGCCTCTTCGGACATCTGCTGATGGCTCGTGGAGGCGGGGTGGAGAACGAGGGTCTTGGCGTCGCCGACGTTGGCCAGGTGGCTCGCCAGCTCTACCGAGTCGATGAAGCGCCGCCCGGCCTCGCGTCCGCCCTTCATGTCGAACGAGAACACCGCGCCCGCGCCGCGCGGCAGCAGCCGTTTGGCGAGCGCATGGTCCGGGTGCTGCGGGAGTTCGGGGTAGCCGACCGAATGGACCATCTCGTGCGTCGCCAGGTACGCCACCACGGTGCGGGTGTTCTCGACATGGCGCGGCATCCGCAGGTGCAGGGTCTCGATGCCCTGCAGAATCTGGAACGCCGTCATCGGCGCCATGCAGGCGCCGAAATCGCGCACGCCTTCGCGCCGCGCGCGCAACAGGAAGGCGTTGGTCGTCGACTCGTCGGTGAACACCATGTCGTGAAAGCCGCGGTAGGGCTCGGTCAGGGTCGGAAACTTGCCGCGCGCGGGGCCTCCGTCCCAGTCGAATTTCCCGGAATCGACCAGCACGCCGCCGATGACCACGCCATGGCCCGAGAGAAATTTGGTGGCCGAGTGGAAGACCAGGTCGGCACCCTGTTCGAACGGGCGTGAGAGGTAGGGCGTGGTGAAGGTCGCGTCGACCAGCAGCGGCAACCCGTGTTCGTGCGCCAGCGCCGACACGCGCGGTATGTCGAGTACGTCCAGCCCCGGGTTGCCGAGCGTTTCGCCGAACAAAAGCCGCGTACGCGGTTGGATCGCCGCGCGCCAGGCATCGAGTTCGCGCGGGTCGATGAAGGTCGTGGTGATGCCGAAGCGCGGCAGCGTGTAGTCGAGCAGATTGTGCGAGCCGCCGTAGAGCGAGCGCGACGCGACGACGTGATCGCCCGCGGACAGCAACGTGGTGATCGCCAGATGCAGCGCCGCCTGCCCGCTGGCCGTGGCGATCGCGCCGACGCCCCCCTCCAGCGCCGCAACCCGCTCCTCGAGTACGGCTACGGTAGGATTGGAGATGCGCGAGTACACATGCCCTGCGCGCTCCATGTTGAACAGTGCCGCCGCGTGGTCGCTGTCCGGAAACACGAATGACGCCGTCTGGTAGATCGGCGTGGCGCGCGCGCCGGTCACGGAATCCGGGCTCGCGCCGGCGTGCAGGGACAGGGTATCGAAACGGTGGGTCTTGGGCTTGCTCATCTCGACTTTCGCAAGACTGTGATTCTAGGGGTAATCGCACTTGCCTGGCGAGGCCGCGCACTGATGGCGCAACCGCCTTGCCGCCATCGCGGTTGTGGACAACATTGTCGCATTCGCTACATTTGACGTATCGCGATCCTGTCCCGAAATGCCGGCACTCCCGTTGCACAGTCGACCAGGGCGATCCCGGTTTCCCCGGCATCGGCACGCGTCAGCATCCGCCACGCGAGCGGCAGACGCAGCCCCGGCGACCGATTGAAATGCCGCGGCAGGACTTCGGACTTCATCCGGTAGTCGAGTTCGCCGAGGAAATAATCGCGCCACCCCGCATCCCGGCCGCGTACTGAAAGATCCGAGCACATGGTGTCCAGTGGAACCCAGCCGCGATCCGCCAGCCAGACTTCGGTCCACCAGTGGTAGGACGGGCGCGCCGGGTAGATCAGATAACCGCTGACGACCCGCGCCGGAATGTCCCGACTTCGGCAAAGCGCGGTCAGCAGGGCTGAAGACAACTGGCAGTCGAACCAGCCGTTGTCGAGCACGTGGTCGAGTGGACGGGCTTCGTCAAGCCTCTGGTAGTCGACGACGCCGCAGGTCAGCTCATCGAGCACGTAGTTCCAGAACCGCACCGACACGGTCCACGGATCTTTCTCGCTTCCCGCGAGCCGCGCTGCCAGCGCGGCCACCTGCGGACTGATCCGGACCAGCGCCTCGGTCGGGCGCGTGTAGAGATCGCGGTCGGACTCCGACAGTTCCGCGGGCCGCGCTCCGGATGCGGCAGCGCAGGCGGTAAACGCCAGGCGGACGCTCAACGCAATCGTCGGTGAATGCGGCGCGGTGAATCGCGCGTCGAGTCGTCCCGGCGCGACCCTGAAATCGATATCGACGTCGGTAGGTGCGATGCAGTCGACCTCGAGATCGCGCAATGCTTCATCTTCCAGCGGCAGCGGCAAGCGCAGCGCGGTGCGCGTTCCGGCACTGTTGCCACGCAGGTCGAATTCGCGGCAAAGCGTCACGACGAATCGCCGGGGACTCAGTGCGGACGGCGCGGGAGCCACGTTCGCCTCCGTGGTCGACGAATGGAAACCGCGGATGAGATCCCGTTGTGCTTCGACGTAGCGGTCTTCCCAATATGGGTCGCCGTGCCGGGCTCCGGCCCATTTCATGAAGTTCATCACTTCAGCAGGATCGAAACATCGCCCGCCGGCCTCTGCTTGCGCGCAGGGAAGTCCGAGGTCGATCCAGCGCTCGAGCGCGGCACGCGCTTCGCGTATTCCCGGTCCGGCTTCGCCGCTGCGGGCTTCGTTCGGCCAGGTGTACATCACCAACTGCTCGAGAATGATCGACTCCCCGACGGTTCGATAGCGTCCGTCGGCGTCAAGAATCGGCCGCTTCATGTCGGTCATCACCGCATGATAACCTCGGCCAAACGCGGGACGAGAGGCGGCACTGCCGTCCTTCGCGAGCCCGATCGCATCGGGAGGGCACCGCCTTGCTGTTGACGCTGAACCTGACCCGCATCAACGAATTGATGCACTCGGTGGTCGTGACGACGGTCCATGTCGAGCCCGGGATCGCGCTTGCCCCGGGAGCCGCGCTGTTCGATCTCAGCGTCGATCTCAGCGCCGTTGCCGCACACGACTGTCCCCCGATATCGCTGTACCGAATCCTGCTGCGCGAGCCTGCCTGGCTGCGCCGGGTCCATGTCGATTGCAACCAGGACGTCGCGGTGAATGCGTTGCTGGCGCAATTCAGCACGCAGGCGGAGGAACCGCTCGACAGCGCAGTCTCCCGCCCGCTTCGCGTCGCCGTCGCGGGCATTCTGGGGCAGTCGGAAACGTGGTGAGGACGAGAACGCGATGAGTCCGGTACCGCTGCGCATCGGCGCGCTGCCGGCGCCGGGTTACGACGTGCGGCGCTCCGGGCTGCGCTGGCTGTGCGAGGACGGTCAGCGCGTTCGTTCCGGCGAAGTCGTTGCGTTTTGCAACGTCGGCCTGCGGCCGGCCGCGGGCTCGCGGTCGACCAGAACCCGCCCATTCATCGAAGAGGAGCACGATTTCCAGGTGGCGTTCGCCGTCCGGACTGGCGGCATCCTGCGCCGCTCGGACGACAGTTCGCTCGGCGGCTTTCTCGACCAACTCCAGTACTACCAGATCTGGACGCCGGAATTTCTCATCGGACATCTCGAGTGCGCGGAGGTCGAGTCCACGCAAGGCGCGAACGACGAATCGCTGCGCCTGCTTATGCTGGCCGGGCGCCGCGTGACCGCCCTCGCCGACGTTCGCGCCGGACTGCTGACCGGCTGGCACGACCGCAGCCGCGCCTGGTGGAGCGACGGCGGCGACAGGTTCGGAACGCTGCTTTGCCTGGGCATCTGCGAGCAGCGCGGCATCGTTCGCGGTGAGCAATCCGCGTTCCTGGAAATTTTCGACGCGGTCGCAGGTCCCGCGCAGGTCGTCTATTTCACCGACGACGCCCTGGTGCCCTGTGCGTCGGTCGTTGCCGGACAACTGGCCCGCTCGCCCGACGCGTCGAGGGAGATCGCTGCGGATTTCGCGCGCTCGTTCGGCACCGGTGCCGTCGTGCCCACGCCGCGCGAATGGATCTTCGCGGGCGCGCTCCTGTCGTCGCTGCTGCGGTCCCCGATCGCCGAGCCGCAGGACCTGTTGATCCGCGGCGGCCTGCAGCGAATCGAGTCGCCCGATGCCGTCCTGATGTCGCTCAACGCGGAACCCATGTTCGTTCTCCGCCATCGTCGCCTCGGCTACACGCTGCATTGCCATGGCTTCCGCATTGCCACGGCGGGTCCGGCCATACATGCCTGGCTGCGCGCCGACTTCGAGCAGGTGAAGCGCGCGCCGGAGGACATCTTTCGCGACTATTGCGAACTGATCGACGCGGTGCGCGCCCGGTCCGAAACCACCTTTTTGGTCCTCAACGTCATTTCGACCTCGGGCAGCGAACAGGTCCAGTGCTACGCGCCGTTTCCCCGGCCGCTCGGAAAAATGTTCGGCAGCGTGCGCGCGCGGGAACTGAACGTGATGCTGCATGATCTGGCGCACCAGCGGAATGTGGCGATCGTCGACGTCGACGCCATCGCCGCCGAACTGGGGAGCCAGCGCCACGCGCCCGACGGCATCCACTGCAGCGGCGAACTGCAGGGGGAAATCCGGCGGGAAATCCTGCGCCTGCTGCACGACCGGGGGGTACCCGGTTTTGCTGCGCGAGCCTAGGTGACCTCGAACTCGACCAGGAACTTCGCCTGTGTTTCCGCCGACGCGGGCAGTGGCTCGGCAGCATCGTCGCCGAACAACGCAAGCGGCCGGTCCAGGCGCTCCCAATCGCCGGTGGCGCACAGGATCAGCCGCAGCACGCCCGGCCGCGCGGCCCGGACCTCGACGACCGCCTTGTGCGTTTCCAGTTCGACGATCATCTCACCGGCGGCGAAGATTTTCCCGACGTCGCCGTGCCATTCCAGCACGCGCAGTTCTTCGACGTCTTCGATCGGTCCCGGTACAGCCAACTGGTAAATCATCTAGTCCCTGGCAAGGCCCGTGGTGAATGGATCAGGATAGCAACCGCCGGACCGCGGCCGCAACCCGCCCGGCATCCGGCAGGCATGCGGCCTCGAGAACGGGGCTCGACGAGACCGGCGCGGCCGCCGCGCCCACTCGGGCGGTCCGCAATATGGCGAGGCCCTCGCGGACACGGCTTTGCACTTCGGCGCCAACGCCGCAGGTCACCTGACCCTCTTCGAGCGTCAGCAGCGCGCCGGTCCTCGCGGCCGACGCCGCTATCGTGGTCACGTCGAGCGGGGCCAACGAGCGCAGATCGACGATCTCGCAGGAAATGCCCGAGGCCGCAAGCAGCTCCGCCGCCGCATCGGCCACCCGGCACATGCCCGAATGCGTCGCGATGGTGACGTGGTCGCCGCGGCGCCGGATCAGCGCCTGCCCGAATGGAACGCAGTGCTCGTCGACCGCCACCTCTCCCGCGAGCGGAAACAGCCGCTTGTGGTCGACGAACAGGACCGGGCCTTCTTCACGCAGCGCGGACTTCAGGAGTCCGTAGGCGTCAGCCGGAGTCGAAGGCGCGACGACCTTCAGTCCAGGCACGCCCATCATCCAGGCCTCGATGCACTGCGAGTGCGCGACGCCTTGGCCTCGGGCGCCCGCGGTCGTCTTCACCACCACCGGTGCCCGGAGCTGGCCGCCGGTCTTGTAGCGCGCCTTCGCCGCGTAGTTGACCAGCGGATCGAGGCCCAGCATCAGGAAATCCATGTAGGTGATGCTGACCAGCGGGCGCATTCCCGCGGCCGCGGCGCCGACAGCGACGCCGATCATGGCCGCCTCCGCCACTGGGGTGTCCCGAACCCGGGCGGCACCAAAGCGTTCGTACAATCCGCTGAATTCCTTGTACGAACCGCCGTAATGGCCGACATCCTGACCGAGGATGATCACGCGCTCATCGCGTTCCATTTCCTCGCGCAGCGCCCTAGCGATGGCCTCGCGAAAGAACATCTTCACGGTCGGTCCCGGCGGGTCAGACGACATTGAGCAACAACTCCCGGGGATCGGGATAGGGTGCCGAGTCGGCAAACCGCAGCGCGGATGCGGCGGCAGCGTCGGCCTCATGCTCCAGCTGTACGCGGGTCTGCCGGTCGAGGCAGCCTTCGCCTTCCAGCCGCATCGCGTGTTGGCCAATCGGGCAGCGAACCTTCCCTGCCGCGACCTCCTCGGCAGGCCGGGTTTCACGTGTCGCCGTCGAATGCGTCGCGAACCGGACCGACAGACACTCGAGAAAGGCCGGCCCCTTTCCCGCCCTTGCGTGTTCGGCCAATTCGATCGCCGCGTCGCGCACGGCAAGCACGTCCATCCCGTCCACTGTCGCCGCCGGTATTCCAAAGGGGCTCGCCAGCGTCGCCAGCGGCTGCGGCGCCAGTGCCTGCGCCTGTGGCGTCGACACCGAGTAGCCATTGTTGTCGCAGACCAGCAGCAGGGGCAGCTGCCACAACGCCGCAATGTTCAGGGTTTCATGCAACGCGCCGGAACCACAGGCGCCGTCACCGAACATGCAGGCGACCATGCCCGGCTGGCCACGCAACTGCATGGCCAGCGCCACGCCTGCGGCAATGGTCAGATTTCCACCCACCACCGCGTGCGCACCGAAGAACCCTTGCGACGGCCAGGCAAGATGGCCGCGGCCACCGCGACCGCCGCAGGGTCCCGGCGACTTGCCGAGCAACTCGGCCATGACCATGCCGGGTTCCAGTCCACGGGCAAGTGCCGGCGCGATCGAGCGCCCGCTGCTGAGGAGTTGATCGTGCTTCGTCAGCGCCGCACACAGGCCCACGGCAACGGCTTCCTGTCCCGACGACAGCAATTGAAAGCCGTGGCCCGAGTGCCGCATCAGCGCCGACTCGAAGGCCCGGATCAGCAGCATCGCGCGCAGGAGCGCGAGCGAGTCGGCGATCCGCGTCGTCACGGACGCAACGCCAGGCGGCGCTCGACCAGCTTGCCGATGTCCCAGAGCGGGCCCTGAAACTGCCGAACTTGCTCCTGGAGCTCCGGCGACATGGCCTCGTCGAGACCGAGACCGATGATGCCCGAGACGATGGTGTACGCGGCGACCTCCGCGGCAGCGCGGCCCGCAAGACGATGGTCGGTGGCCAGTGGGCGCGCGCCCAGGTGCGCGAACACCCGATCGAAATCGGCAAGGCTCGCGCCGGTGTCGTGCGATAGATCGATCGCCAGCAGGTTGAGGCGACGAATCCGCTCGCGCAGCGCCGTTCGCCGATCCGGCCGTTCGTCCGACTTCACTTCGGCCACGTGGCGAAAAATCGTGCAGATCAGGACTTCGGGTCGGGGTTCGCCAGCAAGCGACTGCAGTTGGGCTCGCCAGCGGGCGTCGATCGCCGCAAGCGATTCTTCGACACGGTGCAATTCGGGCAGCAACGAGGCGACCACCACCGCGGGCTGGTCTTGCGAATCGACGGCAGCCAGCGACGCGCGAAACCGGACGGCAACCGGCCATGAACCGCCCGAAGCCGCAGTCAGGCCCTCCGCGAGCTGCTCGCCTGCGGCCACCAGCGCGGGGCGTTCGGATTCGTCCACGATTGCGTCGATCAAGAGCGTTGCGCCGGCGTTCATGCTCATACTGCGCCGGTGGCCTGCCCCGGTCGATGGCCGGGGTCGAAGCCTGCCACCGGGACCGCAGGCAATTCCGGCAGCGATCCGATCAGCCGGCGAACGGCATCGTAGTCGATGCCGTTGTCGCCCAGCGCCGCAGCCTCCAGTTCGGGCAGCGAGTTGATCTGCGCCTCGGGAGGGATGCAGTGTTTGGTGCCGATGCAGGCCCAGAATACCGACAGCAGTTTCACGGCCGGCAGCGGATGTGCACGATAGAACGCCTCTTCCCAACGCGTGTCCCGCAGCGGATCGCGCCAGCCGCTACGGTGGGTGAGATGGTAGGCGCACGCGCCCTCGACGAAAATCATCCTGGCGCCGGCCTGGCACAGTCGCAAGGCAAGCTCGCGATGTTCATTGATGTCAACCGCGTCGTCGAAGCCTCCCGCTTCCAGAAATGCGACGCGGCACATCGACAGGTTGGCTCCGCAGGCAGCCGCCCAGAGCACCGACGAGTCGGGATTCCGGCACAGCGCATCGACCTCGAGCTCATCAAGCCGACGCGGCCCGGAGCCCGGATAGACACCCCGCTCGGCCCGGCGGACGATCGATGCGAAATCGTCGACCACTTCGGATCGGGTCACCCTGAGCCGCGCCAGTTCGTGCGGTGCGAGGCGAGCGAGCCGTTCCTCCTCGCCCGGTCGCGGTGATCCGGTTTCGGGATCCAGCAGAAAACGTGTATTGCGCAGATGAAGCCGCTCGCCGCGACCAATGTACGACCCGCCTGTCGAGTGAATGGCGGCGTGCCGCGCCACCATCTCCGGCGCCGCGAGCGTGTCGCCATCGAGAAAAATCAGTACCTCACCGGTGGCGGCGCGGGCACCGGCGCTTGAGGCATCCGAGCGCCCGTGGGCAACGTCGTGCCGGATGATCGTCAGCGGTTGGGAATGCGCGGCCTCCGCCAGCACGGCGGCGGTATGATCACTCGAACCGTCGTCGACGACCACGACCTCAGCCGACATCGTCTGCCGCGCCAGCGACGCCAGCGTCAAGCGAAGGCGGTCGGCTTCGTCCTTCGACCGCACGACGACACTGACCTGCATCGCCATCACCCGGCCGGCGCAAAGCAGCCGAGATCCTCCAGCACCCGTACCGTCTCTTCCGCAACGAGGCGGCAGCCGAGCGCCTTGAGGTGCATTGCGTCGAGCTTGGTCTCTGTGGCCCCCGCGCGCGCAATGACTGCGTCGACGTCGATCACCGATATCCCCGTGCGTTGTGAAAGTTCAATGACCCCGAGATTGAAGCGACGGATTCGCGTCGACAGGCCATTCTCGATTCCCGAATGGCAATGAACCGTATCGCCAGGAACAACCGAACTGAGATTGTACATAACGACTGGTGCTGGCGAATGTTGCCTGAGCCGCGTCACAACCTGTTCCAGATTGCGCATCGACGTCGCCACGTCGAGCAGGTCCTCGACCGTGAATTCGTCGCGTAGCCAGCGGCGATCGGCGTCCGGCCATGCGCGCCAGTGGTCCGGATGGAAGAGGTAGCCATCGCGCCGATGCCGTGCCAGCGTGAACGCCACCTCGGACTGTACCGACAGGACGATCGCGTCGGCGTCGGTGGTGAAAACGGCATCGCTGAATTGCGCGACGAGCGGATGGGCGCCAAGCGACAAACCGCGTTCGGCCAGCGCTTCCGGAATTCTGCCGCCGGCGGCAAGCAGCGCATCCGAGCGAGTCGACGTTTCGTGCCGGACCCGAACCACGGTCCCGGGAAACCGCGTCCGTACGATTTCATTGATCCCGTTCCATTGAACCTGGCCTCCGACCCGCAGCGAATGCAGCGTGTCGCGAACGTCTAGATTGCCCTTGGCGAAAATCGTCAGTCGACGCAAACCTGCTCCCCGAATGCCCCCGCGTCATTGCCGACATCCCGCCAGGACGTGTCCGGATTCTAATCGACAGCGAACGCCGCCGGCGTAGAATCGGCGCGATGCAGCAGGACAAGCCCCCGATCGAGGATCGGCACGCACCGCAGCCCGATCCGCTGCGCCGAATCGCCACCGGCGCCGCCGAGCGAGGTCGTGGTGCGACGTTCAATCCGCAAAATCGCTTTCGCAGCGAGACCCGCGAGGCGACCGACGACGGCTGGCAGACCGTGACCGCCGCGGATGCGGCAACGTCCGACGATCCGGACGTGGCGATGGGCGCAGATCTGCCGCCGCTCAGGACGACGGTGACCATTCAGCATCCCCGTACGATCATTGCCCGCAATGAATCTCCTGATGTCCCGTTCACGCAGTCGATCAACCCCTACCAGGGCTGCGAACACGGCTGCGTGTATTGCTACGCGCGGCCGTCGCATGCCTTTCTCGACCTGTCGCCGGGACTGGATTTCGAAACCCGCCTGTTCGCCAAACCCGACGCTCCCGCGCTGCTGCGCGCGGAACTCGCCCGGCCCGGCTACCGCTGCGATCCGATCGCACTGGGAACCAATACCGATCCCTACCAACCGATCGAGCGGGAATGGCGGATCACCCGGCAGATCCTCGAAATCCTCACCGAGCACGAGCATCCGTTCACGATCGTCACCAAGTCCGCGCTGGTCGAGCGCGACCTCGACCTGATCGCGCCCATGGCGGCGAAGAACATGGCGCGCGTCTGCATTTCGGTTACCACGCTCGACCGCGACATGGCACGCACGCTCGAGCCGCGGGCGGCGGCGCCGCACCGTCGGCTGCAGGCGATACGGAAACTGGCGGCCACCGGGGTCCCGGTCGGCGTGCTCGTCGCGCCGGTGATTCCCCAACTCACCGACCGCGACCTCGAAGCGATCCTCGAAGCCTCTGCGGCGCATGGTGCGCGCCATGCCGGCTGGATCATGTTGCGGCTGCCGCGCGAAGTTGCGCCGCTATTTCGCGACTGGCTGCAGGCACATCACCCGCTGCGCGCGGAACACGTGCTGAACATCGTGCGCGAGATCCGCGGCGGCCGCGATTACGACGCCCGCTTCGGCACGCGAATGCGCGGCCAGGGCACCATTGCCGATCTGATCGACAGGCGTTTCGACCTCGCCTGCCGGCGCCACGCGCTCACGAGCGACCGGACGCCATTGGATACCTCCCGTTTTCGCCCGCCGCGCCGATCCACTGCGCAGGCCGAGTTGTTCTGAGCGCGGCACGATGCGTGCCTTCCGCGCTTGCGCCGCGCCGGACCGCGAGGCAAACTTGTCGTGCATGCGCCGCGCGTCGGCGCGCGCCGTGAACCGGCAGCGCCGGGCAGCTGCATGAAATGGAGAATGACCCGCCATGGACACCCTGACCGAGCGACTGGCCGCCTGTTATACCGGCGCGGTCCACGATGTGTTGCGCATGATGGGGCACGAGGACATCGTGCTTCCTCCGGCAATCAAGGCGATCGCCCCCGGCTGCAAGCTGGCCGGGCCGGTCTGGACCGTGTCCGGCCACATCGACCGCACCCGCACCCGCCATGAAACCCTGCTCGGCTGGTGCACCTTGCTCGCCCGCGCGCCGACGGGCCATGTCGTCGTCTGTCAACCCAACAACCACGAGGTCGCGCTGATGGGCGAGCTGTCGGCGCAGACGCTGCAGGCCCGCGGTGTTCTGGGCTACGTGGTTGACGGCGGCTCCCGCGACACGGACCTGGTCCTGCAGCAGGGGTTTCCGGTGTTCTGTTCGTTCCTGACGCCGTCGGATATCGTCCAGCGCTGGATTCCCGACAGCTACGGCGAACCGGTGACCATCGGCAGCGTGACCATCTCAACCGGCGACTACCTGCTCGGCGACCGCGACGGCGTGGTGATCATTCCCCACGCGCTGGCGGAGGAAGTGGTGACCAGGACCGAGGAGGTCGTCTCCACCGAAAGCGAGATGCGCCGCGCCTTGATCGAAGGCATGGATCCCATCGAGGCGTACGACAAGTATGGCAAGTTCTGAGCGGCCGCCGGTACTGAAACTTCCCTCGGCCGAAAGAGTCGCCCTGCGGATGCAGAACTGCCGCGCAGCCAACTTCAACGGCGATGTTCGTGGCGTCTGACGCGTTCATGACCAACCCGCTGCTGCGTTCGATCCCCGAGTCGCTCGACACCGATCGCCTGCAACTGCGTTGCCCTCGACCGGGCGATGGCGCGATGCTGCATGCCGCCGTGGTCGAGTCGATCGCTGCGCTGCGCGAGTTCCCCGCGTCGCTGCCCTGGGCAGTGGCGGAACCAACCGCCGAAGCGTCCGAAAGCTATTGTCGCCTGAGTTACGCCAATTTCATCGCCCGTCGCGACCTGCCATTCCTGCTGCTTGATCGCGGCAGCGGCGAACTGGTTGGCAGCAGCGGCCTGCACCGGATCGACTGGAAAATTCCGCGATTCGAGATCGGCTTCTGGTGCCGCGTTTCAATGAGCGGTCGCGGCCTCGTCACCGAGGCGGTACACGGTCTCGCCGCATTGGCCTTCGGGACACTCGGCGCGCGACGGGTCGAGATCATCATCGATGACGCGAACCGCGGTGCCGCGCGCGTCTGCGACAAGGCTGGATTTTCGCTCGAGGGTACCCTGCGCCACGAGCGCGTCGCGCCGGATGGCAGCCTGCGCGACACTCGCGTCTACGCCCGGACCGGCTAGACAGTTCCGGACGGCGCCGGGACCGGGTGGGCAGGGTCCGGGGTCGGGGCCATCCCTCGGCCTCAGCCTCGGCCTTGCGGCGGTCTTTCGTACAGATTGAACACCGCCGCGGAATCGAGTTCGGCAAATCCCTGGTGTATCAACATCCGGTACAGCGACAGCGCCTCACCGGTCATCGGTGACGGCGCCTTCAAGCCGCCCGCGAATTCGCTGACCATTTCGAGGTCCTTCAACATCTGCCGCGCGTAGCCCTGCGGCGCAAAGTCGCGCATGACCATTCGTGGATAGACCTTTTGCAGCAGCGAGCTGTCGGCGTACCCGCCGGACAGACATTCCGGAATGCGCGCGGCGTCGATTCCCGCCGCCTCCGCCATGAGCAACGCCTCCGCGAGCACCGCGTGCGTGCTGCCGACAATGAGCTGGTTGATCATCTTGGCGACCAGCCCCGCGCCGACAGGACCCATGTGCGTGAACTGGCCGGCAAGATGCGCCATCAGCGGCGCCACGCGGGCGATGTCGCCCACCTCTCCGCCAGCCATCACAGTTAGTGTTCCGCTCCCCGATGCAGGCGGACCGCCGGACACCGGCGCATCCACCCAGCCGCAGCCGGTCTTCTCGCGCAGCCTGGCGGCGAATGCCCGCCCCTTGTCGACCTTGACCGTGGAAAAATCGATCACGAGCTGCGGCGGCGCGAGCGCCGTCACCGCACCTTTGGTCCCGAAGACGGCCTCCTCCACTGCATCGGTCGTCGGAAGGTTGAGCAGGATGAATTCCGCATCGCGCACGGCATCGGCCGGCGACGTTGACGCACGCGCGCCGAGCGCCTGCGCCGCGTGCATTCTTTCCGGAACGATGTCGCAGGCGTTGACCGAATAGCCCAGCGAGCGCAGGCGCTTGACCATCGGCAGACCCATCAGGCCGATGCCGACATATCCGAGACGGGGAAGTGGCTCATTCATCGCATGTCGTAGATTCGAATGGCGTTATCGTGAAAAAGTGCCCGTAGTTCCATTGCTGAAAAATCACGCACGATTTCCCGAAATCCGCCGAATATGTCCGCGAACGTTGCACACAGACTGTCGACCGGAAAATTGCTGGCGAACATGCAGCGCTCGACTCCGAATAGATCGATCACCCTGCGCACGATATCGCCGTTGGCGGCCGGCGTCCACGCCTGACCGCGCTGGCCGAGCCCCGAGATCTTGACACTGACGTTCGGTTGGGCGGCCAGAATCGTCATCGCCCGTCTCCATCCAGCGATACCTTCGTCGCTGCGATCGGAAGGCAGACCCGCATGGTTGAGTATGATCGGCGTGCCGGGAAAGTCCGCCGCCAGGCGGGCAGCCTCGGATAGATGCCACCAAGGCGTCTGCAGGTCGAAGCGCAGGCCATGGCGGTGGAGTTCCGCGAATCCGGAACGCCAACCGGCGTCGGTGGCGCCGCCTGGCGCCGCGTCATCGGGCGATGGGTTCGCACGTGGCTTGTTGCGCACGCCGCGCACGAACGAGAACGCGGCCTGTTGTTCGAGCACCTGGGCTACATTCGCTGCGTCGAGCCAGGCCTGCGCCACCATCACGTTGGGCAGTCCGAACTCTCGACGCAACTGGTCGATGAAGCGTGTTTCCCCGACCGGGTCCCCGGGGTCCGACTCGGCCTCGACGAAGACCGTGCCTTCTATGTCATACGGCAGGGTGTCCGCGCGGTAGTCGGGCGGCAGGTAGCGGCGACAGATCGATCCGTAGTCGCCGTAGCGAAACGGCAGGCGCGGCTCGGCGCTGAGCCACGGGTAGTGGCGGAGCGACGGGTCCCAGAAATGCTGGTGCGCGTCGATGATCGGGAACGCGTCCGCGTCCCCTGCCGGAGCCGGTGAATTGACCGTGCTGTCTGTGTCGCCTCCCACCGACGCCTCCCTGCCAGTTCCCATTGCAGCGTTTCCGACCACCGACCTGCCGGCAGAGCGAACGCTCGCCGCGCGCCGGAAATGGCGCAAGTCTGCGCTACGGCAGCGGCGCCTCGAGCAGGCAGCCGAACTCGCGCGCAAAGTCCACCGACACGCGCGCATGCACTGCGCCCTGCCGGTCGAGAAAGCGCTGCGTTCCGGCGCAGGCGAACACCCCCTCGTGCCAGATGTCCGGATGAATGTAGAGCCCCTGCCTGCCGTCGAACCGAAAGCAGACGAAGCGCTCCGGCGTCACGTCGTCGCCGGGCAGCGCCAGCGGCACGTGGAACGGCTGCGCGTCGAGCGGGAAGAAGAGCTGTCCGCCGTCCGGGTGGTAGTTGCAATGCCACAGCAGCATGCGCGACGGCGGCCGCGAATGCGTTTCGTCGGCCCGCGTGGGCTCGTCGGCGTAAGCCAGGATGTAGTGCCCATCGACCGCCTCGTTGCGACCGTAGAGCACGTCACCCTTCCACTCGCTGACGAACACGCCCTCGGTGGTGCCGCCCTCGTCGCCGGAATCCGAATCGACGGGACGCGTGCCCCGCGCCGGCCAGCGCACGATTTCGACCTTGCAGGCGTCAGGGTCGTCGACCAGCAGACCGTAGCCTTCGAGCGATTCCACCGTCGCCTCGACCACCGGCATGCGCACGCGGCGCAGGTCCGCCGGCAGCGCCGGATTGAGATAGTCGGGCGCGGCGACTGTCATGACCGCCTGCC
>JAQBEY010000011.1:0-41612 GCA_032123655.1 Betaproteobacteria bacterium
CTGGCTCGCCCGCCGCTCGGAGAGGTTCGGGAACAGCTCGAAAATCTGCGCCAGGCTCAGTCCGCCCGGCCTGACCACCGGCGGCAGCAGCAGGTTCTCCTCGACCGAAAGACTGGCGAAAATCCCGCGCTCTTCCGGACAATAGGCGATGCCCAGTCGCGCGACGCGATTGGACGGCAGTCGCACGGTATCGCGGCCCTCGAACAGGATTGTCCCTTTGCGGCGCGGCACGATGCCCATGATCGATTTGAGCGTCGTCGTCTTGCCGGCACCGTTGCGGCCGAGCAGCGTCACGACCTCGCCCGGCGCCACCTCGAAGTCGACACCATGCAGGACATGCGACTCGCCGTACCAGGCGTTGAGACCGCGCACCGCGAGCAGCGGGACGGCCGGCGCAGCATTCGTCCGGGCGGCCTCAGCCATCGTTCGCCTCCCGACGGGGCTGCGCAGCCTTCCGATCCGGCGACACGCAGGCTCGGCCTCGGGCGACGCGGATCATGTCGTGGGCCGGGGCCTGCACGCAGCGTGAACCTGACGCCACCCCGAAACGCCGGAATCCGCCCTTCGCGCCGTTCCGGGCGGCGTTCCGGGCGGCGTTCCGCCCGCCATCATGGCTGCCAGCGCGGCGGACGCTTCTCGACGAACGCACCAACGCCTTCCTGCGCCTCGGCGGCCAGCATGCTCCTGGTGATCTCGCGGCTTGCCTCGGCGTACGCATCCTCGAGCTGGCGTTCGAGCTGGTCATAGAAAAACCGCTTGCCCGCGGCGATCACCGCGCGCGGCTTGTCCATCATCTGCCGGGCGAGCGCCGCAACCTCGGCGTCCAGCCGCGCAGCCGGCGCCACGCGGTTGACCAGTCCCCAGTCGAGCGCCGTCGCCGCGTCGATGAATTCGCCGGTCATCAGCATCTCGAAGGCGCGCTTCTGCGCGATGTTGCGCGACACGGGCACGCCGGGCGTCGCGCAGAACAGTCCGAAATTGATCCCCGACGTCGCGAATCGCGCGTCCGCTTCGGCCACGGCAAGGTCGCAGGCCGCGACGATCTGGCAGCCTGCCGCCGTCGCGATTCCGTGGACCTTCGCGATCACCGGCTGCGGGACCCGCCGCAGCGTCAGCATCACGTTGCAGCAACGACGGAACAGATCGCCGACAAACGCCTCGTTCGAATTGGCGAGCATCTCCTTGAGGTCGTGGCCGGGACAGAACGCGCGACCGGCGCCCGCGACGACGATGATCCGGACCGACGCATCGTCGGCAATGGCATCGAGCGCGACCTGCATCTCGGTGAGCATCGCCCCGTTGATCGCGTTGAACTGCGCCGGCCGGTTGAGCGTGAGCGTGGCAATTCCGCCATCGTCCTCGCGCAGCAGCAGCGGTTGTACGGTGGCGTCTTGTGTTGCGTTCATCGCAGGCTCCTGTCAGGTTGCATTGGGCAACGACCAAGATCAGGCACGCGGCGGCAGCGGCGTCCCGGTGCCTGGCGGCCGGCGCACAAGCGCATGCTTGCGGTCGTCGCCGGCATCACTCGATGGCCTCGGTCGAACTGACCTGCTCGCGCAGCAGGAATTTCTGGATCTTGCCGGTGGAGGTCTTCGGTAATTCGCAGAAAACAATCCTGCGCGGCACCTTGAATCTGGCCAGCAACTGCCGGCAATGAGCGATCAATTCGTCCTGGGTGGCCGTCGCAGCGGGTTTGAGTTCGACGAATGCACAGGGAATTTCGCCCCACTTCGGATCGGGTTGCGCGACGACGGCGGCCGCAACTACCGCAGGATGGCGGTAGAGCGCGTCCTCGACCTCGAGCGAACTGATGTTCTCGCCACCCGAGATGATGACATCCTTGCTGCGGTCCTTGATCTTGATGTAGCCGTCCGGCTGCATCACGGCAAGGTCGCCGGAATGGAACCAACCGCCGGCAAAGGCTTCGGAGGTCGCCACCGGGTTGGCGAGATAACCCTTCATCGTGATGTTGCCTCGGAACATGATCTCGCCCATGGTCTCGCCGTCGCGGGGGACCTCGCGCATGGTCTCGGGATCCATCACGGTCATGCCTTCTGCCATCGTGTAGCGCACGCCCTGGCGGCCGTTGCGTTCGGTGCGCTCGCCGATCGACAGAGCGTTCCACTCTTCGTGTTTCGCGCATACCGCCGCCGGGCCGTAGGTTTCGGTGAGTCCGTACACATGCGTGAGGTCGAAACCGAGACGCTCCATCCCTTCGATCATCGCCGCCGGCGGTGCGGCGGCAGCGACCAGCCCCGAGACGCGGTGCCCGATGTCGCGCTTCATGTCGTCGGCGGCGTTGATGAGCAGCGAATGCACGATCGGTGCGCCGCAGTAATGGGTGACTCCGTGCGCCCTGATGGCGTCGAATATCGCCCCCGCCTCGACCTTGCGCAGGCAGACATTGATTCCGGCGTTGGCCGCCATCGTCCAGGCGAAGCACCAGCCGTTGCAGTGAAACATCGGCAGCGTCCACAGGAAGACCGAATGCCGCGGCATTCCCCAGTCGACGATGTTCGACACGGCGTTGAGATAGGCGCCGCGATGATGATAGACCACGCCCTTGGGGGTGCCGGTCGTGCCGGACGTGTAATTGAGCGAGATCGCATCCCACTCGTCGGCAGGCGGCTGCCACGCGAAATCCGGATCCCCGCTCGCGATGAAAGCCTCGTAATCCGTCTCGCCGAGCCGATCCCCGCCCGGCCCCAGGGCGTCGGCGACATCGATCACCAGCGGCTTGCGCCGGACCAGATTCAGCGCCTCGCTCACCACTCCGGAGAACTCGGTGTCGGTCAGCAGCACCCTGGCCTCCGCGTGATCGAGCATGAACGCCAGTGTTGCCGCGTCCAGTCGCGTATTGAGCGTGTTGAGCACCGCACCGGCCATCGGGACGCCGAAGTGCGCCTCGACCATTTCGGGCGTATTGGCGAGCATTGCCGCCACCGTTTGGCCGTGTCCGATTCCACTCCTGGCAAGCGTTGAGGCCAATTGCCGCGAGCGGGCATAGGTCTCGCCCCAGGTGTAACGACGGGTACCGTGGATCACCGAGGTTCGCTGCGGCCAGATGTACGCGGTCCGGGCGATGAGGGACAACGGCGTAAGCGCCGCGAAATTGGCCGGATTACGGTCCAGCCCCTGCTGGTAGGGATTCATGGCGGGTTTCCTCTTGCGACGGCCCGGGTTCGATCCCGCAATCGTAGCAAATTGCGGGGCAGACACCGCGCTTGCCGGCCCTCGCCGAATTCGCTACGCTGCCCCATTGCCACCATCCAGGCTGCGCGCAACCCATGGGTCACCGACTTTCGAAAATCGTCACGCGTACCGGCGACGCGGGAACCACCGGGCTTGGCGACGGCTCGCGCGTGGCCAAGGATTCGCTGCGCATCGAGGCCATCGGCGCGGTCGACGAGTTGAACTCGGTCCTGGGCGTCCTGCTCGCCGAAGGACTGCCGGACGACACGGCACGCTGCCTGACCGACGTCCAGCATGACCTGTTCGATCTGGGCGGCGAACTCTCGATTCCCGGCGCGAGTGCCGTCACCGATGCACACGTCGCGCGCCTCGAATTGGAGGTCGAACGCGTCAATGACTCGCTTGCACCGCTGAAGGAATTCATCCTCCCGGGCGGCACGCGCGCCGCGGCGCTTGCGCACGTGGCGCGTACGGTCTGCCGCCGTGCCGAGCGCGCGCTGGTTGCCGCCGCAGAGACCGAAACCATCAGCACGCCCGCCCGCATCTACCTCAATCGTCTGTCCGACCTCCTGTTCGTGCTCGCACGTGCGCTCAATCGCGCCGGCGCCCAACCCGACGTCCTCTGGCAAAAGCAGCGGTCGCGCGGCTGACCCGCGTGGACCTTGGCGGGACTCCTGCCGATCGCGCCGCACACCTGGCGAACTTGCTGTCACGGGTGGCCCGCTCGGATGCAGGGGCCATCGGCGAACTCCAGGAACTGACCGCGTGGCGCTGGACGCGGTCGGGAAGCGCTCCGGATTCAGCGCCGCTTCAGCCGATACCCATCTGGACGGTCCTCCATCTCCCACCCGGCGCCGGCGAGTTCTGCCCGCAAGCGGTCGGCCTCCGCCCACGCCTTTGCCTTGCGCGCGGCCAGCCTGCCCTCCGCCAGCGCCGCGATTTCGGGTGGCGCCACGTCGTCGCGAGGCGCCCATGCGGCGAGCGAAAGGCCCAGCACCGCATCGAAGTGCAGGAGGGTGGCCCGCTTGACGTCCGGCGGCAACTCGCCGCGGAGCACCTCCCAGGCGACGGCGAGCGCGCGCGGCAGGTTGAGGTCATCGTTGATCTGTGCAGTGAAGCGCTCGAGGTACTCGGACGATGGCGCGACCTCGGGCAGGTCGCGCAGTGCGTGAACGCCCTGCCGCATCCGGTCGAGCGCGGTCGTGCTGGCGTCCATGGAGTCCCAGGAAAAGCTCATCTGCGTCCGGTAGTGCGCGGTCAGACAGAGATAACGATAGACCAGCGGGTCGTAGCCGCGCTCGATGAGCGACTGCACGCGCAGGAACTCTCCCGCGGACTTCGCCATCTTGGTGTCGTCCATCAGCAGAAAATAGCCGTGCAGCCAGAAGTTGGCGAGCCGCGTGCCCACCCGCGCCTGGGTTTGCGCGATCTCGTTGGTGTGATGGACGGGGATGTGATCCTCGCCGCCGCAATGGATATCGAAATAGTTGCCCAGGTACTTCTGAGCCATCGCCGAACACTCGATGTGCCAGCCCGGAAAACCCCGCCCCCAGGGACTGTCCCACTCCATCTGCCGGCGCTCGCCCGGGGTCGAGAATTTCCACAAGGCAAAGTCGGTCGGATTGCGCTTGTCGGCCACGTCGATGCGCTTGCCGGCCTCCTGGCCTTCGAGGGAGAGTCGTGCCAGATGGCCGTAGTCCTTCTGCTTCGAGGTGTCGAAGTACACGCCGTCGGCCGTCGAGTACGCGTAGCCGTTGCGTTCGATGTCGACGATGAAGTCAATCTGCCCTGCGATGTGGTCGGTCGCTCGGCACAGCACGGTCGCAGCCTCGATATTGAGCCGCGCCAGGTTCTCGACGAAATCGTCCGTGTACAGCTGCGCGATTTGCCAGGCGGTCTTGCCGGTTCGCCGCGCTCCTTTCTCCATCTTGTCTTCGCCGGTGTCGGCGTCGGAGGTCAGGTGGCCCACGTCGGTGATGTTCATCACGTGCCGCACCTCGTGGCCGTTCCAGCGCAGCACACGCTTCAATACGTCCTCGAACAGGAAGGTGCGAAAGTTGCCGATGTGCTGATAGTCGTAGACCGTCGGCCCGCAGGTGTACAGCCCGACCGGACCCGCGGGATCGAGCGGTTCGAACCGGCGCATCGAGCGCGTGTAGTTGTCGTAGAGAACCAGTGCTGCGGTCATCGGGAGTGCCTTCTCAACCATGAAAAAGCCGCCAGGGCATCGCGCCGGCGGCTGTGCGGGAAATTTTGGCCCGACGTTGGCCGTCAGGCCGGGAAACGCGCGCGACGCCGCCGGCGGGAAGACCCGCAACAGGTTGGCCGACCACGGCGGAGACGGGCGCAGCTCTTGTTCATTGCTGATGGTATTCGCAAACACGCGCGGGGTGCAAGAAAAGGACGCGGCGGCGGCGCGAGGACGACGGTGCGAATCGACCGGATTCGGGCACGGTAGAATGCTGTGGTCCCGCGCGTGTCGCGTGCTTCCCGACCCACGCCCCTCGTCCCATGCTCGCCTCCCTTCCCCGCAGCGCCTGGTGGCTGCTCGCGCTCAGCGCCCTCACCATCTGGTTGGGCCCGCTGGACGTGCGCAAGATGCTGCACCCCGACGAAGGACGCTACGCCGAAATTGCGCGGGAAATGGCGGTCAGCGGCGATTTTGTGACGCCGCGACTGAACGACCTCAAGTACTTCGAGAAGCCCCCCCTGCAGTACTGGGTGGGTGCCGCCGCATTCGAAGTGCTGGGAGTCAACGAATGGACAGCCCGGCTGCCTGCCGCCCTGGCTGGACTGTTCGCCGTGCTTGCGGTCGGCTTCGCCGGGGCCCGGCTCGTCGATGGCGCTACCGGCGCCTACGCCGCACTGGTGCTGGTCGGCGCCATCTGGCACGCGGGCATTGGACTGTTCCTGTCGCTGGACTCGATGCTGTCGTTCTGGCTCGCGCTGACCCTGTGCGCGTTTTTGCTCGCGCAGCGTCCGGCGTTGTCCGCGACTGCGCAACGCGCGTTGATGCTGGCTGCCTATGCCGCAGCCGCGGGCGCGACGCTGACCAAGGGTCTGATCGGCCTGGTGATTCCCGGCGGGGCGCTGGTCGCCTACACGCTCGCCACCCGCGATACCGGCCCATGGCGGCGCCTGCACCTGCTGCCCGGACTCGCGGTGTTCCTGATCCTCGCCGCACCGTGGTTCATCTTGGTCTCGAATGCCAACCCGGAGTTCGCACGATTTTTTTTCATCCACGAACACTTCCAGCGTTTTCTCACCACGTCGCACAATCGCGAGGGCGACTGGTACTACTTCGTGCCCTGGTTCGTCGTCGGCATGATGCCCTGGCTGCTGATCTGGGCGGTCACGCTGCCGCGCAGCTGGCGGCAGGCACCGATCGCCGACAATGGTTTTTCCTGGGGACGCTTCTGCATCGCCTGGGCGGCCTTCGTTTTCATCTTCTTCAGTGCCTCGGGCTCGAAGCTGCCCGGATACATTCTGCCCATGTTTCCCGCGCTCGCGCTGGTCCTGGGCTTCGAACTCACGCGAACGTCGTCGAAGGCGTTGTCCTGGCTGGTGCTGCCGCTGGTGATCTGCGGACCGTTGTTGCTGCTCGCGTACCTGGGGTATGCCGAGCGCCTGTTCGCGCAGATTGCCACCGAGCGCACGCCAATCGACATTTTCCGGATGTTCAAGCCATGGGCAGGCGCGGCGCTGGTCGCCTTTTCGGCGGCGGGCATCGTGGCCTTCGCGCTGTTCCGCAACGGCGGCGCCGCCGCCAAGACACTGGGCATCGCCGCGCTGTCGCTGTTCTCGCTGCTCGGCCTGCAGGTCGCTTTCCTCGGTCACGACGTGTTTCGGGAGACGCGCTCGTCATGGGATATCCTCGCCGCCGCGCAGCGCACCAACGGCGGCCCGCTCGATCCCGCGTTCCCCGTTTTTCAGGTCGCCAGCTACGACCAGACGCTGCCGTTCTACCTGCAGCGCCCGACGCCTCCCGTCGAATACCGCGACGAGATGACCTTGGGTATCATCGCCGAACCGCACAAGGCCTACCATCTGCACGACTGGATCAATCTCTGGGAAGCGGCGCCGCAGGCGTATGCGCTCATGTCGCACGACAAGGCGGCGGAGTTGCTCAAGCGCGGTGTGCCACTGCGCACGCTGGCGCGCGATACGCGGCGGGTCTTCGTCTCGCGCCGCTGACGGGTAGCCACGACAAATGACCTGGTCCGCCTTCGCCTTCCTGTTCACCGGCGTCCTGCTGAACGCCGGCGCACAGTTGCTGCTCAAGGCCGGCACCAATTCGCTTGGCGTGATCACGCTCACCCGGGACAACTGGTGGGACATGCTCTGGCGCATGGGCACGCAGGGTCATTTCGTCGCCGGCGTCGTCTTTTACATGGTAAGTCTCCTGGTCTGGATCATGGGGCTGTCGCGGGTACCGGTCTCGGTGGCCTACCCGTTGCTTTCGCTGGGATATGTGATCAACGCGGTCGCCGCGCATTATCTGTTCGGCGAGGCCGTGACCGTCACCCGCTGGCTGGGCATCGGCTTCATCGTGCTCGGTGTCTGGCTCGTCGCACGCAGCTGATCCGACCGCCGCGATGACCCCGCCTGACTATCTGCCCTTTGCCCGGCCAACGCTCGACGAGGCGACCATCGCCGACGTGGCCGACGTCCTGCGCTCAGGCTGGATCACCAGCGGCCCCAAGGTCACCGCGTTCGAGGCCGCGCTGTCAGCGAGTATGGGCGATCGACATGTCCGCGTGGTGTCTTCGGCGACGGCGGCGCTCGAGATCGCACTGCGGCTCGCGGGAATCGGCCCGGGCGACGAGGTGATCACTCCGGCGATGACCTTCTTTGCCGCGCCGAACATGATCGTCAAGGTCGGCGCCACGCCGGTGTTCGTCGACGTCGTCCCCGGCACTCGCAACCTCGACCTCGAGGCCGCGGCAGCGCGAATCGGCCCGCGCACCCGCGCGATCATGCCGACGCATTTTGCCGGCCTGCCCTGTGACATGGACGCGCTCCTTGCGCTCGCCGACCAGCATGGCCTGAGGGTGATCGAAGACGCCGCGCTGGCGATCGGCTCGGCGTGGCGCGGTCGGCCGATCGGCAGCTTCGGCGACATCTGCGTTTTCAGCTTTCATCCGAACAAGAATATGACGACGATCGAGGGCGGCGCGCTGGTCGTCGGCACCGAACATGAAGCCCGGGAAATCGAAGTGCTGCGTTTCCATGGCATTCGCCGGCAGCCCGACGGCACCCGTGACGTCGTGGCGGCCGGAGGCAAGTTCAATCTGCCCGATGTCAACGCTGCCATCGGTCTGCGCCAACTGGCTCGACTGCCCGAATTCAACGCGCGACGGCGTGCCCTCGCCGCCCGCTATTTCGAGCGCTTCCGCACCGACCCGGCCTGCGAACTGCCGCATCCGGGTCATGCCGGCGACACCGCGGGACACAGCTGGAACATGTTCGCGCCGCTGCTTCCGCTGGCAGACATCACCTTGAGCCGCCAGGGCTTCCGCGAGGCGCTGCATGCCCGCGGCATCGGCACCGGCGTCTCCTACGAAGCCGCCCACCTCGCCACGCTGTTCCGCCGCTTCGGCTATCATCGCGGCGACCTCCCGTTCACCGAGCATATCGCCGACACCACCCTGACCATGCCGCTCTTTCCTGCGATGACCGATCGCGACGTCGACCGCGTCGTTTCCGCCTGCGCGGACGTGCTCGCCGCACACCGCCGCTGAGCGATCGCGCCATGTCCACGCCGCAGTTGTCGGTCGTCATCCCGGTTTACAACGAGGAGGAAGGCCTTGCGGCACTGTTCGCCCGCCTCTATCCGTCGCTCGACGCGCTCGGCACCACCTACGAGGTCATCTTCGTCAACGACGGCAGTCGCGACCGTTCCGCCGCATTGCTCAAGGACCAGTATCTCGCGCGGCCCGACGTGACCCGCGTCGTGCTGTTCAATGCGAACTACGGCCAGCACATGGCGATCCTCGCCGGATTCGAGCGCGTGCGCGGCGACCGCGTGGTCACGCTGGACGCGGACCTGCAGAATCCGCCGGAGGAGATCGGCCAGCTGCTGGCCGCAATGGACAAGGGTCACGACTACGTCGGCGGTGTGCGGCGCACGCGCGAGGACGCCTGGTGGCGCCGCGCGGCGTCACGAATGATGAACCGGCTCCGTGAGCGCATCACCCGGATTCACATGACCGACCAGGGTTGCATGCTGCGAGCCTACGCGCGCAGCATCGTCGACGCGGTCGCGGCGAGTCGTGAGGTCAGCACCTACATACCCGCGCTCGCCTATACCTTCGCGCACAATCCGACCGAGGTGGAGGTGGAACACGAGGAACGCATGGCCGGCGAATCAAAATATTCGCTCTACAGGCTGGTCCGGCTCAATTTCGACCTCGTCACCGGATTTTCGCTGGTGCCGCTGCAGGCTTTTTCGCTCATCGGCATGTTCGTCGCGGCAATGTCGCTGCTGCTCTACGCCATCGTGGTCGTGCAACGCCTCGTCGCCGGGGACTACATGGGCGGACTGACCGCGATCTGGGACCGCGACATCCTCCAGTTCTTCCTGACCGGCGTCGTGCTGTTCGGTGTCGGCCTGGTCGGCGAATACGTGGGGCGTATCTACCAACAGGTACGCGACCGACCGCGCTACACGGTCCTCGCCGTCCTCGAAGGGACGCCGCAGGATATTCTGCAAGACGTCACGCCGGACGTTCGCGTGTGATTCACCGGCAGTCGCCGCGGCCAGATTGCCACGAGCGCGTCCGGAGATCGCGCGGATGATGACCACCGGCGTCGTCTTCGCCTACCACAATGTCGGCGCGCGTTGCCTGCGCGTGTTGCTCGCGCACGGCGTGCGGGTGCCGTTGTTGGTCACCCACGCCGACGATCCCCGCGAGACGCTGTGGTTCGAACGCGTTGCCGAGGTTGCGGCGAGCTACGGCATACCGGTGCTCGCACCGGATGATCCCAATGCTCCGGAAGTGCTCGCCCGAATCCGCGCGCTCGCTCCGGATTTCCTGTTCAGTTTCTACTATCGGCGGATGCTCGGGCCCGCCCTGCTGGCATTGCCGACACGCGGCGCGCTCAACATGCATGGATCGTTGCTGCCGAAATATCGCGGACGCGCCCCGGTCAACTGGGCGGTGCTGCATGGCGAGCGTGAAACGGGGGCGACGCTGCATCACATGGCGGCGAAGCCCGACTCCGGCGACATCGTCGCGCAGTGCACAGTGCCGGTGCTTCCCGACGACACCGCGCGCGAGGTGTTCGACAAGGTAACGGTCGCCGCCGAGATGGCGCTCGACCGCGTGATGCCGACGCTGCTGGCGGGCACCGCGCCACGCCTGCCGGTCGATCTGGCCTCCGGCTCGTACCATGGCGGGCGCACCCCGGAAGATGGCCGCATCGACTGGTCGAGGCCCGCCGCGCAGATCCACAACCTGGTGCGTGCGGTCGCGCCGCCGTATCCGGGAGCGCTGACCTCGATCGCCGGCCACCCCGCGCGTGTCCTGCAAACCCGTGTGCTCGCGCCGGATGGCGTGCCGGCGCAACCGGTGCTGCGGGTGGAGGCCGGAATGCTGGTCGCGCATTGCGGCGGCGGTGGCACGCTGCGGGTAATCGCGCTGGAAATTGATTCCCTGGTCGTTGACGTCGATACCTTTGAGCGTCGGTTCGGACAGGAAATCTCGCTGACGAGTCCGGCAGGATGAGCGCACCGAACCGGCGCAGGCGCGGCGGCAATCATCTTTCGAGCCCAAGGTGGCCTCTCCGGCCCGACGCACCTCCGGCGGTAGAATAGGCGTTTATCCCGCTCCGGAACGATACATGAAACGCGTGCTGATCCTAGGCGTCAACGGCTTCATCGGCCACCATCTGTCGCGTCGAATCATCGACGCAACCGACTGGGATGTCTACGGCATGGATATGCAGGCGGACCGCATCACGGATTTCGCCGCTGAACCGCGGTTTCATTTTTTCGAAGGCGACATCACGATCAACCGCGAATGGATCGAGTACCACGTCAAGAAATGCGACGTCGTCTTCCCGCTGGTTGCGATCGCCACACCCGCCACCTACGTGCGCGAGCCGCTCCGGGTCTTCGAACTGGACTTCGAGGCCAATCTGCCGATCGTGCGCGCCTGCGTGCGCTACGGCAAGCGCATCGTCTTCCCGTCGACCTCCGAGGTCTACGGCATGTCGCGCGACGCCGAGTTCGACTCCGAGTTTTCCGAACTGGTGCTCGGGCCGATCAACAAGCCACGCTGGATCTATTCCTGCGCCAAGCAGTTGATGGATCGGGTGATTCACGCCTACGGCATGCAGGAGGGTCTCGATTACACGTTGTTCCGGCCGTTCAACTGGATAGGCGCCGGGCTCGACTCGATCAATACGGCGAAGGAAGGAAGCTCACGCGTCATCACCCAGTTCCTGGGCCACATCGTGCGCGGCGAGCCGATCAAGCTGGTCGACGGCGGGACGCAGAAGCGCGCGTTCACCTACATCGATGACGGAATCGATGCACTGCTGAAGATCATCGACAATCCCGGCGGCGTGGCGTCGGGCAAGATCTACAACATCGGCAATCCCACCAACAACTGGTCGGTGCGCGAGCTTGCAGAAGCGATGCTGGCGCTGGCGCGGCGCTATCCCGAATATGCCGAGAGCGCCGCGCAGGTGCAGATCGTGGAGACCACGGCCGACGCCTACTACGGCCGCGGCTACCAGGACGTGCAGAATCGCGTGCCGAAGATCACCAACACCTGCGCCGACCTCGATTGGCGGCCGACGGTCGGGATGGACGACGCGCTGAAGCGCATTTTCGACGCGTACCGGGGACAGGTCGCAGAGGCCCGACGTCTCGTGGAATGATTGCAGCCGGTACCGATGCACCTCGCGCTCAAGATCGATGTGGACACGCTGCGCGGCACCCGTGAGGGCGTGCCGGCGCTGATCGAATTGTTGCGCAAGCACGACCTCACCGCCACCTTCCTGTTCTCGCTCGGGCCGGATCACACCGGCCGCGCCATCAAACGCGTGTTCCGTCCCGGGTTCGTCGGCAAGGTTCGACGCACGTCGGTGGTGAAACACTATGGAGTGAAGACACTCCTTTACGGCACCTTGCTGCCTGGGCCGGATATCGGCCGGCGCGCCGCCGACGTCATGCAGCGGGTGCGCGACGCGGGCCACGAAACCGGTGTGCACTGCTGGGATCACATCCGTTGGCAGGACGGCGTCGGCAGCGCCGACGCGCAGTGGACGAGCGACGAGATGCGTCGCGCCTGCGAGCGCTACACGGACATCATGCGCGAGCCGCCACGTACGCACGGCGCCGCCGGCTGGCAAATGAACGTACACGCGCTGCGGCTGACGCAGCGACTCGCCTTCGATTATTGCTCCGACGGTCGCGGCAGCTTTCCACACCTGCCGGTATGGAACGCCGAGCTGATCCGTTGTCCCCAGTTTCCGACGACACTGCCCACGCTGGACGAACTGATTGGCGTAGACGGCATCACCGAGGAAAACGTGGCGGCACACCTGCTTGAGCGCACCCGTGACTGCGGGACCAACTCGCAGGTCTTCACGCTGCACGCCGAGCTTGAGGGTGGACATCTGGCGCCGGCATTCGAGCAACTGCTTCAGGGCTGGAAGGCGCAGGGCTGGGCACTGGGAACAACCAGGAAACTCTTTGAAGCCGTCGAGCCGATGGCGCTGCCACGCTGCAGCGTCGGCCCGGGAACGGTCGAGGGGCGAAGCGGCACCCTGCTGACTCAGGGCCCGGAATTCCTCGCCACGGTGGACATCGCCCGCGCCGGGTGATCCCGTCCGGTCGCAGGTCGCGCGGGTCGACGAGGAGATCGTCGATGACCGATGTGAAGATTGTCATCCTCGAAGAAGTGCCGGCCCTGGTCGCCCGTGGCCGCCGACTTCCCGGACCGGCATGTTCCCTTTCCACCACAAGATCTGCACCGGTTCCGAGGTACCAACCACAACCCCTTGTGCGCCCGACGGATTGCGGTACCATCGTCGGAAGGCCGCCCCGCCGCGGTCGCACTTCCCTCCAGGAGGCCCATGGTCGAACGCAAGCTGCGCCCCGCCCCATCTTCGCTGCACCTGCTGCCCTCCCGCAAACCGTCCAAGAACGGAACTACGTCCGCGACGAAACTCTTCGTCCTTGATACCAATGTCATGATGCACGACCCCACGAGCCTTTTCCGGTTCGAGGAGCACGACATCTATTTGCCGATCCTCACCCTCGAGGAACTCGACAACAACAAGAAGGGCATGACCGAGGTCGCGCGCAACGCGCGACAGGTGTCGCGCTTTCTGGATGACCTGGTGACTTCGATCGGCGAGACCGGCGAGCGAATTGCCAAGGGCATACCGCTCGATGCCAAGTCGAACGGCGCCGCGACCGGTCGCCTCTACCTGCAGACGGAGACCATCACGACGACGTTGCCACCATCGCTGGCCGGTGGCAAGGCGGACAACCAGATCATCGCGGTCGTCATGCATCTGGCGCAGATGCATCCCAAACGCAGCGTGATCCTGGTGTCGAAGGACATCAACATGCGGATCAAGGCGCGGGCGCTGGGCATCGCCGCCGAGGACTATTTCAACGACAAGGTCCTGGAGGATACCGAGCTCCTGTACTCGGGCAGCCGCGAAATTCCGACCGACTTCTGGGATCGCCACGGCAAGGGCATGGAGTCGTGGCAGCAGGGTGGCCACACCTACTACCGGTTGACCGGTCCGCTGATTCCTTCGATGCTCCAGAACGAGTTCCTGTATCAGGAGAAGAAGGACGAGCCGCCGTTCTACTCCATCGTCAAGGAGTTGTCTGGCAAGACCGCGGTGCTGTCGACGCTCAAGGACTACACGCACCAGAAGAACAGCGTCTGGGGAATCACCGCGCGCAACCGCGAGCAGAATTTCGCGCTCAATCTGCTGATGAATCCGGATGTCGATTTCGTGACGCTGCTCGGGCAGGCAGGGACCGGAAAGACACTGCTCACCCTCGCGGCAGGTCTGATGCTGACGCTGGAATTCAAGGTCTATACCGAGATCATCATGACGCGCGTCACGGTGCCCGTGGGTGAGGACATCGGCTTCCTGCCCGGGACCGAGGAAGAGAAGATGAATCCCTGGATGGGCGCGCTCGAGGACAACCTGGACGTGCTCAACAAAACCGATGACGAGGCCGGCGAATGGGGCCGCGCGGCCACCCGCGACCTGATCCGTTCGCGCATCAAGGTGAAAAGCCTGAATTTCATGCGGGGCCGCACCTTCATCAACAAGTTCCTGATCATCGACGAGGCGCAGAACCTGACGCCGAAGCAGATGAAGACGCTGATCACGCGGGCCGGGCCGGGCACCAAGGTCGTTTGTCTCGGCAATATCGCGCAGATCAACACGCCCTACCTGACCGAGGGAAGTTCGGGCCTCACCTACGTGGTCGACCGGTTCAAGGGCTGGTCACATTCCGGACACGTGACGCTGCAGCGCGGCGAGCGCTCGCGGCTGGCCGACCACGCAGCCGAGGTGCTGTAGCGAACAGGCTGCAGGTTTCAGGCGCGTCAGGATCGCCGTCCTGTTCGTCAATCTCGCGGCGCTCGCACCGATCATGCCCTCTGCACGGCCGGTCGTCCGACGCCTGGGCGGAAATGCTCCAGCCGTTCTAGAATGTCCTTCCCTGCCACACGGATTCCGTCCGCCCCATTTCCGCGCAGCGGAGATCCGCATGACCGGTAATTCATCCCGACATGGACACGCTGGAATCATTCGCCAAGGCCATCGCCGAACCCGCCGATCCAGTGGCGAAGGTACGCGCGCTCAACGAGCAGTCCACCGAACTCGCGCGCGCCGGGCAGGCGAAGCAGGCGATCGCGCAGGCGCAGTCGGCGTGCGCACTGGCAGCGATGATCGGCGACCGGCAAATCGACGCCGAGACCCGGCACGCGCTGGCTCGCTGCCACTTCTATCTTGCCGATTTCATGCCAGCGCTGGAGCATCTGCTCGCAGCTGCGCAGCTCTACCAGGAGTCGGGTGACCTCGCCGGTGCCGCGACCGCCTTTGCCGGCGTCGGCATCTGCCAGCATCGGCTGGGCGCGCAGGACGACGCCGCGACGTCGCTGCTTCGAGCCCTCAAGGCCGCCCGAGACCAGAATCTGCAGACGCTTGAAATCAACATCTGCAATTCTCTGGGCTCGACGCTGGTCGAGTCCAATCGATTGGACGAAGCGGCGTATTTTCTCTCGCAGGGCATCGAACTCGCGCAGGCATCCGGTGACCAGAATCTTCTTGTCAAGTTGCTGCTCAATCAGTCGCACCTCACCAAGCGCAGCGCCGATGTCCTCGCCGCCCGCGACGCCGGTCTGGCGCAGGCCGAGTATGCGAAGGGACTCGCACAGGTCACCATGGCGCTTGCCCATGCCCACGAGCAAGGCAATCGCCACGACGAATTGCACTGCCTGGGCCAGACCGGCACCATCCTGCGCCTAATGCACAAGGACGATGAAGCAGATGTAGTGCTGGAGCGCACACTGACGCTCGCCGGGCAACTCGGCGAGGTCCATGTTCAAGCCGAGGCACTTACCGAGCGCGGTTATCTGCGCGCTACGCAGGGGCGCCTGTCGGAAGCCAGCGCGGCGTTGGTGCAGGCAATCGAGCTTGCGCGCGGGATCGGTGCGCGCGGTATTCTCGGCGAGGCCCTGGAGGCTGGGTCCCTGGTGCTCGAACGCTCCGGCGACCACGCTGCCGCGCTGGCGATGTACAAGGAGTTTCACGCGGTTCGCGAGCAAGAACTCGCCGGCTCCCGCAAGCACGCGGCAAACGCAGCACAGCTGTGGCTGAATTTCCAGGACGCGTCGCGCCGGGCGACCCAATTCCAGGCCGAGGCCGAAAGCCTTGCTGCCGACCACGCTGCCCTGACGGAGGAAGCGCGGGAGTTGACCGAGGTCTCGCAGCACGATCCGCTGACCGGACTGCTCAATCGCCGCGGACTCGACACCAAGATCGGCGCTCTGGTTGCCATGAGTGAGATGCATGGCACGACATTGACCGTTGCGCTGATCGATGTTGACCTCTTCAAGCGTATCAACGACAATTTTTCGCACACGGTTGGCGACACGGTCCTGCGCCTCGTCGCTGCGGTGATCCGCGAACATTCCCGCCAGAACGACCTGCCGGTGCGCTATGGCGGCGACGAATTCCTGCTGGTGCTGGCGAACGCCGGTGTCGACGCCGGCATCGGCGTACTGCGCCGCCTCAAGGAGGCGATCGACGCGTATCCGTGGAGCAGCGAGACACCGGGACTGACGGTCACACTGTCGATCGGTATCGCGGCCCGGCCTGCGGGAGGCGCGATCGCCGCAACGATTGCGGCCGCCGACCGTGCGCTGTACGAAGCCAAGGCGGCCGGAAGAAACCGGATCGCGATCGGGCGTTAGCGCGGCGCGGTCGAAAATTCGCGCAGCATGTCGGCGAGCGTGGTCTCCAGATCGATCTGCAGCGGCACGCCGGCGACGGCATGCAGTCGCGCCGGCGAGCCGACGATGCGCCGGGGCTCTCCCGCCCGCACGAACCGCGGGTCGATCCGCACCTCGATATCGTGCCCGCTGATGCGCGTCAGCATCGCCACCAGCTCGCGCACCATTACCCCTTCGCCCGAGCACAGGTTGAACGTCCGGCCGGCCACATCCGACGACGCGAGCAGTCGCCGATACGCGTCGGCGACCGTCCGCACGTCGACGATATCGCGCACAACGTCGATGTTGCCCAGGTCGATGGCCGGCGCGCGCTGCGCGAAGTGACGCACCAGCTTGGGCACGAGGTAGGGCTCGCGCTGACCCGGACCGGTGCAGTTGAAGGTTCGGGCGATGGTGATCGGCAGCGCCTTCGCAAACAACCGCGCCATTTGCTCCATGGCGAGCTTGCTGGCGGCGTAGTGCGTGCCCGGCGCGGTCGGCGCGTCTTCGTCGAGCCGATCTGCCTCAACGGTTTGGTACACGGCGCCCGTGCTGGCAAGCACGATGCCCCGGCTTCCCAGGCGCTGCGTCGCCAGCGCGTCGAGCAATCCCAGCGTCCCGATCAGGTTGGTACGGTAGATCTCGTCGACCTGCTGATGTCCGGGAAATGCGATCGCGGCGAGGTGGACGACCTGATCCGGCGCCACTTCGCGGACTGCCGCCGCAAGGGCCACCGGATCATTGAGATTTGCGGTGATCTCGTCGGGCAAGCCCGTCCGCGATTCCGCGAGTCCTGTAACCTGATGGCCATGCGAGCGAAGCAGCGCGCACAGGTGCCGGCCGATGAAGCCGCCGGCCCCGGTGACGAGAATGCGCTCAGTACGAGACGCCACGGTCCACGCGCGCGAGGTCCGCCGCGACCATCAGCCTGCACATCGCTTCGAGCGAGGTGGTCGCTTCCCAGCCCAGCTGCCGTTTCGCCTTGGCGGGATTGCCGAGCAACTTGTCTACTTCCGCAGGGCGATAGAATGCCGGATTGACACGCACGCAGGTGCGGCCGTTCAGCGCGTTCACGCCAATTTCGCCGAGACCACTGCCACGCCATTCGAGCCTGATGTCCGCGGCCGCGAAAGCGAGAGCCACGAATTCCCGCACCGACTGCATGCGCCCGGTGGCGAGCACGTAGGTGTCGGGGACATCGGCCTGCAGCATCCGCCACATGCCATCGACGTACTCGCCGGCGAATCCCCAGTCCCGCCGGGCGTCGAGATTGCCCAGCTCCAGATACTCCTGCCGGCCGAGCGTGATGCGCGCGACGCCATCGGTGATCTTGCGGGTGACGAATTCGCGACCCCGCAACGGCGACTCGTGATTGAACAGGATGCCGCTGGCCCCGTAGATGCCGAACGACTCGCGATAGTTGATGGTCATCCAGTGCGCGTAGAGCTTGGCTGCGCCGTAGGGGCTGCGCGGATAGAAAGGCGTGTCCTCGTCCTGCGGCATCGCCTGGACGCGGCCGAACATTTCGGACGTGCTGGCCTGGTAGAAGCGGATCGCGGGATTGACCAGGCGGATCGCCTCGAGCAGGTTGACGGCGCCGAGTCCGGTGATCAGGCCGGTGGCGATCGGCTGGTCGAAGGAGACCGCCACGAAACTCTGGGCGGCAAGGTTGTAGACCTCCGCCGGCTTCGCTTTTTCGATGAGCCGCACCGCCGAGGCAAGGTCGGTCAGGTCATATTCGACGAGGCGCAGGCGCTCGTGCTGTGCGATCCCGAGCTCTTCGATGCGCCAGAAGTTGACCGAGCTGCCACGGCGAAACGTGCCGTGGACTTCGTACCCCTTGGCGAGCAGGCACTGCGCGAGATAGGCGCCGTCCTGTCCGGTAATACCGGTGACGACGGCGGTTCGGGTTGTCGGATTGACCATCGCTTCGACGCGGAGTTGATCGGGCAGGCGGAGTATACAAGGTGCGCACAGGCGCCTCGTGCGCGGCGATGGGGGTTCAGTAACTGCCGGGGGAGGCGAAATTCTCGAAGCGGGTGTGTTCGCCCATGAAGGTCAGGCGTATCGTGCCGATCGGTCCGTTGCGCTGCTTGCTGATGATGATCTCGGCCGTGCCCTTGTCCGGCGTGTCTTCGTTGTAGACCTCGTCGCGATATATGAACAGGATCACGTCCGCATCCTGCTCGATCGCACCCGACTCCCGCAGGTCCGACATCACCGGCCGCTTGTTCGGTCGCTGCTCGAGCGAGCGATTGAGCTGCGACAGCGCCATCACCGGCACCTTGAGTTCCTTGGCCAGCGATTTCAGCGCCCGTGAGATTTCGGATATTTCCGTGGCCCGGTTCTCTCCCTGCGATTGCGCCTGCATGAGCTGGATGTAATCGACGATGACCAGTCCCAGTTGCCCGTACTGCTTCTGCAGTCGACGCGCACGCGAGCGCACTTCGATCGCATTGAGCGCCGGGGTTTCGTCGATCAGCAGCTGCGCTTCGGAAAGACGGCCCAGCGCCGTCGACAGCCGCTCCCAGTCGTCGCTGGCAAGCCGACCGGTGCGCAGCTTGTGCTGGTCGAGCCGACCGACCGAGCCGATCATCCTCAGCGCGAGCTGGGTGGCGCCCATTTCCATCGAGAACACCGCCACCGGCATCTTGACGTTCAGCGCCACGTGCTCGCCGACATTGAGCGCGAGCGCGGTCTTGCCCATCGATGGCCGCCCTGCCACGATCACCAGATCGCCAGGCTGCAGTCCCGAGGTCATCCTGTCCAGGTCGGTGAAGCCCGTCGCGACACCGGTGACGTCCGAAGGATCATCGCGACTGAACAGTTCCTCGATCTTTTCCACCACCGTGGTGAGCAGCCTGGCGAGCGGCTGGAAATTCTGCTGGCCGCGCGAACCCTGCTCGGCGATGTGCAGCACCTTTGCCTCGGCTTCGTCGAGAATCGACTTCGCGTTGCGTCCCAGCGGGTTGTAGGCAGAGTCGGCGATCTCGCCGGCGGTGACGGCGAGCTGGCGCAGGATCGACCGCTCGCGCACGATCTGCGCGTAATGGCGGATGTTCGCCGCGGTCGGAACGTTGCCGACCAACGCGCCCAAATAGGCCATTCCGCCGACGTAATCGAGCTTTTGGACCGATCCCAGGGCCTCGGAAAGCGTCACCACGTCGACCGGCTTGCCGTCAGCGGCGAGTTGGACGATCTGGCGAAAGATCAGCCGGTGCGCTTCGCTGTAGAAATCTTCCTCATAGACGACGTCGCCGATGCGGTCGGCTGCTTCGTTGTCGAGCAGCAACCCGCCAAGGATCGACTGCTCGGCCTCCAGCGAGTGCGGTGGCAACTTGATTGCGTCGAGTTGGGGATCGTCTGGCATGGGGACTGCAGGGCTGCGAACGGTCGACGCCTCGCGAGACGGCGTCGAAACGGCAATTCTACTGCGCGGGCGCGTAATTGCGCGATCATCTGAAAGCAAAAGGGGCCACGCCGTCGCCGGCGCAGCCCCTGCCGATGCTGCAACGTGCCGGCGTCAGCCTTGCGCGGATTCGCCGACCACCGTGACCGTGATGCTGGCGACCACGTCGGTGTGCGGCGTGATCGTGATGGGAAAGTCACCGATGTGCTTCAGCGGGCCATCCGGCAGATGGACCATCACCCTTTCGACCTCGAAGCCCTGCTCCTTGAGCGCAGCGACGACGTCGACGTTGCCCACCGAGCCGAACAGGCGCCCGTCGACCCCGGCCTTCTGGGTGATCTTCACCACCAGGCCTTCGAGCTTCTCGGCCACAGCCTGCGCTGCAACCAGCTTGGCGTTCGCCGCCAGCTCGAGTTCGGCCCGCTTCCCTTCGAGCATCTTGACGTTTTCGGCGGTGGCGCGCTTCGCCTTGCCCTGCGGGATCAGGTAGTTGCGCGCATATCCGTTCTTGACCTTGACGACGTCGCCCAGGTTGCCCACGTTGGCGATCTTTTCGAGCAGAATGATTTGCATGATCCGCTCTCCCTAGTGCCGGTCGGTGAACGGCAACAGCGCCAGGAACTGCGCGCGCTTGACGGCCGTGGACAACTGACGCTGCCAGCGGGCCTTGGTGCCCGTGACACGCGCCGGCATGATCTTGCCGTTCTCCTGCACGAAGTCCTTCAGCATATCGACGTCCTTGTAGTCGATCTCCGTGGCCTTCTCGGCAGTGAAACGGCAGAATTTGCGGCGCTTGAACAGCGCATTGCCGCGGTCGCGCTTCTTCAAGTCCTTCTTGCCTTTGCCTTTACCTCTTCCAATCGGGCGGGGCATGGTATTTCCTTTCGTTCAATCGATGTGCGTGATATGCAGCGCGACGGTTACACCGGTCCGGTAGCGCCGCGCGAGAAAGCCCTCGCAGCAAAGTTCGCTTCCGACCGGCATCCGGGCAATTCGCTCGGCCACGTCTGCAAATGCCACCGCGAACACCTCGCAGTCAACCTTGCGTTGCCCCCCCGCCTCGCGCTGCACCGATTCGTGGTGCAACGTGCAGTCGACGGCCGGAATACCGGCCGGGGTGTAGCGCAGATCGCCGCGTTGCGCGAGCGTGGCATCGAGCGTGAGCCGGTTGGTGCCCGGCACGTCAGCTGTCGTAGGTCCGTTCGCCTAGGCGGCCGGTGCGGCCGGTGCGGCCGGTGCGGCCTCCGCGGCCACCTCCGGCGCGCGCGGTGCATCGGCCTCGCGGGTGCTCGCCTCGCGGGTACTGCCCTCGCGGGAATTCTCCCTTGCGGTCAGCGACTTCGCCTTTTCTTCCTTCATCATCGGTGACGGGGCGACCTTCGCCTCCCGCGTCGCGACGATCAGGTGACGCAGAACGGCGTCGTTGAATTTGAACGCGTGCTCAAGTTCGTTCAACGCGTCCTGGTCGCACTCGATGTTCATCAGGACGTAGTGTGCCTTGTGCACCTTCTGGATCGGGTAGGCGAGTTGCCGGCGACCCCAGTCCTCGAGACGGTGAATCAGGCCCTTGTGGCCTGTCACCATCGTGCGATAGCGCTCGATCATCGCGGGCACCTGCTCGCTTTGATCGGGGTGCACGATAAATACTATTTCATAGTGACGCATCTGCAGAACACTCCTTTCGATCGTTGAAAAAGGCGGTCTGCCCGATTCATGGGGCTGATGCTGCGAGACCACCGGCGGCCTCCCCGTCTGCGGCGGGTGAGGCAAGGGAACCGTTAATTATAGATCGAAATCACCTGTCGATCAATACCTTAGGATTTCCCCGGCCGGGCGGCCGCCAGCGCCGCGTCGCGCTCGGATTTGCCCATCGCCGCCAGCGCACGGACCCGGGCGTAGAACCGTGGCAGGTCGCCCCCCTCCTGCTCCAGGATGGCCCGAAACGCCGGGACTTCACCCGAGTAAAGCGCCACCGACGCCAGGCTTGCGTTGTTGGGCCCGGCACCGGCTTGCCCGGCGAACCAGCGGTCGTATCCGGCGAAGCCGGGCTCCCCGGCCTTCGCCCGCACGTAGCGGTCGCGCATGCCCGCAAACACGGCGGCCTTGCGGGCGCGTTTGGCAGCGTCCGGTTCCTCGCTCAAGTACACGGCGCCCAATTCCCCGCGTGCTGCCTCCACCAGCGTTCGAAAGACCTCGCGCAGGCGCTGGCTGCGCGTGTACTGCGCGTCCAACGCCGGGTCGCCCCGCGCGCGCAGCCATCGTTCGACACCCGCCGCCTCGACCGCAACGGCGAATGACTCATTGAATTGCGTGTCGTCGCTGACGTAGGCGATCTGGTGCGCGAGCTCGTGAAAGAGCATCCGCGCGACCTCGACCTCGGGCCAGCGAACGAAAGTCGACAGCACGGGATCGTCGAAATACCCGAGCGTCGAGTACGCCGGCACGCCGCTTACCCAGACGTCATCGCCGGCCGCCGCGAGTCTTGCCGCCTCCGCCCGCGCTTCGGCCTCGCTGAAATAACCACGATAGCTGACGCAGCCGGCGACGGGAAAACACCATTCGCGCGCCTTGAGCGAGAGCGCCGGCGCAGCGAACACGTTCCACACGACATAGGGTCGCGCCAGATCGGCGTAGCGCGTATAGCTTGCATTGTCCGGCAGGGCCAGGTCGCGACTTGCGAATGTGCGCATTTCCTGGACCTGCACCAAACGCGCGCGCAGCGCATCGTCGTCGGTGGACGCGATGACGTCGGGGATCGGCTTCGCGCGGGCGACGATATCGAACTGGCCGGCGGCGCTCTGCCAATAGTAGTCGACCGTATCGAGTACGCCACAGCCCGAAAGCCCGAGCGCGAAAGCGGTAACCACCAGGCGCATTTCAGCGGCGCAGGAAACGCGCAAGCCGCGCCACGCCGTCCTCCAGCCGGTCCTGCGCGATCGTGTAGGCGAACCGTACATGCGCGTCGGCGCGGTGCCGTCCGAAGTCGATGCCCGGCGTGATCGCCACTCCCGCGCCCTCGAGCACTTCGCTGCAAAAGCGCTGGCTGTCGTCGGCGAAACGGGAGCAGTCGGCATACACGAAGAAGCCGCCGGTCGGCATGACCGGGATGCCGAAGCCGAGTTCGCGCAGCGCCGGGACGAGAAAGTCGCGCCGCGCCTGGAACGCCAGCCGGCGCGCCTCGACGATCGCGAGCGTTTCCGCAGTGAAACACGCCAGCGCCGCCCGCTGCGACGGCGTGGCCGGACTGATGTAGAGGTTCTGCGCCAGCTTCTCGAGATCGCGCACATGTCGTTCGGGCGCCACCACCCAGCCAAGGCGCCAGCCGGTCATGTTGAAAAACTTGGAAAAACTCGATATCACGAAAGCATCATCGGCAAAATCCAGGACACTGCGTGGACGCTTGCCGTAGGTCAGCCCGAGATAGATTTCATCGACGATGAGGTGCCCCGAATGTCCGGCCACGACCGCGGCAATCCGCCGCATCTCGTCGGGAGCAACCATGGTGCCGGTCGGATTCGACGGCGAGGCGATCAACGCCGCGCAGGTTTCCGGCGTCCAGTGCCGCGCGACCAGATCCGCCGTCATCTGATAGTCCGAAGCGGCCTCGACCGGAATACCGACCGGCGCGCCTTCGAGTACGCGGACGAAATTCCGGTTGCATGGATACCCGGGGTCGGCGAGCAGCACCCGCTGGTCGCGGTCGACCACCAACGCCAGGACCAGCAGCAACGCCGCGGACGAGCCTGCGGTGACGACGATCCGCTCAGCGGACACCGTGACACCGTAGTGATCCGCGTAATGCCGGGCGATCGCGGCGCGCAGTTCCGGCAGACCGAGCGCCGACGTGTAATAGATGCCGCCATCGGCGATCGCCGCCTGCGCCGCCGCCAGCACCGGCGCGGGGGTCGGAAAATCCGGCTCGCCGATCTCCATATGCACGATGGAGCGGCCGGCCGCCTCCAGCGCACGGGCGGCGGACTGAACCTCCATCACGTGGAACGGCGCGATGTCGGCAATGCGGGCTGCGGTGGCGAGCCTTGATTCCATCGAAAGTCGTAGCGTGCGATTACCGGGAAAGCGCTATCGTACCGTCATCGGCCTTTGAACGTACCCTCGACGTTCCGCGCGACCGCCATCGTGAACCGCATCCCGACCCTCCGCCACTATGTCCTGCTCGCGTTCGCGCCTGCGGTGCTTTGGTCCGGGCACGCTCCGGCGCAGATGTTCAAGTGTGCCGGCGAGGGCAATCAGCCCGTGTACCAGGATCACCCCTGCCCGCCCGGGAAGGAATTGCGCGACTTCACCCGGGATCCGGCCGAGGTATCGGTGATCCCGTTATCACCCCCCTCGGTTTCCAGCGCACACAGCGCAACTGCCCTCTCGCCAAAACCAAATAAGGTTCCGAATCAAAAGTCGGCCAGATCCGTCGTCGGCAATCCTGCCGAGCGCCGCTTCATTCATGTCGGGATGAATCAGGGCGAGGTGGTTGCGCGCATCGGAGCGCCGGATCTGAAGAGCGGCGGCAAACGCAAACTCAGCCGCTGGACCTACATGCCGGCGCCGGGCGACCTGCAGACACTTACGACAATTGTCTTCGAGTCCGGTAAAGTCGTCGACGTCGAACGCAAGCTGATGCGATGAGGGCCTTGGTACAACGCGTAAGCGAAGCAAGCGTAACCGTCGACGGACGTGTGACCGGCGCCATTGGCGGCGGGTTGCTGGTGTTTGCCGGCGTCACCACGGATGAGCAGGCAGACGACCGCGACTGGCTGGTACGAAAGATCGTGCAATTGCGCATTTTTGCCGACGACGTTGGCGTGATGAACCGCTCGGTAATCGACTCAGGCGGAGACATCCTCGCGGTATCGCAATTCACGCTGTATGCGTCGACACGCAAGGGCAACCGGCCGTCCCATACGGCCGCGGCTCCGCCGGAATTCGCCCAGCCCGCCTTCGACGCGTTCGTGGCGGCGCTCGCCGCGGCGCTGGGTCGACCGGTACCCACGGGCATCTTCGGCGCCGACATGCAGGTGCGGCTGGTCAACGACGGGCCGGTGACCATCTGGCTCGACTCGCGCGCCCGGGAGTGACCGACGCTTCGGTCAGGCCTGGTCCGGACTGGCCGGGGGTGGAAACCACTTGCCCTTCGGCACGAGTTTCGCGTCCGGAGGATCGGCGACGTAGGCCGGCGTCATGATCGCAATCCCGTATTCGTTGAACACGTCGAGAATGTTCCGGTGCAGCGTCGTGTACAGCTGCGCCATCCGGTGCGGCTGGTCGCAGCCAACATTGAGTTCGTAGGTGATCGCGAAATCGCCAAGCGCTGTCTGCAGCACGAATGGCGCCGGTGCCGCAGCGAGTCCCGACGTGCGTGACGCCGCCTCCAGCAGCATCGCCTCAACCTGCCGCCACGGCGTCTCGTAGCCGATGCCCACCGTCGTGTGCAGCAGCAGCCCATTCTCCTTGGCCAGAGTGCTGAAATTGGTGACGTGGCCATTGATGATCTGCGAGTTGGGGATCACCACCTCTTCGTTCTTGGGCGTGCGCAGGTGGGTGACCTGCAGTCGCATCTCGGTCACGTCACCCGTTACGTCACCGATCTTCACCCGGTCGCCGATCCGGAACGCGCGCCGGTAGGTCATCATGTAGCCGGCCATCATGTTCGCAATCGCCGTCGACGAGCCGAGCGAGAACACGATGCCGGCAAACAGCGACACGCCCTTGAAGGCGTCGGAACCCGAACCCGGAATGTACGGGTAGGCGACCACCAGCCCTAGCGCGACGATCGCCAGCCGCACCAGGTTGTAGGTCGGCATCGCCCATTCCGGCTCGAAATTCACCAGTGTGACGGACCCTCGCTGCACCGCGACGAAGAACGACCGGATCAGGCGCAGCGCGCCCCGAAGCACGTAATAGAGGATCGCCAGGAATATGAGATTGGGGATGGCGCCGAGCAGCGCATCCCATAGGCCGGCCAGCGGCGTGACGGTGTTGCGGAGCAGCGCGACGGCAAAGCCCCTGGTCCACGGAAACAATCCCAGCGCATACTTCAGCCAGAACAGCGTCAGCGCCACCACTCCGGCGACAACGAAGACGCGCATCACCGCCAACACTACCGTGCTCACGCGTTCGGCGCGCAGGATCTCGAACGACTGGATGCCGACGTTCTGCACTCTCGCGTCGATCTCGCGTTGGACCCTGGTCCGCAGGCGACGGCTCAGCCAGATCAGGCAGGCCACGCCCACGACGAAGACCAGCGTGGCCCCCCCGGCGCCGATGGTGCTGGTCGCCAGATGCTCCGGCGATCTCGCCTCACGGTATTCGATGATGGCCCTGCGGATGCGCCGCTCGACGATGCCGGCCAGCGTGGTGGTCGTCAGCCGATCGAGTTCGGCGTCCGGCGGAGTCACGTAGAGGATGCGCAGCGGGCCGGCGTAGACGCCGATGAACTCCCCGTCCGGCACCAGGCGCAGCGTCGCCGGGTCGAAACTCTCGTCGTCGGCGGCGGTCGTGATGCGCTCCGCTATTCCCTTGGCACGGGCCTCAGCCGGAAAACTCATGGCACCGCGGATCCGGAACAACGGCTCTCCATCGATGACTACCTGCGCGGACTCGACCGGCGCATCCAAAGTGACCCGCGCCTGAGCCGCGCCAACGGTCGACGTCTGGGCGGCGGCAACGGCGGGGACGACAAGCAGGCATGCCGACAGGACGAGTGCGGCGGACGTGCGGACATTCGAGCGAGCGGTCATGTGAAAATCCTTGGTGTCAGAGTCGGTAGGCGGCCTTGGCGAAGTCGCGCGCCAGTCCCGGCGCCAGTTCGAAGGCCTCGTCCTCGCCGATCTTGTGCTCGACGACCAGCGTGGCCAGAAAGCGGCAATCGATCCGGCGCGCGACGTCGTGCCGCGCCGGAATCGACATGAAGGCGCGCGTGTCGTCGTTGAATCCGACCGTGTTGTGGAAGCCAGCAGTCTCGGTCGCCTGCTCGCGAAAACGCAGCATGCCTTCCGGGCTGTCGTTGAACCACCACGGGGGCCCCAGCCTCAGGATCGGGTAGTGGCCGGCCAGCGGCGCCAGTTCACGCGAGTACACGGTCTCGTCGAGCGTGAACAGGATGACCGTCAGCGCGGCCTCGTTGCCGTAGCGGTCCAGCAGCGGCTTCAACGCCTGCACGTAATCGGTCGGCGTCGGCATGTCGGCGCCCTTGTCGCGCCCGAAGCGCCCGAAGACCAGCGGGTTGTGATTGCGGAAGCTGCCCGGATGAATTTGCATCACCAGGCCGTCATCGAGGCTCATGCCGGCCATCTCGGTCAGCATCTGTCCGCGGAAAATTTCCGCTTCGGCCGCGTCGAGCGCCCCCCCCAGCGCGCGATCGAGCAGGCGCTGGCATTCGGCGCCAGACAAGTCGCAGGTGCGCGCAGTTGGGTGCCCGTGATCGGTGGACGTGGCGCCCATCGACTTGAAAAATGCGCGCCGCTGCCGGTGCGCCGCGAGGTAGCCCGACCAGGTCGTCGTGTTCTCGCCCGTGAGCGCGCCGAACTTCGCAACATTGCCGGCAAAGCCCTCGAACTCCGGATCGACGACCGGATCGGGCCGATACGCCGTGACGACCCGCCCTCCCCAGCCCGACGCGCGGATCCGCCGGTGATGATCGAGCGGGTCGAGCGGCGATTCGGTGGTCGCGATCACTTCGATGTTGAAGCGTTCGAACAACGCGCGGGGGCGAAATTCGGGTTGGGCGAGGCAGTCGTTGATGCGCTCGAAATAGCGGTCCGCCGATTCCTCCGTGAGCCGCTCGTCGATGCCGAACACCGTGACGAAGGCGTGGTCGAGCCAGAGCCGCGTCGGCGTGCCGCGAAACAGATGATAGTGCTTGGCGAAGGTCCGCCAGATCGTGCGCGCGTCCGTTTCCACCGGAGCGCCGTCGCGCGTCGGGATGCCCAGATCCTCAAGGCGCAGGCCCAGGCTGTAGAGCATCCGGAACACGTAGTGGTCGGGCGTGATGAACAGCGCGGCCGCATCGGCGAACGGCGTGTCGTCGGCAAACCACTGCGGATCGGTATGCCCGTGCGGACTCACGATCGGCAGCTGCGCGACCGTCGCGTAGAGCCGGCGAGCGAGCGCCCTGGTGGCCGGATCGGCCGGGAAAAGCCGGTCGGGATGGAGTTCGAGCGGAATGGTCATGTCTATGCCTCGAGGCGACTCTGGAAATCTGGCGGGACTCAGGCCACGCCCAGATGGCGCGCCAGCGTGACCTTGGCGCCATCGCGGAACAATGCGCCGACGCCTTCGCGAACGGCAGAGCGAAAACCAGGATGCGCGGCGAGGTCGGCGCCGAACACGGTGGCGAGGTCGAGGAAACCATCGGCGATCGCCGCGGGGTCGCCCTGCGCCGTGGCGACGATGCTCCGGAATCCTGGTGTCAGCGGATCCTGCACGTCAATCGGCGCGCCGCGCTCGTCGGTGCCGCTTGCATAGCGAATCCATCCGGCAACGGCCAATGGCAGGTGCGTCAACGGGGCGCCGGCCGCCAGACGCGCGCGAACCGTGTCGAGAATCCGCTGGGGCAGTTTCTGCGAGCCGTCCATGGCGATCTGCCGCGTGCGATGTGGCAGCGCCCGATTGCAGAAGCGTTCCAGCAGGCGCGCGCAGTAACCGGTCAGGTCGATGCCCTCGGGCTGCACCAGCGTCGGCACGATCTCCTCGGTCATCTGCCGGGTGATCAGCGTGGCGATCAGCGGATCGCGGCAGGCCTGCCAGACGAAGTCGTGGCCGAGCAGGAAACCCAGGTAGGCGAGCGTCGAGTGGCTGCCGTTCAACAGGCGCAGCTTCATCAGTTCGAAGGGGGCCACGTCGGTCACCAGTTGCGCTCCGGCGATCTCCCATGGGGGCCGCGCTGCGGCGAAACGGTCCTCGATCACCCACTGGCCGAAGGACTCGGCGACGACCGGCGCCGCGTCGGCGACGCCCAGCAACGCCTTCGCGTCGGCCAGATCCGCCGGCGTCGTCGCCGGCACGATGCGATCGACCATCGTCGACGGAAACGCCACGTGATCGCGAATCCATGCTGCGAGTGCGGGGTCGCGACGGCGGGCAAATGCGTCGACCAGGCCCTCGACCAGGCGTCCGTTGTGCGGCAGGTTGTCGCAGCACAGGAACGTCAGCTTCCCGCCCCGCCCGGTCCGGCGCGCCGCGAGCCCCTCCACCAGGAGACCCAGCGCCGATTCGGGCGCCTCGGGGTGCGCCAGGTCATTCACGATGTCCGGATGGTCAAGGTCCAGAGTCCCGGTCGCGGGATCATGGCAATAGCCCTTTTCCGTCACCGTGGAGGACACGACCGTCACCCGCGGATCGGCAAAACGCGCGACGAGTCCCGCGCGGTCGGCGCCGGCGAAGCGGGTCTCGCGCAGCGCGCCGATGACCCGCGCCGTCGCTTCGTCGCCTTCGCGCGTCAGCAGCGTGTACAAACCGTCCTGCGCCGCCAGCGGCTGCGTGGTCCGCGGTGTCTTGAGCGACACGCCGCAGATTCCCCAGCGCGGATCGGACGCCAGCACCTCATCGGTATACGCGGCCTGATGCGCGCGATGAAACGCGCCGAGACCCAGGTGCAGGATGCCGACGCTGACCTGACCGACGTCGTAGCCGGGTCGGGCGACCCGTGTTGGAAGCGACGTCAGCGCCGCCAGCGAAAGCGTGGTCATCGGAAAGCGTCGCAGCGTTCCGGCGACCACGGAACGGGTTGGCAGATGGCAGCAGTTCGGGCAGCAATTCGGGCAGCAATTCGGGCAGCAGTTCGGCTGTTCATGCGCGGGACGCGTTGGCAGGTGGGCAGGGGCCGACTGGTCATGGCCGGGGCTCCGTGGCTCACGGGCCTGCCTGCCTGCGGGCGGGTCGCGGTGCGGCGACGGTCGCGCGCTTGCGCGCGGTCGCCTTGGCGCCCTGGTCGAGGTCTGCGGCTTCCGGCGGGACGATCACGTCCCATTGCCGCTGGAACTCGCGCTCGATGCGCGCCAGGTGACGCTGCATCGCGGCGCGCGCGCCATCCGCGTCGCGGCGCTCGAGCGCGTCGATGATCGCGGTGTGATCAACCAGCACCGCATCGGTCATTTTCTGCGTGTGCAGGTGCAGGACGATGCGCGACCACAGCCTGCCCTTGCGCTGCTGCCACAGTCCCTGCACGACCAGCGCCAGCGAGCCGTTGCCGCTTGCCGCGGCGAGACGGATATGGAATTCGCGGTCGGCAGCGTCCCGCTTGCCGAAGTCCCCGGCATTGGCACGCATTCGCTGGACCGTCTTGCGCAGCGCGACCAGATCGGCCTCCTTCGCCGATAGCGCCGCCAGTGCCGCGATTTCACCTTCGATCAGGCGCCGTGCCGCCAGCAAGTCGAAGGGACTCGGACCCTCGTCCGAGGAGGCTACAGCGGCAGAGGGCAGCGGCGTCGCGACAAAAATTCCGGAACCGACGCGGACCTCGACGCGGCCGGCGATCTCGAGCGAAATCACGGCCTCGCGCACCGAGGTGCGCGATACGCCGAGCAGCGTGGCCAACTCACGCTCGGCCGGCAGTCGCGAACCGGCGACGAATTCACCGTCGTCGATGAGCTTGGCGATTTGGCCGGCGATCTGCCGGTACAGGCGCAGCGGCTCGACAATGTGCAAGGGCAAGCTGTTCCTCCCTGTTGGCATCGTCGCTATTGGCGAGGCAAAACGACACCGGTCGGCGAGCGCCACGCGCATCGGGCAGCGCGCCCGCCAGACAACATCACTCTACGCGGCGCCGGCAACATTGGTCAAATGGTCCAGCCACTGAACCAAAGCCAATCGCCGGTCTCCCGAAAGCCGACCTCGATATCCGCCAGACCCGCGAGGGTCGACGCGTGGTGACCGCATGCGCGCGCCAGGGAGTCGGCGATCCGCCGCGCGCCTGACCGGGGCCGCCCGCGCTGATCCCGGAGCCTATTCTCCGGCCAGGAAATGCCCCGACTTGCCTCCGCGCTTTTCAAGCAGGCGGACGCCTTCGATGCGCATGCCGCGGTCCACGGCCTTGCACATGTCGTAGATAGTGAGCAGGCCCACCGCAGCCGCCGTCAACGCCTCCATCTCAACGCCGGTGCGGGAAAGCGTTTCTGCGGTGACCACGATGCTGACCGAAGGTGGCGTATCGACCAGGGCGAATTCGACCGCCAGCCGGGTGAGCGGCAACGGATGGCACAACGGGATCAGGTCGGCGGTTCTTTTGCCCGCCTGAATCGCGGCGATTCGGGCAACACCGAGAACATCGCCCTTGGCTGCGCTGCCGGCGCGGATCCTGGCCAGAGTTGCCGAATGCATGTCGATCCGGCCGCCGGCGCGCGCGATACGTTTGGTTACATCCTTGTCGGCCACATCGACCATGTGGGCCTGCCCCGCCGCGTCGAAGTGGGTAAAATGCGCATTGTCTGCCCCCCCGGCAGCGCCTGCGTCAGACGTTTGGCGCTTCCGGACTGGTGCAGATCCGGTGTTTGTCGTCGATCGATTTGTCGTCCGGACGCGCGGCACGGGCATATCTCCGTTGAACTTGAACGTGCGGGCGGCATCTTAGCACCACCAACCTACGCTGCCGTCGCCCCGTGGCCATACTTCTCGATCCGTCGCGAATCCTGTACCCGCCCAGCGCTCCCTTGCGGCGCTATCGCGCGGGCGTCGCCGCGCTGCTTGCCGTCGCGTTGGCCGTTGCGCCTGTATCTCCGTCGGCAATCGCCGCGCCAACCGTCGCGCGGGAGTTGCCCGATCTCGGCGATCCATCGCAGGTCGATCTCACGCCGCAGCAGGAACGCCGTCTCGGCGAGAACATCATGCGCCAGATCCGTGCCGGCGGTGGCTACCTCCAGGATCCGGAGGTGAACGATTACCTGAACGAACTCGGGCATCGCCTGGTTGCGGCGTCCAAGGACGCCAAGCAGGATTTTGAATTTTTCGCCGTGCCGGATTCCCAGATCAATGCATTCGCGCTGCCCGGTGGCTTCGTCGGCGTGCATACGGGACTGATTCTGCTGGCGCAAAACGAGTCCGAACTGGCGAGTGTGCTGGCACATGAAATCTCGCACGTCACCCAGCGACACATGGCGCGAATGGTGGCCAATGAAAAGAACTCGCTGCTCACGACCCTCGCCGGACTCGCGCTGGCGATTCTGGCATCGCGCGCCGGCGGCAGCAGCGCCGGTCAGGGTGCGTCGGCCGCCATCGCCGGCTCGCAGGCGCTGGCCATGCAGAACAAGCTGGACTTCACGCGCGAAAACGAATTCGAGGCCGACCGGATCGGCTTCACCCGACTGACCGCCGCCGGCTTCGATCCCAATTCGGCTGCATCGTTCATGGAGCGGCTGCAGCGCGCCAATCGCTTTGCCGAAGGCAACGCCCCGTCGTATCTGCGCACGCATCCTATCACCTACGAGCGGATCGCCGAGGCCGAGGGTCGGGCCGAGTCCTACCCCTATCGGCAGATCAGCGATTCGCTCGACTTTCACATGGTGCGTGCCTTGCTCAAGAGTTACCAGGGCGAACCGCGCGAGCAAGTCGCCGTTTTCGACGGGGCGCTGCACGACCGGAAATACAACAGCGAAATTGCCGAACGCTATGGCCTCGTCGCCGCGCTGCTGCGGGCCAAAGACATTCCGCGCGCCAAGACAGAACTCGCCGAGATGGAAAAAATCGCGCCGCCCAACCCGATGGTCGAGGCCATGGCCGGCAACGTGCTGATGGGCGCGGGCGAGTACGACGCCGCGGCGTCGCGTTTCGAGAAGGCCTTGCAGCGGTATCCGAACAAGATGCAGCTCGTCTACGACTATCCGGAGGCTCTGATGAAGGCCAATCGGCCTGCGGACGCGGCCGCGTTCGTCGAACGTGAACTCCTTCGCTTTCCGGAAAACGGCCCGTTGCACCAGATCGCCGCGAAGGCCTACGCGGCACTGAGCATGCGCCTGAAGCAGCATCAGCATCAGGGCGAGTACTACGCGTGGGTCGGCAACCTTTCGCTGGCGATCGATCAGCTGGAGCTCGCAGTCAAGGCCGGCGACGGTGATTTTTATCAGGTCTCCGTGGTCGAATTCCGCCTGCGCCGGATGCGCCAGGAGAAGGCCGAACTCCAACGCGACGGCTACGGCCGTCCCGGCTGAACACCTGCCGCCACCATCGCGGCACGGCCAACCCGCCCCATTTCGCACTGAATCCACCCAGACAGGTCCGCCTTGCCCAAGTCACTGCATTCTGCGGCGCGCCGTTCGGTCGCGCCGATCCTGATACTCGCCCTCGCCGCCGCGGGCTTCGGCCTCTGGAAATATTTCCGTGCCGAAAGCAACGCCCCCGAGTACCGGTTCGCGAAGGCCGAACGCGGCAGTGTGACCTCGGTCGTATCCGCCTCGGGGACGCTGAACGCAGTCACCACGGTACTGGTCGGCTCGCAGATTTCCGGGCAGATCAGGGAACTCTTCGTCGATTTCAATTCGCCGGTGAAAAAGGGCCAGCTCCTCGCTCGTATCGATCCGGAAACGTTTGAACTCAAGGTGCGACAGGCCGAGGCCGACGTCGAGGCGGCCCGCACCACCCAGCTGACGCGGCAGAGCGACGTAGCGGCGCAACGGTCGCAATTGCTGCGGGCGAAAATCCAGTACAACGACGTGAAGCGCGATCTGGAACGCAAGGAAACCTTGTTCAACAGGAATTTCATTTCCGGCACCGAGCGGGACAAGGCGTTCTACAACGAGCAGGCATTCGCCGAGGCGGTGCGTACCGCGGAGGCGCAGGTCAAGTCTGCCGAAGCCCAGGTGGCGAACGCCGCGGCGATCGTCAGGCAGCGGGAGGCGGCGCTCGCCTCCACCCGCGCTGACCTGGCCAGGACGGCAATCGTGGCCCCGGTGGACGGCGTGGTAATTTCCCGCCAGATCGACGCCGGGCAAACTGTCGCGGCGAGCCTGAACACGCCCACGCTGTTTTCCATTGCGCAGGATCTCTCCGAGATGCAGGTCGACGTCGCGATCGACGAGTCCGACATCGGCAAGATCCGCCCGGACCAGCGCGTCACGTTTACCGTCGACGCCTATCCGACGCGCACCTTCGAGGGCCGCGTCAAGCAGATCCGCAAGGCCGCACAGACCGTGCAAAACGTCGTCACCTATACGGTGGTCGTCGGCACCGGCAATCCCAACCTCTCGTTGGTACCCGGCATGACGGCCAACGTGCGCATCGTCGCCGACAGCCGGGAGAATGTAATCAAGGTCGCTAACGCCGCGCTGCGCTGGCGACCGGTTGGCGCAACCACCGCAAGGGGGGCAGCGACCCCCTCCGGACTCGCGCAGGCAGCGGGCGGGGACGCCCGGGCACGCCGCGCCAAACTGGTCGCGGAATTGAAACTCGACAGTGGCCAGCAGGCACGACTGGACGAGATTTTCGCCCGCCTGCGGGCAAAGATGATTGAATTGCGCGACGTTCCCGAAGCCGACCGCCGCCTTCGGGCAGAGCGCATTCGCGCCGAAACGCGTCGGGGGATCAACTCGATGCTCAACGTCGACCAGCAGCAGACCTATGCGCAGATCATCGCGGCGGAGACAGGGCGCGCCAGCGGCGGAGCCACCGGCCGCGTTTATGTGCTGACACCGGCGGGCAAGCCGATGGAAATTACCCTGCGTACCGGACTCTCGGACGGCAATGCCACCGAAATCGTGGCCGGTGAACTCAAGGAAGGCGCCGAGGTCATCGTGGGCACGCTGGCGGTTGGTCGCGCCACCAAAGCGCCATCCGGCGCGCCCGGAATGCGTTTCTGACACCATGTCGCTGATTCATACCCGCGACCTCGCCAAGGTCTACCAACTGGGTGAGAACGAGGTGCACGCGCTGGCCGGCGTCTCGGTGGACATCGACGAAGGTGAATTCATCGCGGTGATGGGCCCCTCCGGTTCGGGCAAGTCGACGTTCATGAACGTGGCCGGCTGCCTCGACGTGCCTAGCTCGGGGACCTACCGTTTCAACGGCGAAGACGTCTCCGGGCTCTCCGCGGACGCGCTGGCCGGCATCCGCAATCGTTCGATCGGCTTCGTGTTCCAGCAATTCAACCTGCTTCCGCGTACCAGTGCGCTCGCCAACGTCGAGTTGCCGTTGCTCTACGCAGGCCTGACGGCGCAGGCAAGGTTGCCTCGGGCGTTGGCCAAGCTCGAGCAGGTAGGCCTTGCCGACCGCGCTGATCACCATCCGGCGCAGCTTTCCGGTGGGCAGCAGCAGCGCGTGGCGATCGCCCGTGCCTTGGTCAACGAGCCCAAGCTCATCCTGGCCGACGAGCCGACCGGTGCGCTCGATTCGATCACCAGCATCGAAGTGATGGCGCTGCTGCAGGACCTGAACCGTGCCGGGATCACCATCGTCCTGGTCACCCACGAGCACGATATCGCCACATTTGCCTCGCGCTTGCTCGCCTTTCGTGACGGCAAGGTTCTTTCGGACACGCGCAACATCCCGGCCAATGCACGCGACCTGCTCGCAGCAAGGCGCGACACGCCGTTGCCGGCATGAGTTTTCTGGCGACACTGCGGGTCGCGCTGTCAGCGCTGCGGGTGAACAAGCTGCGTTCGGCGCTGACCATGCTAGGCATCATCATCGGCGTGGGTGCCGTGATCACCATGGTCGCGGTTGGTGCCGGCGCGCAGGCACGCGTCGAGGATCAGATCAGGAACCTTGGCTCCAATCTGATCATCATCCTGTCGGGTAATTTCACTTCCGGCGGCGTGCGCATGGGCTCCGGATCGCAGCCGACGATCACCGAGGACGATGCCTACGCGCTGCAACGCGAGGTGCCCGCGGTGCAGGCCGCCGCGCCGGCACTGCGCGGCAGCGGCCAGGTGATTTTCGGCAACAGCAACTGGTCCACGCAGATTCAGGGAACCACCCCCGAGTACTTCGAAGCGCGGCAGTGGGAAATCGCCACCGGCAAAGCGCTCGACCAGTCGCACGTGGACGCCGGTGCCAAGGTCGTGCTCCTGGGCCAGACCGTCGCCCAGTCACTGTTCGGGGACGCGGACCCGGTGGGCGAAATCGTGCGCATTCGACGCGTACCGCACCAGGTCATCGGCGTACTCGAGCGTAAAGGCCAGAGCATGGTCGGGCAGGACCAGGACGACGTGGTGCTGATACCCATTTCCACCGCCCGCAAGCGGGTGTTGGGCGGCCGGCAAGTGAAAAGCCGCAACGTCAGCGTGATTTCGGTACGTATCCGCGACGGCGTCGACATGGCCACGACCGAACAGGAAATGCGCGACCTGCTTCGCCAGCGGCACAAGCTCGCGCCGAACCAGGAGGACGATTTCTTCCTGCGCAATCTGTCCGAGGTGCTGGCCGCGCAGGAGGCGTCGTCGAAGGTCCTCGCCTACCTGCTGGCGGCGATCGCCTCGGTCTCGTTGATCGTCGGCGGCATCGGCATCATGAACATCATGCTGGTGTCGGTCACCGAGCGCACCCGCGAAATTGGCTTGCGCATGGCGGTGGGTGCACGCGGCCGCGACATCCTGACGCAGTTCCTGGTGGAGGCCGTGACGCTCGCGTTGATCGGCGGCCTGATCGGCATTGTCATCGGCGTGACCGCGTCCTTCGCCATCGGCCACCTTGCCGGCTGGCGCACCGAGGTCGACCTGGCGTCGGTCGTGGTGGCCGTCGGCTTCTCCGGCGCGATCGGCGTATTTTTCGGCTTCTATCCTGCGCGCAAGGCCGCGCGACTCGCGCCGATCGACGCGCTGCGCCACGAGTAGCCAGTATCAGGGCCAGCGGCACGGTGCTGCGTTACGGCCCGGCCTGGCGACTGCGCCTCCGATTCGACCAGCGTCGCTTACCTGTCATTTCTGACAGGTGCCTGGGCGCGCTTCCCGCCGCATAGTCCATAGGCGCGGGAACCCTCCTCCCGCGGCGCACCCGGAGGCCCGCAATGAAAATTCTTGTCGTCGACGACCATCCGCTGATCCTGCACGCATTGACGCAGATGCTGCCCGAACTCGACGGCAATCTGGACATGCTGGGAGCGGCCAGCCGCGCGGAAACGCTCACGCTGCTCGCCCGACATCCGGATTTCGCGCTGGTACTGCTAGACCTCGCTTTGCCGGGCGCGCACGGGTTCGACCTGCTGGCGGAACTCAGACGCGACTACCCGCGCCTGCCGATCGTCGTGCTGTCGGCGACTCACGACAGCGCCACGGTGAGCACCGCGCTCGCGGCAGGCGCGCGGGGCTTCATTGCCAAGACCGCCAACCCGAAGGCGCTGCTCGAAGCGCTGCGGACCGTGCTCTCCGGCGGCAGCCATGTCACCCGCGACATCGCACCCAGCCGACCCCTTGCGATCGACGGCGTACGCGTCGACGTGCTCGGACTTACGCAGCGCCAGTCCGATGTGCTGAAATTGCTGGTTCAGGGCAAGCCGAACAAGCTCATCTGCCGCGACCTCGCACTGTCCGAAGGCACGGTCAAGGTCCATATCAGCGCAATTCTCAGGGCGCTGAACGTGCACTCGCGCGCGCAGGCGATTGTCGAACTGGGCCGCCGTGGTATCGGCATCCGGCGACACGCGGGACATCGCTGAAACCGGTTGACGGCCGCGGCTACGCGCTGTTGCGCCGTCGGCATCCTGCGCATCCTTGACATGCCCTTCGCTTCCGCCCTTCCGGCACCGCTGCTCGCCAGAGCACGCGTCGACCAGGTGGCGCAGCTCTACGCGAGCTGGCACCGGACCACGCTTTCGATGCTGTTTGGCGCGGCGCTGCTGTGCACCGTCCTCTGGGGCGAGGTTGCACCCGCGTGGATGGTGGGCTGGTTCGCGCTGATCGCAGCCAACCAGGCGTGGCGCGGCTATCTGGCGCGCGCCTGGAGCCGTCAGCGCCCCGGCCTCGACGCCACCGCACGCTGGGGGCGCTACTGGTCGGCAGGATCCACCGTTGCGGGCGGATTGTGGGGCCTTGCCGCACTGGTCATGTTTCCCGCATCGCCGGCGCACCAGGCATTGTTGATCGTTTGCCTGTTCGGCGTGGTCCTGGGGGGCCTCAACCTGACCGCGGTGTACCGGCCGTCGTTTTACGGATTCGTCCTGCCGGCGATCGTTCCCTTGATCGTGCGGGTCGCGCTTGGCGGGGATCAGGTGCATCTATACACCGCTCTGGTGATGACCGTGGTGCTGGCTTTCATCCTGGCGTTCGGACACCAGTTGAATGGTGTTTTTACCCACTCACTGGCCATGCGCTATGAAAACCACGACCTCATCGCCGATCTGAAACGGCAGTCGCGTGCCGCACACGATGCGCGTGGCGCGGCCGAAGCGGCCAATCTGGCAAAAAGCCAGCTGCTCGCTGCGGCAAGTCATGACCTGCGCCAGCCGCTGCACGCTTTGGGCCTGTACACGGCGGCGCTGGAAGCGCGCGCCGACGGTACCGAGTGGAAGCCGCTGGTCGACAATGTGCAGCGTGCCGTGGCGACGCTGGAGAGCCAGTTCGACCAGTTGCTCGACCTCTCGCGTCTGGAGTCGGGAACATTGCGTCCGGCGACGGCGCGGGTCACCGTCGCGCCGCTGCTCGCCCGCGTCGTCGCCGAATTCGAGCCCCAGGCCCGCGCCAAGGGCATCATGCTGCGCGCGGTCCGTTCCCGCTTCGCCGTACGCAGCGATCCGGCGCTGCTCGAGCGCATCCTGCACAATCTCGTGGCCAATGCCATCCGCTACACCGAGCACGGCGGTGTCGTCATCGGCTGCCGCGTTCTGGGCGACGTGCTCGCCATCGACGTCGTGGACACCGGCGTCGGCATCGCGCCCGAGAGCCTGGACCACATATTCGAGGAGTTCTACCAGGTGCGCGATGGTCGCAGCAGTCTGCTGCATTCCGGAATGGGACTGGGACTGGCCATCGTGCGGCGGCTCGCACAAATGCTCGGGCATCGCGTCGAGGTGGTTTCCCGGCGAGGTTGCGGATCGCGCTTTCGAATCGTCGCCGAGCGCGCATCGACCCGCCGCATGGCGGCGACAGCGCCGACGCCGGGCAAGGTCGTTGACGCCCGCCTCGCTCCGGCCGCATTGGCAGGCGCGCTGGTCGCGGTGGTTGACGACGACGCCGCCGCACTCGACGCGATGGCGACCCTGCTGGCGACCTGGGGCGCGACGGTGGCTGCCGCAGGCGATACCCGCGGTCTGCTGGTGGCACTCGCGGCGCAATTGCGCTGCCCGGACCTGGTCATCGCGGACCTGCGTCTGGCCGGCCAAGACAACGGAATCGACTGTGTCGACACGGTCCGCGACGAAATGGGCGTGTCGATTCCCGCGTTACTCGTGTCGGGGGATACCGGAGCGGCCGCAGAGCGCGAAGCCCGGGCGGCCGGACTTGCGCTGCTGGCCAAGCCCGTCGTCCCCGCCATCCTGCACGCGGTGGCCGCAGCGCTGATCGCCCGCGGCTTGCAGCACGCCGGCTGGGCGACCCCGGAAGAAAAAACGCCGGGGATCGCGGCGCAGGCGACCCTTCGGCGTCAGGAGGAGAGTATCGGTCGGGCGATCAGGTCATGAAGCCCAGATCCTTGGTGGTGAAATTGGCGAGGTTCGGGAACACCTGGTCGATGTCGGATTGCGGCATTCCGAACCATTTACCGAGAGTCGAGCCAACCTGGTCAACCGAGGTGGTGGGGATCCACGAGCCATTTTTCCCGGAATCGTCGGGCCCCGAACGCACCAAAGGCGGGAACGTTCCATACATATCAGCGCCCTTGACCGACCCGCCGAGAACCACCTGGTGACCACCCCAGGCGTGATCGACCCCGTTGTCCGCATTGCCGTTGAACGTCCGGTTGAAATCCGAATTCGTGAACTGGACAACGTCGTTGGACAGACCCGCCGCCGCCGTGTAGTCGTAGAACGCCCTCATCGCCGGAAACAACTGGTTGAAGAGGTTGTTCTGGTTGCTGATCGTGTTCGAATGCGTGTCGTAGCCGCCCATGCTCACGAAGAAGAACTGCCGTTTTGCCTGCGTGGACCCGCGGCCCTCGATCAGTCTGGCAACCTGTTGGAGTTGCCTGGCGATACTCGTCGTGAGCAGGTTTCCGTTCACGGTGAACGCCGTTTGCACGACCGGAGGCAGTGACGCTGTCAGGATCGGGTTGACGGTCGCATTCGCGGTCAGGGATTTGTCCATCACGCCTGCCGCGCCCGACACGACGGTACTGGACGAGTCCGCGGACTTGAGCAACTGCACCAGCGCGCTGAACCGGGCGGCCGATACCGAATCACTGCCCTGCCCCGACAGGTTGACGCCGCCGCTCTGTGGAATCACCAGCGGCGCGGTCGAGTTGCCGATGGTGAACAGCTGCTGTCCCGAGACCGATACCGACGGCGGGATTCGCGCCCCGGCGTTGGCGGTCAGCAGGCGGTCGGACATCCGTCCGCCCCAGCCGGTGCGCACCGGCGCATTTCTCTGCAGTCCGGACATCTGGTCCTGCTGATCGGAATGCGAAAACAGGCTGGGCGGCCGGTTGACTCCGGACTGGTACTGCGCCTTGGTAAGCGGCGCGATCAGCGTCCCGGCGTTGGCGATGACCGCCAGCTTGCCCGCCGCGTACAGCGGTGCCAGCGGCGCCATGTTCGGGTGAAACCCGAAGGCCTTGCCGTGGCTGGGCGCGTTGAACTGCAGCAGCTGTGCCTGCGACAGCCCCACATTCGACGCCGGTGTACGGACCGAGCCGTATTCAGCGTAATCCGTGTAGGGGATGATCATGTTGTTCGAGTCGTTGCCCCCGAACAGGAATACGCAGACCATGGCCTTGTACCCGGACGCGGCCTGCGCCTGCGCGCTTTCGACGCCCCAGGTGCCAAGGTTGCTCGCGAGGGCACCCGCGGTCAGTGCGCCCGAGGAAGTGAGGAATTTCCGGCGATTGGTATTCATCAGCGCTGCACCTGGTAGTCGTACGACGAAGCCATCAGGTAGACCGCCATGCGGGCGCGGTCCGTTCGTTGTGTTGCCGTGAGCGTTACCGCTCCCGGCGCGATCGCATTGACGGCGGTCACGATCGTCGGCTCCAGCGTGGTCGGGAACTGACCGCCGGCAAGCACCTTGTTGATCTCCTGCACCATCGCCGCTGGATTGTCGGCCAGCGGCTCGAACTGGGCGATGAACAGCCGGGTGCCCTGCGCGTTGGGGATGGTTGTGTCGGCGTTGTAGCCCTGGTACACCAGACGGTAGACCAGGTTGGCGCGGCCGATTGCGGAATACGTCGTGTGAATCTGGAATTCCGGCCCGAGCACCGACGACCCTGGAATCGTCGTGTCCGGCATGAAGTAGTTGAACACCGTCGACGCGTAGTACGGCCGTTGACCCAGTGCACCGGCGGCGCCTTCGAGGCTGGCGCCATCGGTGACGCCGGACAGCGCGCGGATCATTCCGGTCACCATCAGAACCGGCTCGCGCAGCTGGCCGAAATTCGCGGCAGTCTTCTTCGCCACACCGCGTGCCTCGGCGTCCAGCAGGATGGCCTTGACCACCGCCGCCATGTCGCCG
>JAQBEY010000012.1:0-3557 GCA_032123655.1 Betaproteobacteria bacterium
CGACCACCCAGATCTCGCCCGCCTCGAACAGGCTGAAGACGAACTTGTTGCCCGGCGCATCCGCGATGCCGACCACCTTGGCGCGCCGCGTACCGTCGCCGTAGAAGGTTGCAACTTCCGACAGCGGCTCGAGCGTGCGCGAATCGAAGATACGGATGCCACCCGGCGTGTAATTCGCGGTGACGATCAACGTTCCATCCTGCGAGATCGCCCCCCCGATCGCGTTGCCGGATTGCACGACGCGTTTGTCGACCCGCGCGGTCAGCAGGTCGACCTTCGACAGGCCGCCGTCGCGCCCGAAGACATAGGCATAGCGCCCGTCGCGCGAATAGACCACCGACGCATGCGACAGGTCGCCCAGCCCGTCGACGCGCCCGAGCACCGAGCGCCCGCTCGTTTCGACCAGCGTGATCCGCCCCGCCGCACGCTCGACGATCACGCCCATGTCGCCGGTGCCGCGTAACGTGTCACCGGTGCCGCCTTGCTGCGCGCAGCCCGCAAGGAGCAGCGCGCAGGCGATCCAATGCAGCCGGTTCATTGCGGGAACCCCGTCCTCAGCATTTCCACGATCCATTGCGCCTCGGCTTCACTCAGAAACGGGCGCCAGGGCGGCATCGCCGTGCCCGGACGGCCGTTCAGGATGACGAAACTCAGCTGCTCGGCGTCCTTGTCCGCGAGCGCCGCAGGCAGGAGCGGTGGACCGAGCCCGCCCTTCAGCGTGAGGCCATGGCAGGAACCGCAGTCCTGGCGCACCATGTCGACTAGCGCAGCGCGCCGCGCGCCCTGCGGTTCGCCCGCGACCGCCACACAGGCAAACGCGAAACCCATCGCAGCAGCAAGCGGGCGGAATAAGCTCATGCGTGCAAGATGCCGCAGCGCGAAGGGATCGCACTTAACATAGATCAAAGCCGCGATCCCACGCGCACCTTACGGTCTTGTTCGAATTAAAGGATTTCGCAATGCACGAACGCATCACACCGGCAGCCGACCGCCCCTATTTCGCCGCCTTTCTCGATCTGCGCGGCAAGCGCGGCATCGTGATCGGCGGCGGACCGGTGGCGGCGCTCAAGGCCGAGGTCCTGCTGCGCTCGGGCACCCAGGTGACCGTCGTGGCGCCCGAGCTATGCGCACGGCTCGCGGAGCTGACGCTGGTCGGCGCGCTGCGCCACGAGGCCAAGCGCTTCCAGCCGGGCGACCTCGTCGGCGCCGAGATCGCGATCGCGGCCACTGACGATCCGGCGGCAAACGAAGCCGTGTCAGCCGCTGCGCGCGCGTTACGCATACCGGTGAACGTCGCCGACAATGCCGCGCTGTCTTCGTTCATCATGCCGTCGGTCATCGACCGGCCGCCGCTGCAGATCGCGATCTCGACCGGCGGGTCCTCGCCCGTGCTGGCGAGAAAGCTCCGCACCTTGATCGAATCGTTACTGCCCTTCGCCTACGGGCGCCTCGCGGCGCTCATCGGTCGGTTCCGCCCCGCGTCCAAACAACGCTTTCCCGATCCGGAAACGCGTCGCCGCTTCTGGGAGGACGTGATCGACGGCCCGGTCGCCGAGATGATGCTCGGCGGGCGCGAGCAGGCCGCGGGCGAGGCGCTCGAGCGCATGCTCGAGGCGTCGCAGACCGACGCGCCCACCGGCGTGGTGTACCTGGTCGGCGGCGGCCCCGGCGATCCGGGACTCCTCACGCTGCGCGCGCTGCAGGTCATGCAGCGCGCCAACATCGTGCTCTACGATCACCTCGTTGCCCCCGGCATCCTCGATCTCGCACGGCGCGACGCCGAGCGCGTCTACGTCGGCAAGCAATCGAATAGCCATGCGCTGCCGCAGCAGGACATCAATCTGCTCATGGTGCGCCTTGCGCAGGAAGGCAAGCGCGTGGTGCGCCTGAAGGGCGGCGATCCTTACGTCTTCGGCCGCGGCGGCGAGGAGATCGAGACCCTCGCCGCAGCCGGCGTGCCGTTCGAAGTCGTACCGGGAATCACCGCGGCCTGCGGCGCGGCCGCCTACGCCGGCATTCCACTCACGCACCGTGACTACGCGCATTCCTGCGTGTTCGTCACCGGCCACCTCAAGGACGGCAGCCTCGATCTCAACTGGGACGTTCTCACGCGCCCCAAGCAGACCGTCGCGATCTACATGGGTGTGCACGGACTGCCGCAGGTCTGCGAGCAGCTCATTGCCCACGGACTCGCCGCCGACACCCCGGCGGCGCTCATCGAGAAGGCGACGCTGCCGAAGCAGCGTGTCGTCGAGGGCACGCTTGCGACCCTGCCCGATCTGGCGTCACAGGCGATGGTCAAGCCACCCGCGCTCGTCATCGTTGGCGAAGTCGTGCGCCTGCGCGGCAAGCTCGCGTGGTTTGAAAGGGGTCAGACCCTTGTGGATAACTCGAAAGGGGTCAGACCCCTTCCTACTACCGAACGCCAATAGTTATCCAAAGGGGTCTGACCCCGAAGTACCGAAGTAAAAAAACCCCGGCGCGCGCGAGGACATCCGGCTGCGATCGGGCGCTGGTCGGACTCAACCGCGCGCGATCCTGTAGCCGCACGACGACAGGGCGTCCGCCATCCGGCGCTTGGCCAGCGAGACGATGGTCGAATCGTTCGCGCTGACGCTGTACGATGCGCCACCGAACGAGCGCAGGACGGTCATCCGCGTGAAGCGTGATCGATCGCACGCATTTCAACCACCCACCACGAAAGAACCCCGACCATGAATCCAATCCGAATACTCACGAGCGCCGCGCTTGTCATGTCGCTCGCCACCGGCAACAGCTTTGCCGCGGACGACAAGGCAAAGAAGCAGGGCGAAATCCGCAAGGTTACGCAGTCGAGCCTGCAGAAGTTCTACAAGATCGATCCGTCGCTGAAGACCCAGGTCGATAAGGCGCCGGGCTACGGCGTGTTCACGACCTACGGCCTGAGCTTCCTCATTGGCGGCGCCGGCGGCAAGGGGCTGGTGCACGACCGCGCGACGAAGAAGGACAGCTTCATGTCGATGGCGCAGGCGAGCGCCGGCGTGCAGATCGGCGCGTCGGAGAGCGAGACCCTGATCGTCTTCAAGACTGCCAAGTCGATGCACGATTTCGTCAGCAGCGGCTGGGAACTCGGTGCCGGCGGCGGTGCCAGTGCAGGCGCCCAGGGCAAGACCTCCGGTAGCGCGACCAGCGAAAGCGTCATCACCGGTGCGCTGTATTACACCCTGACCAAGAACGGCCTGCAGGCCGGCGGTGCGATGGCCGGGACGAAGTTCTGGAAGGACGGCGCGCTGAACTGAGCGCGCGATTTGCATCTGGAGTTTAGAGAAGGCGTACAGGCTTCGAAAATTTTCATTCGAAACCTCGCGGCACGCGCCGCCGTGGCGCTGCCCTTGCCGACCACAGCGCCATCCGCCTCCGCGATTCCGCCATCGTTGACCACGCCCGACCGGGTGGCATGTACCTGACCAGTGCGCCGATCATGACCGTCAATTGGAACGCGCCCGGTGGCCAGAAGTGGAACGTGCCGCTAGGCGGCGGGGTCGGCAAGATCTTCCACTTCGGCAAGCTGCCGGTGA
>JAQBEY010000013.1:0-26439 GCA_032123655.1 Betaproteobacteria bacterium
GCCTGACGACCATAGCCCGCCGGAACCACTCCTTCCCATCCCGAACAGGACCGTGAAACGGCGGTACGCCGATGATAGTACGGAGCTCCCGTGCGAAAGTAGGTCATTGTCAGGCACCCACAAAGTCAAACGCCCCGCTCAATCGAGCGGGGCGTTGGCGTTTCTGGCAACACGCCGGATCAAGTAACATGGGTCGCGCATCGCGCAGGAATATCGCCCGCGGCAAACGAGCAATATTGCTCAAGGGGAATGCCGGCGCGACAGGTGTTCCCCGCCCCACGACAAATTGACCTTTCCCGCCTTGGCCGAACGCACACCCACCACTACCTTCACGGGCCCGCGGCGCAGGCCGTTTGCTCGACTGGTCAATGCCGTAGGGGGCGGACTCCGGCGCATGGGGATGCGTTCACCGCGCCTCGATCTCCCGTCGCTTCTCAAGGCCACGGGAATCAAGGGCGCGACCCTGGCGGGCGCCGAGGACATGGCGTTTCGACTTCGCCTGGAAGCGTTGCTGGAAGACGTCGAGAATGCACGGCTCAACTTCCTCGGCCGCGTGGTGGCGCGACATCGGTTTGCCGGGATGCTGCGCAACCGACTTGGCGTGCGCCAATGGATCGCCGATCATCCCGAAACGCTGGAAGTGCCAATCAGGCATCCGATTTTCATCGTCGGCCATCCTCGCACCGGCACGACGCTGCTCTACGAATTGCTGGCGCTGGATCCGGCATCGCGGGCGCCCAGGCTCTGGGAAATGGACCGCCTGGTGCCGCCTTCCCGTCCAGGTGACGAAACCGACGAGCGGATCGCGAAATTCGAGCGTGACCTCGCCACTCTGCAGTCCTTCATGCCGGACATAATGATCGCGCATGCGGTGGATGCGCGGTCACCGGAGGAGTGCTTTCCGCTTCTGGAAAACACCGCGCTAAGCCTCAGCTTTTTTCTCTATTTCGACATCCCGCGCTATTGGGAGCGGATGAAGAGTGTCAGCGATAAGGAAGCACGGGACGTCTATTCCGACTACCGCCGCCAATTGCAGGTACTTCAGAGCCCTGCGCCCGGCTGCTTCTGGCTCAGCAAATCACCTGCGCATATGTATTTCCTGGGCGAGTTGTTCGGCGCTTTTCCCGACGCGCATGTCATCATGCCGCATCGCGAGCCGCTCGAGTCCATTCCCTCGGTATGCAGCCTGACCGCAATCGTGCGCAGCGCGTCTTCAGACGACGTCCAGGCCGCCTCCGCGGGCGCCGCGGCGTTTCAGTGGTACCTGGAGGTATCGCATCGGGCAGAGGCCGCAAGGAGCAAGGCGGACCCGGCCCGATTCATCGATGTGACCTACTCGAATCTTCTGGCTGACCCGGTAGGTGTGGTCAAGTCCATCTACGCGCACGTCGGTCGTTCCTGCTCACCGGAGTTCGAGCGAAGCATGCGCGAATGGCTCGCGGCCAATCCACAGCACAAGCATGGCGTACATCGATACTCGCTGGCGCAGTTCGGCCTCGACGCCGACGAAGTGCGTAAGGCCACCAGCGACTATCGGGCACGCTATCTGGCCGTCGGAGGGGATTCGCAGGAACCCCGACATGCGGGACAATGATTGCCTCGCATAATCAGGACGGCAACCACTGCCGCAACAAGTAGCCGAATCATGCCTCAGGAAATCTATTCACTGCCGATCCTGCGTCGACTCGAGGCCGAGGCGATACACATCCTGCGCGAAGTCGCCGCTGAATTCGAACGGCCGGTACTCATGTACTCGATCGGCAAGGATTCTTCGGTTCTGATGCGCCTGGCGCAGAAGGCGTTTCATCCCGGGCCGATTCCGTTTCCGGTCCTCCACGTGGACACCGACTTCAAGTTTCCGGTGATGATCGCGTTTCGCGACCGGATCTGCGCCAGCCTTGGCGTCGAGCTGCGGGTGGCGCGCAACGAAGCCGCGCTTGCCGCCGGCACGAATCCCTGGGACCGCGGTACCGTCAAATGCTGCGGCGCGCTCAAGACGCAGGGTCTGCTGGGCGCGCTGAAGGCCGGCGATTACGACGCGGTCATTGGCGGCGCCCGCCGCGAGGAGGAAAGGTCGCGCGCCAAGGAAAGAATCTATTCCTTCCGCGATGCGCACGGTCAGTGGGACCCCAAGAACCAGCGCCCGGAGCTGTGGAATCTTTACAACGGCCGCGTTCACGCGGGCGAGAGCATCCGCGTGTTTCCCTTGTCCAACTGGACCGAGCTGGACGTCTGGCGCTACATCGCCCAGGAGTCGATCGAGGTCGTGCCACTGTACTTTGCCGAAGAGCGAATGGTTGTATTCCGCAATGGGCAGTACCTGCCGCTGGGGGAGAGGACCAGGTTGATGCCCGGCGAGCACGGCGAGCCAAGGTCTGTCCGTTTCCGTTCGCTGGGTTGTTATCCGTGCACGGGTGCCGTGCTTTCATCCGCGCGCACTGTTCCGGACATCATTGCGGAGCTCGAGGAGTCACGCTACTCCGAACGCGTCACCCGTGTGATCGATCACGATCAGGACGGCTCCATGGAGCAGAAAAAGCGTGAGGGGTATTTCTGATGAGCCGGGGACGCGATGCCGCGCCCGAGTCGCTCGCCCGGGAACCGGACCTGCTCCGTTTCACCACGGCCGGCAGCGTCGATGACGGCAAGTCGACGCTGATCGGTCGCCTGTTGCATGACGCCGGTGCAATCCACGAGGACCAGCTCGAGTCGCTCCGGGCGAGCGCGGCCAAGGGGACGGGTGCCCTGGATCTGGCGCTCGTGACCGATGGCTTGCGGGCGGAGCGCGAGCAGGGCATCACGATCGATGTCGCCTATCGCTATTTTTCGACACCGCGGCGGCGCTTCATCATTGCCGATACGCCGGGTCATGTGCAGTACACGCGCAACATGGCAACCGGCGCTTCGACCGCCGATCTGGCCGTCATCCTCATCGACGCGCAGCTGGGAATTCAGACGCAATCGAAGCGGCACGCGTTCATCGTGTCGTTGCTCGCGGTTCCCCGAATAGTCGTCGCCGTCAACAAGATGGATCTCGTTGGCTACGAGCAGTCCGTCTACGACCAAATTCGTGACGAGTACGGTGCGTTTGCGGCGCGGCTTGGTTTCGCGGATGTGACGTTCATCCCGATCAGTGCGCTTGCCGGGGACAACGTCGTGACGCAGAGCGCGAACATGACCTGGTTCACCGGGCTTCCGCTGATGACACACCTCGAGTCGGTCTATGTGGCAGGTGACGCCAACCTGATCGATTTCCGTTTCCCCGTGCAGCGCGTGGTGCGCCCGAACCGGGACTTTCGCGGTTACGCGGGCCAGGTGGTTTCGGGCGTCGTGCGTCCTGGTGACCAGATCGTCGTGCTTCCAGCCGGTCGGCGCGCGCGCATTTCCCGCATCGTGACCTACGACGGAGATGTGGAGTACGCGTACGCACCGCAGGCCGTGACCCTGTGCCTCGACGAGAATGTGGATGTGAGCCGTGGCGACGTCATTGCCCATACGAACAACGTACCGAACGTCGAGCGCTCGATCGAAGCCATGCTGGTCTGGATGGCGGATCTGCCGCTCGAGGAGGGACGGATTTACCTCGTCAAGCACGCCACGCGCGCTGTCCGCGCGACGTGTTCGCAGATCGTCTACCGGGTCAACCCCGACACGCTGCATCGTGAATCCGCGTCCTTGCTGGGGTTGAACGAGATCGGCCGGGTTCGCTTCACCCTTTTCCAGCCGCTTGCCGTCGATGAATACCGAAAGAACCGCGCGACGGGTAGTTTCATCGTGATCGACGAAGCGTCCAATGCCACCGCTGGCGCGGGGATGATCATCGAGCGCAAGTCCGCGCCGGAGATCGGGCCGGGGGTGGGCGCGCCGGTCAGTCGCAATGTCACTCCGCATTCGGGAAGCGTGCTGCGAACCGACCGGGCGCGACTGCTGCGCCAGCGGCCATTCACCGTGTGGCTGACCGGACTGCCCGGTTCGGGCAAGTCGACGTTGGCGCAGGCGCTCGAACGCAGGCTGATCGACACCGGGCATCCGTGCTACGTGCTCGACGGCGACAACCTGCGCCACGGACTGAACCGCGACCTTGGATTCACGCCGGAGAGCCGCCGCGAGAACGTGCGGCGCGTGGCGGAGACAGCGCGCCTGATGAACGATGCAGGCCTTATCGTGGTTACGGCGCTTATCTCGCCCTATGAAGAGGATCGCGCGATGGCGCGGCAGATCATTGGCGAGGAGGATTTTTTCGAAACCTACCTCGCTGCGAATGTACAGGCGTGCGAGCTGCGCGATCCCAAGGGACATTATGCGAAGGCGCGCCGGGGCGAGATTTCCGATTTCACCGGGGTGAACGCGCCGTATCAGACGCCGGAGACGCCGGCGCTGGTGATCGACACGGGTACCGACAGCCTCGACAGCAGCGTGGAGCAGCTTTTTGCAGCGGTGAGTGCGCGCGCGTCATCCGGCTGATGCACGTGCCCGAGTCGACCCTGGCGCGCCTACCGCGTCGGGGTCTGCGCCCGGCGTGGTCGGCGCCGGGGGACGTCAGCGGTCGCGAGGCTGCCCGTAGTCCGCGAATTTCGCCAGCACGACGTCCATCTCGTCCTGCGCCAGTATGGCCGGCTCGCTGATCTGCATCGCCTGCCAATACATCTGCGCCAGCGTCTCGACCTCGATCGCCAGCGCCAGTGCGGCTTCCAACGTGGCGCCCAGGGCGATCATGCCGTGATTGGCGAGCAGGCAGGCGCGGCGATTCTCGAGCGCGGCCAGCGCGTGGTCCGACAGCGCCTGCGTGCCGAAAGTCGCGTAGGGTGCGCAGCGAATATCCGTACCCCCGGCGACGGCGACCATGTAATGAAACGCGGGAATGCCGCTATGCAGGCAGGCAAGCGTGGTGGCGAACGGGGCGTGAGTATGGACGACGGCATGCGCGTCCGGGCGTGACCGGTAGATGTCGCGGTGGAAGCGCCATTCCGACGAAGGCGCTCGCGCGCCGAGTATCGCTCCGTCGAGGGTCATCGCGACAATGTCGGCAGCTGTGGTCGCTTCGTAAGGCAGACCGCTGGGGGTGACCAGAAAGCCGTCGAAGTCGGGCGAACGCAGACGCGAACTGACGTTGCCTGACTTGCCGCGATTGATCCCGGCCGCATTCATCGCGCGCGCGGTTGCCACGGTCGCCTCGCGCAGCGTGGCCTCGACGGTCACGACGAGCGCTCCGGGTACAGCGCCGCCAGCGCCGCGTGCGAAGCCCGCGCGATTCCCCGCTCGGTGATCAGTCCGGTGACCAGCCGCGCGGGCGTCACGTCGAACGCATAGTTGATCGCCGCGGTTCCGCTTGGCGCGATGCTGATGCGGGTCGTCTCGCCGTGTTCGTCACGGCCGCTGACCGTCAGGATCTCCGCGCTGTCGCGGGTCTCGATCGGAATCGAATCGCCGCTTGCGGTATCCCAATCGATCGTCGGCGAAGGCAAGGCGACGTAGAACGGAACGTCGTTGTCACGCGCGGCGAGCGCCTTGTCGTAGGTGCCGATCTTGTTGCAGACGTCGCCGTTTCGCGCCACGCGATCGGTGCCCACGATGACCAGATCGACTTCGCCCCGCCGCATCAGCAGGCCGCTGGCGCTGTCCGGAATGAGCGTGTGCGCAATGGCGCGCTGCTGGAATTCCCATGCAGTGAGATTGGCCCCCTGCAGCCGTGGCCGCGTCTCGCTGACCCAGACGTGCAGGTCTAGTCCCAGCGCCTGCGCCAGAAAAATCGGCGCCGTCGCCGTGCCCCAGCCGCAGGTGGCAAGGGCGCCGGCGTTGCAGTGGGTCATCACGCGCACGGGGCCGGCTCGCCGGCGCGCGATGTCGTGCAGCAGCGCAAGACCGTGTTCTCCGATTGCGTGGTTGATGCCGGCATCCTCTTCGGCGATCGCATCCGCTTCACGCCAGGCGGCATCGGCGCGCTGCGTCGGCTCAAGCGGTGCCACCACCGCGCGGACGCGATCGAGCGCCCAGCGCAGGTTGATCGCGGTCGGTCGCGTGGCGGCGAGCAGCGCATGCGCCGCGCCGAGCCCGGCGTCAGTCGGTTCGCGATCCAGCGCCAGCGCCAGTCCGTAGGCGCCGACCGCGCCGATCAGCGGCGCGCCGCGTACCCACATGTCCCGGATCGCCGTCGCCGCCACGCCGGAATCGGAAACCCGGACGCATACCAGCGCATGCGGCAGTGCCCGCTGGTCGATGACCTCGATGAAGCGAGCGCCCGCGGGCCGCACCAGCGCCCGATACGGCGCAACGTCGAGATGAAGGCTGTCGTTGACGCGGTTCATGCGGGGATTCTAGCGCGACCCGCAGACGAGGCTACTTCAGCACCTGCACCAGATTGTTGAAATCGTCGGTCCACACCCGCCAGTCGCGCCGGGATTGGATCGTGGACGAGGCATCGACGAGGCGCAGATCGTTGAGGCGGGCGCCATTTTTTGCAAGCAGCACCCACGACGACAGGTTGGCGATCGGATCAGTGCCTTCGTCGCTGATCCACAGCGCGTGCAGTTCCAGCGCGTGGGCAATGCCCTCGAGCACGGGCACGAGGTCAAGGTGCCGATTGGTGACATGGAAAGCGATGACGCCATCCGGTTTCATGTGCGTAAGGTAGAGCTCGACCGCTTCCCTGGTGATCAGATGCACCGGTATCGCGTCGCTCGAGAATGCGTCGATCGCGAGGACGTCGAATTGCTGAGGCGGCTCACGCTCGAGCTTCAGCCGGGCGTCCCCGAGCGGCAATTCGATGCTCGCGTCGCTTTCGGCGAGGTAGCTGAAATCCCTCTGCGCGATCTCGATGACGTCGGGGTTGATTTCGTAGAATCGATAGACATCGCCCTTGCTTCCGTAAGCAGCAATCGTCCCGGCGCCGAGACCGACGACGCCGACCTTGATCGGGTCGCGACGCGGATGCATCGATTCGATCAGGCGGCCGATTCCCGACTTCGTCGCGTAGTAGCTCGACGGCTGCGTCCTGAGGTCCGCTTGCAGGTACTGCTTGCCGTGCATGATGTTGCCGTGGACGAGCTGTCGCCGTCGTTCGGACGAATCGCCGCCGACTTCCTGCACCCGCAGCACGCCGTAGAAATTTCGGGTGACCAGGATCGTGCTCTCGTAGAACCCGGTGATTGCCCACGCGCCGCCGCCGATGGTCACCATCAGCGCGACGAGTCCGAGTACACCGTAGACCGGCGGCTCGCGACGCAGTTGCCAGAGCAGCAGAAGCGCGCAGACGACCAGCGTGCCGGCAAGTTCGAAGTCGGCCGGCAGGACCATCGGCGCGACGACGCCGATCACGACGGAACCGAGCGCGCCGCCCAGCGAAATCATCAGGTAGAAACGGGTCAGGTAGCGCGGCGCGGGCTTGAGCCGCACGAGCTCGCCGTGGCAGAACATGCAGGAAAGGAACAGGCCGGCGCAGAACACGCCGATCTGGATGGCCAGTTCGTGGGTGAGACCGGGGTCGGCGAGCGTCCAGGCCATCACACACAGTCCCGCCGAAAGCATGGCGAGGATGACGTCCCGCTTGTACCAGCCGGTTCCATCGAAACACAGAATGAATGTAAGCAGGTAGAGCGACAGCGGTACGATCCACAGCAACGGCACCGCGGCGACGTTCTGGGTGATGTGGTTGGATACCGCAAGCAGCATCAGCGATCCCGTCGCGGCCAGCGTGCACCACAGAACCTGCCGGGCAACGCCCGGATATGGTTCGAATGGCGGTGCGGACGAACCCCCGGGTGGCGCGGCGATCGTCTCGATTCGTTCTGTCGAAACGGGGCGATCCGCGCCGGCTATGCCGGAACTCCTGGCGAATTTGAGGCTCGCGAAGGCGCAGGCGGCGGCGAGCCCGACGAATAGCGCATAGCCCAGCGACCAGTTCCATGCCTGCATCCGGGTCGCCACCCAGGGTTCGAGCAGAAACGGGTAGCCGATCAGCGCAAGCATCGACGCGAGGTTCGACAGCGCGAACAGCCGATAGGGGTTGCGCCCCGGAAAGCGGCGGGCGAACCAGGCCTGGATCAGCGGACTCGTGGTCGCGAGAAGGAAATACGGAAGGCCGATGGTGGCGCCAAGCAGCCCGAGAATCAGCCAACCCGGATTCTCGCCGCCGTCAGGCTTCCAGAATCCGTCGGGGATGATCGGCAACACCAGGAGACTGAGCACCAGGATCGTGACGTGCAGCCGCACCTGTGCGCGCGGGGCCAACCGGCGCACGACAAAATCGGCGTAGGCGTAGCCGAGCAGCAACGTGGTCTGGAAAAACACCAGGCAGGTGGTCCATACGGCTGCGGTTCCGCCGAACCACGGCAGGATCTGTTTCGCGACAATCGGCTGCACCAGGAACAGCAGGAAAGCGCTGCCAAAGATCGTCAGGGCGAACAGCGGCATGGAGGTATCGAGCGCGGTGGTGGCGAATTGAAAGGCACCGCATTGTACGGGTTCCGCGTCCGTGGACGAGAGGTGCTAGGGCGCTACGCTCCTCACCGGTGCTTCGACCAGGCGACGCTGCGTTCCGGAGAAGTTCCGAGGCAGGAAACGCGTAACTTCAGGCCGGCGGTGCTGCCGGACCGGCATCGGCAACGAGCGGCGGATGCGCCGCGGCCCAGCACTGTGCGAAGGCCTGCCACGCCAGCACCAGAAAGACGACGATCACCGGCGCCATGTGCAGCGTGGCGCGGTTGATGGTCGTCTGGTCCGCCACATAGGCGCTGGCGTTGGTGAACGCGAAAACAAAGAACAGGAACAGCAGGCCGGCCGCGACGATCATGGTGAGCGGTGCCAGCCTCGCCGACAACAACTGCCGCCACGCGAGCAGCGCCGCGCCCACCGCGCCGTACCACAGCAGGTGCCAGTTGCCGAGCAGGAAATAGCTCTGGACGAGGTCACCCCATGCCGGAGCAAAATCGAACTTCAGCCGGTAATTGAACACGCTGATCTCGATGCGGGCAAGCACGATCACCAACGCAATCGCGACCGCGAAACCGATCCACGCCAGGCGGACTCCGCGCCGCGGCAGCAACACCACGACCGCCGCCGGCAGCAGCGTTGCCGCCCAGAACCAGCCCGGGTTCTTGATCTGCGTGCAAGCGACGAGCAGCAGCGCGGCGATGCCGGCGTCGCGCGGATCGCGCGTGCTCGCCCAGTGCAGGAAGGCGAGTACCGCAGCTGCATAGAACGCCGCCAGCGGCAGGTCGGCGTACCCGGCCAGTGCCACGTGCACGTTCGAAAGGGGCAGCGTCGCCACCAGAAAGGCGCCGATCAGCGACGCGGGCGCCGACACCGCCAGCCGGCGCAGTCCGCCATAGACGACCAGTGTCAGCGCCACACCGGCCTGCCACCACGGCCAGTTCATCAGCGTATCGTCCCAGCGGCCGATGAGCAGACAACTCCACACCTGAAGCAAAGGCATGGTCGGCGGGTACTCGGGCGAGGCGTCGAAATAGACGCTGCCATTCGCGGCAAGCCATTCGTTGACGCGCGCGAAGGGAACGATCCTGCCGAACTCGAACCAGACACGTGCCTTGGTCGCCCACTGGGTCCAGGCGTCCCATGGATACAACGGCCGGGTGGCGACCTCGACCGCCAGCAGCGCGAAGCGCAGCGCCAGCCAGGCGAGGAGCAGCCACCACAGCACGCGCAGCGCGCCGGTGAGCGTCGGCAGGGCGAACCACCCGGCGTGCGCATTGTCGCTCGCCGGGTCGACTGCACGCTGTCGGCGCCATCCCAGGGCGAACAGCGCAAAGGCCGCAATGCACAGGGGGAGCGCGATGGCCGCCAGGCTGAAATGCACGCCGGCAACCGATAGCGCGCGCATCCACAGCGTCAACAGGAACGCGCCGAGCAGATAGCCGGTGCCGAGCAGCCACGGACCCTCACCCGCGACGACGGGGGTGCGCGCCGGGCGCAGCGCGAACAGTGCACCCACGCCAAGCAGCCAGGGCAGTGTGAGTCCGGCGGCGAGTGCGATGGCGTCCATGGCGTCGGCCGGCCCTACAGAATCCGGAACAGCGCGGCGCCGCGGTCGGTCAGCAGCGATTCGGCGGGAATTGGCTCTGCACCCTCCCAGCGCAGGCGCTGCGCCGCGGCGTTGTACTGGACGCCACGGCGCTGAAACACGACCACGAAATCGCCGCTTTTCAATGACTGCGCGGACGGTAGCGTGTTGGCGAAAGGATCCCAGAGCACGTTGTGCGGGTACAGGTGGTAGGCGGTACGGCCGCGCTGATAATCGTCGTCGGCGATCACGAACACACGCGCGGGTTGCGCCGGCAGCTTGCTCTTGGCCTTTTCGATGAACTCGAACAGCGGGCCATCCTCCGCGGCGCGATGCGCGTCGCGCCAGTCCTTGCCACCGAACTGTGCCCGGGTCTCGCTCGTCTGGCGCGCGAGGCTCAACGACCACCGGGCGTCAAGGAGCACCCACGCGGCGAGGAACAACGTCGCCAGGACGGCCGGCAGCGCCCGCGCCCGATCGCGCCGCCATGCCCATGCCGACCAGACCGCGACCGCGAGCGCGGCGGCGGCGAGCAGCAGCAGCGGCAGCGGCAGGCGTTGCACGTCGGCGCCGCCGGAAACCGTATTGATCGATGATCCGGACCACGGCGCAAAGCGCAGCCATTCGCGCGCGCGGTCTCCCAGCAGCGGCGCAATACCCCCGGGTTGGGCGACGACGCCGTCGATGCGCAGCGGCTTGGTGAGCGGGCCGCGGATCGACAAGGCCAACCCGGCGATGCGTCCGATCCAATCGCGCTGGCCTGCCAGCGTCGCCGGCTGCAGGCTGCCCGACGCGATGTCCAGACGGATGGAATTGACCTTCCCCGGGGCATAGTCCGAGCGCCACAGCAGGTGAACTTCGGCCTGTTCGGAAAAGCCGCTGCCGGTCCACGCGACCACCGGGTAGTCGGTGGAACGGAAATCGGTGTTCAGCGACACCAGCGCGGCGCCGGATTCGTCGACTCCGGTGATGACGAGAACGGCACCGTCGAGCCCGCCCGCGCCGCGCGCGAGCGTGAGACCGCGCGCCTCGTAGGTCTTGGCCACTGCGCCGGGGAACCATGCACCCGGGACGGCGAACGCCGCATACACGGCGAGGCAAAAGGCGATTGTCCCGGCGTAGAGCAGCAGAACGCGGCGCGTGCCGCCGGGCGCGGCGGACGCGGCAGCTTCGGCAGGCATCACGGGCGCGGTACCTGCGGCAGGCGCAGCAGAAGGCGCGGCGGGCGCAGCAGGAACGACGGGCGCAATAGTCGCGGCAGGCGCAGCAGGCGCGGAGGCGGGAGACTCGTCGTTCGAGGTCAAGGGAACTTCATGCCGACGCAGACCGGGAAATGCACCAAGCGTCGGAGTGAACCGGAAAACGCCATTGTAGCGGTAGCGACTACCCGCGTTCGGGCGCTGCAAGCGCGGAGTCGAGCCCTGCCGCAGTGGCGTCGGCGCAGGCCTCCCATGAGAATTCGCCCGCGCGGGCCCGCCCCGCGACGCTCAGACGAGCGCGCAACGCCGCGTCGGTGGCGAGTTCGACCAATCGCGCGGCGATGTCTTCCTCCGACAGCGGGTCGCAATACAGCGCGGCATTGCCGCAGACCTCGGGCAACGCCCCGGCGCATCCGGCGAGCACCGGGGTGCCCACGGCCATTGCTTCGAGCGCCGGCAGGCCGAAACCCTCGTGCAGCGACGGAAGGACCGCGAAATCGGCGGCGCGGACGCGGGCCACGAGTTCCGGCAACGGCAGCTGTTCGACGAGTTCGACGCGATGCCCGAGCGCCGCCGCGAGCGACAAGGCCTCGCGGTCGACATGGCGCAGGTCGCGGTGTCTGCCGACCAGCACCAGGACATGAGGAATGCGCTCGCGAACGCTGGCGAATGCGCGCAGCAGCCGCGCAACGTTCTTGTGCGGTTTCAGAAGTCCGACAAAGATCATCGTCGGCGGTGCCGACCTGGTGGCCGGTCCGCAGGATTCGCCGTTGCGCCAGGCCGCACCGACGCCGAGAGGCGTTACCCGGACACGTCCGGCGTCGAGTCCGCAGTGACGCAGTGCCTCGCTCCGGGTGAACGACGAAACGCAGAACACCACGCGCGCACGGCTTCGCACCGCACTCATCCACCACCGCACGGGCAGCGATCGGCCGAAGCCGGCGAGCGCGGGAGCGGTAAGCGGCAGGATGTCGTGCAACGTCACGGCGAGCGCCTGCCCGCCAAAGCGCGGCACGTTGAAGTGCGGCGTCCACAGCAAGTCGTCGCTGTCGATGCCGGGTGGGCGCGCGAAAAGATCGGCGACGGACAGCGCCGGCGTGTCCCACTCCCGCACTTCGGCGGTGCCGCCCAGATGCCCGGCAAGTTGATCGCGCAGCGCGGATCGCGCCAGGACCAGCGGTCGCCACATGGGCAGGCGCGCGCTCACCCGTGGAAGCATGGCGTCGAGATAGGTGCCGATGCCCGAATGCCCGGCGAGCCGCGCATCGACGACCAGTCGACTCATTTGCCGATTTCCCGCCCGCTTGATTCGGAGGCTGGAACCGCTGCGCCGGTCGCGAGCATCGCCTTGGCGATTGCGGTCGCGAGCAGGTCGTTGCCGCGCTGGTTGTAATGGCAACAATCGTCCGCATAAATGAGTCCCGGCTCCGCGTCGAAGAGCGCGGTCGCGTCGAGTACGTCGACGCCATCCGCGCGCAGCGCCGGAATCGCTGCGACCAGCAGCGGATAACCGGCCTCGACCGCCCGGCGGTAGACCGAATCCGGATTGCGCGCGATCTTCGCCTCGTCCGGGCCGAAGACGCGCGCCCCGAAATACTGGTTGGGCTGGACGACTTCCAGAAACGGCGTGCCGCGGATGTGCAGGGCATCGCGCATCAACCGGCTGCTGTCCGACCAGAGCCGCATGGTCCGCGCCGGGATGGTGCCCGCGGTCGGCGCCGGCGGCGCGGCCGGCGCCAGCGCCAGCAGCGAATCCGCCGCCGGCGCGCCCGCTGCTTCGCGCGCCAGCGTGTCGAGTCGCCGGGCGAGTGCGCGCAGGCGCAACGTGTCGACAAGGTGAACCACCGCCAGCGTTCGCGTGCGCTGCACCTCGGCGATCCGCGCCGCCTGCCGTTTCAGCGTGCCGATCCTGCCGGCGAGATCATGCTGCCCTGCCGGTCCGACGCTACCGGCGAGCCGCGCCAGCGGCCCGACGTGCTGCACGCTGGGCATGGCCGCGGCAATGTCCGCCTCGAGATTCAGCGCGGCGAGCGCAATTTCGTTGAATCCATCGATGTTGATCGCGTAATCGATGCGCTGGCCGATGGCCAGCAGGTAGTTGAGGACCAGCAGCTGCTGCGGCTGCTTGTAGCCACCCGCGGCGAAGTCGAGCACCACGATGTCGCGGTCGCGCCACGCCCGGTCCGCCTGCAGCGCGCGCGTGAGCGCCGGGGCGCCCTGCAGGGCGAACCATTGCGCCACCGATCCGCCGAAGACGCCGATCACCAACGGCTGCGCGCCGGGCGGAGTGTACGGATAGTCGTGCGGCGACAGGAAGCCGTAGTTGTTGGTGCGTACGTCGAACCAGTCGGCGGCGGTCGCGGGTGCGGCCATGCGTTGCAGGCGTGCGGGTTCGACGAGGGCGCGGACGCTCGCGCCGGGCGCACGCATGAAGCCGAAATACGGCGCGATGCGAAAAGCGGTGACGCCGGGATCGGCCGCCGTCGCCACGGGCGGGCCCGCCCGCGTGTAGAAGAATTCGTGCCGGTCGACGTAGTGATGAATGACCGCAGCAACCTCTGCCAGCACGGCAAACAGCACGAGGTTGACGATGAGCAGGCGAGCAAGTGATATCAGGCGTGGCATGACGGCGGTTGATTGCGACGAATGCGGCGAAGGGAAACCGTCGGGTGTATGGTGGCGGTCCCGCTTACGCCCGCCGCCCTCGACATGCTGGAGCTACTCGCCGATCTCTGGGCGTACATGCGTGCCCGCCGGAAATTCTGGCTGACGCCGCTCATTTTGGTGCTCGTGCTGTTCGGTGCGCTACTGGTATTTTCACAGGGCTCGGTCCTCGCGCCATTCATCTACACCATATTCTGAGCCGCGGCCATCCTGCCGGCCTTCGGCTAGAACGGGCGCCGGAGATCCTCCGGCGGCGCGTTGCGCGCGATGTCGATCCGGTAGCTGGTCGCGTCCGGATCCGGCCGCCGCGGTATCGGCGGCTTGCCGAGCAGGCGCAGCACGACGCCAAACGGGACGATGATCAGGAAAAAGACCGCGCCCAGGATCAGGCGGGTGTTGAACCAGCCGAGCGCGTGACCCAGCACCATCCAGGCCCGGTGCAGCGGCGCCAGCGCGCGCGGGTAGACGGCGGCCGGCGCGGCGATCGCCGCCGCCACCCACCATGGCCACAGCGGAAACGCGCGGCCGAAAAGCCAGGGCAATGCGCCGCCGAACACCACGATCAACGCGGTGGCGAGGACCAGCCCGAATTGGCGCAGTTCGGTGGGCGACGGTGGCGTTGGCGTTGGCGCGGCGGACATCGCAATCCTAGTCGAGCGCGAACTCGCGTTGCCAGGCGCTGTCCGCCGGTGCCGGCGGCTGCTCGGACTTGCGCAGCATGCAGTTGCCGATTGCCAGACGGTCCATCCCGGTACGCATGAAGCAGCGATAGGCATCCTCGGGCGTGCAGACGATCGGCTCGCCGCGGACGTTGAACGATGTGTTGACCAGCACCGCGCAGCCGGTGTGCGCATCAAAGGCCTCCAGCAGCGCGTGAAAGCGGGGATTGGTCTCGCGACTCACCGTCTGGATTCGCGCGCTGTGGTCGACATGCGTCACTGCCGGCAGCGTCGAGCGCGGCTGCATCAGCCGGTCGATGCCGAAGGCTGCCTCGCCACCTGTGTCAGGAATGCGCAGCGATGCCGTCACCGGCGCGACGAACAGCATGTAGGGGCTGTCGGTGTCCAGGTCGAAATAGGCGCCGACGCGGTCGCGCAAAACGGCGGGCGCGAACGGTCGAAACGACTCGCGGTACTTGATCTTGAGGTTCATCGTCCGCTGCATCTGCGCATTGCGCGGATCGCCGAGAATCGAACGATTGCCGAGCGCGCGCGGCCCGAACTCCATGCGGCCCTGGAACCAGCCCACCACCTCGCCGGCGGCGAGCGCCTGCGCCGTCTGGTCGAGCACCGCGGTTTCCGGAATCGTGTCGAACACCGCGCCCAGCGCCTCCAGGCGGCCGCGCACATCGTCATCGTCGAATTGCGGACCGAGGTAGGAACCGGCCATCGCGTCGGGCGCGAGCGGGGTGCGCGGCTGCTGCAGATGTTCGTGCCAGACGCACAGCGCCGCGCCCACGGCGCTGCCGGCGTCGCCCGCGGCCGGCTGCACCCAGATGTGCTCGAACGGTCCTTCGCGCAGCAGCCGCCCGTTGGCCACGCAATTGAGCGCGACGCCGCCGCCCAGGCATAGATTCTTCGCGCCCGTTTCCGCGTGCAGGGATCGCGCAAGGCGCAGCACGACGTCCTCGGTGACGTCCTGGATCGAACGCGCCAGATCCATGTGCCGCTGCTCGAGGTTCGACTCGGCGGCGCGCGCGGGTCCGCCGAACAGCCCGTCGAAGCGGGCGTTGGTCATGGTGAGGCCGGTGGCGAAATCGAAGTAATCCATGTCCAGCCGAAAGCTGCCGTCGGGCTTGACGTCGATCAGATGCGTGAGGATTTCCTCGACGTAGCGCGGCTCGCCATAGGGCGCCAGACCCATCAACTTGTACTCGCCGGAATTCACCCTGAAGCCGCAGTAGTAGGTGAACGCCGAGTAAAGCAGCCCAAGCGAGTGCGGGAAGTGGATTTCCCAGGCGGGACGCAGCCCCTCCCGGTCACCGGTCCACGCCGAAGTCGTGGCCCACTCGCCAACGCCGTCGAGACAGAGCACGGCCGCCTCGGCGAAGGGGCTTGCGTAGAACGCGGCGGCCGCATGCGCATGGTGATGCGCGGTGAACAGCAGCGGCGGCACATATTTCCGGTCACCGGAGAGCGTGCGCAACTCCTCGCGCAACAGGCGCCTGAGGTACAGCTTGTCCTTGAGCCAAACCGGCATCGCCTGCAGAAAAGACCTGATCCCGCGCGGGCTGTAGGTGAGATAGGTCTCGAGCAGGCGTTCGAACTTGAGCAGCGGCTTGTCGTAGAACACGATGTGGTCGACGTCGCGCAATTCGACGCCTGCTTCGGCGAGGCAGTAGCGGATAGCCTGCGCCGGAAAGCCCGGATCGTGGCGCTTGCGGGTGAAGCGCTCCTCCTGCGCGGCGGCGCGAATCCGGCCGTCCTCGATCAGCGCCGCGGCGCTGTCGTGATAGAAGGCGGAAATGCCGAGGATCCGGGTCGGTCGCCGCCGCTCAGAGCACATCGGCGAAGCCCTTGCGCGTCTTCTGGAACCAGAAGAAGCCAAGCCACGCGACGAAGGCGCCCGCGGCCCACATCGCGGCGAGCGCCGGCAGTGGCGGCCAGGTGCCGTAGATCATCACGCCGCGCGTCATCTCGATGAAGTGGGCGATCGGATTCAAGGTGATCACCCAGCGCCAGTCGACGGGCACCGCCGACACCGGATAGAAAATCGGCGAAAGAAACAACAGCGTCAACGCGAAAAAACCGACGACCTGATTCAGGTCGCGCAGGTAGACGCCGAGGGCCGCGAACGCGTAGATGAACCCGAGCGTCACCAGTGCCAGAGGCGCGACGATCAGCGGCAGCGCCGCCAGCGATGCAGGCAGGGCGCCGGTCGTGACCAGCACCGCGATGGCGATCAGCATCGCGCCCACGAGCAGGTGGAAACCGGCGACCGCCAGCACCGACCACGGCAGCACCTCGAGCGGAAACACCACCTTCTTCACCAGGTTGCGGTTGTCGAGCATCAGCGACGGCGCGCGGAGGATGCATTCGGCGAAGAAGCCATGGACGATCATGCCGGCGTAGACCACCAGCGCGAAGCCGAAGCGATCGTTGACGGGGCCGTCCCAGCGGATCCGGAACACCACGCTGAATACGAAGGTGTAGATCGCGAGCAGCAGCAGCGGGTTCAGGATGGCCCAGCCGAAGCCGATCAGCGAGCCCCGGTAACGCCCCGACAGTTCGCGCCGCGCGAACTGCCAGATCAGGCCCGCCCGCGACGGCGCGCTGCGCAGCAGCGCCAGAGGTGTCGCGGAATGACGCGGCGTGTTCATGGGTGGTGGCGCGGTCGAGGCGGCCAGGCGAGCGCATAGGCCGTCCCGGACAACGCGAGATTGGGATTGTAAAGCGGGTCGTCGGCAAGTTCGCGCTGCCACAGCGTGGCGAATCGCGTTTCCTCGGCCGTGGCCAGTCGTGCGCTGGCCGGGTCGTCCACGTATCCGCGCGAGGCCGATTCGTGATGCGTGAGAATGGCGTCGGGCGAGATCAGGTGGCGGTAGCCCGCGCGTGACAGGCGCAGGCACAGGTCGAGGTCATTGCACGACACCGCCAGCGCCTCGTTCATTCCGCCGACCGCGAGATAGCGTTCGCGGTCCACCGCCGCGCAGGCGGTGATCATCGCGCTGACCTCGCGCACCGCGCGCGCGCGCCCCCCCGGTCCACCGAAGCCGCGTCTGGTGCCGATCCACGGGCGGTCGCCGACGCCGTTCAGTCCGAGAATCACGCCGGCGTGCTGCAGGGTTCCGTCCGGATAGAACAGCGTGGCGCCGACCAGGCCGACGCCGGGCCGTGCCGCGAGGCGCACCAGTTCGGTCAGCCAACCGTCATCCACGGCCTCGACGTCGTTGTTGAGCAGCACGATCATCGCGCCGCGCGCCTCGCGCACGCCGAGGTTGCATTGCGCGGCGTAGTTGAATGGATGCGGGTAGCGCACGACGCGCGCCGCGTCGTCGCGCACCAATGAATCGAGATAGGCGCGTGCCTCGGGATCGCGCGAATCGTTGTCGACGATGACGATCTCGACCGCCGGGTAGTCGCAGCGCGCGCGCACCGACTCGATGCAGGCGCGCAGCAGTTCAACGCGGTCGCGGGTGGGGATGACCAGCGACACCAGCGGTGGCGGATCCGGCAGCGCGTAGTCGATGCGCCAGCCGGCAGGGGTGAGCCGCGCCGCGCCGGTTTCACCACGCCGCTGCAGCGCTTTGCGCAGCACGCTGCGCTGCGCCTCGACCAGCGCGGGCTTCTCGAACGCGGCCGCGGCAGTCGATCCGGGCAGTTCCCGCCAGTGATAGAGCACGCGCGGCACATGCACGGTGCGCGCGCGGCCGGCGGCCTCCTCGACCCGCAGCGCGAGGTCCCAGTCCTGCGCCCCGTCCACGCCCAGCGCCAGCCCTCCCAGTGCCCGCAGCGTCCGGGTCTCGATCACCATGAAATGCAGCACGCAGTTGGTGGTGCGCAGCCACTCGCCGTCCCACGCAGGTTTGAAGATCGGCCGCGCGCGCTGGCCGCTCTCGTCGAGTTTGTCCTCGTCGGAAAAGAGCAATGCCGCGTCGGGACGACCGGCGATGGCCTCGGCCATTGCCAGCAGGGCGTCGGGCGCCAGCCGGTCGTCGTGATCGAGGAACGCGCACCAGGCGCCACGCGCCAGCGCCAGCGCGTCGTTGGTCGCCACGGCGATGCCGCCGTTGCGGTCGCGGCGCAGCACGCGGATGCGCGGTTCGTCGCGGGTGGCGCGCTCCAGACGCTCGCGCACCATGGGATCGGTGGAGGCGTCGTCGGCGATGACCAGCTCCCAATCCGGATACGCCTGCGCCTGCACCGAAGCGAGCGCCTGCGCCAGGAATTCCACGGGCGGATCGAACACGGGAAGAAGGATGCTGAACAGCGGGCGTTGCGCAAGCGCGGCCACGCGCGCCGTCAGGTCGTCGTCGCCATGCGGCTCGAAGCGCTCGCACCAGCCTGCGTAGTCGGCGTAGAAGCCTTCTTCCGCCACGTGGCGTTCCAGCACGCCGCCGAGCGCGCCCTCGCGCGCCAGGTTGACCGCCCGGCGCGCGACCCAGTAGAGCTTGCGCGGGTTGCCTCCGGCGTAGCGCAGGTGCCTTCGCAGCACGCGGAGCCCGGCGCGCCATTGCCCGACCGTGATCATCGCTGACCTTGCGCGGCGGCGGCAGGGTGGCGACGGTCGGGGCGGAGGAGGGGCATGGGTGATCGCAGGCAGGGCGAACAGCGAACAGATGGCCGCCGCCGCGCGCCGGCACCGGGCAACGCGAGGGTCGGCGCCTGATCCGGCGGCGCCTGCGTCGGCATTTTACCGGCTTGCCGGCGTTTGACCGTGGCCGACGGCGCCGAGCGGTCCCCGTGCCGGAGACTGGGACGATCCGCTAAGGCGACCGGACGGCGGCGCGGCGCCGCGGCAGCACGGCGCGCGACAGCACGGCAGCACGGTGCGCTGCTGCGTCTATAATCGGCGACCTCCCCCAGGCGTGGCGTGGCGCAGGCAGCGCTGGCGCCCAACCGCGACACCATTTGATGGTCACGCCCGCCCTTTCGGTTCGGTCCCTTTCCAAGCGCTTCGAGCTCTACGACCGGCCGGTCGACCGTCTGAAACAGACGCTCTGGCGGGGCCGGCGGCAGTTCTTCCGGGAGTTCTGGGCGCTGCGCGACATCGCCTTCACGCTGGCGCCTGGCCAGGCGTTGGGCGTGGTCGGACGCAACGGCTCCGGCAAATCGACGCTGCTGCAACTCGTCGCCGGAACGCTGACGCCGACTCTCGGGGAAGTGCACACGCGCGGCCGCGTATCCGCACTGCTCGAGCTCGGCAGCGGCTTCAATTCCGAGTTCACCGGTCGGGAGAATGTCTTTCTGAATGGCGCGATCCTGGGGCTCGAGGCGGCCGAGGTGCGGTCGCTGCTGCCCGGGATGCTCGAATTCGCCGACATTGGCGAGTTCATCGACCGCCCGGTCATGACCTACTCCAGCGGCATGGCGCTGCGCCTGGCCTTCGCGGTCGCGACCGCGGTGTCGCCCCGCCTGCTCATCGTCGACGAAGCGCTGGCGGTGGGCGACGAGGCGTTCCAGCGCAAGTGCTTTGCCCGCATCGAACGCATGCGCGAGGACGGTACCGCGGTGCTCTTCGTCTCGCATTCGCCGCAGCAGATTCTCGAGCTGTGCGACGTCGCGCTGCTGCTCGACGCCGGGCAGATGCTGCTGCTCGACGAGCCCCGGCGGGTCGTGCCCGAGTATCAGCGCCTGCTCTACGCGTCGGCCGAGTCCGCGGGCCGGATCAGGGCGCGCCTTGCCGGCGGCGCCATCGTGGCCGCGGCCGAAGTCGCGACTGCGGCAGATCCCGTTTCTGCGCCGGGAGTCCCATCGGCGAATGGCGCGCCGCCGGGTGTCGCTGCGCAGAGTCCCGGCGTCGCCGCGGACGCGCCGGCGGAAAAGGTGAACGCGCCTGCGGTCGCCTCGTTCGACGCCGAACTGCGTCCGGCCAGCACGGTCGAGTACGCCACGCACGGCGCGCGCATTCAAGCCCCGTTGCTCACGACTCTGCAAGGCGAATCGGTCAACGTGCTGGTGCGCGGTGACGATTATTTTTTTCGCTACGAGGTCGAGTTCCAGAAAACCGCGCAGCGCGTACGCTTCGGCATGATGATCAAGACGGTCTCCGGACTCGAACTCGGCGGCAGCACGCTGCCCGACGCCGGCAGCCTCGCGCGCAGCTTCACGGCCGGAGACCGGGTGACGCTGAGTTTTCGCTTCCGTTGCCAGCTCCACCCCGGCATGTACTTCCTGAACTGCGGCTTGATGGGTGAGGTCGACGGCGTCGATACCTACCTGCACCGTTTGGTCGACGCGACGGCGTTTCGGGTGCAGACCGACGCGTCGCGCAAGCATTCCGGCTACGTGGACTTCGACGTCCGCCCGACGCTGGAAGAGGGCCGCGCCGCATGACCGCGCCGCTGGACGCCGCCGCTGCGCCGGCGCCGGCGAACCCGCCGCCGGCCGGCGCGCCTCGCGTATTCGTCGTCGCGGGCATGCATCGGGCGGGCACCAGCGTGGTCGCGCGCGGCCTGCAGGCGCTGGGCATCGATCTGGGCGAGCGCCTCATGTCGGCCGACCTGCGCATGAACGCGCGCGGCTTTTTCGAGGATCTCGACGTGGTTGCGCTCGACGACGCGCTGCTGGCGGCCTGCGGTGCGGACTGGAAGAGTGTCGCGTCGCTGTTCGGGGTGGACTGGGCAGCGCCGGCGCATGAGCACGCGCGCCGCGAACTGCGCGCCCTGCTGTCGGCGAGGCTCGCCCGGTCCGGGCAGTTCGGTTTCAAGGATCCGCGCGTGCCGCGCCTGCTGCCGATCTGGCAGGATGCCTTCGCCGACCTCGGCGCCGCCGATGCCTACGTCGTCGCGGTGCGCCATCCGCAGTCGGTGATTGCCTCGCTGACCGCGCGCGACGACCTCGACCCGCGGCGCAGCGCCTGGCTGTGGCTGGTCCACCTGGTCTGCGCGCTGCATTACACGCAGGGCCGGCCACGGCTGGTCGTCGACTACGACCGGCTGCTGGCGCAACCGCGGCGAGAACTTGCGCGCATCGCCCGCGCCTTCGCGCTTGCGCCGGCGGTGCTTGAGAGCGCCGACGTGGCGACCTATGCCGGCGAATTCCTGTCGGCGGAATTGCGTCACGCCGAGCATGCGGCGGGCGATCCCGGGGCGGCGGGCGAGATACCGCTGGTGGCCGAGGCGCACGCCCTCGCGCAGCGGCTCGCCGGCGACGAGGTCGACATCGGCGGCGCCGAGGCCGCGCAGGCCATCGCCGCGCTGCGCGCCGGACTCGACGCGCACGCCCCGCTGCTCGGTTATGCGGGCGCCGTCGAGCGGCGCGCCGACGACGTGGCCCGGCTCACCGGCGAACTGGCCTGGGCGCAGTCGAGCCTGGTCCAGTCGCACACCTACGTCGGCGAACTCGAACGGACCCTCGAGCGGGTGCAGGCCGATGCGCGCGAGGACCGGCGGGCGGCGCAGGAGCTCATTGCGACGGCGGTAACCTACAGCGACGCGCTGCGCGCCGAACTCGACCGTCTGCTGGAGGACCGGGGCCAGCGCAATTTCGAGCGGGCGGGCGCCAGGCTCGACCGGTTGCGGCAACGCCTGTTTCCGCGACGGCGGCGAGGCAATCCGGACGACCAGCGCTGACGCAGCGCCTTGGCGGGAAATTTGGCGGCGCAGTGCAACTTGTGCGCGCCCGGCCTGTCGGATACGCCGCAGGTGCAGACCCCGAAAATGTTACAATTTCCCTCGCAGAAGCACGCCTTGGCGGCCATTCACGGCTTGGTCCGTGCGGCCAGCGTGGCTGCGTTCCCCGATGACTGCCCGTGCGCGTCGTTCCGCGCGCCGGAAGTCGTGCAACGTCAAGGAATCGACTCACCATGACTCCCGATCTACCGCCGCCGCCGCCCGAGGCTGCGCCGCCCGCCGCGATCATCGTGGCCGCGCCGCAGATGCGGCCCATCGTCGTCACCAGCCACGATTTCACCTACTCGGTGACCGGCAACAGCTTGCTGCCGGAAGACGTGGTCATTGCCAGCCTGGAGTCCGGCACCGACCCCAGGTCTGCGCTGGACGCGCTGCACAAGGCCTACATGGGCGCGGGCTACTTCCTGGCCACGCTGGTCGCCAACGTGGTCGACAAGGAGGTGGCGATCAAGGTGGTGCAGGGGCGGATCTCCGACCTGAACGCATCGCCGGAGGTCGGGCGATTCTTCGAGAGCGTGCGGAATCGTGACGATGTCAACCGCACCGACCTGATCCGCGAGGCGGCCATGGCCGACGCCTATGCGCAGCGGCAGGGTGTGCGGGCGCAGATCAAGTTCGAGCCGGGAACCGAGTACGGTGGCAGCAAGTTGAGCGTCACCGAAACGCCCATCGAGACCGCCAAGTCATGGAACGCGGTGGCGGCGTTCAACAATTACGGCAATCGCTATTCGAGCCGCTACGTCGCGCAGGCCACGGGCGCGCTGCGCCCCGGCGGCGGGCTCGAATTGACGGCCGGCTATGTGCAGGGCATCCCCGGACTCAGCCAGGAAAGCAAAGGCAGCACTTTCAATTCGGGCACGTTCGGCATGTCGCTGGTCACCCCGCTGGGCGTCTATTCGTTCAGCCATAACCAGACCAGGTATCAGTACGGCGAGATCGTCTCGCTCTTCCACCCGGAGGGCGATGTCTCGACCACGACGCTCAGCGGCATCCAGCTGCTCTACGCCGACGAGACGACGCGCGTCGGGCTCAACGAATCGCTGGCGCACTATCACAACCAGGTCCTCATCAACGGCGACTTTCCGCTCAACGACCAGGATTTCGACGCGGTGAGCATCGGCGCCAATTTCAACAAGGGCTATTCGATCGCCGGCCTGCCGGGCAGCGTCGCGGCGACGCTGACGCTGTCCAAGGGGGTCTCGACGCGTGGCGGCAGCTTCACCTCGGTGCAGCCCGGCAGTTCGACGCCGCGGTACGGTCTTGCGCAGGCGTCGTTGTCGCTGACGCAGGGCCTGCCGAAAGGCTTCGGCCTCGGGCTGTCGGTGTCGGGGCAGGCAACCGACATTACGCAGTACGAGCGCCTGCCCTCGCAGGCGCAATGGGTGATGGGCGGCTACGGCAACCTGACCGCCTGGTACCCGGGGGTGGTGTCCGGCGACAGCGGTTACCTGACCCGGCTGGTGGCGTCGAGTCCGCCCATCAATTTCTGGGAAATGAGCCTGACGCCGACGATTTTCGCGGAAGCGGGCAGTTCCAGGACCTCTTACAAGTACCCCAATGTCCCCAACAGTTATTTCATGAGCGATTACGGCGTGGGCCTGACCGGCACGGCGTTCCGGCGGGGAACGGTCAATCTGGCCTATGCCTGGCCCTGGCGCACCCGGGATGTCGGGCCGCAAGTCGTCGATGGCAGCCGTGCCGGGCTGTTTTTCAACGTTGCCATGAGCTTTTAGGAAGTCGGGCGGCGGACGTGGGGGGTGCTTTCCGTTCCCGGGCCGCACTGTCGGGGAACGCCGACAAATGTGTTGTATTTTCCCCCGATGCACCTTTTGCCCTGAGTCCGAGGTCCTTTCCGCGCTTGCCATCCGGGGATGGTCATTGTTTAATGCCATGGTGAAATGGGTTGCGGTATAGGCATGTTCCGGTGGCCACGTCGTGGTGACGGGTGTCGGCCGGGTGGTGTGAATCGATTCCAGCCCGGAGCAGGCAATGCCGCCTGGCCCGGGAAAGTTTGAGTTGGTCAATTAACGTCGGGAGAAGCATTAATGAAAAGCAACGCAAGAGCTCGCAGGAATTTTTCGACCAAGCCGCTGGTGGCGGCAATCGCCCTGGCGTTGATTGCTCCGGCGGCTTTTGCCGACAACGGCATGCCGGGCGGCGGCCTGGTGGTGCGCAACCAGGGCAACATCGAGGTCAACGCCATTCCGTTGCCGGGCAACAACCAGATCATCGGCCTGATGAACAACGCCACGATCAACGCCACGACGGTGGGCGTCGGCACGGTGATCCAGTGGGGTTCGCCGGGCGTGGTGGACACGGCCAACACGCCGGGCTTCAACGTCGCCTTCGGCAAGACGATCAACTTCACCGCGGCGGGCGCCAGCTCCGGGTTCATGAACATCGACATCAGCGGCAACCTGTCGTCGATTGCGGGCACGATCAACGTGGGCCCGGGCATCGACTTCGTGATCGCCAACGAAAAGGGCATCACGGTCAGCACGTTTGCGACCATCGTGGCGCCCAACGGGCTGAGCCTGGTCGGCGCCAACATGAACACCATCCAGGCGATCGATGCCTACGACGGTCCGGCGAATTTGCAGATGAATTTCGCGGGTTCCTCGCCGGTGACGGTGCAGTCGGGCGCGAACCTGTCGGGCGTGGGCGCCTTCCTGCTGGTCGCCGGCTCGGGCGTGGTGAGCCTGACGGGCTCGACCGGCAGCCTGCCGGTCGCCGGAGTGCCGGTCTACGTGGTGGGCGGCGTGGGCAGCGATTTCAACACGCTCGGGGGCGGCCTGACCGTCAACGACACGGGTCCGGTGAGCGACACGGTGCGCAGCACGGCGGCGACCGACGTGACCATCGGCCTGGGTGGCTTCCTTGATCCGTACGACGCCTCGAAGCTGATGGTGCTGGCCAACGGCAACCTGACCAACAACGGCAACCTCGACTTCATGGGTGCGTCGCCGTCGAATTTCCTGGAATGGACCGGGAGGTTCACCAACAACGGCACGCTGGTGGAAAGTGCCGCCCTGACCGATCTCGATTTCGACATGAACGGCGTCAACGTTTCGTGGTCCGCCAACACCGGCGGGGCGCAGGCGTATGCGCAAGGCGGCTTCGAGAACAACGGCATCATGGGCGCGACGGACGGCAGCGTCCTGGTTTCAACCAATAACGGCGAAATTCGCAATACCGGCTCGATGACCGCCGGCAACGGCTACGTGTACCTGTACACGCCGGGGGGTGACATCGGCAACTACGGTGGGACGATTTCGGCCACCACCTATGTCATAGCCACGACGGGCGCGGGTAACTTCTTAAACAACGCTGCTGGCTCGGTGTCGGCAGGTAGCTATATCGATGTCGATGCCGGCGGCGGTGTTTTCTACAACGAGGGCTCGATGACCGCCGGCACCTACATCGACGTGGACGCCGCTGGCTTTGCGGGTCCCAGCGACAACTGGGGCACGATGACCGCGGGCAGCTACATCGAACTCAACACCGACGGTCCGTTCACCAACCACCTCGGCGCTTCGATGACGGCCAACAGCGGCACGCTGACCATCGAGGCGGCCACCGGCGACGTCGTCAACGACGGCAGCATCTGGGCCTTGGGCAATATCGACATCGACGCCACCAACGGCGGCTTCAGCAATACCAGCAACAACTCGATCACTTCGTGGTTGGGCGATATCCTTGTCTATGCCGGCAACGGCGACGCTAACAACAGCGGCACGATGACCGCCTGGGGTCATATCTACATGGAGGCGGACGCGGCCGACAATATGACGCAGTACAACGTCACCAACAGCGGCACGCTGACCAGCCAGAACGAGTACGTATCGCTGGAGTCGAACTTCGGCAGCGTGACCAACACTGCGGCCGGCGTGATCAACGCCTACACCGGCGTGTACTTCTTCGCCAACTACTTGACCGGCGCGCTGCCGGGGCACGCGACCAACGCGGGGGCGATCAACATCACCGGTCCGGACGCGACGGTGGAGTTCTTCAATGACGGCCCGGGTGACATCACGGTGGGCGGCACGGTGATGGCCACTGCGCCGGGTGCCTACATCGGCTACTTCAGCGCCTCGCGCAGCAATGGCGCGACCGGCACCACCACCATCAACACGCCGATCACGGTGCTGACGGATTCCGGCAACAACGGCATCTGGGTGGGTGGCGAGAAGATCGTGGTGAACGCGCCCATGACGATTCTGGAAGAAACGCCGGGTGGCGGCGCCGGCTGGATGAACTTCTACGGCACC
>JAQBEY010000014.1:0-32701 GCA_032123655.1 Betaproteobacteria bacterium
GGAGTTGAAACCCCTGCTGCACCTCGACACCGTCAGCGTCACCGGCGAAACGCTGGGCGAACGGCTTGACGCGGAACAGGACGAGTGGATCGACCACCGGGTCGTCCGGCCCGCCAGCGATCCGATCGAACCGGTGGGTGGACTGGTGGCCTTGTTCGGTTCGCTGGCGCCGCGCGGCGCGATACTCAAGCGCTCCGCCGCCGACAAGCAGCTGTTCGAGAAGGAAGGACGGGTGGTGCTGTTCACCTCGCTGGAAGATCTGAGTCTTCGTGTCGACGATCCGGACCTCGACGTCACCGCGGACGACATCCTGGTGCTGCGCGACGCCGGTCCGACCAGCCGCAGCGGCATGCCTGAAGCCGGCTATCTGCCGATCCCGAAAAAACTCGCGCAGGCCGGTGTGAAAGACATGGTGCGCATTTCCGATGCACGGATGAGCGGCACTGCGTTCGGCACCATCGTGCTGCACGTCACCCCGGAAGCGACGGCAGGCGGCCCGTTGGCACTAGTCCGCAACGGCGACCGAATTCGACTGAGCGTGAAAAACCGCAGCCTCGATCTGCTGGTGGACGAGTCGGAACTCGCCCGTCGACGCAAGTCACTGGTGTCCACGCGGCCGCGCGTCACGCGCGGTTATGCCAAGCTGTACCAGGACCATGTGCTCCAGGCCGACGAAGGCTGCGACTTCGATTTCCTGCGCGGGACCGGCGCCGCCGACGATGAAGGAGAGGCGGGCGATTCAGCCTGAACGGCACGCCGGCCGGCGGGCATTGATTCCGGCTTGCTGCGCGACGCCTTGAATCGGCGCCGCGCGTGCATCGTGTCTGTGCGGCGTGCGGACGTTCAGTCGAGGATTCGCCCGTAGATCGGATACTGCGGATCGCTGTACCCCGGCGTCGACGGATGCCCGGGGTGCACCAGCGAGTCGACCAGCGCCTCATCCTCGTCCGACCACGGCGTGCCGATGGCCTTGACGTAGTCCTGCCACTGCTCGAAGGTGCGCGGGCCGGCGATGACGGAAGTGATGATCTGGTTGGCCCACAGCCAGGCCAGCGCGAATTGGGTGAGCGTACGCCCGCTCTGGCCGGCGTGCTGACGCAGCACCTGCGCGATCCTGTATGACTCGCTGCGCAATTCTGTCTCGAGCATGCGCTTGTCGCCAGCCGCCGCACGTGAACCTTCGGGCAGCGGCGCGTCGGGCATGTACTTGCCGGTGAGCACACCGCGGGCGATCGGAGAATAGGGCGCCACGCCGATGCCGTAGTAGTCGCAGGCGGGGAGGATCTCGACTTCGGGCTGGCGATTGAGCAGGTTGTAGTAGGGCTGGCACACGGCAGGCGGCGCGACGCCCTGCGCCTCGCACTCGGCGATCACTTCGGCAATGCGCCAGCCGCGGAAATTCGATACACCGAAATAACGGATCTTGCCCGCGCGGATCAGGTCGCCAATAGCGCCGATGGTCTCGGCCAGCGGTGTTTCGTTGTCGTCGCGATGCAGGTAATAGACGTCGATGTAGTCGGTTTCCAGGCGCGCGAGACTGTCGTCGCAGGCGGCCATCACCCAGCGGCGCGAGAGGCCGCCATCGACGGGGCTGGCGGTCATCACGTTGCCCACCTTGGTGGCCAGGATCCAGTGCCGCCGGTGCGCCTTGATCGCCGCGCCGACGATGCTCTCCGACGCACCCTTGGTGTAGACGTCCGCAGTGTCGATGAAGTTGATGCCGGAACCGCGCGCGGCGTCGATGATTCGCTGCGACTCGGCGGCGTCGGTGCGGTGGCCGAACATCATCGTACCCAGGCACACCGGCGAAACCAGCAGACCGCTCGCACCCAATCGTAGATATTCCATTGCCTTCTCCCGTTGCGTTGGATGTTCAATATGCAGCATCGAACGGGATCGTGCAATGCGAGGCCGCACAGCCGACAGGAACCGGACTGGATCCGGTTGCCGGTGCATTTGGTCGTGTCCCGATATGGCCAATGCTGTTGGAAACTCGATGTTTGGTCGAGGTTCCGCTGACTGCGATCGCGGATCGCGGATCGCGGTAACGGATTGGTGGTTGTCGAGGAACTGGAATCGTCCCCGATGCTGCTTTATGCGCCTATCGGTACCGGCGCCGGTGCCGCGAACATCAATCGCTTGGCCATTCGTCGCAGGTTTTGCGCGATGGCGGCGAGCAGGAACTCATCGCGCGCACCGCTCGGTCCTCGGAGGCGCAGTCGATCCAGCTTCAGGATTCGCTTGAGGTGAACGAAGAGCATCTCGACCTTCTTGCGGTCCTTGCGCGATTGCTTGTAGCTATCGGTCTTGGCGATATCGCGCGCGACCTCCCGTGCCGACTCATGGACGCTGCGAGCGAACTTGCGCGATGCGGCCCTGGATCTGCTTCGGCATCCGAACGTCCCCGATCGCCGTCGCGGCGTTGAGCGCCTTCGCGTGGTTGCCCGAGTCCAGCTGCTTCATCGTGCCCGCGTGATGCCCCAAACGCCCGCGTAGCAAGCGGCCTGCAACTCCAGGCGCAAGGAAGTCCGATTGGATTCGGCCTGGGAGGCGTTTTCACGTGTGGCCTCCACCTTCTGCATCGTGCCGGTCAGGTTTTGCACATGGTGGCCCACCTCGTGCGCAATTACGTAGGTTGGGGCGAAATCTCCGGGCGCCGCGAAGCGCCTTTGCAGATCGCGGAAGAACGCGAAGTCGAAGCAGAGCTTCTCGTTGCCGAGGCAGTGGAAGTGGCCCATGGCCGATTGCAGAAGGTGCCCATGGCCGATTGGCCTATCCCGCAGGTCGACCGCACTTGGTCGTCGTAGAGGACCAGCGTCGGGAGGCGATATTGGCCTTTCGACTGCTGGAAGAGCTTGCCCCAGACGTCCTCGGTGCTACTGAGGATCCTGGATACGAACGAACGACAGAAAGGCAATGATGATGACGACTGCGCCGACGATATAGACGATCCTGTTCTTGAACTTGCCGTTCGCGCGAATTGACGTGTGGAATTGCCTGACCGCGACGACTCTCCGCAGAACGGACTTCACTGCACACCTGTCGTCCCGGCCGCCACATGCGCGGGGCAGCACGAGTTCAAGTATTGCCTGCACCCCACTGCGGATTCGAGTGCATAGTCTATCGTGCCGCAATTGTTCACGGCACACTGTGCGCTGGGGCACATAAGCAACCGGAGAGGCGGACTTCGGAGAGAGCGGCCGGTCTTGGCGGGTCCCATAGCGAGTCCCGATGACAGTCACGGTCGAAAGCAAAAAGCCGACCGCACGAACACGGTTGTGTTCGTTCCCGCACAGACGTCGACCCCATGCAGGCGTAAATTCGACTTGGATGATTCGTTTCTTGAACAGTGTGATCGAAGTCGACCGCGAATTTCAAGGCGTCAAGCAAGAGTGCACATGAGAATGCGCGGCTGCCTCGATCGGTACGTTGGCGACACGTCCAATTGACGTGGAGAGCGCTGGCGGATGCAGGTTCTGTTCTCCCGCTCACTCAAATTTCCTGCTGGCCGGCTGATCTTTCTTCATTCTTGAACGATATTTCGGCCCACCAGATCTTGTCGTTTCCATCCACCAGCCAATTCCCGACATCTGGAGCCCACGATGATTCGCCCACTTCTTCCGCTGTTCGCAATCGCTGCTGCCATGGCGCTCGTCGCATGCGGCGACAAGCCATCCCCCCCGTCGCAGACCAACGTTTCGCCCCCCGTGTCGAGCGCTCCTCCAGCGCCTGCCGAGAGCACGCCGCCCGCGGTACCTGCGCCGCCGCCAACGGCAACGGGGACGAACCCCGCCGAAACTGCCAAGGACACGGCCGCGACCAACCCGAAGGAGGCAATGTCGGACGGGCAGGAGTCGAAGTCGATGCCGATGTCCGGACAAGCCGGCAGCCACTCGTCGACGGCGCTTGATTCCAAGGAAGCTCCGAAGAAGTAGGTTTGCCGTAGGGAGCATCGCGACTGTGGTCCGCAATAATTCGCGCCGCGCGTACGTTGGTATCCGGCGCCAGCAAACGCGGGCCGACCACCGATTTCCCTCGGAACCACGCAGCCTGATTCGCCGGAAGGCCGCAGAGAACCCGTTGTGGGGCGAAGAACGAATTGCCAATGAGCTATTGGTTGAGCTCGGGATCCGGGTGTCACCGCGAACGGTCCGCAAGTACATGCCCAAACGACCACCGGGCCATCCGCGCGGTGACCAGTGCTGGCCCACCTTCCTGCGGAATCATGCCAAGGCAATCCTCGCCTGTGAATTCTTCGTCGGGGAGGAGGGCGGATATCGATATCTTACCCACGACCGGGACATGATCTTCGCCAAGCACCTTGATGACTCGATCAGGGCATTGGGTATCGAAGTGTTGCGATCGCCACTGGCGAGTCTGAAAGCGAATGCGATCTGCGTACGCGTGATTGGGACAATTCGAAGAGAGTGCCTCGATTGGCTGATTCCGCTGTCCGAGGCATACCTGCGATCTATTTTGAGATCGTGGGTCGAACTTCACAATCGGGGAAGACCGTACAGCAGGCTGGGCCATGGTGTACTCGACCCGCCGCGCAGAGCTGAGGTTGTCCCGAAGTCCGAAAATCGACATCGATTGGCGGCGGGTGTGCTAGTACTCGCGAAATCGGTCTTGGGCGGGTTGCATCATGAGTATTCCATTGCAACGCTGAGCCGCGGCGCGTGATTTCTCCGCGGGCGCAGGACGAAAACTGCGATTGCGCGACTATTTTCGGAGCACCATGAGCGAATACCCACCCTCGCTGCCCTTGCGCCTGTTGACCGTCAACATTCACAAGGGCTACAACGCGTTCAACCGCCGCTTTGTACTGCACGAATTGCGGGAAGCGGTGCGCGCGGTGCGTTGCGACCTGGTGTTTCTGCAGGAGGTCGAAGGCGCCTCAGGCTCCGCCGGCGCGGCTGCCGTCGGCGCGCAGTACGAGTTCCTGGCCGATCAGATCTGGCCCGACCACGCTTACGGCCGCAACGCGGTCGCCGAGGGCCAGGACCACGGCAACGCCGTGCTGTCGCGGTTTCCGATAGTGCGCAGCCACAACCACGACGTGTCACTGCCCGGGGCCGAGCCACGCGGGCTGCTGCATTGCGTAGTGGCCCGGCCCGCCGGGCCGCCCGGGCTGCATGTGATGTGCGTGCACCTGGGGCTGAGCGAGGCGCACCGGCGCCACCAGCTGGAGAGGCTTTGCGAGACTGTGCGCCGTGAAGTGCCGGCCGATGCGCCGCTGGTCGTCGCGGGCGACTTCAACGACTGGCGCTTGCGCGCCGATGCGGTGCTGGGTCCGAGCGGGCTGAAGGAGGTGTTCTGGTACACGCACGGGCACCACGCGCGCACCTACCCGGCGCGCCTGCCGCTGCTGCGGCTCGACCGCATCTATGTGCGCGGCGTTGGCGCGTACCGGCCGCTGGCGATGCCGCGCCATCCCTGGGCCCGGTTGTCCGACCACGCGCCGCTGGCGGCCGAGATCGAACTGCCGGAGCGGCCGTGAACTCGCACTGGGTGCCCGGCAACCGCATCACGCTGCTCGAAAACGGCGAGGGGTACTACCCGCGCGTGTTCGACGCCATCGCCACGGCCGAGCACGAGGTGCTGCTGGAGACCTTCATCCTGTTCGACGACAAGGTCGGACGCGAACTGCAGCAGGCGCTGCTGCGCGCAGCCGGGCGCGGCGCCGAGGTGCACGTGCTGGTCGACGGCTGGGGCTCGCCCGACCTGCCGCCGTCGTTCACGCAACCGCTGCTCGACGCCGGCGTCAAACTGCGCAGCTTCGAGCCTGCCAAGCGCCTGTTCGGCGCCCGGATCAACATGCTGCGCCGCATGCACCGCAAGCTGGTGGTGGTCGACCGACGGCGCGCGTTTGTCGGCGGCATCAACTACTCGATCGACCACCTCGCCGCGCACGGACCGCTCGCCAAGCAGGACTATGCGGTCGAGATCGAGGGCCCGCTGGTCGGGCAGATTCGGGCCTTCTGCCGCGCCAGCCTGGAGGAGCCGCAGCCGACGCGGGGCTCGTGGCTCAAACGCTGGCGGGCGATGCGCGACAAGGATGCCGGCCAAGACGAGGACGGCGCGGCGGCCGCGCATGGCGGCGCGCGGGCCGCGTTCGTCACGCGCGACAACCGCGGCAACCGTACCGACATCGAGCGCCACTACCGCGCCGCGGTGCGAACAGCACGCGAGCGCGTACTGATCGCCAACGCCTATTTCTTCCCCGGCTACCGGTTGCTGAGGGACCTTCGCCGAGCGGCGCGGCGCGGTGTGCAGGTCGACCTGATCCTGCAGGACCGGCTCGACATGCCCTGGGCGCAGCGGGCATCGAAGCTGCTGTACGGATACTTGATGCGCGCCGGCGTTCGCGTCCACGAATACAGCGAGCGGCCGCTGCACGCCAAGGTCGCAGTGGTCGACGACGACTGGGCGACGGTCGGCTCGAGCAACCTCGACCCGACCAGTCTCGGCCTGAACCTCGAGGCCAACGTGGTCGTGCGCGACGAGACCTTCGCCAGGCATCTGCGCGACCAGATCGAGCGCCTGATGCAGCAGCGCTGCGAGCGCGTGCAGCTGCCGACGCCAGGTCCGCTGGGCTCGGCCTGGATCGCGTTACGCAGCCTGCTCGTGTACCACGCCATGCGCCACTTCTCGACCTGGGCGCGGCAGTCGCCGGATGGTGCACCGCGCGTCGTTCCGCTGCAGGCCGATTCGAAATGAGGCCGGCGGCGCGGGCCTGGTCGTGGTTCAAGTGGGGGGCGCCGTGGGCCCTGGCGGCGCTGGTGCTGACGCTGGTGGCACGTCAGGCGCATACGGTGGACTGGCCGGCGGTCTGGCAGGAACTGCACAGGCAGTCACCCGCCCGGCTGGCGGCGGCGGCGGCGCTTGCGCTGGTCAGCTACGGCCTGTACGCCAGCTTCGATCTCGTCGGACGCCGGCTGACCGGCCACCGCCTGTCGGCCGCGCGAACGCTCGGCACCGCCGCCATCAGCTACGCGTTCAACCTCAACCTGGGCGCGTGGGTCGGCGGGATCGGAATGCGGCTGCGGCTGTACACCCGCTTGGGGCTGTCTACGCCGACGGTGATGCAGATCGTTGCGCACAGCATGGCGACGAACTGGCTCGGCTATCTGTGGGTCGGCGGCGCGGTGCTGGCCTGGGTGCCGCCGCCGCTGCCCGAAGCCTGGATGCTGCCCGGCGCCGGGCTGCGCGCCATCGGGCTGGCGATGGTCGCGGCGGCGCTGGCCTACGTGGCGATGTGCCGCTTTTCGCGTCGGCGCAAACTGAAAGTGCGCGGGCACACACTGAGATTGCCGAGCGGCCGGCTGGCCGCCTTGCAGTTGGTGGCGGGCGGCGCCAACTGGCTGCTGATCGGCGCCATCGTCTGGGGCCTGCTCGGCGGGCGCATCGACTATCTCACTGTTCTCGGCGTGATGCTGCTGGGGGCGGTGGCCGGCGTCGTGACGCACGTCCCGGCCAACCTCGGGGTGCTGGAGGCGGTGGTCGTGTATGCGCTTGGCGCCCGGCTGCCGGCGCACGAATTGCTGGCCGCGGTGCTTTCATACCGGGCCGCCTACTATCTGCTGCCACTGGCGCTGGCGCTACCCGCATACGGGCTGAGCGAGGCGGCGGCGCGGCGTGCCGACTGCGGGGCTTAGGCGCCGGCCGCGCAGGCCGAACCGGTCTCCCATCGCCTTCCTTGTTAACGGCGCTCAACTCGATGTACTTGGGGAATTGTGCTTCAGCGTTGCTCACGGCATTTGCAGATGTTTGCGGTGATGCCAGAAGCGGCGCATCAGCGGCTTGACGCTGGTGCCGTGCACAAGTATCGAAAGCGCTACCGCAATCAGCGTCATGTGAATAAGCTCCAGGGCCAGCTCTTCGGGAAGGCCGTGCTGGATGGCGTACATCAGGTAGTAGAGTGAACCGATGCCGCGTACTCCGAACCAGCCCACCATACCGCGTATCGGCCACGAAGTGCGGGTACCCAGCAGCCCCGCGAGAACGCTGACCGGGCGTGCCACCATGAACAGGAAAGCTGCAAGTCCCACCGCCCGCCAACTCCAGGAATCGAAAAACAGCGTGCCACCGATCAGCAGGATGAGTATCAGTTCCGAGACCCGCTCCAGGTGTTCCTTGAATTGCAGCGATCGTTCGCTGACGGTCGGCGGGGGTCCGCTATCGGCGCTTGCGTTTGATATCCCCAGTTCGATGCGGTCAGTTTGCGGCAGATCCGCGGGAACCCGACTGGCGCCTGCGAGCTTGACTTCGGTCTGGCGCAGCGCGACGGCCGCGGCAAATACCGCCAGAAATCCCCACGCATCGATGAGCACACTCAAGCCGTATACCACGCCGATCAGGCCGAGTCCGAGGAATTCGTCCATGAGCTTGTGCGCGGGTGGTTCGCCGCGCAGCTTCCATCCCAAACGGGCCAGTGCGGCACCGGCAAGTACGCCAATGACGATACCCGCGACTGTGGCCCACAGCACGTCGACCAGCGCCCAGCGCAGGCCGAATTCGCCGAGCTCATGCAGTCCGAGCAAGCCCATTCCCAGCACCACGAATGGAAAAGCGCTGCCGTCGTTCATGCCTGCTTCGCAGGTCAGGGTGAAGCGCAGCTGGTCGCGGTCGCCGGGATGGCGAATCTGGACATCGGTCGCCAGCACCGGATCGGTGGGCGCCAGGATCGCGCCCAGCAAAACGCCGGCGCCCAGCGGCAAATCGAGTAGATAGTAAGCAAAGGCGGCGACCATGCCGACGCTGACGGTCATCGACACCGATGCCAGTAGTATTGGCGTGCGCCAGCGGGCAAAGCTTATCGGCACGGGCATTTTGACGCCGGCGGAAAACAGCGAAATCAGCACCGCCACTTCGGTCAGCACTTCCAGCAGCGCCGACTGCTTGAGCGGATTGAAGTGAAATAAATTGAGCGCCGTCGGTCCGACCAGGAGTCCAACCGCCAGATAGATGATGGCGGGTGTTACCGGCAGGCGCGTAAGCAGCGACGACGTAAGGCCCCTGGCGAGCAACAGGCCGCCCACGAGCAAAAACCATTGTGCGTTGTGCATTGTCTCGTCAGCTGCGTGCGGCGCTTATCCTGACCTCGACCGCATGTTCCACGCAATCGTCGATCAGAGGAATAACCGCGTGCCGCTACTCGAAACCGTTAACCTTAACATGGGTCTTGGCGTCCGCGCCGTGTGTTTGAAGTACGGTAATGTGGAAGAGTGTTTCCCGGTAGCGGTAATGCAGCTTGAACGATTGCCACTCCGCCGGAAGGCAGGGCGCAAAGCGCAATTTGTCGGGTTCCAGCTTCAATCCCAGCGGGGACTCCAACGGATAGAAGACCCGCAGCATCGAGGATTCGATTCATGCGCCTCTCAACGTAATGGGCGCGTCCTTCCATGGAGGTGAAAGATGCGTGCGATACCCGATTACGTCTGTGCGCGGGCGCACCAACTCCAGCAGGGTGGTCCGACGCCCGCCGAGATTCATCCGCCATGGGTGCCGCACTCTCGAGAAGGTCGAACGTTCCGGTGCCGTGTCCTCCAGGCCCGGTCGACAGAACCAACGATAGGCCACCATGAGATGGACCTCTTCGCACAGCCGGCGCTCGGAACGAATGCCAAAGCTGCAACCGACGATCAGCATCTGCACCATCAGTTCCGGATCAATCGACGAGCGTTCCGTATGGCTGTAGAACGGCGCCAGATGGCCGCGCAGCTCACTCAGGTCCAGGCAACGATCAATCCCGCGCAGCAGGTGCTCCGCGGGATCGTGATCGTCGAGATTAAAGGCGTAGAACAGTGGCTTCTGTCCGCTTCGCTGCCGCCCCATCATTCCCGCGTCTCCCTCGCCAACATCCTGGCTTCAGCATGGCCAAGACCCGCCCATTTTAAAGGGAGTTTTTCAACAGTATTGGCCAGGTTCGGTCATTCACCGGCTACCCATTATTTCGCGGTTCACTTCAGCCCTGTTCGTTCGAACACACCGCCAGAAGAAGCGGGGTCCGGCGCTATCCAATCCTGCAGGTGGCCGACACCTGGGCGATGGCTTGTCATTCGGAGAACCGGCAGGACAGGCCGGCGCCGTGCGCGCGAGCAAGTTCGTGGATGCGCACCGCCGCGGCGACGTCGAGCACGGCCATGCCGGTGGAATCGAAAACGGTGATCTCGTCGTCGTTGCGCCGTCCGGGTTTGTTGCCTGTGACGACCTCTGCAAGCGTCGCGTGCACGTCGCGGGCGGTCATTGCGCCGGCTGCGATCGCGTGTTGCAGGTCGCCGATCTGCAGGCATTGCTCCAGCCCGTCGACGACCACGCTGGCGCAGGCGAGCAGCTGCGGCTGAAGTTCGTTCTTTTCCGGGCTGTCGGCCCCGATTCCGGCGACGAAGGTGCCGGGTCGGACGTGATTCGCGCCGAGGTAGGGCATGCAGGCGGTCGTGCAGGTCACGATCATGTCGCTCGCGGACGCCGCCTTGCCGAGCGAGGCGATCGGCTCGACCGTGAACGCCGCGTCCTTCGAGAAATCGTCGCAAAAGCTGCGTGCCGCCACCGGATCGACGTCCCATGCGAATACCCGTTGCAGGGCAAAGGCGCCGGCAAACGCGGCGAGCTGCGAGCGCGACTGGCCCCCGCCCCGCAGATCGTCAGAACGGCCGAGTCGGGCCGCGCAAGATGGCGTGCGGCCAGCGCACTCGCCGCGGCGGTTCGCCGCAACGTGACCTCGATCGAGTCCAGGATCGCGAGCAGACAACCGTTGCGCGCGTCCGACAGCACGATTCCGCCCTGAATGGTCGGCAATCCCGCGTTCTTCGGATTGCCGGGAAAGTTTGCGTTCACCTTGATGGCGGCGTAGGCGTCGCCACTCGCCGTGCGCATCAGCGCGGCTTTGGCATGAATGCCGCCGCCTTCGGCCGGCAGGTATAACGGCATCGGAGAATGCGCGCGACCGCTGCCCAGCGCGACAAACGCTTCGCGCGCGTTCCAGATAGTCGTCCACGGTCATTAGGGCAGCGATATCGCTGGCCGTCAGGATGAGTGTGGTCGGCGCGCCGGTTGAGCGAATTACGGTTCCCTGCCTGTTCATAGCGCTCCTCCTGCGCCGGTGCGGGCGCTGGTGACGTCAGCGCTTGGACGGGGATCGTCTAGGGGGAGTCTGCATCCCCCATTGGAATGCACGATAGCAAGAATGGGCCCGGCGCGTGAAGCTGGGTGCGCCTACATCTGCCTGAACCGATGGTTGAAGCTGCGGCTCACCTCTAGTTTTTCGTCGCTGCCCTTGACCTGCACGACCTGATTGCCACGAAGGTTGCGGCTGACCTGCTCGACCGCATCGACGCGAACGACGGTGGCGCGATGGATTTGCCAGAATTCGTCCGGGTCGAGTTCATCGATCAGCTCCTTGATCGGCTTGCGGATCAAAGCCTCCCAACCGCGGGTCTGCACCCGGGTGTATTTGTCCTCGGCGCGGAAGAACAGGATGTCGCCGGTCGGGATCATCCTGATGCTGGAGCCCACGCTGGCCTGTACCCAGCGCAGGTAGTCGCGAGGCTTCGCGCCGCCGGTTTCCAGGCGCCGCGACAACTGCGCCAACAGGTCGCTCATTGGATCAGGCGCGTGTTCGAGCCGCGCGCGCAGGCGCTGGCAAGTAAGCGCCATCCGCTCCGGGTCGGCGGGCTTGAGCAGATAGTCGACTGCGCCCTGCTCGAAGGCTCTGATTGCGTACTCGTCGTGGGCGGTGACGAACACGACATGGACGCGGCCGGCCAGCGCCTGCGCCGCCTGGATGCCGTCCATGCCGGGCATGCTGATATCGAGAAAGACGATATCGGGTTCCTGGCTTTGCACGATGGCTACCGCCTCGCGTCCGTTGCCGGCCTCGCCTACGATCAGCAGCTCCGGCCAGGCTTCCTTCAGGCAGGCGACGATCTGTTCGCGCATCAGGCGCTCATCGTCGGCGACGACGGCGGTGGGAGCGGCGTGGGCTGAAGAGGGGTGCATGCCGACGATCGTCGAATCAGGAGGAAGCGGGGGCAATTTCGTAGGGTACTTTAATCGTCGCACAGGTGCCACCTTCGGGCGGCACGCTGATGATCAGCTCGGCGCGGCCGTGGTACAGGGCGGCCAGCCGCTCGCGAATATTGGCCAGTCCCACACCGCCTTCGCCTTTCGGCATGAAGCCCATGCCGGTGTCGAGGACATGGACCGCCAACTGGCCATCGACAATCTCGGCGCCGATCTCGAGCCTGCCTCCCTCGGGCTTCGGTTCCAGGCCATGCTTGATGGCGTTTTCCAGCAGCGTCTGCAGCATCATCGATGGGAACACCGCCGATTTGAGGCCTTCCGGAATGTTCACCACCGGCTGCAGGCGCCCTTCCATTCGTATCGCCATGATTTCCAGGAAGGCATCGCAAAGATCGACCTGACGACCCAGCGAAGGCCGGCCGCCTTCGCGCATTTCCGGCATGGCCGAGCGCAGATAGCGGATCAGGCTGCGTTGCATCCTCGAGGCGCGCGGCGGGTCGGTCTGGATGAGCTGGTCGATGCTGGCCAGCGTATTGAATAGGAAATGCGGCTCGATCTGGGCCTGGAGCGCTTCCATGCGCGCTTCCACCACGGTGCGCTCGAGCTGCTCGGTTTCGGCCCGCTTGGTGGCCTCGCTGGCGGCCAGTTCCGCGCCCCGCTTGCCGCGCGCCACCACCTTGATGATGAAGGACGCGACGATGAGGAAAAATACCGGAGTTGGATTTCTGAGCATGCCGGCCAGAATCAGGCTCAGGAACGAAACGAGGAACAGCGCCTTCCACGAGATGACCGCCAGCCAGTCGAAGAAGGCCCACCACATCACGACGATGCCCTTGCGGATTTCGCCCAGCGCCTGCCGGATTCCCATCTGCGAGGAGGATGGATCGTTCTTGCCGAACTCGGTGGAGCTGTTGGTGCCTGGGCCGCCTTGGTCGTCATTCATCCTGTAGCCTTCGTGTCATCTGCCGGTCATGGGGCAAGACTACGTGAGCGGCCTGCCTCGCTCCAGCGGGAAGGGACGCAATGCTCTCCGGGGGGGATGAAATGCAGAAAACCGTCACCAGCGGGTTCCTGCCGCGCCTGCGACGTGCCGATCGCCTCGATCAGGTCCCGCAGAAGGTGCGGTAGCACTCAGTCACGGCGGCCGGCGCCGGCTCGGCGTACGGTGAGAGTCCGCCAGCCTCCCCGTACGGTTGCCTGAGCGCGGCAAGCAGGCGCTCGAAGGGCGCGAGGTCGCCATCGTCCGAGGCGGCGGTCAATGCCTCCTCCACGCGGTGATTGCGGGGGATCACCATGGGGTTGACGCTGCGCATCGCTCCGCTGCGCTCGACGCCGGACGTCACCGAGTCTTGTCCTGCGTTGCCGTCCTCGCTGGCGCAACGTGCCTGCCAGCGCGCCAGCCATTCATCGGCTGCGCCCGTGCCGGCGAACAGTGCGCGCAGCGGCGTTTGGTCACCCGCGGCAGCGTCGGCCAGTCGCCGCCACCCGAGCGTGAAATCGACGCGCTCGGCATGCAGCAGCTTCAACCAGTCCTCGGCCAGCGCGGTATCGGTGCTGTCGTCGTCGGGATCGCCCCGATGCAGTCCGAGCTTGGCGCGCTGTCCGCGGAGCAGATTACTGCGGTACTGCGCCGGGAACGCGGCGATGACCTCGGTGGCCATTGCCACCGCCTGCTCGGGTTCACCGGGCAGCAGGGGCAGCAGCGTCTCGGCCAGGCGGGCCAGGTTCCAGCACGCGATGTCGGGCTGGTTGCCGAAGGCGTAGCGCCCCCGACGGTCGATCGAGCTGAACACGGCCGCAGGGTCGTAGGCCTCCATGAACGCGCACGGCCCGTAATCGATCGTCTCTCCGGAAATCGTCATGTTGTCGGTGTTCATCACGCCATGGATGAAACCCACGTTCATCCATTGCGCGATCAGCGCCGCCTGACGCTCGGCCACGGCCTGCAGCAGCGCCAGGAATGGCTGCGGTGCGGCTGCGAGTGCGCTGTCGTGCCGCGCGATGGTGTACTCGGCGAGTTTCCGCAGTCGGTCCACCTCGCCGCGCGAGGCAAAGAATTCGAAGGTCCCGACGCGAATGTGGCTCGCGGCCACGCGGGTCAGCACCGCGCCGGGCAGCGCGTGTTCGCGGTAGACCTGCTCGCCGGTCGCAGCGACCGCAAGAGCGCGGGTGGTGGGAATGCCCAATGCGTGCATGGCCTCGCCGACCAGCACCTCGCGAAGCATCGGCCCGACGGCGGCCTTGCCGTCGCCCCTGCGGGCGAACGGCGTGCGGCCCGAGCCCTTGAGCGCGATGTCGCGCCGCCGTCCCTGCCGATCGATCACCTCGCCGAGAAGCAGCGCGCGGCCGTCGCCGAGTTGCGGCGCGAATCCGCCGAACTGATGGCCTGCGTAGGCTTGCGCCAGTGGTTCGGCGCCGTCGGGCAGCGCATTCCCGGAGAAAACCGCCGCCGCCTCGTGGCCGTCGAGCGACGTGACGTCGAGACCGAGTTCTGCCGCCAGCGAATGGTTGAGGAACAGCAGCCGCGGCGCGGGCACGGCGGCAGGTTGCATGGGGAGGTAGAACCCCTGCAGTTCGCGTGCGAACGAATTGTCGAAACGGAATGCGGCGACGGAAGCCATCGGCTGACAGGTGGTGGCAATTGTCGAGTTTGCCACAACCTGCCGGACGCGCTCCTGTTGGTGGCGCGCGCCTCCTGAAAGCGCTGACTTTCCTACTTGGCGACCAGCGCGAGTCGCCTGCCGCCGTCGATGAGCTTGACGCGCTCGCCTTCCCTGACCGTCGGCTGGCTGCTGTAGGTGAAGGTGCGCATCTGGCCCGCGTCCATCTTGATCGCGACCGACCACGTCGTCGTCTTCTTCGCGTTCTTCTCGACCTGGTTTCCCGCGTAGGCGCCTGCGCCGGCCCCGGCGACCGTCGCCAATGTCTTGCCGCGACCGCCGCCGATCTGGTGGCCGAGCACGCCACCAACGACACCACCGGCGATCAGTCCGACGCCCGAGCCCTGACCCTTCTGCGTGGTGCTGTGGATCGACTGCACCACGCCGCAGTCGGTGCACTTCGCCTGCGCCGCGGCGTCGACCGTGAATCCGCCGGCCACCATCGCGAATATTGCCAACGCTGCAATGCCGTGTTTCATCGTCGCACTCCTTTGGTCTGCTTCGCGGGGTCGATGGCGACAGCCGCGAGCGTAAGTGTGCCGGGCTCGCGCAGCGCATTCTTCATGTCCATGTCGCGCAGGTAATGACTTCGCACCGCCACCGGCATTCGCGTCGAGTTTCGGTTCCAGTTTAGCAGGTGGAGGGGGGCGGGTCATGGCCCGGCGGAGATTTATCGATGACCAACCAACTGATTTGGTCGCCGGCCCGCAGCGTGTTGAACGTCGTCGCCATATCGCCGCGTACAGACGCCTGCCGTGAGCGTGTTGTTTGACGCAGCGTATCGACTCGGCGGTTCCCGGGCGCGTGGTTTTCAAGCTGATCGGATACTGTTTGCCAGGCCTGATCCCGATCAGGACCTATAATTGCCGACCTTCGCGCCGGCCCAGCGTACTCTGCTGCGCCGGCGCGCCAATTGCGCAAACAAGCCCCCCACCATGAATGTCCTGTTCGAGGACGACGGCCAGCTGAAGGCCGGCAGTGTTCTCGCCGATAACGAAACCTCGCTGCAGGTGGAAGCGGTCTCGGGCAAGCGCCTGAAGATCAAGGCCGGCCACGTGCTGCTGCGCTTTGCCTCGCCGGGCGCGGGCGAGACGCTGGCCGACGGGCAGAAGCTGGTCGCCGACCTCGACCCGACCTTCCTGTGGGAAGTCGTCGGCGAGGACGAGTTCGGCTTCGACGAACTGGCGAAGGAGTATTACGGCGCGCACCCGACGCCGGCGCAGGCTGCAGCAGTGGCGCTGCTCCTGCATGCGTCGCCGATGCACTTCTACAAGAAGGGTCGCGGCCGCTACCGCAAGGCGCCGCCGGAGTCGCTGAAGGCGGCGCTGGCGTCGGTGGCGCGCAAGCAACACGAGGCGGAACAGATGGCCGGCTGGGTTGCCGAACTGGTCGCGCATCGACTGCCGGAACCACTTCGCGCAAAGCTGCCGATGCTGCTCTACAAGCCAGACAAGAACACGCTGGAGTGGAAGGCGCTGTCTGCGGCTTGCGACGTGGCGAAAACCAACCCGGTCGAGTTGCTCGCCGCATGTGGCGCCATACCCTCGACGCACGATTTCCATTTCAATCGCTTCCTGACCGAGGCGTTTCCAGGCGGAGCCGCGTTTCCGGCCTGGGGCGCGCTGCCGGATGTCTTCGACCTGCCGGCCGCGCCGGTTCAGGCGTTTTCGATTGACGATGCGACGACGACCGAGATCGACGACGCGTTCTCGGTGCGCGAACTCCCGGGTGGCAACCACGAAATCGGCATTCATATCGCCTGCCCTGCGCTGGCGATGGCGCGCGGCAGCGCGCTCGACGGCATTGCCCGTGAACGCCTGTCGACCGTCTACATGCCCGGGCGAAAACTGACCATGCTGCCCGACGAAGCGGTGGCCGCTTTCACGCTCAAGGCCGATACGACGCCGCCCGCGCTTTCGCTCTACGTCGAGACGGCGCCGGACGGCGCGCCGCTGCGCCTGCAAACGCGGGTCAATCGCGTGCCGATCGCCGCAAACCTGCGGTTGGACAAGGTGAGCAGCGCTTTCGCCAATGTGCTGCCATCACCGGACGATCCGCCGTGGACGGCCGAGTTGCGCGTGCTGTGGAAGCTGGCGCGGCATCTGTTCGAGCAGCGCGGCAAGAATGACGTCAACCGCATCGATTTCGGCTTCGACGTCGACTGGAGCGCGGCGCCGGACGGGCGAGTGGCGATCATCGCGCGTGAGCGCGGAAGTCCGCTCGACAAGCTCATCGCCGAACTGATGATTTTCGTCAACAACACCTGGGGAAAGCTCCTCGCCGAGCACGGCGCGGCAGGGTTGTTCCGGGTGCAGGCGGGGGGCAAGGTGAAGATGAGCACGCGTCCCGGCGAACACCAGGGGCTGGGTCTCAACCACTACCTGTGGTCGAGTTCACCGCTGCGCCGTTACAGCGACCTGGTCAATCAGCGCCAGCTGCTGGCGGCGGTCGCCGGCGAAAAGCCACCGTACGCGGACAACGACGCCGACCTTTTCGCCGCGCTCGCCGACTTCGAGGCAACCTACAGCCAGTACGCGGAATTCCAGGACCGGATGGAGCATTACTGGTGCCTGCGCTGGCTGTTGCAGGAAAACATGACCGAGACGACGGCGCGGGTGATTCGCGACACCCTGGTTCGCTTCGAGCGCTTGCCGCTGGTGCTGCGGGTGGCCGACCTGCCCGCGCTGACCCAGGACACGGTGGTGCGAATCGCCATCGGCAAGGTCGACCTGCTGGCCGCGACGCTCGAGTGCCGCTACGCGGGCACGGTGGAAGAAGCGCCACAAAACTTCTGAAAATCGCCCGGCGCCAGCGCGCCGAACATGACGTCGGCATGGCAGACGCCTACAATGGGTGCCACGTCCACTCCGGAACAGCGACCCGACGTGCCGCGACGCGCGACGCCGCCCCAGACGCCCGAGGTTCTCTCCGGGCAAACAGCAGCGCCGGCCGCCGCGAAGCCGGCGGCACCCGCGACGCCGGCGGTACCACGACGTCCTTCACCGAAAAAAATCAGGACAGTCGCCGACCCGGTACTGGTGCCTGTGCACAAAGTGCCTGCGGGCTCCAACGCTGCAGCCAACCGGGCCGTGCCACCGCAGGCGAGTCCCGTCGTCGATCCTGTGGTGCCCGCACAGTTGCTGCCCGCACGCTCGGGACCACCGCTGCGTCGTACCGCGCGAATCTCGCCGGCCGGCGTGTTGCCGTTGGCGCGGATTCCGCCGGAGGCGCTGGCGTCGCCGCGCAACGACCGTCTGCTGATGTGGGCGATCGGCATCTCGGTCGCGCTGCACCTGGTCGTGCTGACGATCCACTTCCGGCCGTTCGACCCGAGGCACACCGCCGACAAGGGGCCACCACTCGAAGTGGCGCTGGTGAACGCGCGGACGGTGACCAAGCCGACCAAGGCCGATATCCTGGCGCAAGCCAATCTCGACGGCGGCGGCAACACCGATGCCGACCGCCGCGCCAGGACGCCGCTGCCGGTGTTGCCGAAGAACAATCCCGAACAGCAGGTGGCGGTCGCCACGCAGCAGGTCGAGACGCTCGAGCGGAAGACGCAGGAAATGATGGCGCAACTGAAGTCGATGCCGAAAGTGCCCACGGTACAGAAGCCGACCGAGGTGACCGAGAAAACCGATTTGCCCAGCGCCAATGAATTGATGCAACGCACGCTCGAGGCCATGCGGCTCGAGGCGCAGATCACCAAGGACATGGACACTTACCAGAAGCGGCCCAAGCGCCGCTTCGTTGGCGCGCGCGCCGAGGAATACCGGTTCGCCCGCTACGTCGAGGACTGGCGGCTGAAGATCGAGCGCATCGGCAATCTCAACTATCCCGAGGCTGCGCGGCAGCGCCAGCTCTACGGCACGCTGCTGCTCACCGTATCGATCAAGAGCGATGGCAGCGTGGAAAAGGTCGAACTCAATCGCACTTCGGGCAGCCGCATTCTCGACGCGGCGGCAATCAAGATCGTCGAAATGTCCGGACCCTTCGCGCCTTTCCCGAGCGACATCAGGCGCGACACCGATTACCTGCATATCACGCGGACTTGGTCGTTCACCAAGGCGAATTCGCTGGAATCGCGGTAACACCGCCCTCGCCATGGATCGCTACGCCGTCATCGGCAACCCCGTCGCACATTCGAAATCGCCGCAGATCCATGCGGCCTTCGCCCGTGCGACCGGTGAGAGGATGGTCTACGAGCGCCTGTTCGCACCGCTGGATGGATTCGCGTCCGCGGTCGAGGCCTTTGCCCGGGATGGCGGACACGGACTGAATGTGACGGTGCCGTTCAAGCTGGAGGCGCTGGCGCTCGCGGGCGAAGTCAGCGAGCGGGCCCGAGCCGCCGGAGCGGCCAATACGCTGAAGCGGATCGGCAACCTCTGGTACGCCGACAACACCGACGGCGCGGGGATCGTACGTGATCTGACTGCAAATCTCGGCGTCGATCTCGCCGACAAGGACATCCTGCTGCTCGGCGCCGGTGGCGCCGCGCGTGGCGTGCTGGTGCCGCTGTTCGGGCAGGCGCCGAGGTCGGTGACGATACTCAATCGCACGCCCGCCAGGGCGGCCGCGCTGGCGGCGGCCTTTGTCGACCGCGGGCCGGTGACGGCCGTGACCCCCGACACGCTCGGCGAACGGCAATTCGACGTCGTGATCAACGCAACCAGCGCCGGACTCGTGGAAGAAATTGCGCTGCCGTGGCCGCAAGGACTGTTCCGGCCCGACGCCTTGGCCTACGACATGATCTACGCCGATGCGCCGACCACGTTTCTGCGCTGGACGCGGAGCCAGAGGGTCGCGCGCTCTGCCGATGGCCTGGGCATGCTGATCGAGCAAGCCGCCGAGAGCTTTTTTCTCTGGCGTGGTGTGCGGCCCGACACCCTGCCCCTGTTCGCGCTGTTGCGGCCCGGCGCCTGATGGCAGCTACCGGTCTCCGGTCGCGCCTGTGGCGCGCGCTGGGTTGGGCATTGGCGGCCGTTGCCACGCTGATCGTCGTCGCGCACCTGTGGTTTGCGGCGCAGATCGTCTGGTGGCGCAGCAATCCCGTCGGCGAATCGTCGTTCATGGCCTACCGGATGGACGAGTTGCGTGCCAGGAATCCGCGCGCGAAACTCAAGTACACATGGGTGGACTACGAGCGCATTTCAGCGAATCTGAAACGTGCGATGGTCGCTGCCGAGGACGCGAAGTTCGTCGACCACGAGGGCTTCGACTGGCAGGGCATCGCCCAGGCACTGGAAAAGAACCAGAAGAAGGGACGAGTAGTCGCGGGCGGCTCCACGATCACCCAACAGCTCGCCAAGAACCTGTTCCTGTCGCCATCGCGCAGTTACCTGCGCAAGGCGCAGGAGGCGGTGCTCACCGTGATGCTCGAGGCTCTGCTGCCCAAGCGGCGCATCCTCGAGATCTATCTGAACGTGATCGAGTTCGGCAACGGCGTGTTCGGCGCCCAAGCGGCGGCGCGCCACTATTTCGGCGTCGGCGCCGCGCTGCTCGCCCCCGAGCAGGCGGCGCGGCTTGCGGCGATGGCGCCCAATCCGCGTTTCTACGAGCGCAACCCGGGTGCGCCCGGTCTGAACCGCAAGATCGGCATCATCCTCGCCCGCATGCCTTCCGCCGAGCTGCCCTAGCGGTGACCGGTTTCAGGGCGAAAGCGGTTAGAATTTGCCCCTCCCGTGTCGTGCCCGCGCTGCCGTTGAGACCCTCAAACCCATGTCCGAGAATTTCGAAGAGCCGGCGACCGAGCGCTCCGAACCGCGTGAGCGCGTCCAGGACGCACTGGTGGAAATCACCGTGCTCCTGCGCAAGAACCGCCTCGTCGAGGGACTGGTTCACGAGCAGCTTGAGCACGCGCCGCTAGGCGACCACGAAGGTCGCGGCGAGGTCGTCGAAAGCCTCGTCACCCGGCAGAACAAGGAGCGGCTCCAGCGCAGGCTCGACCGGCTGCATCCGGCCGACATCGCCTACATCCTCGAGGCACTGCCGCTCGACGAGCGGCTCTACATCTGGGAGCTGGTCAAGTCCGACCGCGACGGCGAGATCCTGCTCGAGGTCTCCGAGCCCGTCCGCGAGGGGCTCATCTCGGCGATGGACACGGAGGAACTCGTCGCCGCGACGGAGACGCTCGACGCCGAGGAGATCGCCGAGCTCGCGCCCGACCTCCCGCAGGAGGTGATGGACGACGTCTTCTCCAGCCTGCCGATGGAGGAGCGCGAACAGCTGCGCGCGGCGATGTCCTTCGACGACGACATGGTCGGCGCATTGATGGACTTCGAGGACGTGCAGGTGCGCCCCGACGTCACGCTCGAAGTCGTGCTGCGCTATCTGCGCCGCTTCGACGAACTGCCGTCGCAGACCGACCAGCTGTTCGTGGTTGACCGCGACGAAAGACTGCTCGGCGTGCTGCCGGTGAACAAGCTGATCATCAGTGACCTCAACACTACCGTCGGCGACGTGATGCAGGAGCCGGTGGTCAAGCTGCGGCAGCACGACAACGCCGAAGAGGCGGCCAGCGCCTTCGAACGCTACGACCTCATTTCGGCGCCGGTGATCGACACCAACGACAGGCTGGTCGGCCGCGTCACCGTCGATGAGGTGCTCGACTACGTGCGCGAGAGCGGCGAGGAAGACGTGCTTGCGCAGGTCGGCCTGCGCGAGGAGGAAGACGTGTTCGCGTCGGTATGGAAATCGTTCCAGAACCGCTGGGCCTGGCTGGCGATCAACCTGGTCACCGCGTTCATCGCCTCGCGGGTGATCGGCGTGTTCGAGGGCTCGATCGAGAAGCTGGTCGCGCTGGCCGCGTTGATGCCCATCGTCGCCGGCATCGGCGGCAACTCGGGCAACCAGACGATCACCTTGATCGTGCGCGCCGTTGCCTTGGGTCAGGTGACCCGCGAGCACGCCCACCAGCTGTTTCGCAAGGAATTCCTGGTCGCGCTGGCCAACGGCCTGGTCTGGGGCACGGTGATGGGCGTGGTGGCGATGTCGCTGTACCGGGACGTTCCGCTCGGCCTGGTGATGATCCTCTCCATGACGCTCAACATGCTGCTGGCGGCGACGATGGGTGTGCTGATCCCGATGACCATGATTCGTTTTCGCCGCGACCCCGCGGTCGGCTCGTCGGTGCTCATCACGGCGGTGACCGATTCCGGCGGATTCTTCATCTTTCTGGGCCTGGCCACGATTTTCCTGATCTCCTGATCGGTCGGGATTCCCGGTCGATCCGGAGTCGGGTCGGGAATATTCCGGGCGGCATCCTGTTGGCTGCGGGTGTGACCACCCATTACCCCAGGGAGAAACAACCATGATTCGCAGATCGCTCTCGCTTTGCGCCGCCGCGCTCCTCGCCACTGCCCTCACCGCAGGCGCGCAGACCATGCCGGCCAAGGCGGCCGCCGACGGTACCTTGACCGACGCCAAGGGCATGACGCTGTACGTCTTCGACAAGGATTCCGGCGGCAAGAGCGCCTGCAACGGTCCCTGCGCTGCCAACTGGCCGCCCTTGATGGCCGGTGCCGGCGCCATGGCCTCGGGCGACTGGACGATCATCGCGCGCAACGACGGCGGCAAGCAATGGGCGTACAAGGGCAAGCCGTTGTACGCCTGGGTGAAGGACGCCAAGCCGGGTGACAAGACGGGCAACGGCGTCAACAACGTTTGGCACACCGCGACCAAATAGGTGCAGTCCCGGGCCGGAGGCCGTGCCGCGCACGGCCAACGACCGGTTTGATCCACGTCCGCCGTACCGGGATGCAATGACAATGCCGGGCGATATCACCGATGCTCCGTTGCCGCAGCCGGATCTGCTCGCGGCGCTTCCCAGGCTGCGCCGGTACGCCCGGGTGCTGACCGGTGACTTCGCGCGCGCCGACGACCTCGTTCAGGAAACCCTGGCGCGGGCGTGGGAGAAGCGCCGGTTGTGGGCCGCGGGATCGGATCTGCGGGCCTGGCTGTTCACCGTCATGCACAACGTCTTCGTCAACCAGCAGACGCTCGCCCGGCGTGAAAAGGGCCATGTTTCGCTCGATGCGGACGACGGCCGCGGCGAGGCCTGGCAGGTCGCTGTCCAGGCAGGGCAGTACACGAGAGTGGAGTTGACGCAATTGATCGAACACGTGGGCCGACTACCCGTGACGCAGCGCGAAGTCCTGTTGCTCGCCGTCGTGGAGGAACTGCGCTACGAGGAAATCGCCGCGGCGTTGGCGATTCCCGTCGGCACCGTGATGTCGCGCCTGTCACGGGCGCGGGAAAAATTGCGCGGTGCGTTTTCGGAAACGCCGCAGGCTTCGCCACCGCTCAAGGTAATCAAGTGAGCACTTCAGTCCCTTTGCCATGAGCCCGCTGCCGACCACCGATACCGACCTCCACGCCTATGTGGACGGCCAGCTTGCCGCTGCGCGACTGCCGGACGTCGAGGCGGCGGTGGCGCGCGATCCGGCGCTGGCCGGTCGCGTCACCGATTGGCGCCGGCAGAATGCCGCGTTGCGCGAGTGCTTCGATCAGTGGATCGGCGATCCCTTGCCCGAAGCGCTGATCGCCGCGGCTGCCGGACCCGCGCGCCTGCGGCGCGGGCTGCCGCATTGGGCGAGCGTCTCGATGTCCGCTGTGGCCACGCTGGTGATCGGCTTGCTGGTGGGCTGGTTCGGCCGCGGCCTCACGCTTGAACAAGAAGGTACGCCTACGACGTTCGTGCGGTCGGCGGCGCTCTCGCATGCGCTGTATGCGAACGATGTGAACCGGCCGGTGGAGATCTGGGCCGCCGAGGAAGCGCGGCTGGTCAGATGGCTGTCCAAGCGTCTTGGTTTTCCGGTGCGCGCGCCCGACCTCAACAGCGTCGGCTTTGCGCTCGTCGGCGGACGTCTGGTCGCCGGTAACGAGCTGCCCACGGCGCTGTTCATGTACGAGAACGCCGACAAGCAGCGGCTGTCGCTGCAGGTGCGCAGGCAGCCGACCGCGACCGGCGAGACCGCGTTCCGCTATGAGGTCGAGGGGGGCGTCGGCGTCTACTACTGGATCGACGACCACAGCGGTTACGCGCTGTCCGGCAACCTCGACCGCGCGCAGCTTTTGTCGATCGGTCGGGTCGTATACGGCCAGCTGGCTGCGTTCGAGGCCGCGCGGAAGTAGCAACCGATGCGACAATGCGGCTCACCGAGTCCTGCGAGCCGCCCATGTCGAATGCCAACGTCCTCGTTGTTACCGTTCCCATTCCCGTTCGCCGATCCCTGACCCTGGCGGCCGGACGAGCCGGCTCCGCGCGGCGACGCACCGGGAGCCGCTGATGCAACGCGTACCTGCCCGCATCGGCGATTCACTCGCTGAAGTGGAGACCCCGGCGCTGGTGGTCGATCTCGACGCCTTCGAACACAACCTCGACCTGATGGCCAACGCCGTGCACGGCTCGGGGCTGGCGTTGCGGCCGCATGCGAAGGCGCACAAGTGCCCGGACATTGCCCGGGCGCAGATCGCGCGGGGCGCGATCGGTGTGTGTTGCCAGAAGGTCGACGAGGCCGAAGTATTCGTCGCGGCGGGCGTCGCCGACGTACTGGTCACCAACGAGATCGTCGCGCCAAGCAAGATCGCGCGACTGGCGGCACTGGCGCGATCCGCGACGGTCGGCGTGCTGGTGGACGATGCGTGGGCAATTGCCGAGCTGTCGGCGGCAGCCACCAAGGCCGGGGTCACGTTGCACGCCTGCGTCGAAATCGACGTCGGCGCGGGCCGCTGTGGCGTGGTTCCCGGGCCGGCGGCCGTTCGCCTTGCGCAGGCGATCGACGCGGCGCCCGGCCTCGCGTTTCGCGGCCTGCACGCCTATCACGGGGGCGCGCAGCACGTTCGCCGTCCCGAGGAGCGGCGCGCGGCCATTGTCGAGGCGAGCGCACTCGCGGCGCGAACCAGGGACCTGCTCGTGGCGGCGGGCATCGCCTGCCCGGTGATCACGGGGGCCGGCACCGGCACCTGGCAACTCGAACGCGACAGCCATGTCTACACCGAACTGCAGCCGGGCTCCTATGTGTTCATGGACGCCGACTATGGCCGCAACGCGCTCGCCGAAGACCAGCACGCGTTCGAGCACAGCCTGTACGTGCTGGCGAGCGTGATGAGCGTGCCGGCAGTCGACCGTGCGGTAGTTGATGCCGGCTTGAAGGCGCTGGCCGTCGACTCCGGCATGCCGGTGGTCCACGCTTGCCGCGGTCTCGAATTTCTGAAGGCCTCCGACGAGCACGGCCAACTTCGCGTCGATCCGGCGCAGGCGACACCGGCGTTGGGCGACCGCGTCTGGCTCATTCCCGGCCACTGCGACCCGACCGTCAATCTCTACGACTGGATCGTCGGCATGCGCCAGGACCGCGTCGAATGCCTGTGGCCGATCGCGGCCCGGGGGGCGCTCGGCTAGGCCCGGCCCGCTAGATCGTGGCTACGCCTCGCGCGGTGCGGATCATCGCCGCGAGTCGCGGCGACTTGCCGTAGGTCACTTTCAGCGTGTCGGACAGCCCGAGCGCGGCCAGATCGCGGCGCACCGGGGCGGGGTCGGGGTGTTCGGCGCCCAGTGCGACCAGACGCAGGTTGCGGTCGGTGAGACCATCTGCGGGGTGCCGCGTGCCGGGCCACTCGATCATGGTCGGCACCAGACCCCGGCCGGGACGGTGGCCATCGGCCGGAATGGTGATGCGCCAGTTGAATTCGCCGCGGGCCATCGGCGTGACGGCGCCCAGGTCCGGCAGTCGTGCCGCCACCGCGTCGATTTCGCCGGTGCGCGCCACCCAGTGCACCAGCCGCGGGCCCTCGGCGAGTGCCGCCTTCATCCGCGGTTCGTCCAGGTCGAACCAGCGCGGTCGCGCCGGCGCGTCGCCCTCGGGGTCGACCGCGATCACTTCGAGGTAAAAACGCGGGCCGAGCGAAAGCACCGCGTTGTGCGTGCCCATCGCGACGTGCCGGCCGCCCGGCTGCGGACGTACGCCGAGCTGTTGCTCCACCCAGTCGCAGCCCATTTCGAGGTCGAGTGCGGCGACGACCAGATGGTCGGGCGTGACGGGCAGGGGATTCATGTCGGCAATGATGTTCGCAACCGCGTGGCGGCCATCCGCAGCTTCGCCGCGGCGAGCGACCTCACTTGCGCGGCGCTACTTCGTCGGGGCTGAAGTCGAGCTCGACTCGCGCGCCGTTCGGGTCGTGGAAGAATACCTGCCAGATACGGCTGCCGTTCTGCTGCCGGCAGGTATGTTCGACGCCATGGGCGACCAGCGTCGCTATGGTGTCGGCGAGATCCCTGGCGGAGAACGCCATGTGGTCGATGACGCCGGGGCGCAATTCATCTCGCGACCGGCCGCCGATGATGTGCAGCACCGCGGTGCCGCCGGCATAGAGCCAGGCGCCGGCAAAGCCCAGGTCGGGCCGCGGTCCGTCGGTCAGGCCAACGTAGCGCGCATAGAACGCCACGGTGCCGGGAACGTCGTCGGTGAGAACGGTAAAGTGATTCATGCCGGTTACGGGCATGGCAAGTCTCCAGTGAAGTCGCTGCGCACCTCAGCCGAAACGCGGACCAACGCGGCCGGCAGGAACCCCCTACATCCTAGATCAGGACGATGTCGTACTGCTCGGCCGTGTACACGGACTCGACCTGCAGCGAGATCGGCTTGGCGATGAAGTCGCCGAGCTGCGCAAGGCTTTGCGACTCTTCGTCGAGGAACATGTCGATCACCGATTGCGAGGCGAGAATGCGGAACTCGCGTGCATTGAACTGCTTGGACTCGCGCACGATCTCGCGCAGGATTTCGTAGCAGATGGTCTGCGCGGTCTTCAGCTCGCCACGGCCGTGGCAGGTAGGGCATTGCTCGCACAGCACGTGTGCCAGCGACTCCCGGGTGCGCTTGCGCGTCATCTCGACCAGCCCCAGATGGGTGAAGCCGTTGACGGTCAGCCGGGTGCGATCCTTTTCCAGCGCGCGGTCGAGCTCCGCCAGCACGGCGCCCCGGTGTTCGGCGTTCTCCATGTCGATGAAGTCGATGATGATGATCCCGCCCAGATTGCGCATGCGCAACTGGCGCGCGATTACCTGCGCCGCCTCGAGATTGGTCTTGAAGATGGTGTCGTCGAAGCTGCGCCCGCCGACGAATCCGCCGGTATTGACGTCGATCGTCGTCATCGCCTCGGTCTGGTCGATGATCAGATAGCCGCCCGACTTCAGATCCACGCGGCGCGACAGCGCCCGCTCGATCTCCTCCTCGACGCCGTGCAGGTCGTACAGGGGGCGCTCGCCGATGTAGTGATTGATGCGGTCGCTCAGCGCCGGTGTGTACTGGCGCGCGAACTCCTGCATCTTGACGAAGGTCTCGCGCGAATCGACCAGGACGCGTGCGGTTGCGTCGGTGGACATGTCCCGCAGCACGCGTTGCGAAAGGTTCAGGTCCTGGTGCAGCAGCGACGTCGGTGCCACCTCGTGGGAGCGTGCGGTCAGGTCGCCCCACAGCTTGGTCAGGTAGCCGATGTCGGCTTCCATCTCGAGCTCGGTGGCCGATTCCGCCATGGTGCGAATGATGAAGCCGCCGGTGTTGCCTTCGGGCAGCAGCGCCTGCAGGCGCTCGCGCAACGCCTCGCGCTCGACCTCGTCGCCGATGCGCTGCGAAATGCCGATATGCGAATCCTGCGGCAGATAGACCAGCAGGCGGCCGGCAAGGCTGATCTGCGTGGACAACCGCGCGCCCTTGGTGCCGATCGGATCCTTGATCACCTGCACCAGCAGCGACTGGCCTTCGTGCAGGATCTTCTCGATGGGCCGCTGCTCGCCGCCGTGGCCGAATTGGCGGTGTTCCCAGATGTCGGCAATGTGCAGGAACGCCGCGCGCTCGAGGCCGATTTCGATGAACGCGCTTTGCATGCCCGGCAGCACGCGGGCAATCCGTCCAAGGTAGATGTTGCCGACCAGACCCCGGGCACTCGCGCGTTCGATGTGCAATTCCTGCACCACGCCTTGCTCGAGCATGGCCACGCGCGTTTCCTGGGGCGTGACGTTGATCAGGATCTCGTGGGTCATGATGCGCCAGTCTGGCGAACGCCGCATTGCGAAGCGTCGCCGTGCTGGTTCCGTCGGCCTTGAGTTGAATTCGTTATAGCACGGCGCGGCCGATGCCGGCGAGCAGGGTGGCGGTCTCGGCAAGGGGCAGGCCCATCACGCCGGAATAGCTACCCTCGATCCGGGTGATGAACGCCGCTGCGCGGCCCTGAATCGCGTAGCCGCCGGCCTTGTCGAACGGCTCGCCGGTGTCGATGTAGCGTCCGATTTCGCGGGCGGTCAGGCGCCGCATCGACACCTGCGAGACCGAAAGCGCGACCTCGACCTTGTCCTCGAAGCGCAGGGCGACCGCGGTGATCACCTCGTGGCGGCGCCCGGAGAGTTTGGCCAGCATGGCGCGCGCGGCGTCGGCGTCGGCGGGTTTTCCGAAAATCGCATTATCGAGCACGACCTCGGTGTCCGCGGCGAGCACCGGCAGAACCGGCAGGTGCCTTTCCTCCATCCGCCCCCAGCCGACCGTGGCCTTGGTGCGGGCGATCCGCTCGACGTAGTGCAGCGCCGGTTCGGCGTCGAGCGTCTCCTCGATGACGTCGCGATGACGTCCGGCCGCCTCACGCAGACGGATGTCGCGGAATTCCACGCCAATCTGGCGCAGCAGTTCATGCCGGCGCGGGCTCTTGGACGCGAGATAGAGAACGGGGATGGGATCAGTCACGGTGATAGGGGTGCCCGGCGTTCAGACTCACGGCACGGTAGAGTTGTTCGGCAAGAAGCACGCGCACCATTGCGTGCGGCAAGGTGAGCGCCGACAGCGCGACGACGGCCTTCGCCTCGTCCCGAATCGACGGATCCAGGCCATCGGCACTGCCGATGACGAAGGCGACATCGGTCGCGGTATCGCGCCAGCGCGAAAGACGCTGCGCCAGCGCGCGCGTCGTCCAGGGCGTCCCGCGCTCGTCCAAAGCGACCATCGTCGCGTTGGCGCAGGCGGCGCGGATGCGCGGCGCCTCCGCGGCGAGCAGTTGCGCCACGGTCCGTCCGCGATCGCGCGGCTCGGGCTTCAGTTCGACCAGATTGAGCGGACAGTCGCGTGGCATTCGCTTGGCGTAGTCGGTGTAGCCGGCGCCGACCCAAGCCGGCATGCGGTGACCCAGGGCCACGATCGAGAGTTTCACCGTTGAGCGCCTTGCGCATCGGGCGCGCGCTCCATGGATTCAGGCGGCGGCCTTCGTCCGCCGGTTCACGGCGGGTGCCTGCCACAGCTCTTCAAGGTTGTAATGGGCGCGGACCGCCGGTTGCATCAGGTGGACCACGATATCACCGCTGTCGACCAGCACCCATTCGCCGGTCTCTTCTCCTTCGACGCCGATGATGGTGGCGCCGGCCTCCTTCAGTTTGTCGCGCACGTGATGGGCGAGTGCCTTGGTCTGCCGGCTGGACTCGGCGCTGGCGATGATCATGGTGTCGCAGAAACTGGTGAGTTTGCGCACGTCGAGGACGGTGATGTCCCGGGCCTTGATGTCCTCGAGGGCGGTGACGGCGGTTTTCTGCAACTTGTTAAGGCGCATCCGAAGCCTTGGAATAGAGGTGATGCTGGTCAATATAGGACAAAACGGACGGCGGTAGCAAACCGGCGAGTGCGGGTGCCCGGGGTCCGTCCACGGCCAGCAGCGAGCGCAGCCGGGTCGCCGCGATCGGCTCGGGCGCCAGCGGCTGCTCGAAAATGGCGCCGGCGGGGGCCGAAAACAGGTCGCCGGGATCGCCTGTGCGCCGCCGCCGCCATTCGGCGGCAAGGGCAGCGGGCAACCCCTCGACGAGCGGGCAGCCCGGGCGCGGCACGACGACCAGGTGCGCCAGGTCGAAAACCTCGCGCCAGCGATGCCAGGTCGGCAGGCCGTGGAATGCGTCTGCGCCCAGCAGGAGCAGGAGTGGCCGGGCGGCATCCTCGCGGCGCAGTTCCTCGAGCGTCAGCACCGTGTAGCTCTTGCCGCCGCGTTCGAGTTCGCGGGTATCGACGACCAGCCCGGGAAACCCGGCCACGCCCAGGCGCAACATCGCCAGTCGATCGGTGGCCGACGCGGCGGGCCCGGGACGATGCGGCGGATCCGCGGCCGGCACCAGGCGCACCTCGGCGAGGTCCAGCGCGCGCCGAACGTGATCGGCGAAGCGCAGGTGACCGTAGTGCACCGGGTCGAAGGTGCCACCCAGCAGGGCGACGGGCGCGGGCGCCGGCGAATTCATGCGCGGCTCAGGTGCAAGCCCGTCGGCCGGTCAGAACCGCGAACCCGGCTGCGCGAGGAATTCGATTTCCTCCGGGGTGGACGCGCGGCCGAGGATTTCGTTGCGATGCGGATAGCGGCCGAAACGGAAGACCACCTCCGCGTGCTTGCGCGCCCATTCCAGCGGCGCTCGATTCCCGGTCTCGCTCGCCAACGCTTCGTAGAGTTCGAGCGAACGGTGCTGCATCGCCACATCCTCGGCATGCTCGAACGGCAGGTAGAGGAACCAGCGGCCGAAGGGGTCGAGCGCACGGTCGTGACCGCGCGCGATTGCGTCCTGCGCGGTGGCCAGCGCCCGTTCGTCGCCGGCGAAGGCGCGCGGCGTGTCGCGAAAGGCATTGCGGGTGAACTGGTCGAGCAACAGCACGCGGGCGAGCGCGCCGTCGGCCGATGTGCACCATTCGCCGTAGCCGCCGGCCAGAGCAATCGCAATCGGCTCGACGAAGCGGCTGTGGATCGCTTCGTCGAAGGCCGCGTCCTTGCGGAACCAGACCTCGCGGGTGCGTCCGGATTCCGCGCTGCCGGGTGCACCGAACCAGAAATCGAGAATCGACGGAATGAGCCTGTCCATTGGGGCAAGTTTGGCACAAGCCAAATAACCTTGCCGAATACAGGTTCATTGACACACTGCCGGTGCCGTGCGAACATCTATCGTCCGCTCTCGCGGGCTTGGGGGGGCCATGCGCCTGCTGACGCATTCGTGCCTGATGGCATTCGTGATCGTGGCGAGCGGTTGCGCCACGATGGAACGCGCCACGCAGAAGCTGACGGTGTTCACCGATCCCCCGGGCGCATCATGCACGCTGGCGACGGAAGGCGAAGCACAGTCGTGGAGCATCGCCACGACCCCGGGCACCGTCGAGGTCGCCCTTTATCCCAAGCCGCTGATGGTCAGCTGCGTCAAGCGCGGATACCTCGACGTCGCCGAGCAGTTTGCCGATATCAGCCGCAAAGAGGCGTATGACGCGGAACGGGAGGGGCTAGTTGCCGGCAGCGCCGCGGCGCATCTCTCGGAACAGCAGATGAAGGTCGGCGGCACTGCGGAGGATCCGTCGGAACAGCAGAAGAAAATCGCCGCCGGCGTGACGGGCGCGGTCGCGGTGACCGGGGCCGCAGCTGGAGCGGTTGCGGCCACCACCGGTGCGACCGGGGGGTTGCTCGTTGCTGGGACACTGGGGACCGTGGGGACGGTGTTGCCGTTGGTCGGCGTTGTATTGCTCGTTCCGTTCGCTGTCCACGGCGCGGCGACCGGCTCTATCTACGGCTATCCGCCGGCCATCGCGTTGATATTGACGCCGGAGAATTTTCCGGACGCCGGGTCCCGCGACGCCTACTTCCGCAAGCTTGATGACAGAATTGTCCTGGTCGGGCAGGAAAGGCTGCGCCAGGAAGCCAAGGAATGCCGTCCATCGAAGTGTGCCAGGCGGCTGAGCGCCATCGATGCCGACGTGGCCGAACAGCGCCAACGCATTGCGCTGCTGAAGGACCGCACCAGGGTTGCGCCCGGTGGCGCCGCGCTGGTGCCCGCGACCGAGGTGAAGCCACCAGCTGCGGCCGTTGCTGAGGCGTCCGCTCGCGCCGGTCCGAACGAGCCCGGGTCCGCTGGCGGCCAGCCGCAGGTCAAATGAAGCCAAGGCGACGACGGGCGCGCATTGGTCAACCGCTATTGCGGCCGTAGGGGGATGCATGCGCCCGCTGATGCTGTCGTGTCTGATGGCCCTCGTGTTTGTGGCGAGCGGTTGCGCCACGAGCATCCGCGGCACCACCCAGAAGTTGACCGTGGCCACCGATCCCGAGGGCGCGTCGTGCACGCTGGCGACGCTGGGTGAAAAAGACACCTACGAGATCGCCGCGACCCCAGGCACGGTCGAAGTCGCCCGCAGCTCCAAGCCGCTGCAGGTGAGCTGCGCCAAGCCCGGACGCCTCGATGTGGTCGAGGAATTCAAGAACATCGGCGGTGCCGCGGCGGATACCGAAGAGCAGAGGATGCAAGGCGCGGGCGGCGTGGTGCTTGGCGCCGGTGCGGCGGTAGGCGTGGGCGCAGCCGTGGGGGCCACGGTTGGGGCGACCGGGGCATTGCTGGCCGCATCGGCGGTCGGGATTGCCCAGCTGGCGATCCTGCCGGTCATGCTGGTTACTTACGCTGTCGACACGTCCTCCGGCGCCGCCTACGGCTATGCGCCGGCCATCGCGCTGCTGCTGCCGCCGGCGACGTTTCCCGACGCCGAATCTCACAACGCTTATTTCAACGCGCTCGAGGAAAATGTCCTTTCGGGCCGTAAGGAAGCGCGACGCAAGGTTGAGGAGGAATGCTCGTACCTGACCTGCGAGTCGCGGCTCTACATGGTCGATACGAAAGTGGACGAGCAACTCAGGCGGTTCGCGCTGCTGCGTGAACGCACGCGAGTCGCCGACGCGCCTGTGGACACCACCGCGCGCTGACCGTCGCGCCTTGATCGGCAGCAGGCTCATTGTAGGCGCGAAGTGCAGGTCGTAAGGCGGCCCGCGCGGCCTCGCCTCTCCGCCATGCTAGAGTTCCCTGCCGGGTCGCAGCAGCGACCCATTTTCATTGCGTCCTGACTCTTGCCCGCCGACGCGCCGACCCAGCGGCCGCCATAGTTTTCCGCTCCGCATGACCACCTCCTACCGCAACATCTTCCTGCTCGCCTGCTGCCAGGCGCTGCTGCTGACCAACGCCTCGGGTCTCATCTCGATGAACG
>JAQBEY010000015.1:0-4000 GCA_032123655.1 Betaproteobacteria bacterium
CGCGCGAAGATCGAAATCAGCGAGCCACCGAAGGCCAGCCCCACCAGCGGATGGATGATTTTGGCCAGATCGGTCCTCACGTGCTCATTGAAATACAGCAGCGCAAAATAACCGGCGACGCCGAGCAGACCGAGTCCAACCACCAACATTCCGGTGATTGCGCCACCCCGAAAGGCCACCTGCAGCGCCTCGTTCAAGCCGGTGCGCGCCGCCTCGGCCGTGCGTACGTTGGCGCGCACCGAGATGTTCATCCCGATGATGCCCGACAGGCCGGATAGCACGGCACCCAAGACGAAGCCCCAGGCGGTGGCCCAGCCGAGCTGCGGAATGAAGCCGATGACCAGGAACAGCACGAGGCCGACGACGGCAATGGTGGTGTACTGACGCTTTAGGTAGGCGACCGCGCCTTCGCGCACCGCATCCGAGATCTCGCGCATGCGGTCGTTGCCCGTGGGCAGCGAGAGTATCCACTTGGACTGAACCACGCCGTAAATGATCGCGAAGATCGCGCAGGCGATCGCGAACCACAATCCGGTCATGCTGTTTCTCCCTGTCTTATTGTGCGGGCGAGGCTGCCCGCGAGAAAGGCGCGGATTTTAGCAAGATTCCGCGCAGGACGCGACGCGCGGCCGGCGCCAGCCTAGCGCTAGCGCGCCGCGTCGAGCGCCGCAAACGCCCGGTCGCGAATCTCCTCCACGCCGCCGCTGCCCGCGATCTTGATGTGCTTCGGGGCACGCGCATCACCCGTCGCCGCCCACTGTTGGTAGTACTCGATCAGGGGCTTGGTCTGGGCGCGATACACCTGCAGACGCCTGCGCACCGTTGCTGCCTTGTCGTCGTCGCGCTGGATCAATGCCTCGCCCGTGACGTCGTCGCGATCCGCCACCTTGGGCGGATTGAACTTCACGTGATAGCTGCGCCCTGAGCCGGGGTGTACACGGCGCCCGGCCATGCGGACAATAATTTCGTCGTCTGGCACGTCGATTTCGAGAACGTGCTCGACCCGCAGCGTTGCATCGCGCAGTGCCTCCGCCTGCGCCAGCGTGCGGGGAAAGCCGTCGAACAGATAGCCGTTTTCGCAATCGGGCTGTTGCAGGCGTTGCGTGACCAACTCGACAACGATTTCATCTGAGACCAGCTGACCTTGGTCCATCACCTTCTTTGCCGCCACGCCGAGGGGCGTGCCGGCCTTGATCGCCGCGCGCAGCATGTCGCCGGTCGATATCTGCGGAACACCGTAGCGCTGAGTCAAAAAGCCAGCTTGGGTGCCCTTCCCGGCGCCGGGTGGCCCCACGACAATGATTCGCATCGCTTGTACGTCCGTCGTCGAAACCTGTGGGTGAATCGTGGAACGCTGAAGCCGTAAAACGGTGAATCGCTGCGGTCGATCGTCGCGTGGTCGCACCGCGTCGTCAGTAGCACTGCGCGGATAGCTTCTAGCCCGATTCGGCGGCAGGGTCAAACTCCGCACGCACCAGCGCCAGGTCCGCCGGCGTGTCGACCCCTGGCGGGATTTCCTCGGCGCTGACCGCGACGGCGATCCGGTGACCGTGCCACAGCACGCGCAGCTGCTCGAGCGCTTCGAACGCCTCGAGCGGCGATGGCGTGAGTTCGGCGTAGCGCTTCAGGAACGAGACGCGGTAGGCGTAAATCCCCGCGTGACGGTACATCGGCAGATCCGCGGGCGGCGCCCGGCGGCCGTCCGCATAGGCGTCGCGTGCATACGGAATCGGCGCGCGGCTGAAGTACAGCGCATCGCCGTGCGCATCGAGGACGACCTTGACGACGTTCGGATTGAATGCCGCAGCCGCATCGTGTATTGGATGACAGGCGGTCGATACCGCAGCCTGCGGGCGCTGTGCGAGGACCTCGGCGACCCGCGCGATCAGCGCCGGCGCAATGAGCGGTTCGTCGCCCTGCACATTGACCACGATCGCATCGTCGGCCAGCCCGAGCTGGGCCGCGGCCTCGGCAATCCGGTCAGTGCCCGAGGCGTGGTCAGACCGCGTCAACACCGCCGCAAATCCGTGCGTCGTGACCGCGTCGGCGATCCGCGCGTCGTCGGTTGCCACATGAATGCTCTCGGCACCGCTGCGCGCCGCCCGCTCGCAGACCCGCACGACCATGGGCTTGCCGGCGATATCCGCCAGCGGTTTCCCCGGAAAACGCGTCGAGGCATAGCGCGCCGGGATGACAACGGCGAAACTCACGCCGTCACGCGATCTCTTCTTCCGGCGGAAGCTTGCGCGCTTCCTCCTCGAGCATCACCGGAATCCCGTCCTTGATCGGATAGCCCAGCCGATCGGCCTTGCAGACCAGTTCGCCCTCGGCTTTGCGATTGATGAGCGGACCCTTGCACAGCGGGCAGACGAGGATTTCGAGCAATCGCGGATCGAGAGCGCTCATGGTTTCTTCCACTCGCCCAGCCGCTGCAGCAACCAGTCCCCGAACCCCGGATCGGGCGCGGCGTGAACCGGCAGAACCCACCAGTGGGCCTGCGCAGCGTGGCGCAATTTTACCGCGTCCTTTTCGGTCATTACGACCGGCAAGCCATCACCGAACGTCAGATCCTCGGCACGCAAGGGATGATGATCCGGAAACGGATGCGGCTGGACCTTCGCGCCAAAGCGCGCGAGTTGAATGAAGAATCGATTGGGGTCGCCGATCCCGGCCACCGCATGCACGCTTTTCCCGGCTAGAGACTGCGCCGGCTGCCGCTCCCGCGCGTCGGTCATCCGGTGCAGGGTCTCGCCCTCGAGGCGCATGCCAAAGACGCGAACGCCCCCGGCGAGCGGGTCAAGGGCGGCGCGATCGCAGCCGTGCGCGATGACCGCGCTCACCGAGCGCAGACGCGACGCCGGTTCGCGCATCGGCCCAGCGGGCAGCAACAAGCCATTGCCGAAGCCGCGCGCACCGACCACGGCGATCTCGATGTCGCGCCGCAGCCGGTAGTGCTGTAGCCCGTCGTCGAGTACGACGACATTCACTTCGGGGTGCTTCGCGCGCAACGCCTCGATCACGCGCACGCGATCGGACCCCACCCAGACCGGGCAGCCGCTGCGGCGTGCAAGCACGATGGGTTCGTCGCCGACCTCGGCCGCCTCGGACGTCAAACTCACCGCGCGCGGGGCGTCGACCTGGCCGCCGTATCCGCGCGAGACGACGGCCGGCGACCATCCTGACTTGGCGAGGTACTCGGCGACCCAAAGCGCGAGCGGCGTCTTGCCGCTGCCACCGACGACAAGGTTGCCAACCACGACCACGGGAACGCCGGCGCCAGCGCTACGCAGGAACCTAAAGCGATACAGCTGCCGGCGCACGCGCACCACGGCGCCGAAGACGAGGCTCGCCGGCCACAGCAGCCAGGCCAAGGGGCCGCCGCGGTACCAGGCGCGGACTAGGGCGTTCGCGGCGATGGCCCGCGTTCCCCGCCCAACGCGCTAACGGGTCTGGCAGCGTGCATTGCGTCGGCAGGCATTGCGGCGGCGCTCATTTCGGCGTCGCCTGCGTCGTGAAGCTAATCTGCCCCAGCCCCGCCGTTTGGGCCGCCCACATGACGCGGACCACGGATTCGTGCGAGGCCTTGGCGTCCGCGCTGATCACGATGATCGGCTTCTTCGCGTCGGCCGCGACACGCTTCAACTCACCCGAGAACTGTTCGACGCTCGAAAACACGACCGGCGTGCCGTTGATCACGTACCGGCCCTCCGCGTTCACGAGTACCGCCACTTCGTTCTGCCGGTCGGGTTGCTTCTCAACTTCGGCCGTGGGCAGATTGATCTGCAGTTCAGTGTATTTGGAGTACGTCGTCGAGATCATGAGAAAGATCAGGATCACGAGCATGACGTCGATCATCGGTACGAGATTGATCTCGAGCGGCTCCTTCTCTCGACCGCGCTGAAAGTTCACGCCCCGCCTCGTCCGATGGCGCCGCGCACGCCGACCACGCCTACCGACCGCGCGGCGTGTCGCCGCGTTCGCCGTGCACCGTGTCGACCAG
>JAQBEY010000016.1:0-103002 GCA_032123655.1 Betaproteobacteria bacterium
GGGTAGATGGTGCTCGTGGCACTTCCCATGTCCACGGCGTTGCTGGCCCACGTCACGAGCAGTGCGGCGGAAGCGGCATCGGACAGCAGGCGGGTCTTCCGCAAAGGCGGGCGAAACATGCCGCAGCACGCCTGCCGCCAGGTCGGCGGCGCCCCCGAACGGATCGACGAGAATCCCGTCATCGCCGCGCGCCATGGCGTTGATCGTCAGGTCGCGGCGTGCAAGGTCTTCTTCCAGGGTAACGTCGGGGGAGGCGAAAAATTCGAATCCCCGGTACCCGTGTCCATGCTTGCGCTCGGTACGGGCAAGCGCATATTCATCGTGCGTTTCCGGGTGCAGGAACACCGGAAAATCGCGTCCCACCGGACGGTATCCCGACGCAAGCATCATTTCCGGCGTAGCGCCCACGACGACGAAGTCGCGGTCGGCGTCCGGACGACCGAGCAGTTCATCCCGAACCGATCCGCCCACCCGGTAGACGCAAACCTGCCGCGGAAGCCTGCGTGTCATCCGGTCACCACGGGCCGCATCGGCAATTTCGTGCTGTTCGACCGTCGCGGAAATTGCCCGGTCGCCCGTCCACGATGCCTAGCGACCGCCGCCTGCGCGGAAGCCGTCATACGGACTCTTCATCGCGGCCGGCGGGATGTATTCAGGCGCGATCGCCTCAAGCGCGGACGGCGTGATGCCGAACACGGCGGGAAACGGCCCGCTGCAGACGCTGTCCCGCTGCATCGACAACAGGTTGTCCCGGCTCATGAGCCGGCCCGGCAGGAATTCGAGCATCGTTGCCTGCAGCCGGGAAAATCGCGGGCCAAGCGGCACGATCGGTCGCACGGCGCCGCTGAGCTCACCAACGTAGCGGACCAGCTCTGCCAAGGTGTAGACCTTTGGCCCGCACAGGTCGTAGCGCGCGTGCTGCGTCAGGTCGTCGTCGACCGCCTGGACGAAGCAGTGTGCGACGTCGCCTACATGGACAGGCGCGAAACGCGCGCCCGCACCCGCCAAGGCGACAACCGGCAGGACGCGGACCAGTCGCGCAAAGAGATTGAGGAAGGAATCGTCCCGCCCGAAAATCACCGACGGCCGGATGATCGTCCAGCGCAACCCGGACGCAGCGACGACCGCCTCCGCCTCGCCTTTCGACCGCTGGTAGGCCGATGGCCCCGCCGGATCCGCATGCAACGCGCTCATGTGGATCAGCCGCGAGACGCCCGATTTCCGGCAAGCCGCCACCACCGTGCCGGCGAGTCCGGAATGCGCGCTCGCGAATGTCGACCCGGCCCCCTCGTTCAGGATGCCCACCAGATTGATCACGGCGGCGGCGCCGTCGAGCAATCCGGCCAGCGTGGGCAGGTCGTGGACATTTGCCTCGATTACGTCGACCGTGGGCAGGAGAATCAATTTCTTGGCCGGCTCGCGGCGCCGCGTCGGCACGACCACGCGGTGGCCGCGCGCTGCGAGGCGCGCGACGATGGAACGGCCGACGAAGCCGCTGCCGCCCAGCACGACGATGCTGCCCTTCTCCATCTTCAGTTCGAGGCGGACCCGACCGGCTCCGCATCGTTTGGAGTGATCGTGCCGAGCCGCGAGGTCAATGAAGGCGCCGCGCCGCTGAACGCATATTCGTAGACGATGGCGTTGGCGAGGACCTTCTTCACGTAATCGCGCGTTTCATTGAAGGGAATGGTCTCGACCCAGATGGCGCCTTCGAGCGACGCTGGCGGTCGCCACGCCCGCGCACGGCCTGGACCGGCATTGTAGGCCGCCGCCGCAAGTGCCGGCATCCGGTCGAGTCGCTCGTACCAGTACTTGAAGTAAAACGCGCCGAATTCCGTGTTGAGTTCAGCCCCAGAAATCGCGGAAGGTCGATAATCCGCGCGCCCGACCTTCTTGGCGACCCATCGCGCCGTTGCCGGCATCAATTGCATCAGTCCCACGGCGCCGGCCGAAGACACGATATCCTCGATGAAGCGGGATTCCTGGCGGGCAATCGCGTACAGCATCGCAGCGTCGATATCGTGGGTGCGCGAGGCGCTGTCGAATGCGGCACGGTAGGGCGCGAGGTAGCGCATTGCGAAATCGTGGCGCGTCTGCGTGCGTTCGGCCGTGTTGATCGCGCGGTCGTACAGCCCGACGCGACGCGCATGCTCGGCGGCAAGCAGCAATTCGGCGTCACTGTCGCCACGTACGATGTAGATCCATTCGCGCAACATCTCGATTCGCATGTTGTTTTCGGCGAGCTTGCCGACCCGGATGACTTCGGGGCGCGCCGCAAACGCCGCGAGCACTTCCGGGTTCGCGTCGAGAGGCGCGCTGGCGGGGGGCGCGAATTTCTGCCCCAGCGCCTCGGTGGCGAGCATGCCGTAGAAATTGACTTCGGTCGCAAGCACTGCAAGCAGTGCCGCTGATTCCTCGCCACGCCCCGATTCCGCCAGCGCCCGCGCCTGCCAATAGCGCCAGGCGGACACCCGTCGCTGGTCCTCCGGCATCATATCTATCGCCGTGAGCACGTCGGCCCAGGCCTGCGCCCGCAACGCCGCACGCACCCGCCAGGCACGCGTGTCCTCGGACAACTCGGCGTTGCCCGCCTCGCGGAACCAGGCATTGGCCGATTCGTGGTGCTGCCGCGCGGCATGGAAGGCAAGTCGGGCATTGCCGTATTGCCGATCGGCTACCGGTAGTCGATCGCGGTGCTTGACCCAGGCGCCTCGCGCTGCCCCTGCGTCTTTGCGCGCCGCGCGCTCCAGTGCCAGGAGCGCGAGTTCGCGGCCACCCGCCGTGTTCCATGCGAACGAGCCTCGCGCGAGTGCGCCCGCCGGGTCGCGGGTCACGGCCGCGAAATCACGCTCGGCAATGCGGTCCTTGCCCGGAAAATCCGTACCAACCGCCTTCGCCAGGCGAAGATTGCCAGCCTCGGCCGCAAGCCGCATGCGCATACTGCGGTCGACAAGCGTCAGGTCTCCGCGCTTGGCCAGTGCCGCGAAAAGCGGGTCGCAGGCATCCGACGTCGACTTGCCGCTGAACCAGAGGGGCCGCGCCGCGGCGAGCGCCTCGTCGCCGTCACGCTGCCAGCGATACTGGACGTCAAAGCAGGCCAGCTCGACGTCGTCGCCCGGCACCACCGCGAAGTCCTGCGCGTAACCGGACCAATCGCTCTTGCGCGCGAGCTGCTTCAACCACTGCGCTCGCATCCTGTCGGCAAGCGGCGTGTTCGGATAGCGATCGAGGAAAGCGCGCACCGTCGCCGGTGCGGCATCGTCGAGGCCGAGCGTCAGCTGCCAGTAGGCAACGTACGGTGCCAGCGGGTGGCTTTCGAGCTTTGGCGCCACCGCGGCAAGTCGCTTCCGATCGCCACGCTCGTACGCCACCTTGGCAGTCAGGAAATCCGCATCGGACTTGGCCCAGGCCGGCCCGACGGGCATCAGAACAACAAAGGCGCCCGTGACAACGGCGAAACGGTGCATGAGGGGTAAAAATCTGCTCATCATTGTGGATTCTGGCGGACCGGGCCGCGCAGCACAACCCTGCGTCGTGCAGGATCCTGCCGATCGACACACGATAGTGCCTGCTTCGGGCGCAGCCGGACCGGCCTTTCGAAGGTCAGACGGAAAAGCCGCGCAAATGTTCCTGGCGAACGGTGATTGCCGGTAGGACGCGCGCACCAACCCGGTGATAGACTTTCGTTTCGTGCGGGCGCGTGAGCCTCGCGGGAGGCGGGATGGGGCAACGCAAGGCGGCACCGTTGGTCGGTGTGGTGATGGGCAGCGACAGCGACTGGGAGGTCATGCGGCACGCGGTCGCCCAACTGGAAAGCTTCGGCATCCCGAACGAACCGCGTGTCGTGTCGGCGCACCGGATGCCGGATGACATGTTCGAATACGCCGAGGACGCCGGTCCGCGCGGCCTGCGCGTCATCATCGCAGGCGCAGGTGGAGCCGCCCATTTGCCCGGAATGCTTGCGGCGAAGACGACGGTGCCGGTGCTTGGCGTTCCTATCCCGACCAAATACTTGCGCGGCGAGGATTCATTGCTGTCGATCGTCCAGATGCCCAAGGGAATCCCGGTGGCGACCTTCGCGATCGGCGAGGCTGGTGCCGCAAATGCAGCTCTTTTCGCCGTGGCGATGATCGCCGCGTCGGATCCGGTCGTCGCACGCAAGCTTGCCGCGTTCCGCCTGAAGCAGACCACGTCGGCGCGGGCCATGCGCGTCCCGCCCGCGACCTGAGCGGCGGTCGATGCGGGCGATCGCGCCTGGCGCGTGGCTGGGATTATTGGGCGGCGGTCAGCTCGGCCGGATGTTCTGCACGGCAGCGCAGAGCTTCGGCTTCCGGGTGGTCGTGCTCGATCCGGGTTCCGACAGCCCTGCGGGCAGCGTGGCGGACCGGCACATCGCCGCCGATTACCTCGATGCCGACGGGCTCGCCGCCTTGGCGGAACTCGCCCACGCCGCGACCACGGAATTCGAGAATGTTCCCGCCGCGGCGCTCGACTTTCTCGCGCGATCCGCGCGCGTCGCCCCTTCCGCGGCAAGCGTGGCGATCGCCCAGGATCGTGTCAGCGAAAAAACGTTTCTTTCCGGCAATGGTTTCGTCGTCGCACCCTACGCGGTGCTGCGCACCGAGCGCGACGCCGAATCCGTCGACGAGCACCTGCTGCCCGGCATCGTCAAGAGCGCGCGCCTGGGCTACGACGGCAAGGGACAGATTCGCGTGCGCGCGCGGGCCGATGTGCGCGCCGCGTGGCAGGAGATGGGCGGCGCGACTTGCGTACTCGAAGCGCTGGTGCCGCTGGCCTGCGAAGTTTCCGTGGTCGTCGCGCGCAACGAGCACGGCGATACCGCGAGTTGGCCTGTGGCCGAAAACCGGCATCGAGACGGCATTCTCGACGTCTCGATCGCGCCCGCCCGCGTGCCACCCGCACTCGCCGACAGGGCTCGCGAAATCGCGCAGCAGGTCGCTGCCAAGCTCGACTATCGCGGGGTCCTTTGCGTCGAAATGTTCGTCGACACCAACGGCGCGTTGCTGGTCAATGAAATCGCGCCTCGGCCGCACAACAGCGGTCATTACACCATCGATGCCTGCGTCACCTCGCAATTCGAACAGCAGGTTCGCGTTCTCGCCGACCTGCCGCTCGGCTCGACCCGCCAGCACTCGCCAGCGGTCATGGTCAACCTGCTGGGCGACGCCTGGTTCAAGGACGCTGCCGCGTCGACGCCTCGCGAGCCCGCCTGGAGCGCGCTGCTGGCGCTCCCGAACGCGAAGCTTCATCTATATGGCAAAAGCGAGCCACGGCGCGGGCGCAAGATGGGCCATGTGACCTGCCTGGGCGAAACATCCGTCGAGGCGATGGCCACGGCGCGCGCGGTCAAATCCACACTCGGAATCCCCGGCGCCGACGAACTCTGAACCAGCAGCGCCTGGCCGGAATCGGGCAATATTTCCGGATTCCGGACACGGGCAGGCGGGCTCCCGCGACCGCGTCAGGCGGTGGCCGCCGCCGGTCCGTTCCGGATCGGACCAATGACGAGCCCGGATGCCATTGGCGATCTTCCCGCCCGCGAACACGCGGTTGTTCTAGCGGTCGCGACGCTGGCCCGGCTTGGCGCGCGCGTCCGGCGAGCGTCGGGATGCACCTACCGGCAGCGCCTCGATTCGGTCCATTTGCGGATCGGTCCAGCGGCAGCCGGCGGCAAGATATTCAGCAGCCATTGCGGTGGAGTCAGCGCCCCAGAAAAGCTCTTCGCCAATCGCCAGCGTTGGCACCCCGAAGACGCCGCGGGCGACCGCCTCATCGGTATTCCGCCGCAACGCAGCCTTGACGTCCGGATCGGCGATGCGGCCATGCGCGTCGTCCAGTCCGATTTCGTGTACCAGTTCCGCCCACTCGATCGGCAGATCCGGCAGCCGGCCATCGCGCCAGACGAAGCGGAACATCCGATGCACGGCGTCCGGCCGACAATCGCAGGCGATCGCAAGGCGCAGGAGTGGCAGCGGATTGAACGGATGCTCGGGGGGAATCTTGAACGGGATACCGAGCCGCTTCGCCTGCCAGACGACGAAACGGTAAGTGAACACGCGCTTGCGCGCGATTTCGGCCGGCCCTTTCTGACCGTTCGCCTCCAGAAGGCCGGCAAAGAGCACCGGTCGAAAACGCAGGTCTACGCGCGGTCCGAGTTCGTGCAGCCGTTCGCTCTGCAAATAAGCGAAGGGCGAGACGAAATCGAAATACCAGTCAACTCTCGTCATTGATTCCCGTCCCCGACGTTGTTGCCGCCGCTGTACGCCTGGACGCGATGCGCTGCCAGACCGCGCGCTTCCCCTCGTCGTCAAGCACGCTCCACACCCCGATCTCGTCGAGGGTGCGCAGGCAGCCGGTGCACAGCCCGTTGACCGGGTCCATCACGCAGACGCTGATGCATGGCGAAGGGACCTGGCCGGGGAGCGGGAATCGGGTCATCGAACAGGGTGCAGATCAAGCCGCAAGCGGATTTTTCACGTCCAACGCCCGCGCCACGCGCGATGCGCTCGGCCGCCCGAGGGCATCGCCAATGAATTTGCCGGCGCGCCGCAGTTTGGTCATGTCAACGCCGGTCTCGATGCCGAGCCCCTCCAGCAGATAGACGACATCCTCGCTGGCGACATTTCCCGTCGCGCCCTTCGCATACGGACAGCCCCCCAGCCCCGACACCGCACAGTCGAACGTCGCCACGCCCGCCTCCAGCGCGGCATAGACGTTGGCAAGCGCCTGGCCGTAGGTATCGTGGAAATGTCCGGCGAGCGCGGTGAGCGGGACCCGCTCCGCGCACCGGCGGACCAGCGCACTCGCCGCACCCGCCGTGCCGGTGCCAATGGTATCGCCCAGCGAAATCTCGTAGGCACCCATCGCGTACAGCGCGGCCGCGATATCGCCAACCACGCCCGGATCGACGTCGCCCTCGTAGGGACAGCCGAGCACGCAGGAAATGTAGCCGCGAACACGAACGCCGCTCGCGCCTGCGGCGGCGAAGATCGGCCGCGCCCGTTCAAGGCTTTCGGCGATCGAGCAGTTGATGTTCCTGCTCGAAAACGACTCGGATGCGGCAACGAACACCGCGACCTCGTCGGCCTGCGCAGCGAGCGCGGCCTCGAAGCCTTTCAGGTTGGGCGCAAGCACCGGATAGCGCACGCCCGCCCTGCGCCGGATTCTCGCCATGACCTCGGCCGCGTCCGCCATTTGCGGAACCCACCTGGGCGACACGAACGAGGTCGCCTCGATCGCCGGAAATCCGGCTTCGGTGAGCAAATCGATCAGCGCAACCTTGGTGTCCGTCGCGACCATCGCTTTTTCGTTCTGCAGGCCGTCACGCGGACCCACCTCGACCAGGCGAACCTTCGTCGGCATTTCCATCAGTAACCTCGCTTCCAGTCCACGATGCCCGTCACCGTCTCGCCGCGATCCAGCGCCCGGATCTTCGCGGCAATCTGCGCCACGGCATCCTCGGGGACGGTCAGTCCCGAGATGTGCGGCGTGATCGCGATCCGCGGGTGCGCCCAGAACGGATGCTCCGCCGGCAGTGGCTCCTTCCCGAAGACGTCGAGCGTCGCCCCCGACAGCTTGCCGCTGTCGAGCAGCGCCAGCAAATCGGCGTCCACCAGCGTGCCGCCGCGGCCGATGTTGACGACATGCGCGCCATCGGCGAGCAGCGCGAGCGCGCTGGCGTCGAGCAGGCCCGTCGTCGCCGGCGTCAGCGGCAAGGCATTCACGACAAGGTCGAGTCCCGCCAGAAACGCGTCGAGCGCCGCGACTCCCGCGAAGCAGTCGACCCCGTCGATGTCCTTTGGCATGCTGGCAAGGCCGCGGACGGCGAAGCCCTGCTGCGCCAACGCGCGGGCAACCGCGCCGCCGATGACCCCCAGCCCGAGCACGCCGACACGGATCGACGCCGGAGTCCGCTGCCGCCGCTGCTCCCAGCGCGATTCACGCTGTTGCCGCGCGAATTCGTCCATCCCGCATTCGAGGCGCAGCGCGACGGCAAGCGCGTACCTCGCCATCGGTTGCGCCATGCCGGCATCCTCGAGCCGCACCACCGGAACATCAATCGGCAGATTGGGAAGGCGAAGCAGATGGCCGACGCCCGCGCTCACGGTGAATACCGCCTTCGGCTTCGGGTGCGCGTCCAGCACGGTCCGACAAGGTTCGGCCAGCACCACATAGTCTGCCGGCGGTTGCGCCTCGGACTCACCCACCGGTTGCCCCGGTTCGCGTCGCTCGATCTCGGCCTCCGGGAGCGTATCGCGAAACAATTCCATCCACGGCGCCTCGTCGGCGGCCGGCAGGGTAATGACGATGCGCATGGCGGACTACCGACCGGCTGCCGAAACGGCCGTCATGCTTCCTCGATGTCGACCAGATCCGCACCTTCGGCGACACGGTCGCCGATCCGGAAGTTGACCGCGGCCACGACACCGTCGGCAGGCGCGACGATCGTGTGTTCCATCTTCATCGCCTCGAGCACGATCAGCGGCGCCCCCTTGCTCACGCGGTCGCCCGGCGCCACCAGCACCGCGACCACCGCGCCCGACATGGGCGCGGTCAGGTGGCCTCCTCCCGGTTCATCGTCGGCGGCGTGCGCCAGAGGATCAACCAGCTGAAGTCGGCGGCGCACACCACCGGCGAAAACCTGCCGCATCTCGCCGTCGGCGATGACCGTCGCGGACAACGTCGTATCGTCGACGTCGAGCACCAGGCGTCCGTCGACCTCATCGAAGCTGACCATGACCTCGCGTTCCGGCAGGCGCACGCGCAGTCGGTGGTCGCCGGCGGGTCGCACCTGCAATTCGACGCGCTCAGCGGCATCGGCATAGCACAACGCCACCCCATGGCGATCCGAATTTGCCCACCACGCATCACGAACATGCCACGGCGAATACGGGTCACCCGACGCCTGCGCAGCTTCGCGCGCATCGAATTCGATGCCGATGAATTCAGCCACGGCGGCTGCCAGCAGCGCGCGCTCGGGCACCGGGCCAGCAGCGGGGAACAGCGCTTCGCGGTGCCGCTCGATCAGGCCGGTGTCGACCCGACCCGACGCGAATGCCTCGTGCGCGACGATTCGCTCGAGAAGCGCGACGTTGGTGGCGACACCAACGACCTCGCAACCGGCAAGCGCAGCCAGCATCCGTGCGCAGGCGACCTGACGATCCTCGCCCCAGACGATCAGCTTGGCGAGCATCGGATCGTAGAACGGCGAAACCTCGTCGCCGTCGCGTACGCCGGTATCGACGCGCACCTGCGGGGTCGGCGCGGGCATCCGCCAATGCACGAGTGTGCCGATGGACGGCAGGAAACCCCGTTCGGGATCCTCGGCGTACAGCCGGGCCTCGATCGCGTGTCCGTTGATATTCAGCGCATCCTGCGCGAGCGGCAGCGCCTGCCCCGCCGCCACCCGCAACTGCCACTCGACAAGGTCGAGACCGGTGATCATCTCGGTCACCGGGTGCTCGACCTGCAGCCGCGTGTTCATCTCCATGAAATAGAACCGCCCATCCTGCTCGGCGATGAACTCGACCGTGCCGGCACCGACGTAGCCGATCGCCTGCGCGGCCGCGACCGCGGCCTCGCCCATCGCCCGGCGCCGCTCCGGCGTCATGCCCGGCGCGGGCGCCTCCTCGAGCACCTTCTGGTGCCGCCGCTGCACCGAACAGTCGCGCTCGAACAGGTGGACCGCATTGCCCTGCGTATCCGCGAACACCTGGATCTCGATATGCCGCGGCGAGCTGAGATAGCGCTCGATCAACACCCGCTCGTCCCCGAAGGACGCCTTGGCCTCGCGTTGTGCCGAGGCGAGCGCCGCCGGGAATTCGTCGGCGCGGGTGACGATCTTCATGCCTTTGCCACCACCGCCGGCCGTGGCCTTGATGAGCACCGGATAGCCGGTTGCATCGGCCTCGCGGGCAAGCCGCAGCGGATCCTGGTCGTCGCCGTGATACCCCGGCACCAACGGCACGCCGGCCTTGGCCATGATCGTCTTGGCCGCGGATTTCGAACCCATCGCGGCGATGGCTTCGGGCGGCGGCCCGATGAATACGATCCCGGCTGCAGCGCAAGCCGAGGCAAATTCCACGTTTTCCGACAGGAAACCATAACCGGGGTGAATCGCCTGCGCGCCGGTCGATCTGGCGATCCCGATGATCGCTGCGCCATTCAGGTAGCTCTCGCGCGGCGCAGCGGGCCCGAGCCGGCGGGCCTCGTCGCAGACCTCGACGTGCAGTGCGCCGACGTCGGCATCCGAATACACGGCAACGGTACGAATGCCCATCCGTCGCGCGGTGCGGGCGACGCGGCAGGCGATTTCGCCCCGATTGGCAATCAGGATCTTGTTGAACATGGTGTGCAATTCCGGCAACTCTTCATGGTGACGACCGCGGTCCGCCGCCGCCGAACCAGGCGATGATACGAGCGACGATCAACTGGATCGTCCGCCAGAGCTTCGGGATCAGCCATAGCATCAGCGCCACCAGAAGCGCGAGAACGACCAGCGCGACAATCGGATACACAAAGGCGAGCCACAGGACCGTGCCCACGGCAAGTTCCTCGCCGAACGACGCAGCCCAGTTCGAAAAGGGTTCCGGTGACGTGTTGATGATCGCCCGGCTGCCGGCCTTGGTGGCATGGCTGCCGGCGGCGAGCGTGCCACCGAGAATTGCTGCCGCCAGCATCGTCGCCGTCGACGCATCGCCGAAGACACTTGCGGCAAGCGCCGCGCCCGCAGGAATTCGAATGAACGTCTGCACCAGATCCCACGCAGAATCGATCCCCGGCACCTTGTCGGCGAGAAATTCCACCACGCACATGAATCCGGACGACCACAGCACGAATGGGTGCGCGAGAATCGACAGCCCGCTGGGCAAGTCCACCCAGTCGAAATGGCCCGCGGCGCCCACGATGAACAAGACCGCGTACAGACGCAACCCGCTCGCCCAGCCAAGCGCGGCCGCCAACGCGACCAGCTGCCAGGTGTCGAATTGCGCGAGCGAAGCGTTCATTCCCGGCCGTCCGGTTTTTTCGGCACCCAGTCGGCGGGGCGCCGCTCGAGAAACGCGGCCACGCCTTCGCGGCCTTCCGGCGAGGCGCGCACCTGCGCAATATGCTCGGCCGTTCCGGCGACCACGTCGTCGTCGATCGGGCGATGCGCCACGCCGCGGATCAGCGCCTTGCATTCGAACTGCGCCCGTGGCCCGGCAAGCAGCAACGCACCCAGCAGGTCGTTCACGCGCGCATCGAGTTCGGCCGCGGGCACAATGTCGTGGACGAGTCCGATCCGATACGCCTCGGCGGCGGCGAAGCGCTCGCCGGTCAGGAAATAGCGGCGCGCCTGGCGGGCCCCGATCGCCTCGATCACATAGGGCGAGATCGTGGCGGGGATCAGTCCGAGTTTCGCCTCCGACAGCGCGAAGGTCGCGTCGACCGCCGCGATCGCGATGTCACAGCAGGCTGCCAGGCCGACGCCACCGCCCAATGCCGCGCCGTGAATGCGCGCGACCGTCGGCTTGGCGAGTCCGTGGAGCGTGCGCAACATCAGCGCGAGCGCCTGTGCGTCGGCCAGGTTCTCCGCGTGACCGTAGGCCGCCATCTTCTTCATCCAGTTCAGGTCGGCACCGGCGCAAAAACTCCGCCCGTTCCCCGTCAGGATGATCGCGCGCACGGCGTCATCGGCCTCGAGAACGCCCAGCACGTCGGTAAGCTCGCCGATCAGCGTCTCATTGAACGCGTTGTGCACGTCGGGACGGTTCAGTTCGACCACGCCGACACCGTTGCGCACGTCGACCTTGAGCGTCTCGAAAGTTGGAGCGGTGGCTTTTTTTCCGGCCATGTTGGATCCTGGCAGTGATGGACTCGCGCGGTCGGCGAAGGTCTGCTGACTATAGCCGATCGACCGACCGCCGCCCTTTGCTGTTCACATCCGGAACACGCCGAAACGGGTCGGCTCCGCCGGACGGTTCAATGATGCCGAAATCGCGAGTCCGAGCACGCGCCTCGTGTCCGCCGGATCGATGACACCATCGTCCCACAAGCGCGCCGACGCGAAATAGGGATGGGCCTCGGCAGTCAGCTGGTCGCGAACCGGCGCCTTGAAGCTCTCCTCCTCCTGCGCGCTCCACGCCTTGCCTGATCGCTCGATGGCGTCGCGTTTGACCGTGGCGAGCACGCTGACCGCCTGTTCGGGACCCATGACACCGATTCGCGCGTTCGGCCACATCCACAGAAAACGCGGGTCGTAGGCGCGCCCGCACATTCCATAGTTGCCGGCGCCGTAGCTGCCGCCGATGATGACGGTGAATTTCGGCACCTGCGCGCAGGACACGGCGGTCACCATTTTTGCGCCGTCCTTGGCGATGCCGCCGGCCTCGTATTTCTGCCCGACCATGAAGCCGGTGATGTTCTGCAGAAAAAGCAGCGGGGTGCCGCGCTGCGCGCACAGTTCAACGAAGTGCGCGCCTTTTTGCGCGGACTCCGAGTACAACACGCCGTTGTTGGCGACGATCCCCACCGGATAACCCCAGATGCGCGCAAAGCCGGTGACCAGCGACGTCCCGTAACGCGCCTTGAATTCGTCGAGCTCGCTGCCGTCGACGACGCGGGCGATGACCTCACGCACGTCGTAGGGCTTCTTGATGTCGGCCTGGATGACGCCGTAGAGTTCCTCCGGCGGGTACAAGGGCTCGCGCGGCGGCGCGACGTCGAGCGTGATGCGCTTGACCCGGTTCAGGTTGCCGACGATGCTGCGGGCTATCGCCAGCGCGTGATGGTCGTTCAGCGCGTAGTGGTCGGCAACTCCCGAGACGCGGGTGTGCACGTCGGCACCGCCCAGTTCCTCTGCCGTCACTTCTTCGCCCGTGGCGGCTTTCACCAGTGGTGGCCCGGCCAGAAAGATGGTGCCCTGGTCACGGACGATGATCGATTCGTCAGACATCGCGGGAACGTAGGCCCCCCCCGCCGTGCACGAGCCCATCACGACGGCGATCTGCGGAATCCCCCGCGCCGACATGTTCGCCTGATTGAAAAAAATTCGCCCGAAGTGCTCGCGGTCCGGAAACACATCGACCTGGTTGGGCAGGTTGGCGCCGCCCGAGTCGACCAGGTAGATGCATGGCAGGTGATTTTCCTGCGCGATTGCCTGCGCGCGCAGGTGCTTCTTGACCGTCATCGGATAATAGGTGCCGCCCTTGACCGTCGCGTCGTTGCAGACGATGACGCACTCGATCCCCGCCACGCGGCCGATTCCGGTGATGATGCCTGCCGAGGCTATGTTGTCGCCATACATATCCCATGCCGCGAGCTGCGAAAACTCGAGGAAGGGACTGCCCGAATCAAGCAAGGCGCGCACCCGCTCGCGGGGCAACAGCTTGCCACGCGCGGTGTGCCTGGCGTTCGCGGTGGCGCCACCGCCATCTTCGATTTTTTCGATCCTGGCGCGAAGGTCGGTGACCAGCACGGCCATGGCATCACGGTTTTTCGCGAATGTCTCTTCTCGCGGGTCGAGTCTGCTTTCGATGACCGGCATGGTGAACCTCGTCAACGCTCCGCCGGCCGGGGGTGACCGGGCATGAGTTCGTAGGGCGCCTTCCAGCGCGGCGTGGCGGCAATGCGCGCAAGCCAGGCATCGAGGTGCGGATACACCGACCAGTCGACACCGATCTCTTCGGGCCAGAACAGATATCCGCATAGCGAAAGGTCGGCAATGGTGAGTCGCTCGCCAACCACGAAGCTCCGGCCCTCGAGATGCGCGTTCAACACGCCCCACGCCACCTCGGCGCGCTTGCGGAATTCCGCCATGGCGCCAGGATCGGGATCCTTGACGAAGGTGCGCATGAACCGGTAGGTGGCGGTATAGCTGGTGAACTTGTGATTGTCGAAGAGCAGCCAGCGCAGGACTTCGCGCCGCTCTTCGGAATCGCGCGGACCGAACCGGCCCAGCGACTCGGCGAGATAGTCGAGGATAACTCCGGACTGCGCGTAGCGGCACCCGCGGTGTTCGAGAACCGGCGCTTCGCCCATGATGTTGATGGCCCGGTAGGCCGCGCTGCGCGTTTCGCCACCGAAGTAATCGACAAAGCGCGGCGTCCAATCGGCACCGGCGAGTTCCAGTGCCAGCGCCGCCTTGTAGGCGTTGCCCGACTGCGCGAAACAGAACAGTGTGTACTCGGCCATTGGTGGATTCTCCGGCGTTGACCTCAGAATCCGCCGGTCGCGAGCCAGCGATCGATCTGGTCGAAGCGGTCCAGACCCCAGAACGGCTCCCCGTCGATGATTACAAAAGGTGAGCCGAAGACACCGGCGGCGATCGCCGTTTCCACTTCTCGCTTCAACGCGTCCTTGATCGCCGGGTCGTCGACTGCCGCGCGGGCCGCCGCCGCGTCGAAGCCGGCCTGCCCCGCCACCTCGGCGGCGACGTCCGGACTGGAAATATCGCGCCCGTCGAAGAAGTAGGCGCGGTACAAGGCCTTCGCCAACCTGGCGCCGGCAGTCGATTCGTTCGCCTTGGCCCATAGCACGATGCGCGCCGGTGCCTGTGAAGCAATCGGGAACACGCTCGGCATCCTGAAATCGCCGATGCCATGGAAGCGGGCACTGCGCTGGAAATCGTGTGTGGAGTAGCCCCCTTTCATCGGCAACTGGGTAAGCGGAGCGCCGCCGGTATGCTTGAACACGACGCCGAGCAGCATCGGGCGCCAGTCGACCGCGTGACCATGCTTCGCGGCCAGCGCGTCGATCTTCTGCGCGGCGAGGTAACCGTAGGGTGAGGAAAAATCAAACCAGAAATCGATGGCCATGGCAGGTCCCGGTGTAGAAGTGAAAATTGGGGCGACGAGCGTTCATCCCGCCAGCGCGCGGCCGATCACCAGCCGCTGGATGTCGCTGGTGCCTTCGTAGATCTGACAGACGCGCACGTCGCGGTAGATGCGTTCGACGGGAAAATCGGCGACATAACCGTAGCCTCCGTGAATCTGGATCGCGTCGGAGCAAACGCGCTCTGCCATTTCGGATGCGAAGAGCTTGGCCATCGACGCCTCCTGCAGGCAGGGCTTGCCGGCATCGCGCAGCGCCGCAGCGTGCCAGAGGAGCTGTCGCGCAGCCGCGATCCGCACCGCCATGTCGGCCAGGCGGAAATTGACCGCCTGATGCAGGGCGATGGGTTTGCCGAAACTGGTCCGCTCGCGGGCGTAGGCGAGTGCCGCCTCGAACGCGGCGCGCGCCATGCCCACCGCCTGCGCCGCGATGCCGATGCGCCCCGCCTCGAGGTTGGCCAGCGCGATACGGTAGCCGCCGCCCTCGGCGCCGAGGAGATTCTCGGCCGGGACTTCGCAGTCGTCGAACAGGATCTGCGCGGTGTCCGACGCATGCTGTCCGAGTTTTTCCTCCACGCGCGCGACCACATAGCCCTTGGTGGACGTGTCGACGATAAAGCCGGAGATGCCCCTTTTTCCCGCTGTCTTGTCGGTGACGGCGAACACCACCGCCACGTCCGCGTTTTTGCCGGTCGTGATGAACTGCTTTACCCCGTTCAGGACATACCGATCGCCGCGCTTTTCCGCGCGGGTGGTGATCGCGCCGGCGTCCGAGCCGGCGTGCGGCTCGGTCAGGCAGAAACAGCCGAGTGACTCCCCGCGGGCGAGCGGCTTGAGGTAGCGCTCCTTCTGCGCATCGGTGCCGAAGGCGTTGATCGGCCCGCAGACCACCGAATTCTGCACGCTCACGATCGTCGAAGTCGCCCCGTCGCCGGCCGCGATCTCCTCCAGCGCGACCGCCAGGCAGACATAGTCCATCGCGGCGCCGTCCCATTGCTCGGGCACCACCATGCCGAGCGCACCGAGTTCGCCCAGCGCACGCAATTCTTCGCGCGGGAAATGCGCGTCGCGGTCCCATCGCGCGGAATGGGGCGCCAACCGCTCCTGCGCGAACGCGCGCATGGTGTCGCGGACCAGTTCCTGTTCGATGGTGAGCAGCATCGCCTCAGACCACGGTCGGTTGCACCGCACGCGGCGGCAGCGCGGGACGATTCAGCACGAAGATGCCCGCGACGACCAGTGCGCCGCCGGCGAGCATCGACGGCTCCGGCATTTCGTCCAGGAGGAGCGCACCCAGCGCGACCGCGGCCACGGGGACCAGATTGATGAACACCGAGGTGCGCGCCGCGCCGATCACCCGCACGCCATCGTAGTACCAGACGAAGGCGACAGCTGTCCCGAGCACGCCCAGAAAGACGAGCGACAGCCAGCCCAATCCCGAGGCATTCGGCAGCACGAAGCCACCGCTGGCGATGGCGACGACGGCAAGGATCAGCGTCCCGGTCAATGCGGCATAGGCGGTCGCGGAGAACGGCGAGAGTCCGCGCAGGATGCTCTTGCCCAGCAGCGTGTAGGTCGACCAGCCGAGCACGCAACCAAACAGCGCGACGTCGCCGGTCGACAGATCTCCGGCGAGCAGATTCGCCGGATTGCCGTGTCCCAGGACGATGGCGGCGCCAAGCAGCGCGATGGCGATGCCAATGACCCGGTCGCGCGTCAGCGGCTCGCCCAGGAACAGCGCGGCACCAAGCACGATCGCTGCGGGGTTGAGCGCGACGATCAGCGAGGCACGCGCAGCCGGGACCCGCTCGAGTCCGAACATGAAGCACAGGTTGTACAGCGCGACCCCGGAGGCGCCGAGCAGGCTCACCCCGAGCCACTGCCGGCGATCCAGCCGCGGCAGCCCACCCTGGCGGGCGAAGGCGAGGACCAGCAGCGCGCAGCTCGCGACAATGTAACGCCACAGCGCCGCGGTGGAGGCGGCCATTTCCGCCGCCAGAATGCGACCGGCGATGAAGGTGCCTCCCCAGATCAGCGCGACCAGCACCATCCTGAAATAAATCAGCGACAGCGTGGGCTGTGCGTTCACCGGCGCTCGTCCAGTGCGAGCCGGATGGCGATCCCGGCGAAAACCGCGCCCAGTACGTATCGCTGCGCGGCGACCCAGGCGGGACGCGTGGCGAGCCAGCCGGCCACCCGCGCCGCCGCGAGGACGAACAGCGTGTCGCCCGCTATCGCGATCAAGATCTGCAAGGCCCCGAGCAACAACGATTGTCCGAGCACGCTGCCGCGCGTCGGATCGACGAACTGCGGAAAAAGCGCGATATAGAACAGCGCCACCTTGGGGTTCAGGATGCTGGTCAGCAGTCCCGTCCGGAACAGCCGGCGCGGTGCCAGCGCGGGAAGGTCGCGCCGGGTGAACAGTCCACCCCCGCCTTGCGGCCGCACGGCATCCCAGGCCAGCCACATGAGATAGGCTGCGCCGGCCCAGCGCACGACGTCGTAGAGCATCGGCAGCACGACGAATACCACCGACAATCCAAGTGCCGCCGCAACGACGTGCACGCCGAATCCGGCGGTCGTTCCCGCCAGCGAAACGAATCCGGCGGAGCGTCCCTGGCAAAGCGTGCGCGAGACGAGATAGAGCAGGTTCGGCCCCGGCGTCAGCACCAGCAGGACGCAGGCGATCACGAATAGCGCGAGATCGTCCGCGGAAATCAACGGCCAACTCCCGAACCAGTGGTCCCGGCGAACACGAAGGCGGATTCAGGCATTGCGGTCAGACGCGCTCGATGGCCATGGCAGTCGCCTCGCCGCCGCCGATGCACAACGCCGCCACGCCACGTTTCTTGCCATGTTTGGCCAATGCACCGAGCAGCGTGACCAGGATCCGCGCTCCCGAGGCGCCGATCGGATGGCCGAGCGCGCAGGCACCGCCGTGAACGTTGACGCGATCGTGCGGCAGGCCGTGTTCCTGCATCGCCGCCATCGTGACCACCGCGAACGCCTCGTTGATTTCAAACAGGTCTACATCGCGCGTCGTCCACCCGGTTTTCGCGTACAGCTTCTCGATGGCGCCCACCGGCGCCGTCGAGAACCATTCGGGTTCCTGCGCGTGCGTTGCATGCGCGACGATCACCGCCAGCGGCTTGAAGCCGCGGCGCTCGGCGACAGAGCGGCGCATCAGCACCAGCGCCGCCGCGCCGTCGGAAATGGAACTTGAATTCGCGGCGGTAACCGTGCCGTCCTTGCGAAACGCCGGCTTGAGCAGCGGGATCTTGTCGGGTGAGGCTTTGGCCGGTTGCTCGTCGCGATCGATGACGACCTCGCCACGACGCCCAGCTACCGTGACCGGCGCGATCTCCATTGCGAACGTGCCATCGTTGCTCGCGGCCAGCGCGCGCGACAGCGAGGTCAGCGCGAAGGCGTCCTGCGCCTCGCGGGTGAACGAATACTTCACCGCACAATCCTCGGCAAAGCTGCCCATCAAACGCCCCTTGTCATACGCGTCCTCGAGCCCGTCCAGGAACATGTGATCGAGCACCTGCTGGTGACCCATGCGATAGCCGGCGCGCGCCTTGGGCATCAGATAGGGCGCGTTGGACATGTTCTCCATGCCGCCGGCAACCATGATGTCGGCCGAACCCGCCAGCAGCGCGTCGTGGGCAAGGATCGCCGCCTCCATCGCCGAACCGCACATCTTGTTGACGGTCGTGCAGCCAACCGACAGCGGCAAGCCCGCCTTCAACGCCGCTTGCCGCGCCGGCGCCTGCCCCTGTCCGGCAGGCAGCACACAGCCCATCAGCAACTTGTCGACGTCGGCCGGCACGACCCCGGCGCGCTCCACCGCCGCACGAATTGCCGCGGCGCCCAGGTCACTCGCGGCCAGCGACGCGAAATCACCCTGAAACCCGCCCATCGGCGTGCGTGCCGCGCCGACGATCACGATCGGATCATTCTGCATCGTCTTCCCTCACCGCCCTATTTCGTTTCATTGAACAGCTCCCGCCCGATCAGCATGCGGCGGATTTCGGAGGTGCCCGCGCCGATTTCATAGAGCTTGGCGTCGCGCCACAACCTGCCCGTCGGGTACTCGTTGATGTAGCCGTTGCCGCCCAGCGCCTGGATCGCCTCGCCGGCCATCCACGTGGCCTTCTCGGCGGCGTAGAGGATCGCGCCAGCCGCGTCCTTGCGCGCCGTCTCGCCGCGGTCGCAGGCCTGCGCGACCGCGTAGACATAGGCCTTGCAGGCCATCATCGTCGAGTACATGTCGGCGACCTTGCCCTGCATCAGCTGGAATTCGCCGATCGGCTGGCCGAACTGCGAGCGCTCGTGCACATACGGCAGGACCGCGTCCATGCATGCCGCCATGATCCCCAGCGGTCCCGCCGCGAGCACCGCGCGCTCGTAGTCGAGGCCGCTCATCAACACGTTGACGCCGCGGCCCTCCATCCCGAGTATGTTTTCCGCCGGAACCTCGCAATCCTGAAAGACGAGTTCGCAGGTATTCGAGCCGCGCATGCCGAGCTTGTCGAGCTTCTGTGCCGTCGAGAATCCGCTCATGCCACGCTCGATCAGGAACGCTGTGATGCCCTTGGGCCCGGCCTGCGGATCGGTCTTGGCGTAGACGACCAGCGTATCGGCTTCCGGGCCGTTGGTGATCCACATCTTGTTGCCGTTGAGCACGTAGCGCTCGCCGCGGCGATCGGCGCGCAGGCGCATCGACACCACGTCCGAGCCCGAGCCCGGCTCGCTCATCGCCAGTGCACCGACGTGCTCGCCCGAGATGAGCCTGGGCAGGTATCTGCGTTTCTGTTCCTCGCTGCCGTTGCGGCAAATCTGGTTCACGCAAAGATTCGAGTGCGCGCCATAGGACAGGCCGACCGACGCCGACGCACGCGAGATCTCCTCCATCGCGATGCAGTGGGCGAGATAGCCCATGCCCGTACCGCCGTACTCGTCCCCGACGGTGATCCCCAGCACGCCGGGGTCGCCGAGCTTGCGCCAGAGATCCGCGGGAAACTGGTTGTTGCGGTCGATCTCCCCGGCACGGGGTGCGATCTCGTCGGCGGCGAACTGCTGCACCGTTGCGCGCAGCATGTCGATGGTTTCGCCGTGGGCGAAGGAGAGCGACGGAAAGTCGAGCATCGTTAATCCTCCAGCAGGACAGTGCAACGGACCCTGTCCGCGCAATCGATCACGCGTCGGGCTTGCCGTGCATGACCATCAGTGTCTGTTGCATCAATGCGACCAGCGTGCGCTTCCCATCCCGTTCCGCGTGCACTTCGCCGCGGGAGATGGTCAGCGAACGGCCTGCCTTGACCACGAATCCCTCGGCGACCAGCCGGTCGCCGACCGCAGGTGCCAGCAGGTTTACCTTGAACTCGACCGTCAGCACCGAGCTGTCGGCAGGGAACAGCGTGTAGCCCGCGTAACCACCCGCCGAATCGACGATGGTACTCACCACTCCCGCGTGCACATAGCCGTGCTGCTGGGAAATTTCCGCCCTCGGCGTCAGCGCGATCGCGCAATAGCCCGGCGCGACCTCGAGCAATTCGGCACCGAACAGCCGCATTGCCCCCTGACGCGCGAAACTCGCGCGCACACGCGACTCGAATTCGGGGTCCTGCGGGACAAACTCGGCGCTCGACATGCCGGTCGAACCTCCTCTTCGGTCGCGCCCACGCCGAATGGCGGGCCGCCTGGGCCACGGCCCCACCGGCACGGCGCAGCGCTCAGTCCTGAATTTTGTCTTACGTTTACGTAAACGTCAATCAATCCGCCTCGCTGGAGGGGGGAATTCGGGGAGCCCCTCCCTTGCGCGGCGGGCCGGATGCGGCCAATGCGCGTGCCTCCTCCTTCAGCCGGCGCCTGCATTCCCTCTCGATGCCGCCGATTTCGGCCAGGACGGCGTCGATGTCTTCCTTCTGCTGCAACAGCCGCGCGCGTCGCTCGCCCAGCATTTCAATGAACATCGCCAGCTGGGCGCGCTCGTTTCGTCCGACTTCGTAGAGGTCCAGAAGCTCGCGGATCTCCGAAAGCGCCAATCCCAGCCGCTTGCCGCGTAAAAGCAGTTTGAGCCGAACCCGCTCGCGTTCGCCGTAGACGCGTGCCCGGCCGTGGCGCGTCGGCGCCAGCATGCCCTCATCCTCGTAGAAGCGGATTGCCCGGGTGGTCAGCGCAAACTCGTGCGCGAGCTCGCCGATGGTGTAGGTACGCTCGCGCGACGGCGCGGCAGTTGCGGACGGTCTGGAAGCGGCTGGCATGGGCACAAAATGGCGCGGAATGATAGCGGCGTCGCGGGGCGGTGCGCGGTCCACGATACCATACCGGTTTACCCCGTCACCTTCCCATGTCTGCCTCCCCCTCTCCTGCCATCGACTACGCGTACCACGCGCCACCTGCGCCCGGCACGACGCTCGAGGTGGCCCCGGGTATCCATTGGCTGCGGATGCCGCTCCCGTTTGCGCTCGACCACATCAATCTGTGGTTGCTGGAGGAGGCCGATGGGTGGACGCAGGTCGACTGCGGCATCGCCGATGACACGACCCGTGCGTTGTGGGAAACGCACTTCGCCGGGACGCTCGGCGGGCGCCCGATCCTGCGCATCATCGCCACGCACTGCCATCCAGACCACCTGGGCAACGCCGCCTGGCTGTCCGCGCGCTTCGGCTGCGCGGTGACGATGACCCACGGTGAGTTCATGTCCGCGCACGCGATCATCGACGAGCGCGCAGCGCACAGCCCAGGCGAGACCTGCGCGTTGTTCGGGGCGCACGGAATGTCTCCCGAGGACGTCTCCGATCTGGCCTCTCGCGGCAATCATTACCGCCGCCTGGTGCCGGTGGCGCCGGCCACCTACCGGCGCATGCAGGGCGGCGACCGCATCAGTGCCGGTGGCAAATCCTGGGAAATCATTCCCGGATTCGGCCATTCGTCCGAGCACGCGGCGATGCACGATGCGGCGAGCAATGTGTTGATATCCGGCGACATGCTGCTGCCGAAAATAAGCACCAATGTCGCGGTCTGGCCGTCCGACCCCGACGGCGATCCGCTCGGGCGTTTCCTCGACTCGATCGACAACTTCAATCCACTGCCGCCCGAAACGCTGGTGTTGCCCTCGCACGGCCTGCCGTTCCGCGGAATCGTGCCACGCACGAAGCAACTGCACGCCCATCACGCCGACCGCCTGGCCGAACTCGAACAGGCGATCGCCGCGGAGCACGCACAAGTCACCGCGGCACAGATGATTCCAGTGCTGTTCCGCCGCGAACTCGATCTGCAACAGCGCTTCTTCGCCATGGGCGAGACCATCGCCCACCTGAACTACCTATGGCACCGGGCGCGGCTGACGCGCAGCATATCCGCCGATGGCGCAGTCCGCTTCGCAGCCTGATTTTTCCGTCACCCCCACAACGAGACCCGCAATGTCCACGACCGCTACCGAAAACAAGACGTCCAAGCTGGACCCCATCGCGCTTGCCGAATCGCTGGCCTCCGCCGCCGAGAAGAGCGCCAAAGTCATGAGTGATTTCGCTGCCCGCAGTGCCAAGGCCGGTGCCACCATGCCATCCGACGAGCTGGGCCTCGGCAAGGCCTTCATGGAGTTGGCCGCGCAGATGCTTTCCAACCCGACGCGGCTCGCCGAGTCGAACATGAACCTCTGGTGGAACTACATGAACCTGTGGCAAGGCTCGATGCTGCGCATGATGGGCGGCCAGGCCGTACCCGTCGCCGTGCCTGCGGCGGGGGACAAACGATTCAAGCACGACGACTGGCACGAGCATTTCCTGTTCGATTACATCAAGCAAAGCTACCTGATTGCCGCCGGCTGGATGCACGAGCAGGTCGCCAGCGTCGATGGCCTGGACGAGGGCACCAGGAAAAAGGTCGATTTCTTCACCCGGCAATACATCGACGCCCTGGCGCCATCGAATTTCGCGCTGACCAACCCGGAGGTCTTCCGCGAGACCATTGCCACGGGCGGGCAGAACCTGGTCAAGGGCCTGAACAACCTGCTCGACGACATCGAGCGTGGCGGCGGCAAGCTCAAGATCTCGATGACCGATGCCAAGGCCTTCGAACTCGGCGTCAACATCGCAACCACGCCCGGCAAGGTCGTGTTCCAGAACGAGTTGATGCAGCTCATCCAGTATGAGCCGTCAACCAAGAAGGCCTGGAAGCGGCCGCTGCTGATCATCCCCCCGTGGATCAACAAGTACTACATCCTCGATCTTCGCGAGAAAAATTCGTTTCTGCGCTGGGCGACAGCCGAGGGCATGACGGTATTCGTGATTTCCTGGGTGAATCCGGATGGCAAGCTGGCGCACAAGAATTTCGAGGATTATCTGACCGAGGGCACGCTCGCCGCACTTGACGCCGTGAAGGACGCCACCGGTGAGAAAGATGTGAACGCCATCGGCTACTGTCTGGGCGGGACGCTGCTCGCCGCCACGCTGGGCCTTCTCGCCGCAAAAAAAGAGAAGCGCATCGCCAGCGCAACCTACATGGCCTCGCTGATCGACTTCACTTCTGCCGGAGAACTCGAAGTGTTCATCGACGAGGAGCAGGTGGCTTCGCTTGAACGCAAGATGAACGAGCGCGGCTACCTCGAGGGTGGCGAGATGGCGACCACCTTCAACATGCTGCGTGCCAACGACCTCATCTGGTCGTTCGTGATCAACAACTACCTGCTCGGCCGCGATCCCTTCCCCTTCGATCTGCTGCACTGGAACTGCGATTCGACCCGCATGCCCGCGGCGATGCACAGCTATTACCTGCGCAACATGTACATGAAGAACCTGCTGCGCGAGCCGGGAGGCCTCACGCTCGCCGGCACCAGGATCGACCTTGCCAAGGTGACCATCCCCCAGTATTTCGTGTCGGCGATCGAGGACCACATCGCGCCCTGGAAAACCACCTACGCCGGCCCGCAGATCATGCGGGGCAAGGCACGCTTCGTGCTGTCCGGATCCGGGCATATCGCGGGCATGGTGAATCCGCCGGTTGCCAACAAGTACGGTTACTGGACCAACGACAAGCTTCCGGAAACGCCACAGGAATGGTTCGACGGCGCCCGCCAGCACGAGGGCTCCTGGTGGGGCGACTGGCGCAAGTGGGTCTCTGCGCAGCTCGGTCGTGAGGTCGCGCCCCGGGTTCCCGGCAAGGGCAAGCTCAAGGTCCTCGAAGCAGCGCCAGGCAGCTACGCGCGCGTTCGAGCCGACGGGCGCTGATTTCGCGCCTCGGCCAGAAGTCCGCTCCGCCCGCGCCCGCTGCTTGCGGGCTCGCTCGCGCCGTCAGCGCGTACGAGTCAGGCCTTCGGCGGGCGCGACCGGTTCCACGGCGGTCGCGGGCTTGGCAGACTTGGCGGGTTTCGGCGGCTTCGCCGATTGCGCCGAGGCCGCGCGTGAACCTCCAGGCGCGGCGGGCGCAGGCGCAGTTCCAGCCGGCGTACCGGGTACTGAGCGCGAATGCGACTGCGGGACCGCGCCAGTTACACCCGCCCCCGTCACTCCGGGCTGGGGCACCGACGGTGCCACCGACTGCTGTCGCGATCCCTGACGCTGTCTACTCTGCGCGGGCTGAGCGACGCTGGTTTCCGGTCGTGATTGCCTGGCCGCCGGCGGCACACCTGGCGTGTTGGTTCGCGTCTGCGGCTGCACCGACGTTCCCGCCGACCCGGGCGGAACCGGCGGCACGCCGGCGCCGGCGGATCCTTGCCGATCCGGCGACCGGGTCGCCCGCACGCCACCGGCAGGCGCCTGCCCTGGAACACTCGCACCGCCATGGGCTGGCGCTGAATTCACCATGGCCGAGGGCTGCCGTTCCCGCCCATTAGGCGTCGATCCGGACGGCGGCTGGCTGCTGACACCGCCGAATCCCGCAGGCGATTTTCTTGAGGAGGTGGCCCCGGCCGGCGCCGGCGATGGCCGCACTGGCACCGCGCCAGGCGACGCCGGCAGCCCTCGCGCCGCGGATGGCACGGCAACCGCGATGCCGCCTCCGGGCAGCGTCACGGGTCGGTTGGCGGTGCGGTAAAACGTCGAGGCGGGCGGCGGCGCACCGGGGACGACGCGCGGCGGCACCGGGATGCGACCCGGCTCGGCGCGGACCAACGGAGCGCCGGCAAGAATCGGCGCGGATTTCGCGGCCTGCGCCGGCACGACCACCAGGTTTCCCTGGACCGGCCTTCTCGCGACCAGCGCCGCGCTGGACATGGCGCTGACCCCTCCAGGACGGCCCGCATTGATGTAACGGGGTGGAGGCGCGGTCGGGCGGTTTACGACCGTAACCGCGTAGGGTCGGTTGTAGCGCTCCCAGCATCCGTGCGAACAGCGCTTCCACCATGGCCGGTACGGCTCGCCCCAAGCGAGCGGCACCCACCCATACACCGGCGCGCCGGCGCTTACCGATATTCCCCAACCGGGACCGCCGGTCCAGCCGACCAGCGCGGGTGCCCAGCGCGGACGCGCGACATAGGCGCCCGGACTCCAGCCCCAGCGGCCGCGGATGTACGACCAGCGCCCGTAATGAAACGGCGCATAGCCCCACGGCGCGTAGTCGACCCAGGTCGGTCCCCAGGCCCCTACGTCGGTCCAATTGCCGTAACGGTACGGCGCCCAGTCCGGCGCCACGTCGTTCGGATACCAGACGGCACCGTACTCGGGAACACGTGCCCAGGTGCCGTAGGCATCCAGGTCCGCCGCGCCCACCATCTGGGGGGAGACGTAGTTACCGGCACGGCTGTTCTCGTAGCGGCGATCCCGGTTGGCGACCCAGGCGTCGAAGTTGTCGCTGCCAATGCCGTTGCGCACGTCGGCGAACCGCGGCTCGGCACCCTCGACGGCGGCGGTCTGTCCGGGCAGCACCTGCTGCAGTGCGCCGGCCGTCTGCACGTTGGCCTCGCCCTCGCGCACTACAAGCTGGGTGTACTGCCGGTCCTCGGACACCTCAAACCCATACAATCCCGGCCGCGTCAGCACGATCTGGGCATTCGGCGTATCGATGTAGGCGGTCTCGCCTGGCTCGAGGAAGCGCAGGCGGACGCTTACCCGGCCCTGCGCGACGAAGAGCGCGAATTGACCATCGTCCAGGCGCGACAGATGCAGGTTGGTGTTGCCGCCAAGGCGAAACTGGCCCGCGCCGAAATCGATCTCGGCGCGGCCTCCATCGCCCACCCAGAGATTGTCGCCCGCGGCCACCGGATAGTTGAGTCCGATCGACGACCACTGCTCCGGCGCGTCCTGCGGCGCGAGGAAGACTTCGCCCGCCAATTCGGCGACCCGACCGACGCGCCCCGGCAGGTCGTCGTCTGCGCGTGCCGTGGCCAACCCGAACAGCAGCGCGAACGCCAGCAGCAGCCCGAGCCCCCGCCCTTGCAGCAGCCGATTCCGGGACCTCGGCGCGGCGCCTCGGGTACCACAGCGTTCGTAGTGGATTTCACTGATCATGGTTTCGGTTCCTCGCATCCTCGGTAGACAACGTCCGGGGCCAACCGTTCGTTGACCATGTCTGATCCTGCCGCGTACCGAAGCGCCGGGGAGGACTAGAATATACGGTTGGTGCCGGATCTCGTCGCAGATTCGCGCGCAATCACCGCCCAGGAACAAGGAGCAGCCACAATGCGCAAAATTCGTTCTACCGCCGTCGCGAGCGCCCTCGCACTCGCCCTCGCCCTTTCTGCCGGCACTGCGTCCGCGCAGTTCAGCAACGCCTATTTTTTCGGCGACAGCCTGTCCGACTCGGGCAACTACGTCTCCAAGAACGTCCTACCTGCCGGTACCGGCAAGTTCACCACGAATCCTGGCCCGGTGTGGACGGAGGTCTTTGCATCGTATTTCGGATTTGCCGCAAGTCCATCCTCGCAAGGCGGCACCAACCATGCATGGGGCGGTGCACGAGTCACTTCGCTACCCGGCGTGGTCGATTCCCCGCTGAGTCCGCTCGATGCGGTGCCTGTCGCAACGCAGGTACAGCAGTTTCTCGCCAAGGGACCACTCGACAGAAACGCACTGTATTCGCTTCAGGGTGGCGGCAACGATTTCTTCTTCCAGTTCGGACTGCTGCTGGCGGGTCTGCAGACGCCCGCAGGCGTGCAGGCGGCGGTGGCGCAGGCCGCGACGGATCTGGCCGCGCAGGCGACGATTCTCAAGGCCGCTGGCGCGAACTACGTCGTCGTCTGGGGCGTTCCCGACCTCGGGACCTCGCTGAGCGGGAAAGCGACGGGGCAGGGCCCGACGTTGACCGCACTCTCCGGGCTGTACAACCAGACGCTATGGGGCACGCTGGACGCACTCAACGTGCAGACGATCCGTCTCAATAGCGCTGCGCTGCAGAACGAAATCCTGAACGATCCCGCCTACTTCGGGATCAAGAACGTGACGTCCATCGCCTGCACGACACCGTCGAACGTGACGATTGCCGAGTGTGACGCATCGTCGCTGGTCTCGCCGGATGCGCCCAATACGTATTTCTGGGCCAATGGCGCCCATCCGACCACCGCTGGGCACGCAATACTTGCGCAATACGCGACTTCGGTCGTCATCGCTCCGCAACAGATGGCGATCCTGGGTCAACAGCCGCTCGATGTCGAGAAGGCGAACTGGCGCACGCTCGACGGACGGATGGTATCGGCCCTCAACGGCAAGGGGGCCCCCGGAAAATTCCAGGCGTGGGCGGCGTACGACTACGGCAACCCTGATTATTCGAGCTACCAGTCGGGCAATGCGAAGCTCAACACGATCACGGTCGGCGGCGACATGAAACTGTCCGACCGCATGCTGGCAGGGGTGCAGTTCGCGTATTCCGAGAGCAAGGGCAACTACGGCACGCTGTCCTCGAAGCTCAACGAGCCGATGGGGACCTTCTATCTCGGTTTCGGAGAAGGACCGTGGTACGTCGGCGCGACGCTTGGCTGGGGCAGCCTCGACTATTCGACCAACCGCGACATCACCCTCGGCGCTGCCGTGCGCACCGAAACCGGCGACACCGATGGCTGGCAGTTTGTCGGCCGATTGCTGGGCGGCTACTGGTTCACGCACAAGGATTGGGTGCACGGCCCGACGGTCAAATTCACCTACCAGGATATCCGCGTCAGCCAGTTCAGCGAAAACGGCAGCAACAGCACGACGATGACGTTCGGACAGCAGGATGTGACGTCGTTCCAGACCAGCCTGGGTTGGCAGGCAGCCGGCCAGATGGGTGCATTCCGGCCGTTCGGACGCGTCACCTGGGAATACGATTCCGATGCCGATACGCGTAACGTGACCGCAAGCGTCTACGGCACGGGTTCGGGCAGCTTCAGCGTGCCCTCGTACAAGCCCGACAACAGCTATGCGCTGTTCAACCTTGGCGCCTCGACGGATTTCGGCAAGGTCACGGGCTTTTTCTCCGGCTCGGCGAGTGCCGGCAAGAGCGACGGCGAGTACTGGGGCGTCACGGTCGGAATTCGCGTACCGCTTTGACCTTGAAAGGCGATTCGAACGCCGAGGCGACCGGGATCCGGCACCTCGGCGTTTTCTCGTCGGATGGTCGCGTCGATCAGCGTAGCAAGCCGGTGTAGCGCCGCGGATTTCCGCTCGGTTCGAGAGGATGCGTCACGAACAACTGCGGTACGAAATCCCGCGCCGCGTCGACCCTCCCGGCACCGGCACCGTCCCAGCACCGGCCTTCGACATTCGCTTCAGTCCGGCTGCCGCGGTTTGCGTTTCGCGCCGGCGAACAGCCGGTCGAACAGCGGACGCGGCACGACGCGAAGCACCCGTCCGACCCACGCCATCTGCCATGGCAGCACGTAGAAGCGACGGCCGCGCGCCATGGCTCGGGCCATCAGACGCGCCGCCTTGTCGGGCGGAAGAATGAAAGGCATCCAGTACGGATTGTGTCTGGTCATCGGCGTGGCGATGAAGCCGGGGCACAGTGTGACCACCGCAACGCCACTGCCCGACATCTCGACCCGCAGGCTCTCGAGGTAGGTGATGGCGGCCGCCTTCGACGCCGAGTAGGCGCCCGACCCCGGCAGACCGCGAAAGCCGGCGACGCTCGCGACGCCCGCCAGCACGCCACTGCGCGCGCCGCGCATCGCCGCGATGAACGGCATGAAAGTGTGGACCATGCCGAGTACGTTGGTGTCGAACACGGCGCGAAACGCCGCCTGATCCCCGCGCTCCTCGGTCAGTGTGCCGCGCGATATGCCCGCGTTGGCGATGACGAGGTCCGGGATGCCGAAGCGCGCAAGGAAGTCGTCGGCTGCGGCCTGCAGCGCCACGGCGTCGCGCACATCGCCCGGATAGACAGCGATGACCGCGGGCGCCAGCGATGCCGCAAGGCGATCGAGCTCCCCGGCGCGCCGGGCGAACAGCCCCAGCGTCGCACCCTCTCCTGCATAATGCCGCGCCAGCGCCTCACCGATGCCCGACGACGCACCGGTGAGAAATACCTTCAATCGACGCGAGCCGTTACGATTTTGGTCGCTCGGCGCGAGCCTTGGTGACCAGCTCGTCCAGCGCCGCGGGCATCGCTCCGTGACCGCCCTTGATCCGGTCGGACCCCGTCACGAACTTGCCGTCGATGATCATCGTCGGCACCGACTGGATGTTATAGACGCCGGCGAGCTGCTTGGCCCGGTTGACCTTGCCGACGACGGCGAACGAGCCGAACAGGTCTTCGACCTTCTTGCGGTCCAGGCCCTTGGTCGCCGCCCAATCGAAGAAATCCTTGGCGTTGTAGAGCGGCACGCCCTGCTTGTGCAAGGCCACGAAGAAATCGGGCGACAGCTTTTCCTCCACGCCCATCGCGTCGAGCGTGTAATAGGCGCGCGCGAGATTCTCCCAGCGAGGCTGAAACATCACCGGGATGCGGCGAAACTGGACGTCGGCCGGCTTTTTCCTGAGCCAGGCCTGCAGTTGCGGTTCAAGTTCACCGCAATGCGGGCAGCCATAGGAAAAAAATTCGATTACCTCGATATTCTTGCCCGATTCCGGGGGTTGCGGATTCTTCAGGCGCGCATAGTTCTGCCCCTCGATCAACCCCTGCGCGGATACGGCGGCAGCGAGCGCCAGACCGAGGCCGGCGACGACCAGTCGTGAAAGGAGGTTTCCGGGATTGCGGACGGCGGTGAGTCTCATGCGTGCTCCTGTGTTGGGTGCGCGACGTTCCGCGCACGGTGCGATCGAAGTCTGTTGGTCCGCTTCGGCTGCGTACTAGTTCCGCCCATCGCGGCCGGAGGATCAGTTCCTGAGCACGGCCACGTCGAAACCGGCCTTTGCAAGCTCACCCTTGACCCGGTTAAGCTCCGCAGTGTTGTCGTAGGGGCCAAGGCGCACGCGATAGCGTACCGCCTTGTCCGGCATGGCCCCCCGAAGCACCTGTGCCTGCCAACCCGAGAACGCAAGCCGTGCCTTGAGGTTCTCGGCATCGGCTTCGACGCTGAACGAACCCGCCTGCAACCAGAAGCGTTCGGCGGCTTTCACGCCAGCCGCCGGATCCGCCTTGGCGAGATTCTCCACCGCCGGGTGCGCTTTTTCCGGCGGTCGGTCGCCGCCGGCGGGCTTTTCGGCGATCCTGGCCGAAACCTTGTCGGTCGGAGGCTCTTTCGGCTGCTCGGCGACCGCGCGGTCCGGACCCTTTTTTTCCGCCTGCACCTTGGGCTCTTCGACCCCCGGGAGAATCTTGTAGAAATCGAAGCGCGGCTTTTCGCTGCCAGCGTCCGCCTTCGCGGTCTTCCCGGACTCGCGCACCGGTTCGCGAACGTCGCGCGAACCCGTCACGGGGGTAAACGGCACGGGTCCCTTCATCAGGTAGTACGCCACGCCAGACGCAAGCCCCAACCCGAGAACGAGCCCGATGAAAACGCCCAGCAGCGTGCCGCCGGCACCGTTGCGCCGGGTCGAGCGCCTGCGCTTCGATGTCTTGGACGTTGCGCTGTGTTCAGGACGTGTCATTGTCTCGCGCTCGTTCTACCTGGTGCGTGAATCGGCGTTCCATGACCGGACCGGGCATTGGATCCGCATCACATTTCCTCGGGCGCGCTGATGCCCAGCACCGCCAGCCCGTTCTTCAGGACCTGTCCGGTCGCGACCGCAAGGGCGAGTCGCGCGCTGCGCAATACCGCCTCGTCGACCAGGAACCGTTCCGCATTATAGTAACTGTGAAATTCCTGGGCGAGACTGCGCAGATACCCGGTGATCAGGTGCGGAGCCAACTCGCGTGCAGCCGCCGCCATTTCCTGCGGAAAGTCCTCCAGCCGGCGCAGCAGCGCCTGCTCGTAGGGACTCGTCAGCGGCGACAGGTCCGCATCCCTGAGCGCCGCCACCGCGGCCGGCGCAACTGCGGCCTGGCGCAGCACCGAGCAGACCCGCGCGTGCGCGTACTGGACGTAGTAGACCGGATTCTCGTCGGACTGCGAGCGGGCGAGATCGATGTCGAAGACGAACTCGCTGTCGGCCTTGCGCGACACCAGGAAGAATCGTACTGCGTCGCGGCCGGCTTGGTCGATCAGGTCACGAACGGTGACGTAGCTCCCGGCACGCTTGCTGATCTTCACTTCCTCGCCGCCCCGCATCACCGTGACCATCTTGTGCAATACGTAGTCCGGATAGCCGGGGGGAATTCCCATCTCCATCGCCTGCAATCCGGCGCGCACGCGCGTCACCGTGCTGTGGTGGTCGGAACCCTGCACGTTGATGACCTGCGGAAAACCGCGCTCCCATTTGGTGACGTGATACGCGACGTCGGGCACGAAATAGGTGTAGGCGCCGTCGGTCTTCCGCATCACGCGGTCCTTGTCGTCACCGTAATCGGTTGTGCGCAGCCACAGCGCGCCGTCCCGCTCGTAGGTCTTGCCCGATGCCGCGAGTTTCGCCACGGTCGCCTCGACGCGACCGTCGGCGTACAGCGAACTCTCCAGGTAGTAATTGTCGAAGCGCACGCCGAATGCGGCCAGGTCACGATCCTGTTCGCCACGCAATTCGGCCACCGCGAAACGGCGCAGCGCCTCCGTGTCCGTCAAATCGCTGCCGACCTCGGCAAGATAGCGCGCGGCGATCTCGCGAATGTACTCGCCACGATACCCGTCCTCCGGAAATTCGCCCGATTCGCCGAGAATCTCGCTGGCGCGTGCCCGGACCGAAGTCACCAGATTCTCTATCTGCTGTCCCGCGTCGTTGTAGTAGTACTCGCGGCAAACCGCATATCCCTGCGACTCGAGAAGATTCGCGATCGCGTCACCGAGTGCCGCCTGCCGGCCATGACCGACGTGCAACGGACCGGTGGGATTGGCGGATACGAACTCGACCATGACTCGCCTGCCGGCACCCACGGTCGCGCGCCCGAAGTCCGCCCCTTCGGCAAGAACGCGCCCGACGATCTCCTGCCGCGCAGCGGGCGTAACGAACAGATTGATGAATCCTGCGCCGGCGATTTCAACCCGCTCGATCAGCGGCGACGCGGGCAGCGCCGCCACCAGTGCCTGGGCAAGTTCACGCGGATTGCGTTTCGCCTGCTTGGCGAGCGCCATGGCGACGTTGGCGGCATAGTCGCCATGCGCCGCCTGTTTCGGACGCTCGAGGACGACCGGAATTTCCGCGTGCGCGGGCACCGTCGCCGCCACGGCTGCGGCCAGGGTCTGTTCCAGCGCGGTTTTAAGATCGCTCACGGTCGGGGCAAGGGAAAGAGCGGCGCGGCGGTCGCGTCGGCTTGCAGATAAAAACGGATGATTATAGCTGGATGGGGTCAACCGAATCCGGCTGGATCGACGTCGAGCGCCCAGCGGACGCGGCGCTTGTGGCTGGCCAGGAGACCATCGCGCCACGCGCCGAGAAAGCGTTGCAATGTCACCCGGCGCAGGCTCTGCACGACCAGCTGGCCACGTTCGAGACCCGCCCGGCGGGCGAGCAACGCCGGCACCGGCGAGAAAACCTCGACGTCGGGATGATCGTTACGGGTAAGTTCCATCGCCTGCGCGTGGGCCTCGGCGAGAAAACGTTCGACCTCGGCGCGCGCGGGCGCGTCGGCGACGAGCAACGCGACGTGGGAGAACGGCGGCAGCTGCGCCACGCTGCGTTCCATCAGGAGCGCCTCGGCGAAGGCGCCATAGTCGTGCGTTTCGAGCGCGGCATAGACCGGATGCTCGGGAAAATCGGTTTGCACGATCACCTCTCCGGGAAGGCTCGCCCTGCCGGCACGACCGGCGACCTGCATAAGCACCGCAGCCAGCCGTTCGGTCGCACGAAAATCGGCGCTGTACAGCGCATTGTCGGCGCCCAGGACCCCCACCAGCGTGAGCCGCGGGAAATCGTGTCCCTTGGCCAGCATCTGTGTACCGACCAGAATATCCAGCGCGCTGGCTTCGACACGATCGTGCACGGCTTCAAAGGCGCCCTTGGCTCGCGTCGTGTCACGGTCGACCCGGGCGATCCGCGCTGCGGGGAACGCCGTGGCCAGCGCCTGCTCGAGTCGCTGCGTACCGAAGCCCAACGGAAGCAGATCGACATTGCCACATGACGGACATGCCTGCGGAAGACGCTCGACATGCCCGCAATGATGGCAACGCAGCGACGCCGGCGTCCGATGCGTGGTGAGGCGCACGCTGCACCGTGGACATTGCGCTTCCCAGCGGCAGGACGCGCATACCAGCGAAGGCGCAAATCCCCGGCGGTTGACGAAGACCAGCGACTGCTCGCCGCGTGCGAGCCGGATCGCGAGCGCATCACGCAATGCCTCGCCGACGCCCTCGAGCTCACGCGCAGCGCGGTTGCCGCTCAAGCGCACCTGCGGCAGTTTCGCCCTCGGATCCGCGCGCGCCGGAAGACCGAGTCGCCGGTAGCGTCCTTCGCGGGCGTGAAGCCAGCTCTCGAGCGACGGCGTGGCGCTGCCCAGGATCACAGGAACGCCTCGCCGGTGCGCGCGCCATACGGCCACGTCGCGCGCGTGGTAGCGCACGCCATCCTGCTGCTTGTACGACGCGTCGTGCTCTTCGTCGACTACGATGAGGCCGAGCGCCGGCAGCGGGGCAAACACCGATAGGCGGGTTCCCAGGACGAGTTGCGCGGCTCCCGATGCCGCTGCCGACCAATTGGCCCGCCGCTCCCCTGCCGCGAGACCACTGTGCAGCACCGCGATGCCCGCGCCGGGCAGCGCGGCGGCGATCCGCCGGGTGAACTGCGGCGTCAGATTGATCTCGGGCACCATCATCAGTACCTGACCACCCTGAGCGATCACCCGCGCGGCGGCCGCAAGATAGACATCGGTCTTGCCGCTGCCGGTGACGCCATGGAGCAGGTAGGCGGCGAAACCGCCCGCTCCATCGACAAGCGCGTCCAGCGCTTCGCTTTGCGCATCGTTCAGCCGGTGCGCCCGGGCCTCGGGCACCGCGGTGGAGACGCTGGCTTCGGTGACGAATCCCGTGTCGATCCATTTCCGCAGCGTACGCCGCAGATGCGCGGGCAGCCCGGCGAACTCGGATGCGGCCAATTCGCCGGAGGCGGCCTGCATCCGGGCAAACACTTCGCGCGCGACCGGCGCCCGGGCGAGGAGCGCGGGCAACGCCGCGCGACCTTCCGCCGTCAGGGCCAGCGCCGTCGGTTCGGTACGAACACGCCCACGCGCGGATCCGGTGGGCGGCACGGCAAGGGCCAGCGCCAATCCCGCCGGCTCGTGGTAGTAACTCGCCACGAACTCCGCCAACTCGACGATATCCTCGGGCAGCGCGGCGACTTCGGCGAGCGCATCGATGGACTGCAGCGCTCGCCCGTGCGACGGAGATTCGCCAATGACTTCGATTACCACACCAGTGCGGCCGCGGCCGGCGAGGCGGACGTGGACAATGCTTCCGCGGACGACTGCAAGACCATCCGGCACCCAATAGTCGAAGGCGGTGGCGATCGCGACGGGTAACGCCACGCGGGCTATCGGCATACGGGTTGCGGCTTCACCGTTGGCTTCCGATCCGGACCTGGCCTGTTACAGGGCTCGAATTCTTCACGGCTCGCACCAGCTTCGGCTCCCAAGTCATTAATTATTAACGACTGGAAACCTGCTCGCCAAGGCTGTGGATAATTTTGTGCGTAAATGCCGCCCCCTGGGGCAACCGTTATGTCACTGGCATAAATGTACCGGGCTTCAGGGCAGCGATCGTTCAATTATTAAGCGTTAATTATCATTTAGTTATGAAGCGCTTCCCAGTGAGGGCCTGATCGCGTCTTCGGGGCCGGGGCGCGGACCTCGCAGGTGTGCATAACTGAACACGGCGATTCTGCGTTTCGCAGGTTTGTCAAGAGCCTCCAATGCAAGCGCTGGCGCGGCTTCCAGCGATTTCTCCCGGCGGAAACTGCTCAAATCAAGCACTGGCGCGACTGCGCAGGGAGGTGGCGTGCACCGCCTCGACCAGCGCGGCGACGTTCTCGGGCGGCGTCCCCGGAACGATACCGTGGCCGAGGTTGAAAATGTGACCGGGGGCGGTGCCAGCGGCCTCCACGATGGCGCCAACCTCGCGCGCGACGGTTTCCGGATCTGTCAGCAGCACGAGCGGATCGAGATTACCCTGCAAGGCAACGCGATCACCGACCGCGGCGCGTGCCGCCGCGATATCGACGGTCCAATCGAGCCCGACACCCGCCGCGCCAATCTGGGCAATCTCCTGTAGCCAGCCACCACCGCCCTTGGTGAAAACGATCGAGGGCGGCGCTACGCCCTCGCGTGCTGCAGCGAGTTTCGTCAACACCTCGCGCATCGGACCGAGCGAAAAGCGTCGGTACGCGGCCGTTGAGAGCAGCCCCCCCCAGGTGTCGAAGATCATCACGGCATCGACGCCCGCAACCAGTTGCTGGTCGAGGTAATCCGCCACCGCACTGGTATTGATTGCGATCAATCGGTCGAGAAGATCGGGACGCTGGTAGGCCATGCGGCGTACCCGGGCGAAATCCGGGCTGCCGCGGCCCTCGATCATGTAGCAGGCCAGCGTGAAAGGGCTGCCGGCGAAACCGATCAGCGGAACGCGCCCGGCAAGCGCACGTTTGATCTCGCGCACCGCGTCGAACACGTAGGTGAGCTTGGCCATATCCGGCACGGCCAACGCCGCCACGGCGCTCTCGTCGCGCACGGTGCGTTCGAAGCGCGGTCCTTCGCCTTCCGCAAACGAAAGCCCCAGACCCATTGCATCGGGAATGGTCAGGATATCCGAGAACAGAATCGCCGCGTCCAGCGGATAACGTTCCAGTGGCTGCAGGGTGACTTCGGCGGCCAGCGACGGGTTGGTCGCAAGACCCATGAAGCTACCCGCCCTGGCGCGGGTGGCGGCGTACTCGGGCAGGTAACGCCCAGCCTGGCGCATCAGCCAGACCGGGGTGTGCGCCGTTGGCTGGCGCGCCAGCGCGCGCAGGAAGGAGTCGTTTTTCATCGTCGGATCCGGTTGAGGTAATGCGCTAGGCCCAGCCTGCCGGCGAGTCTGCCTCAGGCTGGCAAACCGGAGACGGATCGGTCCCGATCGAAACCGGAATCCGGACGCCCACGCACACCGAAGGCGCACCCGCCGCGGGTGTCACCGTGCCGCGTTTTCCGTCAGCGCGGCAACGCAGAAACGCCCATCAGAAACTCGTCGACCGCGCGCGCGGCCTGGCGACCCTCGCGAATCGCCCAGACCACCAGCGACTGTCCTCGCCTCATGTCGCCCGCGGCAAAGACCTTGGCTTGCGAAGTGCGGTAGTCGTTCGTATTCGCCTTGACGTTGGAGCGAGCGTCGTGTTCGACGCCCAACTCCTCGAGCAAGCCGGCGTGGACCGGACCGACGAATCCCATTGCGAGCAGAACCAGGTCGGCCTTGATCTCGAAATCGCTGCCTGGAAGCTCGACCATCTTCATCGGACCATTCCCATCGCGGTGCCATTCGACGCGCGACGCCACGAGCTTCCTGACCTTGCCGTCCGCGCCCTCGAAACGCGTCGTGGTGATCGACCAGTCGCGTTCACAGCCTTCCTCGTGCGATGACGAGGTGCGCAGCTTGATCGGCCAGTTGGGCCATACGAGCGGCTTGTTTTCCGCCTCGGGCGGTTGCGGCATCAACTCGAACTGAGTTACCGACGCCGCGCCCTGCCGATTTGATGTCCCGACACAGTCCGAACCGGTGTCACCGCCGCCAATCACCACGACATGCTTGCCGGTCGCCATGATCTGGCCGGGCACCACGCCGCCGGCAACGATCCTGTTCTGCTGGGGCAGGAACTCCATGGCGAAATGCACGCCGTCGAGGTTGCGCCCGGGCACGTCAAGATCGCGCGGAGCTTCCGCGCCCCCGGTGAGCACCACCGCGGCGAATTCAGCCAGCAGGCTCGCCGCAGTCACGTCCCGGCCGACGTGCACGCCGGGCCGGAATTCCACGCCCTCGAGCGACATCTGCGCCATCCGCCGGTCGATCAGGTGCTTTTCCATCTTGAAGTCGGGAATCCCATAACGCAACAGCCCCCCGATACGATCGGCTTTCTCGAACAGCACGACCCCGTGTCCCGCGCGCGCGAGCTGCTGTGCGCAGGCCAGGCCGGCGGGTCCCGAGCCGATCACCGCCACTCGGTGTCCGGACTTGCGTGCCGGCGGCTGCGGCACCACCCAGCCTTCGTTCCAGCCGCGATCGATGATGAAGTGCTCGATCGACTTGATGCCCACCGCGTCGTTGTTGATGTTCAGCGTGCACGCCGCCTCGCAGGGCGCCGGACATACGCGGCCGGTGAATTCCGGAAAATTATTGGTGGAATGCAGTACCTCGAGCGCCCGCTGCCATTGTTGCCGGTAGACCAGGTCGTTCCAGTCCGGAATGATGTTGTGCACCGGGCAGCCGCTCTGGCAGAACGGAATGCCGCAGTCCATGCAGCGTGCGCCCTGCTTCGCCGCGGCGTCGTCCGACAACGCGAGCACGAACTCGCGGTAGTGGCGCACCCGCTCGTTGGTCGGCTCGGCAACCTCCTGGATGCGCTGCAGCTCGAGAAATCCCGTGATCTTGCCCATGTCCCTACGCCACCTGACGTTGCTTGGATGCGACTTCCGACCGCTGCGCCGTCTTCGTCGCATGCATCTCGGTCAGCGCACGACGATACTCATGCGGAAATACCTTGACGAAGCGGGTCCGCGCCTTCTCCCAATCGTCGAGAATCCCGAGCGCGAGCGTGCTTCCGGTGAAGCGCAGATGACGTTCTATCAGCGCGCGCAACAACGGCTCATCCGCCTGCTCGCGATGCCGAACCCTCCCCTTGCCGGCAGCCGCAAGTTCGTTCTCGACCGCTGTCTGCTCTGCCTCGGTCGGTATCGGCTCCAGCGCGACCATCGCCGCATTGCAGCGCGATGCGAAGCTGCCGTCGGGATCGTAGACGAAGGCAATGCCACCGCTCATTCCAGCGGCGAAATTCCGTCCGGTTTCACCAAGCACGACGACCGTTCCTCCGGTCATGTATTCGCAGCCGTGATCACCGGCGCCCTCCACCACCGCCGTCGCACCCGAATTGCGTACGCAGAACCGCTCGCCGGCAACCCCCCGGAAATAAGCCTCGCCATCGATGGCACCGTACATCACCGTATTGCCGATGACGATGTTGTCCTCGGGTCTGGCCGGACAAGCGGGATCCGGATACACGACGATACGTCCGCCCGACAGCCCCTTGCCCACATAGTCGTTGGTCGCGCCCTGCAACTCGAAGGTGACACCGCGGGCGAGGAAAGCGCCGAAGCTCTGCCCGGCGATGCCCTCGAAGGCGACGTGGATCGTGTCCTCCGGCAGGCCTTCATGCCCATGCTGACGCGCGACTGCGCCCGAGAGCATCGCGCCCACCGAACGGTTGATGTTGCGAATGCGCTGCGTGAGCCGAACCGGTTGCCGCTTCGCAATTGCCGGCTGCGCGGCCTCGATCAGCACGTGGTCGATGGCTCTGTCGAGTCCGTGATCCTGCTCCTCCTTCAGCGATCGCGCGACGTCGACCGGCATGTCCGGCTGGTAGAACACGCGCGAAAAATCAAGACCCTGCGCCTTCCAGTGCTCGATTCCGGCGCACATGTCGAGCAGGTCGGAACGCCCGATCATTTCCTCAAAGCTGCGGAAGCCCATCTCCGCCATCAACTCACGCACTTCCTCGGCGACGAAGAAGAAGAAATTGACGACGTGTTCGGGCTGGCCGGAGAACTTGCGACGCAGCACCGGATCCTGCGTGGCGATGCCGACCGGGCAGGTGTTCAAATGGCACTTGCGCATCATGATGCAGCCGCTTGCGACCAGCGGCGCCGTCGCGAAACCGAACTCGTCGGCGCCCAGCATCGCACCGATCACCACGTCCCGGCCGGTCTTCATCTGCCCGTCGACCTGTACGGCGATGCGCCCGCGCAGACGGTTCAGCACCAGCGTCTGCTGGGTTTCGGCCAGACCCAGCTCCCAGGGCGTACCGGCGTGCTTGATCGATGACACGGGCGAGGCGCCGGTGCCGCCGTCGTGACCGGCGATGGTGACGTGATCGGACTTCGCCTTGGCCACCCCTGCGGCAACCGTCCCCACCCCGACCTCGGATACCAGCTTCACCGAAATCGAGGCCTTCGGATTGACGTTCTTGAGGTCGTGGATCAACTGCGCCAGATCCTCGATCGAATAGATGTCGTGATGTGGCGGCGGCGAAATCAGGCCGACGCCCGGCACCGAATAGCGCAGCTTGGCGATGTATTCGGAAACCTTGTGCCCCGGCAGCTGGCCACCTTCGCCGGGCTTGGCCCCCTGCGCCATCTTGATCTGAATCTGATCGGCGGAGGCAAGGTACTCGGCGGTGACGCCGAAGCGGCCTGACGCGACCTGCTTGATCTTCGAACGCAGGCTGTCGCCCGGCTGCAACGGGATATTCCGTTCGATGCTGCCTTCGCCGATCACCGAGGCCAGGGTGTCGCCCGCAACCACCCCGCTATTGCCGGTGCGCAGCTCGTTCCGGTAACGCGCAGCGTCCTCGCCGCCCTCGCCGGTGTTCGACTTGCCGCCGATGCGGTTCATGGCGATTGCCAGCGTGCTGTGCGCCTCGGTGGAGATCGACCCGAGACTCATCGCGCCGGTGGCGAAGCGCCTGACGATCGACGTCGCCGGCTCGACTTCCTCCAGCGGCACCGGTGTCCGCCCTGCCAGGCGGAAGGCGAAGAGTCCGCGCAGGGTCTTCAACTCGTGGCTTTGCTCGTTGATGAGCTTTGCGTAGTCGCGATACGTCGCCGCACTTCCCGAACGCGTGGCGTGCTGGAGCTTGGCGATCGAATCCGGCGTCCACATGTGCGCTTCGCCGCGAATCCGGTAAAAGTAGTCGCCGCCGGCGTCCAGCATGTCGGCCAACAGCGGATCGGCACCGAATGCGAGCGCATGCAGTTGCGCCGTCTCCTCGGCGACCTTGAACAGGCCGACGCCCTCGATGTTGCTTGCCGTGCCGGTGAAATATTTGTCGACGAGGGCCCGCTTCAGTCCGACCGCCTCGAAGATCTGCGCGCCGCAGTACGACTGGTAGGTGGAGATGCCCATCTTCGACATCACCTTGTACAGACCCTTGCAGATCGCCTTGATGAAGCGCTTGCCGGATTCCTTCGGATCGATCGCCGGCACCGACTCGTGCAGCTGCGCCAGTGTCTCCAGCGCCAGATAGGGATGAATCGCCTCGGCGCCATAGCCGGCGAGCAACGCGAAGTGATGCACCTCACGCGCCGATCCGGTCTCGACGACCAGGCCGGTGGACGTGCGCAGGCCCTTCTTGACCAGATGTTCGTGAACCGCCGCCGTGGCAAGCAGCGCCGGAATCGGCAGGTCGTTTGCGGAAACGCTGCGGTCGGAGAGAATCAGGATGTTGTATCCCTGCCGGATCGCATCCACTGCATGTGCGGCGAGACTCGCGAGCGCCGCCTCCATTCCGTTCGCGCCCCACTGTGCCGGATAGCAGATGTCGAGTTCGATCGAACGGAAGGCGCCGCCCGAAAAGAGCTCGACGTGCCGGATCTTCTCCATGTTGTCCGGCGTCAGGATTGGCTGTTGCGCCTCGAGGCGCAGCGCCGGCTCGGTGGCATCGACGCCGAGAAGATTCGGGCGCGGGCCGACGAAGGACACCAGCGACATCACCAGCTCCTCGCGGATCGGGTCGATAGGCGGGTTGGTGACCTGCGCAAACAGCTGCTTGAAATAGTTGTAGAAGACTTTCGGCCGATTCGACAACACCGGCAGCGCAGCGTCGTTGCCCATGGAGCCCAGCGGCTCCTCGCCATTCTCGGCCATCGGCGTCAGGAGCAACTTGACGTCCTCCTGCGAATAGCCGAACGCCTGCTGGCGGTCGAGCAACGACACGTCCGATCCCGCCACCGGCGCCGGTTCGGGCATATCCTCGAGTCGCAGGCGGCTGTGATTCAGCCATTCCCGGTAAGGCTTCTGTGTCGCCAGCGTCCGCTTCAGTTCATCGTCGTCGACGATGCGCCCCTGCTCCAGATCGACCAGCAGCATCTTGCCCGGCTGCAGCCGCCACTTCTTGACGATTCTGCTTTCGGGAATGTCCAGCACGCCGACCTCGGACGCCATCACCACGTAGTCGTCGTCGGTGACCACGAAGCGCGCCGGGCGAAGGCCGTTGCGGTCGAGCGTCGCCCCGATCTGGCGTCCGTCAGTGAACGCCATCGCTGCGGGTCCATCCCAGGGCTCCATCAGCGCTGCGTGGTACTCGTAGAATGCGCGCCGGTCCTCGTCCATCAACGGGTTGCCCGCCCAGGCCTCCGGGATCATCATCATCATCGCCTGTGACAGCGGGTAACCGCCCATCACCAGCAATTCAAGCGCGTTGTCGAACGCCGCGGAATCCGACTGGCCGTCATAGATCAGCGGCCACAGTTTGCGCAGATCGTCGCCAAGCACCTTCGACGAGATTGCGCCTTCGCGGGCGCGGATCCAGTTGAAATTGCCGCGAAGCGTGTTGATTTCGCCGTTGTGACTCACGTAACGGAACGGATGCGCCAGATCCCACGTCGGGAACGTGTTGGTGGAAAAACGCTGGTGCACCATCGCCAGCGCCGACACCATCGACTCGTCGACGAGATCGCGATAGAACTCCCTCACCTGACGCGCGAGCAGCATGCCCTTGTAGACGATCGTCCGGGTGGACATCGAGACGGTGTAGAACTCCTTGCCGTGGCGCAGCTTGAGCGACTGGACCGCATGGCCTGCGCGTTTGCGGATCACGTACAACTTGCGTTCCAGGGCGTTCTGGTCGACGTCGCGCGCGCCGCGACCCACGAATACCTGACGAATGACCGGCTCGACCTGCTTGGTGTGTTCGGACAGACCGGTGTTGTCGATCGGCACGTCCCGCCAGCCGAGCAGCACCTGTCCTTCCGCCGCGATCGCCCGTTCGATTTCCTGCTCGCAGGCAATCCTCGAGGCCGGCTCCTGCGGCAGGAAGATCATGCCGACACCGTAGTGTCCGGCGGCCGGCAGCGTAATGCCGGTCTTGCCGCAGGCGCGGCGCAGGAAAGCGTCAGGCAACTGGATCAGGAGCCCGGCGCCGTCACCCTGAAGAGGGTCGGCGCCCGTGGCGCCGCGATGCGTCAGGTTCTCGAGTATCGACAGCCCGTGCTGAATGACCGCATGACTCTTGCGGCCCTTGATGTGGGCGATGAATCCCAGCCCGCAGGCGTCATGCTCGCGCGCGGGGTCATAGAGTCCTTGACGGGCCGGTGGCCACGGAGAATCCTGCTTGGAATCGATATCCACCCTAACCTCGCTGCCGATCGGCGCGCTCGCCGGCCTACAACTGCCGGAAAGGCGCAACCAAAGGCGGCCCATCGCATCTGGACCGAAACGAATTATTTTACCTGCGATGCTGCAATGCGACAATCCGGGTTGCTGAAGGACGAAGCCGCGCACGCAACAGGCTACACCCGCAAGATCCGTTTCTGCCGCTTTAGTACTTGCGCCGGACATGCACTTGGGCTTTAATCTGAACAAAGTGGCCTAGATGCTTGTTGCAACGTTTAAATCCGCGTCGGCCTGCCCGTGTTTTAGGACAACATCATTGGAATTACACCATGCTGAATAGCTCCTCTGCCAATTGGCTCAGATCGGCGCTCGCCCTTTTTGGCCTTGCCGGACTGCTTGCACTCGCCGGTTGCGGAGGAGGGAGCGGCGCTCCCAACAACCCTTACGAGCCACCCCCGCCGATACCGGCACCACTGCTGCTGTTGCCCAGCCCGCTGACCATGTACGCGGGTATCCCGGCCACGCTGACCATATCCGGTGGGGTTTCACCCTACAAGGTGTTTTCAAGCGATCCGGCGGTACTGCCGGTGCCGTCGACCGTCGCCGGCGCCGCTGGCACGAACACCGTGAATGCCGCGAACGCCACGGCCAACTCGACCTCGGGCACGACGCTCGCGCTGTCCGCGAAAAACGTCAGCACCATCACGCCGGTAAACGTAACCGTGCAGGATGCCGCGGGAACGGTCTCTCTGCCCGCGACGGTCAACGTCAATCCGGCACCGCTTTCGCCATCGTTGGTCACCATCACCGCCAATGAGAATCCAGCCTGCCCGACGGTCGAGAATTCGATCTGTTCAGGCGGCAGCGGTACTGCTTTTGTCAAAGTGACCGGCGCCGGCGGCGGCGGCGTCCCCAATCGCCAGGTCAAGTTCGATGTCGTCCAGGGGACGTTTACGATCCTGACGACCAATCCGGCGCAACCGCAGGCGTCCACGCTGACCGTGGTCAGCGACGCGAACGGCGATGCCGTGGTCGCGCTGTTCGTGCCCGCGGATACGCCCACGCAGGTCGGCATCCTCCGCGTCACGGATCTGGCCAGCGGTAACCAGATCACCGCCAACTTCACCGTCCTGCAGGTCACCACCGGCGGACAGGTGCTGTCGGTGCTGCCGCAGGGCAACACCACGGTAACCGGACCGTCGACCGGAGTTTGCTCCACCGGCGTCACGGTCACCAATTACATATTCGGCGGAACGCCGCCCTACCAGGTCGCCACGAACTTCCCCGGCGCGGTCGCGCTGTTCGGCATTCCGGTGCAAAGAAGCGGTGACGGCTTCAACACCGTCACCAACGGGACCTGCTTCATCAACCTCACCTATGTGATCACCGATGCGACCGGACGCACCATTCCGGGCGGGGCGTATCCGACGGTCACCAACGAGCCGGGCACGGCACCACCGGCGCCGCCGCCGCCGGGTCCTCTGGTCGCGACCCCCGGAGCGATCGCCAAGAACAACTGCGCGCCGTCGAACACCTTCCAGTTCGTGGTCACGGGGGGGACGGCGCCGTACTCGGTGGTGGTCGGAAACACGACCAGCTCGACGTCTCCGAGCACCTCTCCGCAGACCGGGCTGACTTCGGGCCAGGCAGTCACCGTGAGCGGCATCAGTTCGCCCGCCACGACGCTGATCAACGTGTTCGATTCGCAGGTGCCGCCGGCATCCACGTCGGTCACGATCGACTGCAGCGGATCGATCCCGCCGCCGCCGGCGAGCTTCACGGTGGCGCCGGCCAGTTTCACCTACACGCCGAACAGCTGCGTGAGCACGACGTCCAATTTCGTGATCACCGGCGGGACGCCGCCGTACAACGCGTTCTTCTCGTCGGCGCGTCCGGGGGCGATCATTTCACCGTCGTCGATCGCGTTCTCGGGAGGAGGCTTCAACGTGACTGGCCTCACCGACGGGGTGGGCCTGACCAACATCACGGTAACCGACGCGGGTACGCCGCCGCTGTTGCAGGTCGTCACCATCGGCTGTCCGGTCGCACCGACGCCGCAGCCACTGGTGATTTCGCCGCCTTTGTACGACTACACGATGTCGACCTGCGTCGCGACGACGTCGAATTTCGTGATCACCGGCGGCACGGCGCCCTATACGGTGTTCTTCTCCACACCGCGTCCGGGAGCGGTGATCACTCCGCCGGTGGTGGGTGCTGCTGGTCTCGGTTTCTCGGTGACTGGCCTCACCGATGGCGTGGCGACAACGAACATCAGCATCCAGGACACCAGCTCGCCGCCACTGCTGCAGATCGTGTCAATCAACTGCCCGTAGCGGGCATCTGAGAGGCGGGAGGCGGCGAAAGTCGCCACCGCCTGATCCGGAAGGACGAACGGGCGGCCCCATGGGTCGCCCGGGTCTTTTCAGGGAAGCGCTTCGCGCAGGACGGTGTCGGAAACGTCAGCGCGAACGCGGGCGGCGCCCAGCGCGTCCAGCAGGATGTAGCGGATGTCACCCGCGACGACTTTCTTGTCGCGTCCCATCAGCGTCATCCAGCGGTCGAACCCGAGCGTCGGTGCCGTCGCCGGCAGCCCCGCGCGAGTGACCAGGTCGGCGAGCCGCGCCACCGCACCAGCGTCGATCGCACCAAGTCGTCGGGACACGTCGGCGGCGAGGACCATCCCGGCGGCCACGGCCTCGCCGTGCAGCCAGGCGCCAAAACCCATCCCCGCCTCGATTGCGTGACCAAAGGTATGTCCGAAATTGAGCAAGGCGCGTTCGCCGTGCTCGCGTTCGTCGGCCGCGACGATCTGTGCCTTGATCCGGCAACTCGTATGGACCGCACAGACCAGCGCTTCCGGATCGCGCTGCCCGAGCCGGTCGATGTTGCGCTCCAGCCAGTCGAAGAACGCGATATCGCGGATCGCTCCGTACTTGATGACCTCGGCCAGCCCGGCCGCCAGCTCGCGCGGCGGCAGCGTTTCAAGGCATGCAGTATCCGCGAGCACCGCCAGCGGTTGATGGAAGGCGCCGATCATGTTCTTGCCGAGCGGGTGATTGATACCCGTCTTGCCGCCCACGGAGGAGTCGACCTGGGCCAGGAGCGTGGTCGGGATCTGCAAAAAGGGCATGCCCCGCTGATAGATCGCCGCGGCGAAACCGGTGATGTCCCCGACCACCCCGCCTCCGAGCGCAATCAGCGTGGTCGAACGCTCGGCACGCATTTCGATCAGGCGGGTCAGCAAATCGTCGAGCGTGTGCTGGTTCTTGTGCGTTTCGCCATCGGCGATGAGCAGCGTGGCGGCCTGGATTCCAGAATCGGCGAGACTCGCCTGCAGCGGCCCGAGCCAGTGTGCGGCAACGGTCGCGTTGGTGATCACCACGGCCCGCCGGACTGCAAGCGGTGCCAGCAGCCGGCCCGCACGGGCGACGATGCCCGTGCCGATGTGAATCGGATAGCTGCGCTCACCGAGCACGACTTCCAGCGTCGAGAGGTCAGGATTGTTCATGGCCGTGGCCGGGTGAGCGAAACAGGCGCGCGATCCGCGCGGCTTCGTTTCGATCGGATTCAATGATGTGGTCGGCGACTTCCCGATACAGCGTGTCGCGCTGGGCGTAAAGCTCGACCAGCCGCTGCATCATGGTCCCGACTGGCAACAAGGGCCGGTTGCGGCTGTGTCGTACACGCTCGTACAGCATGTCAGGCTCGGCATGCAGGTAGAGCACGGTCCCGCCGCTCTTCAACCGATCCCGGTTGCCAGGTCGCAAGACGGCGCCGCCGCCGGTGGAAAGAACGATGTCGGAGAGCTCGACGAGTTCGCCGAGTGTCGACGCCTCGCGGTCACGGAAACCCGCCTCGCCCTCAATCTCGAAGATCGTCGGGATCGACACCCCGAGGCGGCGCTCGAGTTCGGCGTCGGCATCGACAAAGTGTTTTCCCAGCCGGCGCGCGATCTGACGACCGAGCGTTGACTTGCCCGCGCCAGGAAGCCCGACGAGAAACAAATTGCCCCGGCGCAGCGGCACCGGGGCATCGGGATGGACGACGGCATCGACGCCGCCTGCCGGTTCGCTCACCGCACCGAGGTCACGGTATCCTTGATGATCCTCGGTGTCAGGAAGATGAGCAGTTCGACTTTCTCGCTCGATTTTCCCGTCTGCTTGAACAGATACCCGAGAATCGGCAGGTTGCCGAGCCACGGAACCTGGGTGACATCGTTGCGAATCGTCTCCTCGTAGATCCCGCCGATCACCGCCGTGTCCCCGTTGTTCACGAAAATCTGCGTCGACACATTCTTGGTGTCGATCGAAGGCACCGAGAATCCACCACCCAGCTGGACGAATTGGCCGACCGAGTCCTTGCGCACCTCGACGACCATGTTGATGCGGCCGTCGGCGGTGATCTGCGGCGTGACGTCGAGCTTGAGCACCGCCTTCTTGAACTGGACCGTCGCCGGCGAGTTCGCCGAGCCCGGTGTCACATAGGGAATCTCCGTGCCCTGCTCGATCGCGGCCTTCTGGTTGTCGCCGGTCACCACCCGGGGACTCGACACGACCTTGCCACGCGCGTCGGCCTCCAGCGCGGACAACTCGAGATTGATGAGGTTGCCGCTGCCGAGGTTGATCAAAGTAAGCGCCAACTGTCCGGCCGCATTGGGCACCGGCAGATTGACGTTGAGCTGCGGCGAATCCGAATACCCGGTAGACGCCAGACCCGAGGCCAGTTCGAACGGGGTCTGCGTACGGGTTTCACGAACGATACGGTCGCCCTCCGTACGGACCACCGGCGTGGTCGAAAGACTGCCGCTCGAACCGCTGGCGTATTTGCCGTTGCTGAAGGTGAACCCCGTCTGCTGCCCGAATCGAACGCCCAGCTGTTGGCTGAACTTGTCACCGGCGATGACAATGCGCGCTTCGATCAGCACCTGCCGGATCGGCGTGTCGATCTGGCGAATGATCTTGCGGATTTCCTCCAACTTCGAAGCGGTGTCCTGCACGAACAGGATGTTCGAGCGTGGGTCGACCATCGCGACCCCGCGCTTGCTGAGGAACGAGCCCTGCCCGCCGGTCGTTGACGTCTGTCCGGCTCCTGCGCCGAACTTCTGCTGCTGGTTGGTCGAGATCAACACGAGCAGGTCGTTCGCCTTGATGTAGTTGAGCTGGAAGGACTCGGAGATCATCGGCTCGAGCTCGCCGATCTGCAGCGCGTTCTCCAGCTGCTGCTTCTCGCGCAGCGCCAGTTCCTCACGCGGCGCGATCAGCACGACATTGCCGTTCTTGCGCATGTCGAGGCCCTTGGTCTGCAGGATGATGTCAAGCGCCTGATCCCAGGGAATGTCCTTGAGCCGCAATGTCAGGCTGCCCTGCACGGTGTCGCTGGTGATGATGTTGAGGCCGGTGAAATCGGCAATCACCTGCAGAACCGCGCGAACCTCGACGTTCTGGAAGTTAAGCGAGAGCTTCTCGCCCTTGTAGCCGCCGCGCGTGCCCTGCGTCAGTTTGTTCGGGTCCTCCTGGATCGTCTTGACCTCCAGGATGAAGCGATTGTCGGTCTGGTACGCCGAGTACTCCCACAGGCCCTTGGGTTCGATCACCATCCGGGCGTTGCTGCCTTGCGGAAAAGTGTCGACCTTGAGCACCGGCGTGCCGAAATCGGCGACGTCCATGCTCCGCTCCAGATTGCGCGGCAACGTCGTCTTGATGAATTCCACGATCAGGTTCTTGCCCTGCTGCCGGATGTCGATTCCGGCCGAGCTGTCGGACAGGTCCACCACAATGCGGCCTTCGCCGTTCTTGCCCCGTCGGAAGTCGACGTCACGCAGCGTGTGCTGCGCCGATCCCGCCTTGGCCTCGGCAAAGCGCTGGACGCGGTCGGCGCCGGGCTTGACCTCCTCGGCATCGTTCAAGGTCACCACCACCGCGTTGCCCTCGACCGCAGTCTCGTAGGTCTGCGGCTTGTTGAGATTGAAAACAACGCGCGTGCGGCTGCCGGCCTGAATCAGGTTGAGGCTGCGCAGTGCGGGCTCGTCGATCGCGCGCTGGTTCACGCCAAGACCATTGGCGGTGTTGGCGAAGTCGAGCGCAATACGCGGCGGGCTCAGGATGGAAAAGCTCGCCGGAGGATCCGCCGGCGCGTTCTTGAGCTGGAAGCGGATCACGGTCCTGCCGGATGAAGCCTTCGCGACGGTCACTTGCTCGATGCTGTTGGTCGCCTGGGCGAGTGCTTCGCCCGACAACATGGTCACGACCAAAGCGGCGAGTGCAACCGCCCAGCCTCGTCGCGCAGCCGTCGCCGTGCGGGGAGTTCGGTTGCTGATCAACGCACTCATCGTTTCCGCTCCTGTGATCTTGATTCGGCCTGCTGCAGCTGCAGCGTGCTGGTACGCTCGGTCCAGTCACCCGCGCCGTCCTGCACCAGTTCCTTCAACTTGACTTCACTGTCACCGATAACCATCACCACACCGAAATTCTGCCCGAGGTAGTTGCCCGCGCGGATCTGGTAAACATCGCGGTCGGGCGTGCGCACCAGGGCAAAGTTGGATTTGTCCTTGGCGAGCGTGCCGACCATGGAAAGCGATTCGAGCGGATAGGCCTCGAGCGGCTCACGCCGCCGGGTGAGATCGGGCGCCAGCTTGCTCGATCCCTTGGCCGGCTCGATCTTGCGCGGCTTGAACGGGTCGGGAAGGTCGAAGGCATTGTAGGCAAACGGCTCGTAGGGCCGGATCTGCGGCAGCGGGTCGAGCTTGCCGCGCACGTCCTTGCCCTGCGCGGCCATCCAGCCACGCAGATCCTGATGGCTCTCGCCGCCACAAGCCGAGAGCGTGATCGCGGCGACGACTGCCAGTGTCATCGACTTGTTCATTTCTTGGCCTTGGCCTTGGCGTTGGCCTTGGCGATCGCGCGTTGCCTGGCGATTTCTTCCTCATCCAGGTAGCGGAAGGTCTTGGCATCCGCGTCAAGCGTCAAGGTGCCTTTGACATTCGCGATTCCGAGATTGTTGAGCGTCACGATACGCGGCAGTTGCGCAATGTCGCTCGCGAAGGCCCCCATGTCGTGATAGTTGCCGGTGATGCGCACCTTGATCGGCAATTCCGCGTAGAAATCCGCCATCCGTTCCTGCTGCGCCGGCCGGAACAGCTCGAACACCAGTCCACGGCCCAGCCCCGCCTGATTGATATCGGTCAACAGCGCGTCGATCTCCGACCGGTTCGGCAGCTGCTTCACCAGCGCGCCGAACGACTGCTCGACTTCATTGAGCTGTTGCACATACAGCTCGAAGTTGATCGCCTTGGCCTTTTTCTGGGCGTACTGCTCCTTGAGCTTCTGCTCCTTGGCCTGGGCGGCCTCCAGCCCTTCCCATTGCTCCTTCCAGTCCAGGAACATGCCCGCCACGACGATGGCGACGAAAAGCACGACGAGCATGGCAATTTTCGGCACCATCGGCCAGTTGCCGATGTCCCGGATGTTGAGCCGCCGCAGTTCGTCCATATTCATGCGGGCTTGCTCCGGTCAGGGGCGGCCGCCTTGGCGGGCCGCGGCGGGGCGGCACCGGGTTTGCCCCCAGGAGGCGCGGTGCCGGGCACCGACGTGGTTTCGGCCGGCGCGAGTTGCTTCACCTTGAAGGTCAGGATGAATTCGTTGATCTTGGACTCCCGATCCTTTGGCGCGCCGGGCGTCGGCACCAGCTTGATCTCGACCAGTTCGGGGCTGGAGAGCCAGGGCGAGGCCTCGATATTGCGCATGAGCGTCGAGACCCGCGCGTTGGACTGGGCGTATCCGCCCACGGTCACTTTCGGGCCGTCCTGTTTGACCGACCGCAAATAGATGCCGTCCGGCAGCTGCCGGACGAGCTGGTCAAGAAGATGCACGGCTTCGCTGCGGTTGGCCTGCAGCGTTTCGACGACCTGCTTGCGCGACAGCACAGCCTGGATCTGATCGCGGAGGCGGTCGATTTCCTTGATCTGCTCGTCAAGCTTGGCGATTTCCGTGGTCAGCAGCGCATTCCGCGCGTTCTGATTCTCGATCTGCGCGGCCAATATGCCATGCACCAGCGCCACGACCGCGAGTGCAAGCACCGACAGGGACACTGCCAGCGAAACGAACTGGCGCTGGCGGGCCTTGCGTTTCTGCTCCCGGTGAGGCAGCAGATTGATGCGGGTCGCGGCCACTATTCGAAGCTCCGCAGCGCCAACCCGGTCGCGACCAGCAGCATCGGCGCATCCTGCGCAAGCTGACGCGGGCGGATGCGTTCAGAAGCCTGCATGTTGGCGAACGGGTTGGCAATGGCCGTGGCAACGCCGGCGCGCTTGGCGACCAGCTCGTCGATTCCCGGCAGTGCGGCACAGCCTCCGGCCAGCACCAGCTGATCGACCTGGTTGTGCGATGTGGAGGTGAAGAAAAACTGCAGCGCACGCGTGATTTCGAGCGCGAGTGTCTCCATGAACGGCTGCAGCACATCGCTGTCATAGTTCTCCGGCAGCCCCTGGTTCCGCTTCGCCGACTCGGCTTCTTCCGGCGACAGGTTGAAGGCGCGCTGGATATCCTGCGTCAGCTGGTTGCCGCCGAATGCCTGATCCCGGGAGAACAGGAATTGCCCGTTGCGCAACACATAGAAATGGGTGACATGAGCGCCGATGTCGACCAGCGCGATATTCTGGTCGCGTCCATTGGCGGGAAGCGACGGCGCGATGAGACCAAACGCCTCCTGCGTCGCGTACGATTCAACGTCCATGACCTGCGGTTTGAGTCCCGCAGCCTCGGCAATCGCAACTCGATCCTCGACCTTTTCCTTGCGCGAGGCCGCGATCAGAACCTCGACCTCGTCAGGGTTGTTCGGCGCCGGACCGAGCACCTGGAAGTCAAGATTGACCTCGTCCAGCGCAAAGGGTATGTACTGGTTGGCCTCCGCCTCGACGGTGAGCTCGAGCTCTTCTTCCTTCTGGCCGGCGGGTACGATGATCTTTTTGGTGATAACCATCGCCGCCGGGAGCGACATGGCGAGGTTCCGGTTGCGGCTGCCCAACCGCTTCCAGCCGCGCTTGAGCGCGTCGCTTACCTGATCGAGGTTGGCAATGTTGCCATCGGTGACCGTGTCCTTGGGCAAGGACTCGATTGCATATCGTTCGAGCCGAAATGCACCCTTGCCGGTCTGGACAAGCTCCACCAGCTTGATCGAGGTCGAAGCGATATCGACGCCGATCAGCGATGGGGACTTGGTTTTAAACAAGTCCAGGACGTTTGTGAGTTTATCTGCAAGCATGGCGGGTTCGGACCCAATGCTGACAACTTACATTAAACTCTGGCAGCAAGTATGAACCTTGTCAATTCGTTTCCCGTTTCCAACACCGACTGTTGCGCGTCTGTGGTACAGATACGCGACAATGCCGGTCCGAGTGCAAGTTTTATTCCCCCGTGCTAAAGCGCTGGCTCCTCTATCTGGTCTCGGTCTTCTTCGGTCTGGCGGTCGTTGGGGCCCTGCTTGGCACGTTTGTGCTGGCTCTGCTCTGGCCGACGCTGCCGTCGCTGGAAGTGCTTACTGACTATCGGCCCAAGGTGCCCCTGCGGGTGGTTTCGGCCGAGGGAGTGCTTTTAGGCGAATTCGGAGAGGAACGCCGTGCCGTCGTGGCCATTCGGGAGGTCCCGGATGTCATGAAACAGGCCATTTTGGCGGCTGAAGACGAGCGTTTCTATCAGCATGGCGGAGTTGACTACTTGAGCATTGCCCGGGCGGCCCTTGCCAATCTGGTCTCGGGCACCCAACAAGGCGCCGGAACCATCACCATGCAGGTCGCCCGCAATTTCTTCCTCACCCGTGAAAAGACGGTGACCCGCAAGCTGCGCGAAGTCCTGCTCGCCTGGAAGATCGAAGCGAGTCTATCCAAGGATGAAATATTCGAGCTTTACATCAATCAGATATTTCTCGGGCAACGGGCCTACGGCTTCGCCGCCGCGTCCCAGATCTATTTTGGCCAGTCACTGCGCGACGTCACGGTGGCCGAGGCGGCGATGCTGGCCGGACTGCCCAAAGCGCCATCTGCCTTCAACCCCGTGACCAATCCAAGGCGAGCCAAGACGCGGCAGATGTACGTACTGCGTCGCATGCACGAACTCCGGTTCATCTCCGACGCGCAATACAAGGACGCGCAAGCGGCACCGCTAAAGGTCAGGCATGGACTGCGCGACGCCCAACCCACCCACGCCGAAACCGTGGCGGAAATGGCCCGGCAGGTGGTCTTCGACGCCTACGGAGAAGCGGCCTACACCTCGGGACTCACGGTTTGGACCACTGTGCGCAAGGCCGACCAGGATGCCGCCTATGCTGCAGTGCGCAAAGGCGTGATCGAGTATGACCGACGGCATGGTTATCGTGGTCCCGAAACCTATGTGAATATCCCCGAAGACCCTGGCGGACAGGAGTCTGCGATCGACCGCGCGTTCCAGGACGTCAGCGATAGCGACAATCTGGTTCCGGCGATCGTCGTCGATGCCGGCGCCAAGGAGGTTCGGGCCGTCCTGGCCAGCGGAGACACGGCCCTGGTGACCGGAGACGGTTTGCGCTTCGCGGCCCGCTATCTCACGGACAAGGTGCCAGCCGCGCAACGCGTCCGTCGCGGTGCGCTCATCCGCCTGACCCGGGAAGACAAGGGTCAATGGGCCATTGTCCAGTTGCCACAGGCGGAGGCCGCGTTCGTGGCGCTCTCTCCGACCGACGGGGCGATCCTTGCGCTGGTCGGCGGATTCGACCACGAGCGCAGCAAGTACAACCACGTGACCCAGGCCCAGCGCCAACCCGGTTCGTCGTTCAAGCCATTCATCTATTCGGCCGCGCTGGAAAAGGGCTTTTCGCCGGCGACCCTCATCAATGACGCCCCGTTTTTCGTGCCGGCCGCCCAGACCGGTGCGGAAGACTGGGAGCCCAAGAACTACGACGGCAAGTTCGAAGGCCCGCTGCGCCTGCGCACCGCCCTCGCCAAATCCAAGAACCTGGTCATGGTCCGGGTGTTGCAGGCAATCGGCCCGCAGTACGCGCAGGATTACATCACCCGCTTCGGCTTCGACCCCAAACTGCACCCCCCCTACCTGACAATGGGCCTCGGCGCCGGCGCCGCGACACCGCTGCAGATGGCCGCCGGTTATGCGATCTTCGCCAACGGCGGCTACCGGGTCGCGCCCTACCTAATTCTCCGGGTCACCGACGCACGCGGAAACGTGCTGTCCGAGGCCACCCCCGTGGCGGCCGGCAAAGGCGCTGAACCGGCAATAGATCCGCGCAACGCCTTTGTGATGAATTCGATGCTCATGGACGTAGTCAACTACGGGACGGCCACGCGCGCCAAGGTACTGAAGCGCAAAGACCTCGCCGGCAAGACCGGCACCACCAACGAAAACGTGGATGCCTGGTTCTGCGGGTACAACGCCGCACAGGTCGGGGTGGCGTGGATCGGCTTCGATCAGCCGAAAACGCTGGGCAAGAATGAAACCGGAAGCGGCGCGGCATTGCCGATCTGGATCGCCTACATGCAGCAGGCGCTCACAGACGTCCCGGAAATTCAGCGGGACATACCCGAGGGAATGGTGACGCTCAGGATCAACGCGGACACCGGGCTGCGCGACGAAACAGGCTCGATCAGCGAGTATTTCTTCGCGGAGTTCCCGCCGCGCAGCGGTAACGAAGGTTTGGTGCCGCCGAGAGCGCCGGCACCCGGACGGCCGGCGCCCGACGTGCGCGATCAGTTGTTCTGACCGGCCGCGCGGGCACAGCCGTGGCACGCCATGACCGGGAATCCCGCCGCCGCACCGCCAGGCGCCCGGCGCGCGGCCCGGAAGGCAACGCCGAAATGCAGCAGCGTGGGCACCTCGCCCAAGTCGCCGCGCGCCTGATCGCCGAGCATGGGATCGCGGATTGGGGGCTGGCGCGGCGCAAGGCGGCGCACCAGTTGATGCTGGGTGACCGGGCGCTAATGCCCGGCGACGACGAGATCGAAAGCGCACTGCTCGAACATCAAACGCTGTTCGGCGGCGCCGCGCACGCGGCAGTCCTGCGCGACAAACGCGAGGAAGCGTTACGCTGGATGCGTCGGCTCGAAAAATTTTCACCGACCCTGTTCGGAGGCGTTGCGGCGGGCTGGGCCACCATCCACAGCGACATCCGGCTGGAACTCATCGCCGCGGATGCCAAGGCCGTGGAACTCGCGCTGCTCGGCAAGGATCAGCGCTACCGCGCAATGCCAATGGACCGCGACGGCGCCGCCGAACTCTGGATCGACACGCCGTTCGGGGGCTTGCGTCTATCGGTGCGCACGACCGAGGACGTACGACATCGACCGCTGCGCGACCGGCACGGCCGACTGCCGGCGCGCCTCAGCGAAGCCGCGCTGCGCGACCTGCTCAACGCTGCCGATCGCTGAGCCAGTCGGCGGCGTCCAGAGCAAAATAGGTAAGGATCGCGTCGGCGCCCGCCCGTCTCATTCCGGTCAACGCCTCGAGAACACAGGCCCGCTCGTCGAGCCAGCCCGCCTGGGCAGCCGCCTTGAGCATCGCGTACTCGCCCGAAACCTGATACACGGCCGTCGGCAGGCCAAAGGTATCTTTCACCCGTCGTACGATGTCCAGGTAGGGCAGGCCGGGTTTCACCATCACCATGTCCGCCCCTTCGCGCACGTCAAGATAGACCTCCCACAAGGCCTCATCGCTGTTGGCCGGATCCATCTGATAGGTGTACTTGTCGCCGCCCTGCAGATTTCCCGATGACCCGACTGCATCGCGGAAAGGACCGTAGAACGCCGAGGCGTACTTGGCCGAATAGGCAAGAATCCGCGTTAGTTCGTAGCCAGCGCCATCCAGCGCGGTGCGCACCGCGCCGATGCGCCCATCCATCATGTCCGAAGGCGCGACCATGTCCGCCCCGGCTTCCGCGTGCGACAGTGCCTGCTTGATCAGGGCAGCAACTGTTTCCTCATTCTGGACATAGCCTGACGCGTCAACCAGCCCGTCCTGGCCATGACTCGTATATGGATCCAGCGCCACGTCGGTGATGACGCCGAGTTCCGGAAAGCGCTCCTTCAGCGCGCGCACGGCGCGCGGGACGAGACCCTCCGGGTGCCAGGCCGCGGAAGCGTCAAGCGACTTGGCTTCCGGCGAAACGACCGGAAACAGCGCCATCGCCGGCACCCCGAGTTCGAGACAGCGCTGCGCGTCGTCAAAAAGCCGGTCCAGGCTCTTGCGCGACACGCCGGGCAATGACGGCACCGGTTCCTCGCGCCGGTCGCCGTCGAGCACGAAAACCGGGTAGATGAAATCCTCGGCGGCAAGGCGCGTCTCGCGCATCATGCGGCGGGAAAAGAGGTCGCGCCGCATCCGGCGCGGCCGCTTGGACGGGAATTTTCCGGCGAACGAGAAACTCATGGCATACCTTGAGAACCTGGAGAGTGCATCCTAGCGAGGCGGTCGATCCGCCGCAATCGAGACCCGTCAGTCTAGCCCTTGCTACCCAGCCAGCGATGTTGCTGTCCGAGCCGGACCAACGCCGCGTGAGCGATCGCGCCCTGTGCGGCTGCCAGCGCACGCATCCGCAGGAGCAATTCCGCCGTGGCCAACGCATCGCCGGCGGCGCTGTGCCGTGCCACCACGCCCAGGCGATACGCGATCAGCCAGTCATCCAGACTGCGCCCACCCTGACGGTACCGCTCCGGGTCCAGCGCCGCACCGAGTTGCGCCAGATCGAGCCAGGGCACCGACGGCAGGTCGACACCGGCGAGTTTACCGGCGGAGGCGAGTACCTGCCGGTCGAAATCGCAATGAAATCCGACACATGGCGCGCCCGCGACAAAATCGCGGTACGCGGTCAACGCCTCGCGGGCCGGAACGCCCTCACGTTGCGCAGCGTAACCAATACCATGCAACGCCACGTTCTCATGCGTCCCGGCGGCGGCGTTGCGCAGCACAACCTCGAAACTGTCGCCAAGACGGATGCCATCGCCGTCTACCGCGACCGCCCCGATCGACAACAGCAGGTCGCGGGCGAGGTCAAGGCCACTGGTCTCGGTGTCGACCACGACCATGCGTTCGTTCGCGGCCACCGCGCCTGCGGACCCGCGGCGCAGCCATCCCCGGAGCCGGTTGCCGAAGGTCATGCGCCGGTCATGGATAGTCGAGCGCCAGACGCTGTTGCAGCTTTCGGACCTGCCGCAAGGCCTCCTTGAGCACGCGTCGGTCGAGGGCGGACAGACTGTCGAGTGGCACGAAATTAGGCGTATTCGATGGCGCAATTTCGCCCGCGGCCCGCTGGTGCTGCGCACGCAGACGCAACATCTGCAGATAGTCGAACGCGTCGCACCAGCTCTCGGTGTCGTCGGCGGCGATGCCCTTGCGGGCGCCCGCTTCGCGGAGCCGTTCGATCGTGCCGGTCTCCTTCACGCCGCTGGCGAGCGCGAAAATACGCGCGGCGTCGGTGATCGGCATGCTGCCCACGCGTTTGAGGTCGACGCCATCGACACCGCTGTCGTCTTCGGTGGCAGCAATCTCGCCCCGCCACGACAGCGGCGGGCGGTTGGTACGCGCGTTGTCGCTCATCTGCTTCAGAAACCTTGAATTGGCCTGCGCGATACGCGCGATCTCGTCACGCAGTATCCGCGCCAGGCGCCCCTGACCCCAAAGGGCGCGGAAATCAAAAAAAATGTTCGCCGCGAGCAGGCTCGTCGGATCGCCGCGATCGATCCACCGGGTGAACGTGGCCCGCCACTCGGTGAGCGACAGGCACCACTTCGGGTTCATCGCCATCACCTCGCCCTTGCACAACGGATAGCCGCAGCGATCGAGCGCTTGGTTGACTTCGCTGGCGAATGGCGCAAGCCGTTCGCGCACTGCCACGTCGGTCAGCGCGGCGTCATTGGCGACAAAGAGCAGGCCGTTGTCCTGATCGGTTGCAATCGTCTGCTCGCTGCGCCCTTCCGAGCCCATGCCGAGCCAGCACAGTTCGAATCCGTCGAGGTCGTACCCCGGAGCGATGAGATCGATCGCACGCACGGTCAACTGGTCGTTCAGGCTCGAGATCATGCGCGTGAGCGGACCGCTGCCCACTCCCTGCGCCACCAGTGCGTGCGACAGTGATCGGATGTCCGCGGCAACCTGCACCAGCGTCCCGATGTCCGGCGCACGGCGCAACGCCGAAGCGACTTCGCGCACCGACAATCGGTGCAGACTGAAGAGATCACGCTCGGAGACCACGCCGGCCACGCGTCCGCCAGAATCGGTAACGATGACATGGCGGATGCCACGCTGGGCCATGAGCGTCGCCGCGTCTCCCGCGGTTGCGTCTTCGGCCAGGCTGATCGCCGGCGAAGACATCACCGCGCCGACCGCCGAGGACAACTCGCGTCCCGGCAGCACGATCCGGCCAATGACGTCCTGCCGCGTGAACACGCCCAGCGGATGTCCGTTGCCGTCGACGACGGGCAGCGATCCGATCCGCTGCCCTTCCATCATGGCCAGCGCGCTGGCCAGCGTTGCCGTCGGCGGCACGGTGACCGGCGCGGAACGTATCAGCGCGGACAGCTGCGTGGCCATGCCGAATTGCGCAGTGGCGTCGGCCGCGTAGTCCGCCTGCAACCTGGCGCGCGAAAGGTCGAGCAGGTACGAAAGCCGGCGAGTGCAGAAATCGTGGAACGGCGGGGAATCGGCGACCAATGCGTGGAATTCGGCGACTGGCAGCATCAGGCAGAACGTGTCCTCCGCAGCGCGGTAGACCGAGGTCACCCCGCGATTCGCCAGCAGCCCACCCAGCGGAAACATCTCCCCGGTCGAAAGCTCCCACAGGGCCACGGTTTCACCCTGGGTCCCGGGCTGCTCGCCGCGCACCGAGCCCTGCTTGATGATGAAACAATGCGCCGAAGGTTCGCTCCCGGGCTGCAGAATCGCCTCGCCTGAGGCGAAATAACGCAGGCGCGCGTACCGGATCACGCGCTCGACGTCGGCGTCGGACATCGCCGCAAATGGCGCGTGCGGCCGCAGCGCGGACGCCAGACCGTTCACTATCGTGGAGGCGGGACGCATGGAACCGGACACGACTCTCGACTCGCTATCTGCTTGGACAAATCACGAACCGCCCACTTTCCGCATGGAACTCTCCGCGCAGGGACACTGTCTCATCTACAGACGGTCAACGTCTCCCGCCAACCTCCCTGAGCGGGTGTCCGCTGCGGACGTCAGTTCGCGGCGGGCGATTCAAGGCCCGTCGTCACTCCCCTTGACGATCGGGCCTTTCTTTTCAGCCTGCCACGCCAGGCGCCCTGCCGGTTTGCGTCACGTCAAATCTCGTCGGGCACCGGCAACCAGGATTGAATCATTGCCTCCGCTTCCGGCAACCCAAGCCGTGTCGCTGCGGAAAACAACTGCACCGCGACATTGTGCGCCCCGAGCGGAAATGCAGCGCGAAGCTGCGTCTCGACTCCGAGCTGCGCCTCGCGTCGGGCGGCCGTGCCAAGCTTGTCCGACTTGGTGACGAGGATCAGCACGGGGCGTCCGGAAGGAACAAATCCCTGCAGCAGGTCGAGGTCGATCGTCTTGAGACCGTGGCGGGCGTCGACGACCAGCACCAACGCGGCGAGCGTCGGCCGCGTGGTCACATAGTGCCAAAGGAAGTCCTGCCAAACGCGTTTGACGTCCTTGGCGACCGCCGCATAACCATATCCGGGCAGGTCGGCAACCAGCGCGCCGCTGCGCAGCACGAACAGGTTGATTTGTTGGGTACGCCCGGGCGTACGGCTGGCAAACGCCAGCCGGGTGCGGTTCGCCAGCACATTGATCGCGCTGGATTTTCCCGCATTCGACCGGCCGGCGAAGGCTATCTCGGGCACTCCGGGCACAGGCAGCTGGTCCGGGTGTGCGGCACCGATCACGAATTCGGCACCTTGAAGCGGATGCGGGGCCTTGTTCGGCACAGGCGCTGCTTTGGCCGTCCGGGGTGAGTCCGTTACAATAGCGCGTTTGATCACGGCAGGATTTCCCTTGACGTCGGCCCGCTTGCCTGCCGACGTAGAGGACGCCACCGGCCGTCGCCACCAGGAGTTCGAGGAATGATTAGCAAGACGTTGCTGACCGCCCTGCCTTTCGCCGCGCTGGCGTTCGGCCCGCTGCCCGCATTTGCACAGAACACCGCCAAGCCCGACCTGTCGCGCGCCAGGCAAATCGTCGAGCAGGTCTGCGCGGCGTGCCATGGCGTCGACGGAAACAGTGCGGCGTCCGCGAATCCGAGCCTCGCCGGACAGGTGGCGGAGTATACCACCCGCCAATTGCGCCACTTCAAGGAAGGCGTGCGCGTAAACGCGGTGATGCAGGGGATGACGGCGGCGCTGAAGCCCGAGGAAATGACCGCTCTGGGCGTCTATTTTTCGCAGCAGAAACCAACGCTCCAGACTGCCCGCGACGCGACCACGGTGGTCAAGGCGCAGGCGCTATATCGCGCCGGCGACGCCGGCAGCGGTCTGCCGGCATGTTCCTCATGCCACGCGCCCAATGGTGCCGGCCTTCCGAAGAATTATCCGAGGCTGTCCGGCCAGTATGCCGACTACACGTATGCGCAGCTCAAGGCCTTCAAGTCCGGCGAGCGCGGCGCCGACAAGGACGGCAAAGACAGCAATGGCAAGGTCATGTCGGCGGTTGCGCAGCACATGACGGACGCGCAGATGAAGGCGCTCGCCGACTATACGGCGGGCTTGCGCTGACGCCGGCACGCACGTACCGGCGGATTGCCTCGTCGATTTCGCGCCTTCGCCGCAACCGACCCGCGATGTCGGCGCTGCCACAATGACGAATGTCCGTGTCGCCGCGCTGCACGTTTACCCGGTCAAGGGTTGCCGCGGCCTGACGCCCCTGCGGGCCAAGGTCGCCGTGACCGGCCTCGCGTCGGAAGGCGTTCTTGATCGCGAGTGGATGGTCATCGATCCGCAGGGCAAGTTCATCACCCAGCGCGAAGTACCGCAACTGGCACTCATCGATGTCGCCGTCGCCAACGGCAGCTTGTGCCTGTCGGCGCCCGGATTCGCTGCGCTTTGCGTCCCACTCGCGGCGACGGAGTCGTCGCCGCGCCCCGTCACCGTCTGGCACAGCCACGTGGAAGGACTGGACGCCGGAGATTTCGCCGCCGCATGGCTCGAGTCCCTGCTCGGGGTTCCCGCGCGACTGGTTCGCTTCCACCGGGAACTCGCCCGGGCCTGCAACCCGGATTTCGTGGGCGACAGCGGCGCGAATACGCTGTTTTCCGACAGCTATCCGTATTTGGTGACGGGGACGGAATCGCTGGTCGACCTCAACGCGCGTCTCGCCCGTCGTGGCGCGCCGGCGTTGCCGATGAATCGCTTTCGTCCGAACATCGTGCTTGACGGACTTCCCGCTGGCGACGAGGACCACCTGGACACCATCACCATTGGCGAAGCTGTGCTGAAGTTCGTCAAGCCCTGCGTGCGTTGCCAGGTGACCACCACCGATCAGGCGACGGCAGAAGTCGGCGTCGAGCCACTGCGAACGCTGGGTGAATACCGGATGGACGAACGCTTCGGCGGCGTGACTTTCGGCATGAACGCAATCGTCATCCGGGGCGCCGACACGACCATCGCAGTCGACGCGACCGCGGACGTGCAATACCGCTTCTAGCCGGTGCGTTGACTGGCAAGGCAGACGGCGAGCGCGTCCTGCCAATCGGCAAGCTCGATCCCGAAGGCTTCGGTGAAGCGCCGGTTGTCCAGTACGCCATAGGCTGGGCGCCGCGCCGGCGTCGGATACTCGGCGGTCGTGATCGCGGCGACGCGCGGCTTGTCCACGTTGCCGACGATGGCGCGGGCAAAGCCGTGCCACGTGGTCTGCCCGCCGGCGGAAAGGTGGTACAAGCCTGCACGTTCCGCCAGCGCCGGGAGTCCGAGCGCGATCAACTGCGCGGTCGACTGCGCCAGCGTCTGCGACCAGTTCGGCGTCCCCGTCTGGTCACCCACGATGCGCAACTCCTCTCGTCCAGCGGCAAGCCGCTGAATGGTAAGGAGGAAATTCCTGCCGGTGAGACCGTATACCCAGCTGGTACGCAACACCAGTGCCCGCGCACCTGACGCGGCGATCGCGCGCTCACCCTCGAGCTTGCTCGCGCCATACACGCCGAGCGGACCGGTCGGCGCATTTTCCGCATACGGAGAGGTCGCTCGGCCGTCGAACACATAGTCGGTCGAATAGTGGATCAGGACCGCATCGACTCGCCGCGCCTCGTCGGCCAGCACCTGGGGCGCGCGCGCGTTGACGGCATACGCCGCATCGCGCTCGCGCTCCGCCAGATCAACGGCCGTGTATGCCGCGGCGTTCACGATCAGATCCGGCCGGACGCTGCGCATGGTGGCGACGATGGCGTCGGCATCGGCCAGGTCGAGTGCATTGCGATCGAGCGCGACGACGTCGCCCTGCGCTGGCAACAGCCGGGCAAGTTCCCCACCGACCTGGCCGGCGGTGCCGGTCAGCAGGATGCGTGGCCGCGCGTTCGCCCGGGTCATGGCACCCTCAGGCGTAGGTTTCGGCAACGCCGAGCAGCTTGCCGTCGGCGTCCTTGGCGGCGAGCTGCGGCTTGCCCGGCAGCGGCCATTCGATCGCCAGGGCGGGATCACTCCACAGCAGCGTGCGCTCGTGCTCCGGATACCAGTAGTCGGTCGTCTTGTAGAGAAACTCGGTATGTTCCGAGGTCACCAGAAACCCATGGGCGAATCCCGGAGGAATCCACAACATCCGCCGGTTCTCCGCTGAAAGCGTCATCGCGATCGAGCGGCCGAAGGTCGGCGAAGAACGCCGCAGGTCCACGGCCACGTCGAAAACCTCGCCAGCAACAACCCGGACCAGCTTCCCCTGCGGGTGCTCGAGCTGGTAGTGGAGGCCGCGAAGCACGCCGCGGGCCGACCTCGAGTGGTTGTCCTGCACGAACTCGGCGGTGAAACCCTGCGCGGCCAGCGCGCGCCGATTCCAGCTCTCGTAGAAATAGCCACGATCATCGCCAAACACGCGAGGCTCGAGCAGCAGGACGTCGGGCAGCGCGGTGGGCGAAATCAGCATCGCGAAATCCGCTACCGCAACAACGGGTCGCGCAGCAGCGCGAGCAGGTACTGACCGTAGCCGTTTTTCGCGAGCGCCAGGCCTTCGCGCTCCAGCGCGGCGTCGTCGATGAGGCCCAGCCGCCAGGCGATTTCCTCCGGGCAGGCGATCTTCAGCCCTTGACGCCGTTCGATCGTTTCAATGTATTGCGAGGCCTCGAGCAGTGATTCGTGGGTGCCCGTGTCGAGCCAGGCCATGCCCCGTCCCAGGACCTCGCAGGACAGCGCGCCCCGCGCGAGGTAGGCCTTGTTCACGTCGGTGATCTCGAGCTCGCCGCGCGCAGACGGGCGCAACTCGCGCGCGATATCGAGCACGCGATTGTCGTAGAAATACAGCCCCGTGACCGCGTAGCGCGACTTCGGCTGCCTGGGCTTTTCCTCCAGCGACAGCACCCGCCCCTCGCGGTCGATTTCGGCAACGCCGTAACGCTCGGGATCCGCCACCGGGTAGGCGAACACCGTCGCGCCTTCCGTCGCGGCGTTGGCGCGCGCCAGCTGCGCGGGCAGGTCATGGCCGTAGAAGATATTGTCGCCAAGCACCAGAACGCTGGTGTCGCCCCCGACAAAATCGCGGCCGATGACAAAAGCCTGCGCGAGTCCCTCGGGAGAGGGCTGCACCGCGTAGGACAGGTTGAGGCCCCAGCGCGCGCCGTCGCCCAGGAGCTGCGCGAAGCGAGGCGTGTCCTCGGGGGTGGAGATGAGCAGGATGTCCCGGATACCCGCCAGCATCAGCGTGCAAAGCGGGTAGTAGATCATCGGCTTGTCGAAGACCGGCAGCAGTTGCTTGGACACGACCTGCGTGACCGGGTAGAGCCGCGTTCCGGAACCGCCAGCGAGAATGATGCCCTTTCGCGCCATGGTCGGCTTCAGGCCGCCGCGTACTGCAGCGTCACCCATTTCTGGTAATCGCGGCTGGTCACCGCCGCCAGCCACGACGGGTTGTCCAGGTACCAGCGAATCGTGCGGCGCATGCCCGACTCGAACGACTCCGCTGGCGACCAATCAAGCTCACCGCGAATTTTCGTCGGGTCAATCGCGTAACGGCGATCATGACCTGGACGATCGGTGACGAACTGGACCAGAGAAGCGTAGTCGGGTCCCGGGCGCTCCTCCGACAGCAGCGAGCAAACTGCGCGCACGACTTCCAGATTCTTCATCTCGGCATTGCCGCCGACATTGTAGGTCTCCCCGGGCCGTCCCTCGGCCAGCACCGCGCGAATTGCCGCGCAGTGGTCACCAACGTAGAGCCAGTCGCGCACATTCTGCCCGTCACCGTAGACCGGCAGCGATTTTCCCGCGATCGCGTTGACGATCATCAGCGGGATCAGCTTCTCCGGAAATTGGCGCGGGCCATAGTTGTTCGAACAATTCGTGGTGAGCGTGGGCAACCCGAACGTGTGGTGCCAGGCGCGAACCAGATGATCGGACGCAGCCTTGGAGGCGGAGTAGGGGCTGTTCGGCGCGTAGGCCGTCGTCTCGGCGAATCCCGGGGCATCCGCCGCCAGCGATCCATAGACTTCGTCGGTGGATACGTGAAGGAAGCGGAATCCCTCGCGATCCGGCGCCGGGAGCGCCGCCCACCATCCGCGCACGACATCGAGCAGATTGAAGGTTGCGACGATGTTGGTTTCGACAAACGCGGCCGGACCATGGATCGACCGGTCGACGTGCGATTCGGCGGCGAAATTGACGATCGCCCGCGGACGATGCTGCCCAAGCAGCGCCTCGACCAGCGGACGATCGCCGATGTCTCCGCGAACGAAAATGTGCCGCGAGTCCCGCGCCAGTGTCGCCAGGTTGCCGAGATTGCCGGCGTAGGTCAGCAAGTCGAGATTGACGACGGGCTCACCCTCGGCCGTGAGCCAGTCCAACACGAAATTGGCGCCGATGAAGCCCGCGCCGCCAGTAACCAGGATCATGGTGGGAGCCGTTCGCGGAGTCGGCCGGAGCGCCGCCCTTGTCGCGTCCTCCGGATTTTACCAGCGTCGCCCGACCCGGCGCGCCCTCACGCGCGGTAATAGTTGCGATACCACGCGACGAAGTGCGCCAGTCCCGACGCCAGCGGCGTTCGGGGGGTGAATCCGGTCGCCGCCTCGAGCCGCGCGATCGAGGCATAGGTCGAAGGAACGTCGCCTGGCTGCATCGGCTGCAAATCGCGCACCGCCGTGCGGCCAAGCAGTGCTTCGAGCGTGGTGATGAATTCGTTCAACTCGATCGTCTGATTGTTGCCTATGTTGTACAGCGCCGTGGGCGGCCCGCCGTCCGCAGCCGGCGAAGCCGGGCGAACGAGGATACGGACGACGCCTTCGACGATGTCATCGACGTAGGTGAAATCACGCTGCATCCGTCCCTCGTTGAAAACCCGGATCGGCGTTCCGGCGAGGATTGCCTTGGTGAACAGCATCGGCGACATGTCCGGCCGGCCCCAGGGTCCGTATACGGTGAAAAAGCGCAGGCCGGTTACCGGCAAGGCGAACAAATGGCTGTAGCTGTAGGCCATCAATTCGTTCGCACACTTGGTGGCCGCGTACAGCGACAACGGATGGTCGGTTCGCTGCTCTTCGGTGAACGGCAGTTCGCGGCTCGCGCCGTAGACCGACGAGCTCGACGCGTAAACCAGGTGCGCGACGCGGCCATGCCGGCACCCCTCGAGCACGTTACCGAACGCGCCGATATTGTTGGTCAGGTACGCAGCGGGATGGGTGAGTGAATGGCGTACGCCGGGCTGCGCGGCAAGGTGCACGACGTGGCTAAAGCCGCCAACGCCAAAGAGCCGCGCCGTCGCCTCCCCATCGGCCAGGTCCAGCCGCTCGAAGGCATAACCCGGCAGTCCCGCCAGCTCGCGCAGCCGGGCCTCCTTCAGGCTGACATCGTAATAGGGATCGAGGCTGTCGACGCCATGCACCCGTACGCCCTGCGCGAGCAGCTTGCGGGCGACGTGCATGCCGATGAAGCCTGCGGCGCCGGTCACCAGTACATGCGCGGTCGCGGGTGAAGCGCTCATTTCGGTGGCGGTGCGCTGTGTGCGCGCAGCTTGGTGTATTTGAGAAAACTGGCGAAGGCGCCAATGCCGATATGGGCGAATCCGGCGATTCCGTCGAGAAAGCCCAGCCGGATCACGTAGAAACGAAAAAACCGTGCAAGCGGCGAGAACACGATGGTCAGCGTCCCCGCGCGTTCGCCACGCGCATGCATGGCGTCGGCCTGCAGCGACGTATACCTGTTCTGTTTGGCGACATAGGCCTCGATCGACTCGGCAGAAAGGTGCTCGAGGTCGCCGGCGAGTCGCTCAACCGCGCCGTCGGCGGCCACGTGCTCATGCACCGGATCGTTGGTCCAGCGCGCCCTGCGGCGGTCGAAAAGCCGCACATTCCAGTCGGGGTAGCCCTCGCCATGCGCCAGCCAGCGTCCGAGAAAGCGGTTGCGACGCGCAAACGTGAAGGCCGGCGCCCGCGGCTTGCCGACCGCAAACACCCGGCCGATCGCCGCCGCTAGCTCACTCGTCACGCGTTCATCCGCATCGAGGCAAAGCACCCAGTCGTGGACCGCCTGCCCGACCGCAAAATTCTTCTGCGGCCCGAAACCCAGCCACGGGTGTTCGATCACCCGTGCGCCGAGCCGACGCGCAACGGCTACGGTATCATCGCTGCTGCCCGAATCGACGACAATGATTTCTGCCGCAAACGCCACCGACGCGAGGCACTCCGGGAGTTCCTGCGCAGCGTCGCGGGTGATGACGATCAGCGAAAGGGGAAGCGGTTCAGGCATTCGCGATAGGGCGGATTTGCCGCCGGTGGCGGCGCCTGCCGCCCATTCCGACAGGCTCGAACAGCGGATTCTACGTGGTTTGCCCGGCTCCCTCGACGCATGATCGCACGCTTGCGGGACGAACCCGATGAGCAGCGTGCTCGTCGTGCGGCCGTCATCGCTCGGTGATGTCGTCTATGCGCTCTCCATCATCGCCGATATCGCGATGCACCGGCCCGGGACGAACGTCGACTGGGTTGCCGAAGAGGCGTTTGCGCCACTCGTGGGGCTGGTACCCACGGTGCGCCGCGTGGTGCCACTGGCGTTGCGTCGCTGGCGGCGAGCGCCGTTCGCGCCCGCAACCTGGCGCGAATTTGCGGCATTCCGGGCGCAGATCTCGGACCAGTCCTATGATGCGATCCTCGATTTGCAGGAACAGGTCAAGGGCGCATTGGTCGCGCGCCTCGCGCGCGGAGTCCGGCACGGCCTCGACCGGCACAGCATCCGCGAACCGGTCGCCGCGTGGTTCGACAACGTGCACCATCGAATCGACCGCAACCTCCACTTCGTCGACAAGTGCCGCGCGCTCGCCGCCGCAGCGCTCGGCTACCGTGCTGAAGGTCCGCCGCGGTGGCGCTTTCAGCTGCCCGCCTCCGCCGCGGCGATGCCTGAAGGACCGTACACGCTGATGTTTCACGCCACCTCGCGTGCCGACAAGCTCTGGCCGGAGGCGCGCTGGCGCGAACTTCTCAGGCAATTCGACGCGATTGGCCTGGCCACGCTCCTGCCATGGGGCAGCGCCGAAGAGGAGGCGCGCAGCCGGCGGCTCGCCGCCGGCATCCCCGGTGCCATTGTTCCGCCGCGCCAATCGCTTGCGGAACTCGCCACGCTGGCCGGTCGTGCCGAAATCGTCGTCGGCGTCGATACCGGGCTGACTCACCTCGCGGCAGCGCTGGGCAGGCCGACCATCGCGCTGTTTTCCAGTACCGATCCAAGACTCGCGGGCGTAGGCCGCATCGGCGCGCACGGGGCCGACCTCGGCGGCAACGGCATGGAGCCGGAGTTCGACGAGGTCACCGCCACGGCCGGCCGGCTGCTGCGCGGCGCGCCTGGCTGCTGATGCGTTCGCTGTATACGTTGCTCTGGTACCTGGCGCTGCCGTGGTTACCGCTGCGCCTGTGGTGGCGTGGACGGCGTGAACCCGGCTATCGCGTCAACATCGGCGAGCGCTTCGGCCGCTACAGCGGCGCCCTGCCCACCCTGACCGGCGACGCGATCTGGATTCATGCGGTGTCGCTTGGCGAAACCCGCGCCGCCGCGCCGCTGATCGAGCGGTTGCGGCGCGAGCGTCCAGATCTTGCGATCCTGATGACGCACATGACGGCGACGGGCCGCGAGGCCGGCCGGGCGCTCTATGGCGACCAGATCGTGCAAACGTGGCTTCCCTACGATTTCCCTTTCGCAATCCGGGCCTTCCTCAGACGCTTCTCGCCTGGCGCCGGACTGCTCATGGAAACCGAAATGTGGCCGAACCTGGTCGCGGCTTGCGCGGCCCGCGGAATCCCGCTTTTCCTGGTCAATGCCCGCTTGTCGCGGCGCTCGCTCAATGGCTATCAGCGCCTGCCCGCCCTGACCCGGCCGATGTTCGCGGCGCTCTCCGGCGCTGCCGCGCAGACCGACGACGACGCGCAGCGGTTGACCGCTGCCGGCACGCGCGACGTCGTGGTCACCGGCAACCTCAAGTTCGACGTGGAAATCACCGACAGCATGCTCGACCGTGGACGCGAATTCCGCACGCGGTTCGGTGCCGCCCGCCCGGTATGGGTTGCAGCATCGACGCGCGATGGCGAGGAGGCGCTGCTGCTCGATGCGCTGGCACGCGCCACGCTGCCACGCGACACGCTGACGGTGGTCGTGCCGCGGCATCCGCAGCGCTTCGACGCGGTCGCCTCGCTGCTCGAAGCGCGAGGCGTCTCCTACGTCAGGGGCAGCGACGGGCGCGACACGCCAGCGGAGGCGACGGTGCTGCTGGGTGACTCGCTCGGCGAGTTGCCTGCCTACTACGCAGCCGCCGACGCCGCATTCGTCGGCGGCAGCCTCGTGCCCACGGGCGGTCAGAATCTTATCGAGGCGATCGCCACGGGAACTCCGACACTGATCGGACCGCACACCTTCAATTTCGCGGAGGCGACGACGCGGGCCGTCGAGGCGGGCGCCGCAATCCGGATCGAAGATGCCGACGCATTGCTGCGTGAGGTCGCCACCCTGCTGGCAAACCCGGTCCGGCGCGCCGGCATGCGCGAGGCGGCGTACGGCTTTCAGGCGGCGCATCGCGGCGCCGCAGACCGACTGTGGAACTGGCTGGCTGGCAAGCTGCCCGCGGCCCCGGACGTCAGCCGTTCAGCCGGCGATTGATCTGCTCCAAATCCTGTTCCGTCAGCGAACCGACGGCGGCCTTGAGCCTGAGTACCGCGATGATGTAGGCGAAATAGGCGTTGGCCACGTCGCGACGTGCAGAGAAGACGTTCTGCTGCACCAGCAATACGTCGAGGTTGGTGCGAATGCCGACTTCCTGACCGAGGATGTTCGACTGCAGCGCCACTTCTGCCGATGCGGCGGCCTGTTCGAATGCCTTGACTCCGGCCACCGCGTTGTTCACGCCGGAAAAACCGTCCTGCGCGTTGGACTCGGCCGCGCGGCGCGCGGACTCGAGATCGGCGCGCGCGCGATCCTGGAGCGCGATCGCCTCGCGCACGCGCGAATTCACGAATCCGCCCTGGTAGAGCGGCAGGTTGAGCTGGAGACCGATCAGCCCGGTGCGCGATTCGCTGTTGCTGCCCGAACTCGCGGACCCGTTCGACGCCTGCCCGCCGTAGCTGCCGACCAGATCGAGCGTCGGATAGTGCCCGGCCTTCGCGCGGTCGACTTCAAGCGTGGCGATGGCAAGATTTCCCTGTTGCACGCGCACGCCCAGATTGTTCTCGAGCGCCCGTTCCACCCAGTGCTCCAGCCGGTTCGGCGACGGCAGCACGGGATCGAAACCGCGTCCGACCCGCTTCACGGTCTTGGGAAAATGCCCGATGATGGCGCGCAGCGCGGTGCGCCTGCGGTCGAGGTCGTTCTGCGACTGGATTTCGAAGGCGACGATCGAGTCGTATTTCGCCTGCGCTTCGTTGGTGTCGGTAATCGTCGCCGTGCCGACCTCGAAGTTGCGTTTCGCCTGCGCGAGTTGTTCGGAGACCGCTTTTTTCTGCTGCTCGGCCAGTTCGACGTTGTACTCGGCGGTCAGGACGTCGAAATAGGCGACCGTGGTGCGGATGATCAGGTCTTGCTGCGCGATCGCCAGCGTGTAGTCAGACTGGGCAACCTGCTGCGTCGCCTGATCCAGCGCGACGACGTTCTGCATCCGGTAAAGCGGCTGCGAAGCGGAAAAAACGAGACTGCCCTGCCCGTAATTGCGGTCGAGCTCGATCTTGGTCGCACCCCGGATCGTCGCATCGTAATTGTTGATGTTGGCTGTACCCGCAAGCGAAACATTGGGCAATAGCGCAGCGCGCGCCTGCGGGACGCGCTCCTGGGTTGCCTCCCAGCTCGCGCGCGCCGCGGCGAGAGCAGGATCACTTTTTTGCGCCTCGCGATAGACCTGCAGCAGATCTTCGCCCTGGACGGCCCCCGCTCCGAGAACTCCTGCGAGGGCAACGGCGGCGGCGAAGCGGCGGGAAACAGCGTAATACGAGCGGTTCATGTAAGTGTTCCGTTTTGGCACGGCAGCTTGCGCCGTGCGCGGCTCGGCAGGTTGGTCATTGTCGTCAATAGCGGTTCATCAGTGGATCGACTTCACGGGCCCACGCATCGACGCCGCCCCGCAGGTTGTGCACGCGCGCAACACCGTTGCCGGCGAGCCACATCGCCGCGTGCTGGCTTCGCGTCCCATGGTGGCACACCAGCACGATGTCGCCTGCCGATCGCAGTTCGTCGACCCGAGTTCCGAGCGTGGCCAACGGGAAGTGCAACGAGCCCTCGATACGACAGCGTTCGAATTCCCAGGGTTCGCGCACGTCCACGACGACCGGCGCAGGCCGGAGGGCATCGCCACGCCATGCCGCGAGTTCCGCCGGTCCCAGCTGGGGAATCAAAACTGGAACCGCGCCGGCGTCGCTGCATTGACCAGCGGCGCAACGACCGTCTCGAAAAGGTCGGTGCTCACCCGGGTTCCGGGTGCCGTCCAGGCGACGAGTCTCGCGATCATGGCCGGTGCGTCGCCGACGATGGCAAACACGCGTCCGCCGGGTTTCAGCTGCGCCAGGAACGCCTCGGGAAGAAGCGGCGTCGAACCGGTGAGGACGATCGCGTCGAACAGCTCGTGCCCCCAGCCCCGGGCGCCGTCGCCGACTGCACACCGGACCGTATCGAAGCCGTGGTGATCGAGTTTCGCCGCCGCGTCCGCCGACAGACTGGCGTCGATTTCGACCGACAATACCTCGCGTGCGCGGCTGGCCAGCAGTGCGGTGAAATAGCCGCTGCCGGTTCCGATCTCGAGGACGGATTCGCTGCCGGTCAGGCGCAAATCCTGCAGAACCCGGGCCTCGACCTTGGGCGTCCACATCCGCTGCCCTCCCGGCAGTGGCAGCTCCAGATCGGCAAACGCGATGGCGCGGTACGTCGGCGGCACGAAATCCTCGCGCCGGACGTTGAACAGAAGATCGAGCACGGCCTGGTCCAGCACGTCCCAGGTGCGGATTTGCTGCTCGACCATGTTGTAGCGTGCTAGTTCGATGTCCATGATTCGATGGGCGTGGAGGTGTAGCTTCGCTTGGGGTTCCGGTGTCGCCGGGCACGACGCCACGGCTTCAGCTGACCAAAGCAAATGTTGGCGAGTCCGAATCTTGCGCACCGCAACACTCAACTGACTCGCGGTCATTTATTATCCAGTGCAAGATTATCGCACGTCAACCGGGTGCGCCATCCCTTCTGAAACCCTCTGTTGCATCCTCATTCCCCGGCGGATCCCGGTGCAGCAATCGGCGCCCCGCCCGTCGGCGGGGTCCCGGTCGAACTCTTCGCGGCGTGGCGCGCGCGCCGCCATTCGAACAAGCCGTCGAGATAGGTATAGAGCACCGGCACCACGACCAGCGTCAACAGCGTCGAGGTGATCACCCCGCCGATGATGGCACGACCCATGGGCGCCTGCGTCTCGCCGCCTTCACCGACTCCCAGCGCCAGCGGCAGCATGCCGCCGATCATCGCCGCGGTGGTCATCAAAATCGGCCGCAGTCGCACCTGTCCGGCGCGCAGCAACGCGTCGTGCAGGCTTGCGCCCGCGCGTCGCGCCCGATTGGCAAAGTCAACCAGCAGGATTGCGTTCTTGGTGACCAGGCCCATCAACATGATGAAGCCGATCATCGAGAAGATATTCAATGTCGTACCGGTGAACATCAATGCCAGGAATACGCCGATCAACGAGAACGGCAGCGACACCATGATCGCCACCGGCTGCAGAAAGCTCGCGAACTGCGACGCGAGAATCAGGTAGATGAAGATCACCGCGAGTCCCAGTGACGCCAGCGCCGCCTTGAACGAGTCCTGCATCTGCTCGGTCTGCCCCCGCACGGAGAAGCGGTAGCCGGGAGGCAGCGTCGTATTCTTGACGATTTCGCTGACGTCCTTGCCGACGTCGCCGGCCGGACGTCCCTGCGCGTTGGCGAAGATCGATACCCGACGTTGCAACTCCTCACGGCGGATGGTCTGCGGGCTCGCGGTCTCGACGATTTCCGCGACCTGCCGCAGCGGAACCATGCGCAGCTCGCCATTCGGTCCGCGCTGGTTGGTGGTGAGGTACAGATTGGCCAGGTCCGAGGCAAGCTCCCGCTGGTTCTTCGCCAACCGCACATTGACCTCGTAATTCTGCGCGTCCGGACCGAGCCAGTAGCTCACGGTGTCGCCCGCAAGCAACGGCCGCAGCATCGAGCCGACCTGCGAAACCGTAATGCCCAGGTCTGCCGCCGCGGCATTGTTCAGGCGGATCGACAGCGCGGGGTTGGCGAGTTTTTCGGACAACTCCAGATCGGCGATGCCGGGAATGGTCGAGAAACGCGCCTTCACTTCATTGGCGAGCCTGACGAGTGTTTCAGGGTCGGGCCCGAGGATGTTGACGAAGATGGGGCGGTTGAAGCCCACGGTGAGCTCGATGCCGGGAACCGGTTTCAACGCGGCACGCATCGCCTTTTCCAGGTCCTTCTGCGTACGTTCGCGCTGGTCGCGATCGGTCAGCTTCAGATTGATCCGCGCGTAGTTGCGGCCCTCGCTGGTGCCGACCGTGGTCATCGCCAGGCGGATCTCGGGAAACTGCTTGAGGATCGCTTCGACTTCACGAATCTTTCCATCCGTGTACTCGAGGCTGGACCCGACCGGCGTACTCAGGCGCAACGAGGTGAAACTGCGGTCCGACTCGGGAACGAATTCGCTGCCGATCAATGGCACCAGCGCGAAGCTGCCGAAAAACATCGAAAACGAGATGACCAGCACGCTCTTGCGGTGGCGCAAGGCCAACTCCAGAATTTCGCCGTAAATACTGTGCAGCCACTCGATTCCACGCTCGACACGTTCCATGAAGCGGCCAAGCCACGGCACGCGCGCGAAGCGCGAGCCCGGCGGGTCATGCCAGACCGCGGACAGCATCGGGTCGAGCGTGAAACTGACGAACAGGGAAACCATGACCGCTACGGCAACGGTAACGCCGAACTGGAAAAAGAAGCGGCCGATGATGCCGCTCATGAACGCGATGGGCACGAACACCGCGACGATGGCGAAGGTCGTCGCCATCACCGCCAACCCGATTTCGTCGGTGCCCTCCCGCGCGGCCGTCATGTGGTCCTTGCCCATGCCCAGGTGGCGAACGATATTCTCGCGCACGACAATGGCATCATCGATAAGGAGGCCGATGCACAACGACAGCGCCATCAGCGTCAGGAAATTGAGCGAGAAGCCAAACGCATAGAGCGCGATGAAGGTCGCGATCACCGAAATCGGCAGAGTGAGGCCGGTGATGATCGTACTGCGCCAGCTGTGCAGGAAGAGGAAGACGATCAGCACGGTCAGCCCCGCACCCTCGAGAATCGTCGACTTGACGCGGTTGACGCTTCTTTCGACGTTTTCGGCCTCGTTGAAGACGACGGAAAGCTCGACATCCTCGGGCAGGCGCTTTTTCAGTGCCTCGACGGCCGCCAGGACGCCACGCCCGGTCTCGACGATGTTGGCGTCCTGCGACTTCAGCACGTCCAGGGTGATCGACGGCTGACCGTTGATCCGGGCCAGCGAGGTCTGTTCCTTCTCGCCATCGATCACTTCGGCAACCTGCGACAGGTACACTGCGCCGCCGCCCTGCTGCGCGACGATGATCCGGCCAAATTGCTCCGGATCCTTGATCTTGCCTTCGATGCGCACGATGGTGTCGCTCGCGCCGCGCGACAGGCGGCCCGCCGGCACATCCTGATTCGCCGCGCGAATGGCGTTGATGACCTGATCGACGCCGATCCCCAGCGCTGTCAGTGCCTGCGGCTTGATCTGCACCAGAATCTGCCGTGTCACCCTGCCGTTGATCTCGATGCGGGCGACGCCCGGCACGTTTTCCAGCCCCTTGACGACGGTCTGGTCGGTCAGAGACGTAAGCTCGCGCAAATCGACCGTCTTCGACATCATCGCCAACGACACCACCGGCTCCTGGTTGTCGTTATCGGCACGCACGACCAGCGGATCCTTGGCATCCCTGGGGAATCCCGGACGCACCTGCGCCACCTTGTCGCGGACGTCCTGCATCGCCCGCATCATGTCGGTGTCGAGACGGAATTCGGCGAAAACCGAACTGCCGCCTTCGAAGGTGTAGGAACGAATCAGCTTGACGCCGGCGACGCCGTTGACGGCGTTTTCCAGCGGTTTGGTGATGTCCGACTCAATCGCCTCGGGCGAGGCGCCTGGATACTGCGTCTGGATGATGACGAAGGGCAGCGTCACGTCCGGCATCTGCTCGACCCGCAGCTTGGCGTAGGAGAAAAGGCCCAGCACGGTCAGCGCAACCATCACCATGGTGGCGAAGACGGGGTTGTTGATCGAGACGCGGGTGATCCACATGGTTCGCGCCCTAACCGTGCTTCGGCGTCGGGACGGTTGCCTTGACCAGCGCCGGCGCACCCTCCTTCAGATTCTCGAAGCGCGCCGCCAGCACCTTCGTTTCCGGCGCCAGCGTGGTCTTGATTTCAACGCGGCCGGTCTCCTCGTCGCGGCGTCCCATGACCACCATGCGCTTGACCAGCTTGCCGTCCTGGATCGTCCAGATGAAGCTCCGTCCGGCCTCGGTGCGTACCGCGATCGCGGGCAAGGTCGGCACCGGCGCATCGGCCGCGAGGGCAATACGGCCAGTGGCGAACATGCCTCCACGAAGCTCGTTGCCGGGATTGCTCAGGGCCACGAAGACATGGATCGCCCGCGTACCGGGCTCGGTCGACGGGCTGATCCGCTCGATGCGCCCGGTGAAGCGGCGCTCGCCGAAGCCATCGACCGAAAGGTCGACCGACATGCCGGTCTTCAGTTCCGGAATGTCGATGGCAGGTACCAGTGCCTGCAATTCCATATCCTTGAGGTCGACTACGGTGACCAGCGGCGTGTCGAAGGCGACCTTCTCGCCAGCCTGCACGTGGCGCTTCGCGACCACTCCCGACAAAGGCGCGTACGCCACCGCATCCTTCAGCGCGTTCTGCGCCAGGCGCACCTGCGCCTCCGCCGATTTGACGCTGCCGCGCGTGACGTTGACACTCGATTCGGAACCATCGAACGCGTTCTGCGAGATGAAATTCTGCTTCAGGAGCTTCTGGTTGGTTGCCAGCGTCTTCTCTGCCAGCGCCAGTTGCGCCCTCGCCGACTCGAGCAGGCCCTGTCGCTCGATCAGTCGCGCATCCAGATCGGAGGTATCGACACGGACCAGCATCTGGCCGGCCTGCACTGCGTCCCCCTCGCGCACGGTGATCTGGCGCACATCGCCCGAGACCTTGGCCTTGACCGTGGCCTGACGCAGCGGGCGCATGGTTCCGGACACCGGCAGCCAGCGTGAAAGCGCCCGGGCCTCGACCGAGGTGAGATCCCCCGTTGCGAACTCCAGCGTGACAGGCACGTCCTTGCCGGCGTCCTTCTCGGCCGCCCTCTTGGCGATACGCATCGTGATCGCCGCGGCCAGCGCCCCTGCCAGCAGCAACACAACCAGTGCGACGACGACTCGCCGTTTCGTGATTCCGATACTCATTGCTTCTCCCAATCGGCGCCGGGGACGATCAGCCCCGCGGCCCCCAGATTCGCCGTCGATCCTGTTTGGATGCGGCGAACCGCGACTCCGGATTTCGAGCCTGTCGCATTGTCCGCGTTGCACGAGCGGTTGTAACGCCGCCGGCGACCAAATGCGCCCCGGCCCGACGAAACGCGGATACCGCGTAACGGGCATCAGGACCGGCGACCTGCCTCCGACCGTCCATTGACACCAAAGCTCAGGGGTCCATAATAGTTCGTTTCCCAACTTCATCCTAATTCTGCCCCGGAGAGAAACCATATGAACATGTCGAAAAAACTCGGCCTGTCGCTCGTCGCGGCCGCCCTCGTTACCTTCTACGGTTGCGGCAAGAAGGAAGAGCCCAAGATGGCTGCGGCGCCCGCCGCCGCCCCGGTCGAAGAAGTAGTCATCGTCAAGATCGGCCATGCCGGCCCGCTGACCGGCGGCATCGCCCATCTTGGCAAGGACAATGAAAATGGCGCCCGCCTGGCCATCGACGAAGCCAACGCCAAGGGCATCAAGCTCGGCGGCAAGAAAGTCACGTTCGAACTGCTGGCGGAGGACGATCAGGCCGATCCGAAGCTCGGACCGACGATCGCCCAGAAATTCGCCGACGCGAAGGTCGCCGGCGTGGTCGGCCACCTGAATTCGGGCGTGACGATTCCCGCCTCGGCGGTCTACACCCAGGCCGGCATCCCGATGATCTCGCCTTCGGCAACCAATCCGACGCTGACCGAGCAGGGCTTCAAGGGCATCTTCCGCGTCGTTGGCCGTGACGACCAGCAGGGTCCGGCCATCGCGCAGTACCTGGACGGCCTGAAGCTCAAGAAGGTCGCAGTCGTCGACGACGCCACCGCCTACGGCGAAGGTCTGGCCAACGAAGTCGAGAAAACACTGAAGGCTGCGGGTATCGCGATCGTCGCGCGCGAAAAGACCAACGACAAGGCAACCGACTTCAAGGCGATCCTGACCAAGATGAAGGGCAAGTCGCCGGACGCGATCTTTTACGGCGGCATGGACGCCACCGGCGGCCCGATGATCAAGCAGGCCCGCGAACTCGGCATCAAGAGCGTGTTCGCCTTTGGCGACGGTGCCTGCACCTCGGAAATGGCGAAACTCGCCGGCGGCGCGGCCGAAGGCCTCATCTGCTCGCAGGCCGGCCTGCCGGTCGAAGCCGCCAGCAAGGACTTCGTCGCTGCGTTCAACGGCAAGTATGGCGAGATCAAGCAGTACGCGCCGTTCAGCTACGATTCCGCCAACCTGCTGATCGCCGCAATGCAGAAGGCCGATTCGGCCGACCCGGCGAAGTACCTGCCGGAACTGCAGAAGATCGAAATGAAGGGCGCCACCGGCACCATCGCCTTCGATGAGAAGGGTGATCGCAAGAACGCCGAAATCACCATCTTCACGCTGAAGGACGGCAAGGTCATTCCGATCGGTGTCGTGCAAGGCGGCAAGAGCTACGCGTTCGCGGACTTCATGTCCGGTGCCGCGGCGAAGAAATAAGTCGGCGCTGCACAGTCCGAAAAAACGGCGTCCCGCAAGGGGCGCCGTTTTTCTTTGCGCCGGATTGCGCGGTGGTGCAGTGCAATGCCGCCGAAGATCGCGCCGCGCTTGCCGTCCATGGTAGGTTGACGCGACAATCTGCCCTTCCGCCTCCGCACACGTTCGAGGTCCCGCCTGGATATTTTCGTACAGCAACTGATCAACGGCCTCACGCTGGGCAGCGTGTATGCGGTCGTTGCGCTTGGCTATACGATGGTCTACGGGATCATCCAGCTGATCAATTTCGCCCATGGGGAAGTGGTGATGATCGGCGCGATGGTGGCGTACACGGTCATCGTCGCCCTCACCGCAGGAGCTCCGGGCCTGCCTCCGCTGGTCATCGTCGCGGCCGGCGTGTTCACTGCCGTCCCTGCCTGCATGGCGGTCGGCTACACGCTGGAACGCGTCGCCTACCGGCCGCTGCGCCGCGCGCCGCGGTTGGCGCCACTGATAACCGCCATCGGCCTGTCGATCGTCCTGCAGAACCTCGCGCTGATCATCTGGAGCCGCAACCCGCTGCCCTACCCGCAGATCATCGCGACGGTCCCCTACCATCTGACCGGCAATCCGAATGGCGCGACCATCACCAATGTGCAGCTGGTCATCATCTTCGGGTCGATGGCCATGATGGCCGGGCTGCTGCTGCTGATCTACCGCACCAGGCTCGGCATCGCCATGCGCGCCACCGCACAGAATCAGGAAGTCGCGGGCCTGATGGGCATCGATGTCAACAAGGTCATCTCGTTGTGCTTCATCATCGGCGCCGGGCTGGGCGCAGTGGCCGGCGTCATGGTCGGCAGCTACTACGGCATCGCCCACTACCAGATGGGCTTCATCCTCGGCCTCAAGGCGTTCTCGGCCGCGGTGCTGGGCGGCATCGGCAACCTGGCCGGCGCCATGCTGGGCGGCATGTTGCTGGGTATCATCGAGGCGCTGGGCGCGGGCTACGTCGGCGATCTCACCAATCTGTGCAACCTCGCGAGCTGGTCGGACGCGCTGGCGCAACGCTGCGCAGATGATCCGTTTCTGGTGCTGTTCGGCTCCAATTATCAGGATGTGTTCGCCTTTGTCGTGCTGATCACCGTGCTGGTGTTCCGGCCTTCAGGACTGCTCGGCGAGCGTGTTTCCGATCGCGCCTGAGCTACGGCCCATGAAAAATTTCTTCAATACCAAGCGCAATCCCCGGCTCGCCTGGATCGGCCTGGCCATGGTCGCGATCGTCCTGCTGATCCTGCCATGGGCGCTGGGATCGGTGGGCACCGCCTGGGTGCGCATCACCAACCTCGCCATCCTCTACGTGTTCCTGGCGCTGGGACTGAACATCGTGGTCGGTTTCGCCGGCCTGCTCGACCTGGGTTACATCGCCTTCTATGCCGTGGGCGCCTATGTCTACGCGTTGCTGGCCAGTCCGCATTTCAATCTGCACCTGCCATTCTGGATCATCCTGCCCATCGGCGCGTCCGTCGCCTGCCTCTTCGGCGTCCTGCTCGGCGCGCCCACACTCAAGCTGCGCGGCGATTACCTGGCAATCGTCACGCTGGGCTTCGGTGAGATCGTCCGTATCTTCCTGAACAACCTGGCGCGTCCGGTCAACATCACCAACGGCCCGCAGGGCATCACGCTGATCGATCCGTTCAGCATCGGCAGCTTCAGTTTCGCGACCAGCCAGACCATTCTGGGTCTCGATTTCACCGGCCCCATCAAGTACTACTATTTCTTCCTGCTCGTGCTGATCGCCGTGATGATCGTCAACATGCGGCTGCAGGACTCGCGCATCGGCCGCGCCTGGGAGGCGGTTCGTGAAGACGAAGTCGCCGCTCGTGCCATGGGCATCAACACTCGCAACATCAAGCTGCTGGCGTTCGCCATGGGCGCGTCGTTCGGCGGAATCGCCGGCGGCATGTTCTCCGCGACGCAGGGCTTCATCAGTCCGGAGAGTTTCGGGCTGATCGAATCGATCATGGTGCTGTCGATGGTCGTGCTCGGCGGCATGGGCAATATCTGGGGGGTCGTGCTCGGCGCGGTCCTGCTGTCGTTCGTTCCGGAGATCCTGCGCTACACGGTGGGGCCGGTGCAGGAGGCGATCTTTGGCCGCATGCTGCTCGAGCCCGAGGTGATCCGGATGCTGTTGTTCGGCCTGGCGCTGGTGCTGATGATGCTGTTCCGGCCGGCCGGCATCCTGCCCTCGGCGTTGCGCAAGCGCGAACTCGAGACCGAAAGTCCTTGATGAGCCGCCTGGCACTCCTGACGGCCAAGGGCGTCAACAAACGCTTCGGCGGCGTGCAGGCGCTTTCCGACGTCGGTTTCACCATCAATCATGGCGAGATCTACGGCCTGATCGGACCCAACGGCGCCGGCAAGACGTCGCTGTTCAATGTGCTGACCGGCATCTATGTGCCCGACGGCGGAGAGTTCATGTTTGACGGTGAGCCGTTGGACGGCCTTTCGCCGAACCAGGTCGCCGTGCGCGGCATCGCCCGCACGTTCCAGAATATCCGGCTGTTCGCCAACCTGTCGGCGCTCGAAAACGTGATGATCGGGCGCCACGTGCGCACCTCTGCCGGCGTGTGGGGCGCGATCTCCCGCAATGCCACAGCACGCGCCGAGGAAAAGGCGATTCACAAACGCGCGTACGAAATCCTCGAATATGTCGGTGTGGAAAAGCGTGCCCACAGCCTCGCGCGGCACCTGGCCTACGGCGACCAGCGCCGGCTCGAGATCGCCCGAGCGCTGGCCACCGAGCCCAAGCTTCTGGCGCTCGACGAGCCTGCGGCCGGCATGAACGCCACCGAGACCGAGTTGTTGAAGAACCTGCTCGCAGAGATCCGCCGTGACGGCACGACCATCCTGCTGATCGAGCACGACATGAAGCTGGTCATGAGCGTGTGTGACCGCGTGCTCGTGCTCGATTACGGCAAGAAGATCGCCGAGGGCAGCGCGGCGGACGTGCAGAAGGACCCGAAGGTGGTCGCCGCCTACCTGGGCGGCGACATTGCGCTCGACCTGAAGGGCGCTGCCTGATGAGCGCCCCGAAGCCGCTGCTCGAATTGACCAAACTCGAGGTCTCCTACGGCGGAATCCATGCGGTCAAGGGCATCGACCTCGAGGTCGGTCAAGGCGAATTGGTCTGCCTGATCGGTGCCAACGGCGCGGGAAAGACGACAACATTGAAGGGCATCTGCGGCCTGCTGCCGGTCAAGCGCGGCAAGATCCGCTACGGCGGTGACGACATCACCGGCAAGCGTCCTTTCGAACTCGTCCGGCGCGGCCTCGCGCTGGTGCCCGAGGGCCGCGGCGTTTTCGGTGCACTGACCATCGAGGAAAACCTGGCGATGGGCGCGTACACGCGCAACGACACCGACGGCATCCGCTCGGACATCGAGCGCGTCTACGGACTGTTTCCGCGCCTCAAGGAACGCCGACGGCAGACCGCCGGCACGCTGTCCGGCGGTGAGCAGCAGATGCTCGCGATGGGCCGGGCGATGATGTCGCGTCCGAAGCTCCTGTTGCTCGACGAGCCGTCAATGGGGTTGGCCCCACTGATGGTGCAGAAGGTATTCGAGACGATCATCATGGTGTCCGGTGAAGGCGTCACGATTCTGCTGATCGAGCAGAACGCGAAGCTGGCGCTCGAGGTCAGCGCCCGGGGCTATGTGATGGAATCCGGCGAGATAACGATCGCGGGGGACTCAGCCTCGTTGCTGCACGATCCCAAGGTGCGCGCCGCCTATCTCGGCGAGGGCGCATAACGCCGGCGCGCGGAGCGGCGCGCATATCGATGGAGCAGCCGGAAGAGTCGAATCGAGTTTCGCCGACGGTCCCGATGGGGCCACGCCAGCCTCGGGTGGTTCCGGCACAAGGTGCCGTGGCATGGTTTACCGAAGCAATGCGTCTGTGGAAGCGCGGCCCCGCGTCCTATGCGGCGATTGCCTTCGTCGTCCTCGTCTTCACCATCATCTTCGAGCCGTTTCCCTGGGCGGGCCTGGCCGCCGCGACGTTCGTCGCCCCGCTGCTCGCGACCGGACTTCTGTACGCGAGCCTTGCGGCGGATCGCGGTGATCGGCCGCGGTTCCGGCACCTGCTTGCGATCATCGCAGCACCATCATCCGCGTGGATCGCCGTCATCATGGCGTCCTTCGCGGTACTCGCCGCCGAGGCCGTCGTGGCCTGGACGCTCGCCGAGATCAATCTCTTCATGCCGTTGGGCGACACGTCGCGCCTGTCGGCGGGCGTACTCGTCGCGATCTACAGCGCCGGCGTCGCCGCATCGCTGCCGGTGACCTTCGTGCCTTTCATCGTGCTGTTCGATGGCGAAGGCACGGGCCGCGCGTTCGCCTTGTCCTGGCGCGCATTCACGCTCAACCTGCCTGCGCTGTCGCTGCTCGCGTTGTACTCGTTCGCGCTGCTGATGGCGGGGCTGTTGACCATGGGCGTCGGTCTGATCCTGGCGTTGCCCTGGATGGCCGCGGCGTCCTACGCCGCCTGGAAGGATATCTTCGCCGTATCCGGCGCGAATCCGCCGCCTGTCGACTGACTGCGCTATCGGTCGGACCGGCGTCGCTGAAACCCGCCAAGCGCAGAATCCGCGGGCCATTCGACGACCGTGATCGCATCAACCAGCGCCGATGGCGGGCCGCGTCGGCACCAGGCAATGAAGCGCTCCACCGCCTCGGGAGTACCCTGGGCACAGGCCTCGACGCTGCCGTCTTCGCGGTTGCGTATCCAGCCCGTCACCGCGCAGTCATGCGCGGCGTCGACGGCGGCGTCGCGAAATCCGACACCCTGTACCCGGCCACGTACTTCGACGCGGCGCGCGACGATGTTCATCGTTGCTCGCGAAGGCGCTGACGCTGCCAGGCGAACAGCGCGGCGATGGTCTTGCCATCGGTGACCTCGCCGCGATCGAAGGCCGCGACCAGTTCGTCCTCCGTCATCGTCACGACATCGAGGAACTCGCCGTCGTCGAGCCGTGCGCCCACATGCGTCAGCCCGGTGGCAACGAAGAGATCGATGAACTCGGTCGAGTAACCGATTTCCGGATGAATCGTGCCGAGCGGCGTCCAGTGCGTTGCCTCGTAGCCCACTTCCTCGACCAGTTCTCGTCGCGCGGTGGCCAACGGGACTTCGCCGGGATCGATTTTCCCCGCCGGAAATTCGAGCATGACGCGACGGACCGGATAGCGATATTGCCGTTCAAGGACCAGGCGACCATCGGGCAGCATCGGAACGATCAGCACGGCACCCGGATGCACGACGTATTCGCGTGTGGACTCGCCGCCGTCGGGAAGACGGATGCGGTCGCTGCGGACCTCGAGCAGACGGCCCTTGAAAACCAACTCCGAGTCCAGGCAGGTCTCGACCAGATGAGTATCGATATCGCGCTCGGTCATGGCAGCCGCCCGCTCATGCCAGCCAATCCCGGGCGATCAGGAAGTCCGTATACAGCCGTGCCTCGGGCGTGCCGGGCGCGGGCTTCCAGTCGTAGCGCCATTTAACGACCGGCGGCAGCGACATCAATATGGCCTCGGTACGGCCGTTCGACTGCAGCCCGAACAGCGTGCCGCGATCCCATACCAGATTGAATTCGACGTAACGGCCGCGGCGGTACGCCTGAAAGTCACGCTCGCGCTCGCCGAACGGCATATTGCGACGGCGCTCGACGATTGGCGCGTACGCGGGCAGGAAGCGATCGCCGACGCTTCGCGTCAGCGCAAAGCAACGGTCGAAACCACCATCGGCGAGATCGTCGTAGAAAATGCCGCCGATTCCGCGCGGCTCGCCTCGGTGCTTCAGAAAAAAATATTCATCGCACCATTTCTTGTAGCGAGGATGAATCTCCGCACCGAAGGGACGCAACGCCTCTGCGCATTCGCGGTGGAAGTGCCCGGCGTCGTCCTCGTAGCCGTAGTAGGGCGTGAGATCCATCCCACCGCCAAACCACCAGACCGGCCGCGCCTCCGGCCCGCCCGCAGACACGGCCGACGGATCGGGGAACGCGACAAAGAATCGAACGTTCATGTGCACGGTTGGCGCATGGGGATTTCGCGGATGCAGGACCAGCGAAACACCCATCGCCTCCCAGGCGCGCCCGGCGAGCGACGGGCGCACCGAAGTCGCCGACGGCGGCAGCGCGTCGCCCTTCACGTGCGAGAAATTGACTCCACCGCGTTCGAAGACCTTGCCTTCCTCCATCACCAGCGCGACACCGCCACCGCCTTCAGGGCGCGTCCACTCGTCGCGCTGGAACGACGTGCCGTCGATCGCGTCGAGTCCGGCGACAATGCGTTGCTGCAGCCCGTTGAAATATTCGCGGACCGCCTCGGTGTCGACGCGCGCGTCGCCACGACCCGACGCGTCGTCCGGCACCTGCGTCATTTATCCGGTCCCGCCACCGCGCTTCCGACCGGGCTTCGCGGCGCCAGCGCGCGGTGGCCGATGTCGGTGCGAAACTGCATGCCGTCGAAGCGGATTTCGCCGATCGCCGCGTACGCGGCGCGCTGGGCGAGGCGCACCGAGTCGCCCAGCGCCGTGACGCAGAGCACACGGCCTCCGCTGACCACGGCCCGGTCGTCTTCGAACGTAGTGCCCGCATGAAATACGTGGACATCGGGGTGTGCCTCGCGCGTTACCCGATCCAATCCCTCGATCACATCGCCCTTGCGCGGCCGCTCCGGGTAGCCCGGCGCCGCGAGCACGACACCCAGCGCGGCGCGGCGGTCCCACTCGGCCTCGACCTGATCCAGCGTGCCATCGACGGCGTGGGCGATCAGATCGACCAGATCGCTTTTCAGTCGCGCCATGATCGGCTGCGTCTCCGGGTCACCCAGGCGGCAGTTGAACTCGAGCACCCTGGGATTGCCTGCCGCGTCGATCATGACGCCGGCGTAAAGGAAACCGGTGTAGGGAATGCCGTCGGCGGCCATGCCGTTGACCGCAGGCAGGATCACTTCACGCATGATGCGCGCGTGCATCTCCGGCGTCACCACGGGCGCCGGCGAGTACGCGCCCATGCCTCCGGTATTGGGACCCGCGTCGCCGTCCCGCAGACGCTTGTGATCCTGCGAGGACGCGAGCGGCAGCACGTTGCGGCCGTCGACCATCACGATGAAACTGGCCTCCTCGCCGTCGAGGAAATCCTCGATCACAACCCGCGCGCCGGCGTCGCCCATCGCGTTGCCGACCAGCATCGCGTCGACGGCGGCATGTGCCTGCGCGACATCCTGCGCAACCACGACGCCCTTCCCCGCCGCGAGGCCGTCGGCCTTGACGACGATCGGCGCGCCGCGCGCATCGATATGGACGTGCGCCTCGTGCGCGTCACTGAAGGTGCGGTAGTCCGCGGTGGGCAGCCCATGACGCTGCATGAAGGCCTTGGCGAAGTCCTTCGAACTCTCGAGTTGCGCGGCAGCGCGGGTGGGCCCGAAGATGCGCAGCCCGGCGGCGCGGAACGCGTCGACTATCCCCTCGGCGAGCGGCGCCTCGGGCCCGACCACCGTCAGGTCGATCGGTTCGCTGAGCGCGAAGTACACCAGGTCGGGTATCGTCGCCGGCGCAACATTGCGGAGTCCCGGCTCGCGCGCTGTTCCGGCATTGCCGGGCGCGACAAAGACCTTCGCCACACGCAGGCCCTGCGCGAGTTTCCAGGCAAGCGCGTGCTCTCTGCCCCCACCGCCGACCACCAGAATGTTCATGGCGGCAGCGCGATCAGTGACGGAAGTGCCGGAAGCCGGTGAACACCATCGCGATGCCGCGCTCGTCGGCGGCGGCGATCACCTCGGCGTCGCGCATGCTGCCACCCGGCTGGATGACGGCAACGGCACCGTTGTCCGCAACCACGTCGAGGCCGTCGCGAAACGGAAAGAATGCGTCGGAGGCGACCACCGAGCCGACCAGCGACAAGCCGGCGCTGGAGGCCTTGATCGCGGCGATCCTGGTCGAATCGACGCGACTCATCTGCCCGGCACCCACGCCGAGCGTTTGCCCGTCGCGACAATAGACGATGGCGTTGCTCTTCACGAATTTCGCCACACGCCAGGCGAATTGCAGATCGGACAATTGTGCCGCCGTTGGCGCGATTCTGCTCACCACCTTGAGTTCACCGGCAATCAGATTGCGATGATCCGGGGTCTGCACCAGGAACCCGGCGCCGACGCGTTTCATGTCCCAGGCGTTGCCCGCCGCGGCCTCGGCAGGCAGCGCAACCGCGAGCACACGGACGTTGGTCTTCCTGGCGATGACCGCCAGCGCCTCATCGGTGTAGGCCGGAGCGATCAGTACCTCGAGGAACTGTCCCGAGACGGCTTCGACGGTTGCGGCGTCGATCGGCCGGTTGAAAGCGATGATGCCACCGAACGCGGAAGTGGGATCGGTGGCGAGCGCGTTGCGGTACGCGGTCAGGGGATCGGCGGCGATGGCCACACCGCAGGGATTGGCGTGCTTGACGATCACGCAGGCAGGCTCGCCGAAGGTCTTCACGGCCTCCCATGCGGCGTCACTGTCGGCAACGTTGTTGTACGACAACTCCTTGCCCTGCAGTTGCCGATAGGTTGCGATGCCGCCTTCGGCCGGTGCCTCGTCACGGTAGAAAGCCGCCGCCTGATGCGGGTTCTCGCCATAGCGCATGTCCTGCACCTTGGCGCCGGCAAAATGGAAGGAATCGGGAAGCGCCGCCGCAGTGCCATCGCGACCGCGCGCAGTGAGCCAGTTGGCGATTGCGCCGTCGTACGACGCCGTATGCGCGAACGCCTTGCGCATAAGGCGGAAACGAGTGTCGTCGCCAAGTCCACCGCTGTCGAGTTCGGCCGCCACCGCGGGATAGTCGTCCGGATCGACGACCACGCCGACATGCTGCCAGTTCTTCGCGGCGGCGCGAACCATCGACGGCCCGCCGATGTCGATGTTCTCGATCGCGTCCTCGAGCGTGCAGGACGGTTTGGCCACGGTCTCGCGGAACGGATACAGGTTGACCACAACGAGATCGATGGTCGGAATATCGTGAGTGCGCAAAGCCTGCATGTGCGCCGGCAGGTCACGGCGCGCGAGAATGCCGCCATGGACTCGCGGGTGCAGCGTCTTGACCCGGCCGTCGAGCATTTCCGGGAACCCGGTATGCGTGCCTACGTCGGTGACCGGAAGTCCCGCGTCAGAGAGCGCCTTGGCGGTGCCGCCGGTCGACAACAGCGCCACACCGCGTGCGACCAGCGCCTGCGCAAAGGGCACCAGACCCGTCTTGTCCGAGACCGACAGCAGCGCGACGGCCACGGGAGCGGTGCGGTCCGTCACAGCAGCCTGTATTTCGTGAGCTTCGTTCGCAAAGTGTTGCGGTTCATGCCGAGAATGTCGGCGGCCTGAGTCTGGTTGCCCTCGGCACGTTCCAGAATCGACGCGAGCAGCGCGCGCTCCACGTGGCCGATGACCATGTCGTAAACGCCGCTCGGCGTTTCACCGTCGAGGCGTTTGAAGTACTCGTCGAGCGAACGGTTGACGCTTCGGCAGATTTCGTTGGTGCCATTGAGCTTGTGTTTTTTGTGGGTCACGCGGCGAGGGCCTCCCCTGCCCATTGTGCGATATCGGACCTGAAGGTCGCGGTTGGCGACGCAATCCGCCGAGCATGCGCATCGTCCGGCGCAATGCTTGTGAGCCGCTCGGCGACGGCGCCAAGCGCATCGAAATAGTCCTGAACCTGCGCGATCTGACCGGCCGCGGTGGTGGTCAGAACCATGGCGCGACGAAAGGCCGTCCCTCCCGGCAGCGTTCCCGTGTACCAGGACAGATGCTTGCGGGCGATGCGCACGCCGGTCTCTTCGCCATAGAACGCGTGGTGGTCGGCAAGGTGTTCCAGGATCAGTCCGCGGGCCTCCTCGACCGTGGGGGGCGCCAGCTGCTCGCCGGTGGCGAGGAAGTGCGCGATTTCGCGAAAGATCCACGGCCGGCCCTGCGCAGCCCGGCCGATCATCACCGCGTCTGCTCCGGTCCGGCACAGGACCACAAGCGCGCGCTCGGGCGAGTCGATGTCGCCGTTGGCGATCACCGGCAGGCGTACCGCGGCCTTTACCGCCGCGATGGAGTCGTAGTCGACGGCGCCGACGAAGGCGCAGGCGCGCGTGCGCCCATGCACGGTCAGCGCCTGTATTCCCGCGTCCTCCGCGATGCGGGCGATGGTCGGCGCATTGCGTGTCGCAGGACTGGGGCCGGTGCGGATTTTCAGCGTAACCGGCACCTCGACCGCGCGAACCACCGCGGCAAGAATCAAGGCCACCAGCGCTTCGTCGGCGAGCAGCGCGGAGCCCGCCGCGGCGTTGCAGACCTTTTTCGCCGGACAGCCCATGTTGATGTCGATGATCTGCGCGCCACGATCGACGTTGTAGCGTGCCGCGGCAACCATCATCTCCGGATTGCCGCCGGCGATCTGCACGCAGATCGGCGCGACCTCGCCCGCATGATCGGTGCGTCGACGCGACTTGTCGGTTCCCCACAGTCGAGGGTTGGACGCGACCATCTCGGAAATCGCGTAGCCCGCGCCAAGGCGCTTGCAGAGTTGCCGGAACGGCCGGTCGGTGACGCCCGCCATCGGCGCGACAACGAGGTTATTCGGCAGCGTGTAGGGACCGATGCGCACGGGGTCGACGAGGCGAGGCTTAGGTGTGGCGGACAGGGATTGGGATTATACCGAGTTTGCGCGCGGGTCGTGCCGGTGATGTCGCGCGAAACTCGAGCAGTGTCGGCGCGCCGTGCACACGACGATGCCGCGTGCACCGTTCCGGGTCAGGACAGTCCGAAAAGCATCGCGCGCGTGAACGCCTTCTTCGCCGGCGGCAGCGCATCGAGCAGTGTCAACGCGATGCCGCGCGGCCAGCGCACGAACGGCAGATCGGAGCCGAAGAGCTGCGTCAGGCCGTGCGTAAAGGCGATGCCGGCCCCACGATCCACGCGTCGCCGCGCGGCATGACTCGCCAGCATCGCGTGGTTCCCGAGCGCATCGCGCGCACTGCCAACGATCAGCTGGGCGAGTTCATACGCGTCGCGCACGCCCAGATTGAAACCCTGTCCCGCCACCGGATGCAGTGCCTGCGCGGCGTTGCCGATCAGGATGCTGCGCGCGGCAGCGACGGGACGCGCAAATTCGAGTGCCAGCGGAAACGCGCGCCTCGCCTCGACGCGGGCAAATCCGGTCACTCGCGTCCCGAACTGGCGTGCGAGTTCGGCCAGGAATTCGTCGTCGGTCAGCGCCAGCGTGACCTCGGCATCGCCCGGCGGCATGGTCCAGACCAGTCCGTAATGATCGGCTTCCGGAAGCAGCGCGATCGGACCGCGTGGCGTGAAGCGCTCGTAGGCGACGCCGGCGTGGTCACGAGCCATCCACATTTTCGCCACCAGCGCCGACTGTCGGTAATCGCGCCGCTCGCGCGCGACGCCCGCGACGCTGGTACCGCTGCCGTCGGCGACCACCGCGAGCCGGGCGCACAGCGGCGAATCCGGCTCGCCGGCGACCGACACCTGCGCATGCACGGGCCCGCCATCGACGGCGGTCGCGGTCGCGCCATAGCGAACGTTCGTCCGCGTGCGCGCAAGTTCCGCGTCGATCGCATTCTGCAGCGCGGCGTAGGAAACGACGTAGCCCAGCGCAGGCAAACCCTGCTCGGCCGCCGACAGACGCGCCATGCCGAATCCACGGGCCTGGGAAATGTCGATTGCGGTGATCGGCGTGACCGCATCCCTGGTATCGACCAGGTGCCGCCAGACCGAGAGGCGTTCGAAAATCAGCCGTGCACCGTGCGAAAGGGCCAGCGTGCGATCGCCGCGCGCGATCGTCCCCGGTGCGCGCGGGTCAAGCGCGACGACGTCGAGGTCGGCCTCGGCGATCGCCAATGCCAGCGTGCCCCCCACCGGCCCGGCGCCGACGATCGCTACGTCGTGCACGTCCACCGGGCTAGCGGATGCAGGTGGCCTCGACATCGGCGACGGTCTTCGGCGTGGTGGCAGTGAGAACATCGTGTCCGGTCGCAGTGACGAGTACATCGTCCTCGATGCGCACGCCGATATGCCAGAAATCCTCAGGCACGTTGTCGGCCGGACGAATATACGCGCCCGGTTCGACGGTCAGCACCATGCCGGGCACAAGTGGTTGCGAGGCACCCTTCACCCGGTAGAGGCCGGCGTCGTGCACGTCCATGCCCAGCCAATGACCGGCACGATGCATGTAGAACTGCTGGTAACTGCCGCTTTCCAGCACCTCGTCCAGCGTGCCCTTGCACAGCCCCAGATCGATGAAGCCCTGCGCGAGCACCCGCTCGGCCGCCGTATGGTAGTCGTGAAATCCGGCCCCCGGCCTGACCGCGTCCAGACAGGCGTACTGCGACGCAAGCACGAGTTCGTAGACGTCCTTTTGCGGGCCGCTGAAGCGCCCGTTGACCGGGAAGGTGCGCGTGATATCCGACGCGTACCCCTTGTATTCGCAGCCGGCGTCGATCAGCAGCAGATCGCCGTCGGCCATCTTGCGGTCGTTGTCGCGGTAATGCAGCACACAGGCGTTCGGCCCCGAGGCGACTATCGACGGATACGCCACGGCCAGCGCGCCGTGGCGCAGGAATTCGTGCACGAGTTCGGCCTCGACCTGGTACTCGTACCAATCCGGCCGCGTGCGCTCCATGGCGAGACGATGCGCGCCCCCGGAGATCTGCGCCGCGCGCCGCATCAGCGCCACCTCATGCTCGTCCTTGGTCAGGCGCATGACGTCGAGCACAGCGCGGACGTCGACCACTTCGTCCGGCGCCGCCACACCCGATCGCGCCATTGCGCGGACCTTGTTCAGCAGCAGCGTCACCTGCCGGTCCCAGGTCTCGAAGAGGCCGAGCGGCGTGAACAACGCGGGCCGGTCGCCGGCGAATTCCGGCAGCTTTTCCTCTAGCGCGGAAATCGGATACGCCTCGTCGAAGCCAAAAATTTCCTTCGCGGCGTCCGGGCCGTAGCGAAAGCCGTCCCAGATTTCGCGCTCCTCGTTCTTCTCACGGCAGAAGAGCACATGCCGATCGCCGTCCGGCCCGGCCAGCAATGCGACCAACGCCTCCGGTTCCGGAAATCCGGACAGATAGTAAAAATAGCTGTCGTGCCGATACGGAAAATGTGAATCGCGATTGCGCGCGACCTCCGGCGCCGTCGGCACCAGCGCCAGCCCGCCTCCGCGTTGGTCACGCATGGACTTGAGCAGCGTGGCGCGGCGTTCGCGATAGAACTGGTGAGTATTCCGCATGGGGGCAGGGGATCGTGATGGACGCGCCATTATAGGTGAGCGACGCGATCATATCCGGACGCGGATCGGCGCGCCGGTACGCTAACATTGCGCGATGGATACCGATCGTATGCCTTCGGCCGAAACGCTTGTCGGCGGGGCGCTGCACTTTGCAAAGCGTTCGGTGCGCGAGCGCATCGGCGCGCAACGCGATGCGCTGGATCCGGCGTATCGACAGACGGCGTCGGCGGCCATCGTGGCTCGTCTCGCCGCGCTGCCGTCATTCGCGGCGGCGCGGGAATTGCTGCTGACGCTGCCGTTTCGCAGTGAATGGGACACCCGTGCGCTGATCGAAGCCGCCGCGGTTCTGGGCAAGACGATCGTGCTGCCGCGCGTCGATGGAACTTCGCGAATGCTCGACCTGCACCGCATCGGCGACGTCGAACGCGATGTCGTGCCCGGCTACCAGGGCATCCCCGAGCCACTGGCGAGCCTGCCCAAGGTCAACATCGGCGCCATCGACTGGGTTCTGGTTCCCGGCCTTGCCTTCGACCTGGGTGGTGCCCGCCTGGGCTACGGGGGCGGTTTTTACGACCGCATGCTGGCGCAACTCTCGCCCGGGACACCGCGCGTCGCCGGCGCGTTCGCGCTGCAGATCATCGATACCGTCCCGGCAGCGCCCCACGATCTCGTTGTCGACGTCATCGCCACCGAATCCGGCCTCATCGTGACCCGGCCCGCCGCGCGCCCACGTGAACCCGCAAAATGAGCGCGGCTGTGCCGCGTCGCGCCACCGCGCTGCGCGCACTCGGCGCGACGCTGGCGATCCAGATTTTCGTTTCTCTTGCCGCAGCCACTCCGGCCGTATTGGCACCGGCGCTCGCCCCTGACCTCGGCCTGACGCCGCAATGGATCGGCGTCTTCGTCGGGCTGCTGTACGCCGGCGCGATGCTGGGCAGCCTCGTGTGCGGCGGACTTATCGCCCGTTGGGGCGCCATTCGCCTTTCGCAGGTCTGCGTAGTCGTCTGCGCGACCGCCATCGCGGCGGTGGCGCTGTTGCCGCAGGCGGCGGCGCCGTTGTTGATCGGCATCGCCTTCTTCATGGGCGTCGGTTACGGACCGATCACTCCGGCGTCCTCGGACGTGCTGGCCCGCACGACGCCACCGGCGCAAATGGCGCTGACCTTTTCGCTCAAGCAGACCGGAGTTCCGGCTGGAACGGCCCTGGCGGGGGCGCTGATGCCCGCGGCAGCGCTTGCCCTGGGGTGGCGGGGGGCGCTGGCCGCAGTTGCCGTCGTCGGGCTGGCCGTCGCCATCGCGGCCCAGCCTTCGCAACGACTGCTCGACGCTCCGCACCGAGCAACCGGGCAATTTTCGCTGGCAGGCATTCTGGGACCGCTGGCCATGGTGATGCGGGTGCCGGCGCTGCGCGAGCTCTCCTTCCTGGGACTTGCCTTCGCTGCCGTCCAGATTTCGCTGACCAGCTTCCTGGTGCTGTTTCTCCACCAAACGCTGAATTGGTCGCTGATCTCGAGCGGGTTAGCGCTTACTTGCGCCACAGTTGGCGCAATGTCTGGACGCATCCTTTGGGGACTGATTGCGGATCGAACAGGTTCCCCGCGCAAGGTACTCGCAGCACTGGGCACCGCAGCCTGCCTTTGCGGACTCGCATTGTCGCTGTCGACGCCGCAATGGCCGACCCCAGTGCTGCTGGCCTTGGTCGGGGTGTACGGGGCAACCGCCATCGGCTGGAACGGCGTGCAACTCGCCGAAATCGCCAGGCTCGCACCGGCGAAGACCGCCGGGGCGATCACGGGAGCCTCGGGCTTCGTGACCTTTGCGGGGGTGGTGATCGGCCCGCCGGCGTTCGCCGCCCTGACCGCTGTTTCGGGGAGCTACCGTGCGGGTTTTACCGCCGCTGCACTGGTGAGCGGTCTGGCCGCGACCCTGCTCTACCTGCATCGTCCGCGAACACGCGGCAACTGAAATTGGAAATCATTTCCGTCTGGTGGTAATGTTCGACAAAACAGCGCTATAGGTCATCCCGGTGTTCGCCGACTCGACAATGCAACTCTTTGATGTCTTGTGGTTTCTGCGCCGCAACAATACAGCGGCGCGTCTCCCGCCTAAAATGGCCGGGTTGTTCAACCGTGCGCCGAGCCCACGCGGAATTGCCCAATCGGCGCGGCATGCGCATTTGCAGCGCCCGATCTCGTATCCAGATATTGAAAACGCCACGCGCGGCACGCGCCGCGCCACGGTCAGCGCATTCGGAGATTCGCCATGGACGCAATGAAACACGACCCCGATCCCCAGGAAACCCGCGAATGGCTGGATGCGTTGGGCGCCGTCCTGGCCGTCGAAGGCTCGGACCGCGCGCACTTCCTGATCGAGCAGATGATCGACGAGGCTCGAAAGAGCGGCACCTACCTGCCGTTCTCCGCCACCACGGGCTACATCAACACCATCCCGACCGAAGCGCAGGTGCGCATACCCGGCGACCCGGCGATCGAGTCCCGTATCCGCTCCCACGTGCGCTGGAACGCGATGGCGATGGTGCTGCGTGCGAACAAGCACACCAATGTCGGCGGACATATCGCGAGCTTCGCATCGGCGGCGATGCTCTACGACATCGGCTTCAATCATTTCTGGCGCGCCGATACCGCGGAGCGCGGCGGCGACCTCGTTTTCGTTCAGGGTCACTCCGCGACCGGCGTGTATGCGAGGGCGTTCATGCTCGGTCGCCTGACCGAGGAACAGATGGACAACTACCGGCAGGAGGTCGACGGCAAGGGGATCTCGTCGTATCCACATCCGTGGCTGATGCCGGATTTCTGGCAGTTTCCGACGGTGTCCATGGGCCTCGGGCCACTGATGGCGATCTATCAGGCGCGCTTCATGAAGTACCTGCAGGACCGCGATATCCTCAAGACCGAGGGCCGCAAGGTCTGGGCCTTCATGGGCGACGGCGAGATGGACGAGCCCGAGTCCATGGGCGCGATCGGCATGGCCTCGCGCGAGAATCTCGACAACCTGATCTTCGTCATCAACTGCAATCTGCAGCGTCTGGACGGTCCGGTGCGCGGCAACGGCAAGATCATCCAGGAACTGGAAAGCGATTTCCGCGGCGCCGGCTGGAATGTCATCAAGGTCGTCTGGGGCCGGCACTGGGACACGCTGCTCGCACGCGACAAGACCGGCATCCTGGTGAAGCGGATGATGGAATGCGTCGACGGCGAGTACCAGACCTTCAAGAGCAAGGACGGCGCCTACGTTCGCGAGAATTTCTTCAATACGCCCGAGCTGAAGGAAATGGTCGCCGACTATACCGACAACGACATCTGGCGCCTGAACCGCGGCGGCCACGATCCGCTCAAGGTCTACGCGGCATACCATGCGGCGACGACGCACACCGGTCAACCGACGGTGATCCTCGCCAAGACGATCAAGGGCTACGGGATGGGGACTTCCGGCCAGGCGCTGAATATCACCCACCAGCAGAAGAAGATGTCGCTCGAGTCGCTGAAGCGTTTCCGCGACCGCTTCTCGATTCCGGTCCCGGATGACAAACTCGACGAGATTCCCTATGTGACTTTTCCCGCCGGCTCCCCGGAACTCGAATACATGCACGCGCGCAGAACGGAGCTGGGCGGCTTCCTGCCGCAGCGCCGGCGCCGCGCCGAACCGCTGGTCGTGCCCGAACTGGCGGCGTTCGACCGGTTCCTGAAGGGCACCGACGAGCGCGAGATCTCGACGACGATGGCCTTCGTGCAGATCCTGCAATTGCTGTTGCGCGACAAGATCTTCGGCAGGCGCATTGTGCCGATCGTGCCGGACGAGTCACGCACCTTCGGCATGGAAGGGATGTTCCGCCAGCTCGGCATCTGGAACCAGCAAGGCCAGCAATACACGCCCGAGGACCACGACCAGCTGATGTTCTACAAGGAGGACAAGCATGGCCAGATCCTCCAGGAAGGCATCAACGAGGCGGGCGGCATGTGCGACTGGATCGCCGCGGCGACGTCGTATTCGACGCACGGCGTGCAGATGATTCCGTTTTACATCTTCTATTCGATGTTCGGCTTCCAGCGCATCGGCGACCTGGCCTGGGCCGCGGGCGACATGCGCTCGCGCGGCTTTCTGCTGGGCGGCACCGCCGGGCGCACGACGCTGAACGGCGAGGGCCTGCAGCACGAGGATGGCCATTCGCACATGATTTCCGCGACGGTGCCGAATTGCATTTCCTACGATCCGACCTTCGCCTTCGAGGTGGCAGTGATCATCCAGGACGGCATGCGGCGAATGTATGCCGAGCAGCAGGACGTCTACTACTACATCACGCTGATGAACGAGAACTACACGCACCCGGCGATGCCCGAAGGCGCCGCGCCGGGAATCGTCAAGGGCATGTACAAGCTTGCGGATGGCGCCAAGTCCAAGGGCAAGTCGCCGCGCGTGCAGCTGATGGGCTCCGGGGTGATCCTGCGCGAGGCGATCGCGGCGGCCTCGCTGCTCAAGAACGACTGGGGTGTGGATGCCGACCTGTGGAGTTGCCCGTCGTTCACCGAACTTGCCCGCGACGGCATGGCGGTCACGCGCTGGAACATGCTGCATCCGACCAGCAAGCCGCGTGTGTCGCATGTCGAGCGCTGTCTCAAGGACGCACAAGGGCCGGTGATCGTGACAACCGACTACATGCGCCTGTTCGCCGAGCAGATCCGGCCGCTGATCTCGCAACGCTATGTGGTGCTGGGCACCGACGGTTTCGGACGCTCCGACACCCGCGAAAAACTGCGTCGCTTCTTCGAGGTCAACGCGCACTATGTGACCGTGGCGGCGCTGAAGGCGCTTGCCGACGAAGGCACGATTCCAGCTGCCAAGGTGGCCGAGGCCATCAAGAAGTACGGACTCGACCCGGACGCCCCGGCTCCGTGGACGGTGTAATGCCCTTCTCCATCGATTAGAGAATCCTATGAGCACGATCGAAGTCAAGGTCCCGGATATCGGCGACTTCAAGGACATTCCCGTCATCGAGGTGTTCGTCAAGGCTGGCGACACGGTGGCGGCGGAAGACTCGCTGGTCTCGCTGGAATCCGACAAGGCGACGATGGACGTGCCGTCGCCGGTCGCCGGCGTGGTCAAGGAAATGAAGCTGAAGCTCGGCGACAAGGTCAGCGAGGGCACGCTGATCCTGGTGCTCGATGCGGCAGGCGCAGGCGCGGCGCCCGCGACCACGGCGGCGCCGACAGCGACGGCGGCAGCGCCCGCAGCCGCGAGGCCCGCCCCGCCGGCTTCGGCACCGACCGAAGCGGCCGCCAAGCCGGCGCCCGCCGCGCCGCCTGCCGCAGCCGCGAGTGCGCCGGTCGATGACGTGGCGTTTCGCGCGGCGCATGCCTCGCCGTCGGTGCGCAAGTTCGCGCGCGAACTCGGCGCGGACCTGTCCCGAGTCAAAGGCACCGGCCCGCACGGGCGGATCCTGCAGGAGGACGTGCGCGACTACGTGAAACAGGTGATGTCCGGCGCCGCTTCCGGCGCCGCCGGAGGCGGTGTCACCGGTGGCGGCGCGCTCAACCTGCTGCCCTGGCCGACCGTCGACTTCGCCAGGTTCGGGCCGGTCGAAGCGAAGCCTCTGTCGAGGATCAAGAAAATTTCCGGCGCGAATCTCGCCCGCAACTGGGTGATGATTCCGCATGTCACCCAGTTCGACGAGGCCGACATCACCGAACTCGAGGCCTTCCGCGTCAAACTCAACAAGGAAAACGAAAAGGCCGGGATCAAGATCACCATGCTCGCCTTCCTGATCAAGGCGTCAGTCGCCGCGCTCGGGAAATTCCCGGATTTCAACGCTTCGCTGGATGGCGACAACCTGGTGATGAAGCAGTACTTCAACATCGGCTTCGCCGCCGACACGCCCAACGGGCTGGTGGTGCCGGTGATCAAGGGCGCCGACCAGAAGGGCGTGCTGCAGATCGCCAAGGAAATGGGCGAGCTCTCGGCCAAGGCGCGCGAGGGCAAGCTCGGCCCGGCCGACATGCAGGGCGGCTGTTTCTCGATTTCCTCGCTGGGCGGCATCGGCGGTACGGCATTCACGCCGATCATCAACGCGCCCGAGGTGGCGATTCTCGGCGTGTCGAAGAGCGCGACCAAGCCCATCTGGAACGGCAAGGATTTCGCGCCGCGACTGATGGTGCCGCTGTCGCTGTCTTACGACCACCGGGTGATCGATGGCGCGTCCGCGGCGCGCTTCACCGCCTATCTCCGCGCATTGCTCACCGACATGCGCCGGGTGATGCTATGAGCGTCGCCGGGCAGCCGCAAGCGTGGGGGTCCCTGAGCGCCGCCGGGCCGTCCCAAGGCGCGAATTGCTCCCCCTCCGGGGGCAGCGCAGTGGCGCAGCCACAAGCGTGGGGGTCCATGAGCGCCGCCGGGCCGTCCCAGGGCGCGAATCACGCCCCCTCCGGGGGCAGCGCCGCGGCGCAGCCGCAAGCGTGGGGGTCCCTGAGCGCCGCCGGGCGGTCACAAGTCGCGAATTGCTCCCCCTCCGGGGTCAGCGCCGTGGCGCAGCCACAAGCGTGGGGGTCCATGAGCGCCGCCGGGCCGTCCCAAGGCGCGAATCGCACCCCCTCCGGGGGCAGCGCCGTGGCGCAGCCACAAGCGTGGGGGTACCTATGAGCGGTGTAGAGGTCAAGGTCCCCGATATCGGGGACTTCAAGGACATCCCGGTGATCGAGGTCTTCGTCAAGCCGGGCGACACGGTGGCTGCCGAGGATTCGCTGGTCACGCTGGAGTCCGACAAGGCGACGATGGATGTGCCCTCCCCGGCCGCGGGAGTCGTGAAGGAAGTCAAGGTCAAGCTGGGCGACAAGGTGAGCGAGGGCACGCTGATCGTCGTGCTGGATGCCGCCGAGGCAACGGCTGCTGCCGAGCCGGCCAAGGCGGCAGCGCCCGCGGCGGCTGCAAAATCGTCCGCACCCGAAGCTGCTCCCGCGGCCAAGCCCGCGCCCGCCGCAGCATCCGCGCCGATCCCAGGCGCCGCGACCTACAGCGGCAAGGCCGACCTCGACTGCGACATGCTGGTGCTTGGCGCCGGTCCCGGCGGCTACAGCGCCGCCTTCCGTGCCGCCGACCTCGGCATGAAGGTCGTGCTGGTCGAACGCTACGCAGCGTTGGGCGGCGTCTGCCTGAACGTCGGCTGCATTCCGTCCAAGGCGTTGCTGCACGTTGCCGCGGTGATGGACGAATCGAAGGTCCTGGCCGAGCACGGCATCGACTTCGGCAAGCCGAAGATCGATCTCGCCAAACTGCGCGGCTGGAAGGACAAAGTCGTCGGCAAACTCACCGGCGGTCTCGCCGGCATGGCGAAGGGCCGCAAGGTCGAGGTCGTGCGCGGTGTCGGCCAGTTCCTCGACCCGTTTCACGTCGAGGTCGAGGAAACCGAAGGCGCCGGGCAGGCCAAGACCGGCGCCAAGAAAGTGGTGCGTTTCAAGCAGGCGATCATCGCCGTGGGCTCGCAGGTGTCGCGGCTGCCGTTCATTCCCGAAGATCCGCGCATCCTCGACTCCACCTCCGCGCTGGAACTGGGCGCTGTGCCCAAGCGCATGCTGGTCATCGGTGGCGGCATCATCGGCCTGGAAATGGGCACCGTCTATTCGACGCTCGGCGCCCGCCTGGACGTGGTCGAGATGATGGACGGCCTGATGCCCGGCGCCGACCGCGATCTGGTGCGTGTGTGGGAAAAGGTCAACAAGCCGCGTTTCGATCGCATCATGACCAGCACCAAGACGATCGCAGTCGAGGCGCGCAAGGACGCGATCCATGCGACCTTCGAAGGCGCCGATGCGCCCAAGGGACCGCAGCCCTACGACCTGGTGCTGATGTCGGTCGGCCGCGCGCCCAATGGCAAGAAGATTTCCGCCGACAAGGCCGGCATCGCAGTGACCGACCGCGGTTTCATCCCGGTCGACTCGCAGATGCGCACCAACGTGCCGCACATATTCGCCATCGGCGATGTGGTCGGCCAGCCGATGCTGGCGCACAAGGCGGTGCACGAGGCGCATGTCGCGGCGGAAGCCGCGGCTGGCGAGAAGAGTTTCTTCGACGCGCGGGTGATTCCCTCGGTCGCCTACACCGATCCTGAAATCGCCTGGGTCGGTCTCACCGAGGACGAGGCCAAGGCCAAGGGGCACAAGGTCGGCAAGGGCCTCTTCCCCTGGGCGGCGTCGGGCCGCGCCATCGCCAACGGTCGCGACGAGGGCTTCACCAAGCTGCTGTTCGACGCCGAGACGCACCGCATCGTCGGCGGCGGCATCGTCGGCACGCATGCGGGCGACCTGATCGGCGAAATCGCGCTGGCCATCGAGATGGGCGCGGACGCGGTGGACATCGGCAAGACCATCCATCCGCATCCGACGCTGGGCGAATCGGTCGGCCTCGCCGCCGAGGCCTTCGAGGGTGTGTGCACCGACCTGCCGGCAGTGCGCAAGAAACCGGCATGACGCAGGACGAGCTGAAGCAGGCAGTCGCCCGCGCGGCGATCAAATACGTCGTCGACGACGCCTGGATCGGCGTGGGTTCGGGCTCGACTGCCAATTTCTTCATCGACGAGTTGGCGAAGATCAAGCACCGCATCCGGGGTGCGGTGTCGTCGTCGGTCAAGTCGACGCAGCGCCTGAAGGCGCACGGCATCGAGGTCGAGGAATTGAACAACGTCGCCGAATTGCCCGTCTACATCGACGGCGCCGACGAGGTGACCGCCCACGGCGCGATGATCAAGGGCGGGGGCGGCGCGCTGACGCGCGAAAAAATCGTCGCGGCAATGGGGCGCAAGTTCGTCTGCATCGTCGACGCGTCCAAGCTCGTCCCGGTGCTCGGCAAGTTTCCGTTGCCGGTTGAGGTCATCCCGATGGCGCGCAGCTTCGTCGCACGGCAGATCGTCCTGCTCGGCGGCCGGCCGGAGTGGCGGATGGGCTTCACCACCGACAACGGCAACGTCATCCTCGACATCGCGGGGATGTCGATCACCGATCCGGTGGCGCTGGAGGCGACCATCAACCAGATCGCCGGCGTGGTCACCGTGGGCCTGTTCGCCCGGCGCGGCGCCGACGTGATCCTGATGGGCACACCAGACGGCGTGCAGACGTTGACCCCCGGACGCTGACGGCGCCTGCGCCGGACGCGTTGCGACCGCTCATTCGCGGTCCGCTGCCCGGGATCACCGCATCGGCACCCCGGCAGCATTGACCAAACCCGCCGGGCGTCCCTTTCCGGCGCAATGTGCCGGCCTCGTTGACGCCGCGCTACAATCATCGGATGACCAACCTCAACGTCCCCGGTCTCGATGCCGTGACCGACGTGCCCGCGTACATGCGGGCCGTCGGCGAGGCCGCGCGCGCCGCTGCCCGCGATCTCGCCCGCGCCGACACGCACGCCAGGAACACCGCGCTGCGCGCGATGGCCGATGCCATCCGCGGCGCCGAGGGTGCTCTGCTGGCCGCGAATGCGCAGGATGTCGCGGCGGCGCAGGCCGAAGGCCGCGACGCCGCCTTCGTCGACCGTCTGACGCTCTCCGCCAAGGGCATCGCCGCCATGGCCGAAGGGCTGGAGCACATTGCCGCGCTGCCGGATCCGGTCGGCGCGATCACCGATCTCGAATACCGGCCGACCGGCATCCAGGTCGGGCGCATGCGCGTGCCGCTGGGCGTGGTCGGCATCATCTACGAATCGCGACCCAATGTGACCGCCGATGCGGCAGGGTTGTGCCTGAAATCCGGCAACGCCACCATCCTGCGCGGGGGTTCGGAGGCCATCCGCAGCAACCGCGCCATCGCCGCCTGCGTCCAGCAGGGCCTGCGTGCCGCCGGCCTGCCGGAAACGGCGGTGCAGGTGGTCGCCACCACCGACCGCGCGGCGGTCGGGCAGCTGATCACCGACGAGAAACATGTCGACGTGATCGTGCCGCGCGGGGGCAAGAGCCTGATCGAGCGGATCACCCGCGAGGCCAGGGTGCCGGTGATCAAGCATCTGGATGGCGTCTGCCACGTCTTCATCGACGCCTCCGCCGATCTCGACATGGCCATCCGCATCGCCGACAACGCCAAGACGCAGCGCTATTCGCCCTGCAACACCATGGAAACGTTGCTGGTGCACGCGGATATCGCCGCGCGCGTACTGCCGCCGCTATGCGCGATCTATTTCGCCAAGGGCGTCGAATTGCGCGGCTGCGAGCGTGCCCGCGCGCTGGTGCCGCAAATGAAGGTCGCCACCGAAGACGACTGGTACGCCGAATATCTGGCGCCCATCCTCGCCGTACGCGTGGTCGACACGCTCGACGACGCGATGGCGCACATCGCGCAATACGGTTCGCAGCACACCGACGCCATCGTCACCGAGGAATACACCAACGCGCGGCGCTTCCTGCGCGAGGTCGATTCGAGTTCGGTGCTGGTCAATGCCTCGACGCGTTTTGCCGACGGTTTCGAATTCGGCCTGGGCGCGGAAATCGGCATCTCGACCAACAAGCTGCACGCGCGAGGGCCGGTCGGCCTCGAGGGCCTGACCAGCCAGAAGTGGGTCGTGCTGGGGTCGGGGCAGATCCGCAGCTGACCGGGCATCGGCGCAGTTCGCTTCAGGTAGCCGGGCCGTGCGCGCGCGCAACATTGCGCGGGGTAACGTGGTGTGCGTCAAACCCCGGCGGTCCAGTCAGAAACAAGCGGGATCAAGCTGGACGAACCGAGGCGCCGCGCCGCCGGTGGCGTGCGAACCAGGCCACCACGCCGGCCACCAGCACGAGGACCGGCAGCGCGCCCCAGTTCATCCATTCCCAGCCGGCGGCGGACACCAGCGCGCCGGAAGAGAACGACGAAACGGCCATGATCGAGAACACGATGAAGTCGTTCGCGCCCTGCGTGCGCGCCTTCTCGGCGGGGGTGTAGGCCTCGGTGAGCAGCGTGGTACCGCCGGTGTACATGAAATTCCAGCCCGCGCCGACCAGTACCAGCGCAGTGACGAAGTGCGCGATGGTGATCCCGGTCAACGCGACCGCGGAGCCCGTGGCCATCAGCACGATGCCCGCGGCGATCACGCCGAGTACGCCAAAGCGCTTGATCAGCGTCCCGGTGATGAAGCCCGGCGCATACATGCCGACCACATGCCACTGGATGACCAACGCCGCCTGCGCATAGGGCAGGCTGCAGAAGTCCATCGCCAGCGGTGTCGCGGTCATCAGGAGGTTCATGAGACCGTAGCCCAGGCCTCCGGCAAGTGCTGCGACGACGAATACCGGCTGGCGCACGATCTCGCGCAACGGCCGGCCCCTGCCACTGCTCTCCTCGAGCGATGGCTTCGGCACGTGCACATGCCACTGCACCGCCAGCGCAACCAGCGCAACCGCGCCCAGCAGCAGGAAGGCGCCGAGGAAGGGGGTGGCGAAAGCATCCTTGCCCCAGCGGGTGAGCGCCGGGCCGAGGAAGCCGCCGACGATGCCGCCGGCCAGCACCAGCGAAATCGCCCGCGCCTTGTCCGCAGGCGCCGCGACCTCGGTCGCGGCGAAGCGGTATTGCAGACCGACGGCGTTGTAGATGCCGATCACCGCGGTCGCGGCGCAATACAGCGGAAAGCTCTTCAGCCACAGCGCGAACGCCGCGAGCGCGCAGCCGCCGACGTTGATCAGCGCGCCGGTCATGAAGCCGCGACGGCGGCCGACCCGCGCCATCCACAGCGACATCGGCATGGTCGCCAGCACCGAACCCAGCACATAGGTCGTCGCGCCGAGCGTGGCAAGAGTCTTGGTATCGACCAGCGAATACCCGACCAATCCGTTCATCGAGATGAGACCCGAGGCGTTGGTCAGCAGCAGCGCCTGGCAGCAGGCGAGCAGGAAGATGTTGCGGTAGGAAGTGGTCATGCGCGGCAAGTGCGAGAGTGGGCTTCGGCGGCGGCCCGACGGCAGCGGGCGCCAGCAACGGCACCATGAAAATGGGCCGCAGCTGCGACCCGGCGGTGAACTCTAGCATGGCGGAGGGGGGTGGCTGCGCGGTTCGCTCTATGGCCTGCACCTCGCGCCGGAGAGGAACCCGCTGCCGGTCAAGGCGCGACGGTCAGCGCGCGGTGGTGTCCGCGGGCGCGTCGGCGACTCGCGTGCGTTCACGCAGCAGCGCGAACCGCTGGAGTTGCTCGTCCACTTTCGTATCGACCATGTAGAGCCGCGACTCGCAGGTCAGGTACGAGCATTCCTCCTCAACCATGCGTCGCGCTTCCTTCCGGCCCGAAAGGACACTTTCCTCGAGCGCGTTGAAATAAGCGTCTTGAGATTCGTCGTCGGGAAACGTCGCCGGCGGCAGCAGCAGCACGATGGCCGGCGCATAGCCGTAGGCGGCGCCGGAGGACGTGTCGACAGCGTAAGTAACCAGCATGCCCGGCAGGATCGCCAGCTGGGCAATCCCGACCGCCGATGCGGCCAGCAATGCCCCGGTCGCCCCAACCGTGGCCCCCACGGCTGCGCCCACG
>JAQBEY010000017.1:0-7222 GCA_032123655.1 Betaproteobacteria bacterium
CGCGGTCGGCTGAGCCGGACCATGGCCTTCCTCGCTCCGGTCGCACCCGACCACGTTCGCCGAATCGCCCCCTATGTTCCCGGCAAGCCGGTCGAAGAACTCGTCCGCGAATTGCACCTCGATGCGGCGAGTATCGTGAAGCTCGCTTCCAACGAAAATCCCCGCGGGCCGGGTCCGGTGGTCGCCGCCGCCATCGCGGCTGCGGTCGCGAATGCCTCGCGCTATCCGGATGGCAATGGCTTCGCGCTGAAGGCGGCGCTGGCGCAGCATCTGTCGATCGACGCGGCGCAGATCGTGCTGGGCAACGGGTCGAATGACATCCTGGAACTCGTCACGCAGGCGTACCTGTGCCCGGGCGATTCGGCGGTCTATGCGCAGCACGCGTTTGTCGTTTATCCGCTGGCGACGCAGGCACGCGGCGGCGTGGGGATCGAGGTTCCCGCTCGCGACCTTGGCCATGACCTGCCGGCGATGCGTGCGGCCATCACCCCCACCACGCGCATTGTGTTCGTCGCCAATCCGAATAATCCAACCGGCACTTGGCTTCCTCCGATCGAAATCGAGGCGTTCCTGGCGACGGTGCCGGCGAATGTTCTGGTGGTGCTGGACGAGGCCTATAACGAGTACCTCGAGCCCGCGCAGCGCGCCGAAAGCGTCGCCTGGACCGAACAGTATCCAAATCTGGTCGTCTCGCGCACTTTTTCCAAGGCCTATGGTCTGGCCGCGCTGCGCATCGGCTACGGGGTGATGGCGCCCGCCGTTGCCGACATGCTGAATCGCGTGCGGCAGCCTTTCAATGTCAACGCACTGGCCCAGGCTGCCGCTCTTGCGGCGCTGCAGGATACGGGGTACGTCGACGAGAGCCGGCGCCTGAACAATGCCGGCCTGGCGCAGCTCTACGCCGGCCTCGATGCGTTGAAGATTCCGTACGTGCCGTCGCACGCGAATTTCGTTCTGGCCAAGGTGGGCGATGCGGCGCGCGTCAATCAGGCGCTGCTGGCCCAGGGCGTGATCGTGCGACCCGTGGCAAATTACGGATTGCCCGAGTGGCTGCGGATATCGATCGGACTGCCGGACGAGAACGCCCGGTTTCTTGCGGCGCTCGCCACCGCATTTGGCCGCTGAATGTGTCGCGCGGCCGGCGCATCGGCCTGACCTCGACTCGGACCCGGCGTACATAGCATGCACATCGACAAGCTGTTGGTGGTTGGCGTTGGTCTGATCGGCGGCTCGACCGCACTCGCGCTGCGGCGCGCCGCTGCCGTAGGTGAAGTCGTCGGCGTTGGGCGAACCCGCGCAAATCTGGACGTGGCCCGGCAACGCGACATCATCGACCGCGGTCGTACGCTCGATGAAGATTGGGTCGGCGAAGCGGGCGACGCAGACGTCGTGCTGCTGGCCACGCCGGTGGCGCAGATTCCAGCGTTGTTCACCGCGCTTTCGGGTCGGCTGTCCCCGCAGACGGTCGTGACCGACGCCGGCAGCACCAAGCTGGACGTGATCGCTGCAGCCCGCGCCAGGCTTGGGCCGGGGCTGTCGCGCTTTGTTCCTGGCCATCCGATTGCCGGCACCGAGCATACCGGAGCCGCCGCAGCATTCGCTTCGCTGTTCGACGACCGCAGCGTGATCCTCACGCCGCTGCCGGAAACCGACACCGCGGCGCTGGAGCGGATTCGCGCACTCTGGACAAGCTGTGGAGCCAAGGTAACCACGCTGGATCCGGCGCGCCACGACGCGGTATTTGCAGCGGTATCGCACCTGCCGCACCTGCTGGCCTTCGTGCTCGTCGCCGAACTCGCCGCGCGCGACGACGCGGCTACACTTTTCCAGCACGCGGCGAGCGGCTTTCGTGACTTCACCCGGATTGCCGGCGGGTCTCCAGAAATGTGGCGTGACATCGCGCTCGCCAATCGGGATGCGTTGCTTGCTGAAACCGATCGCTACGCCGACGCCCTGACGCAGGCTCGGGCGCTGCTGGCGAGCGGTGACGCCGGGCAGCTGGCGGCACTTTTCGCGCGTGCCAGCGAGGCGCGACGGCGGTGGGAATCCGGACGCGCCAAACCGGCCGTGGAGGATCGCGGCTGATGACGCCGGCGCCGTCGGAGTACCCGGCGCAGCTCACGCTGCCGGCGGTGTCGCGTGCGGTCGGCGAAGTCCGTCTCCCTGGTTCGAAAAGCATTTCCAACCGCACGCTCTTGCTGGCGGCGCTGGCCCGTGGCGCGACCACGCTGACGGATGTTCTCGATGCCGATGACACGCGGCGTATGTTGGAGGCATTGACCGCGCTCGGTGTTCGCATCGAGCAGGACGCGGTGGCCGGTCGCTGGGTCGTCCATGGCACCGGGGGCAAGCTTCCGGTGCGATCGGCGCAACTCTTCCTCGGCAATGCCGGCACGGCGGTGCGGCCACTGACGGCTGCGCTGGCCGTGCTCGGAGGTGACTACATGATCACCGGCGTGCCGCGGATGCACGAGCGACCAATCGGTGATCTGGTCGATGCGCTGCGGATTCTGGGTTGTGACGTCGCCTACCTCGGTCAAGGCGGCTTTCCGCCGCTGACATTGGGTAGCGCAGGCGGAAGGGCGGGCGGTCCGGTACCGATCCGCGGCGACGTGTCGAGTCAATTTCTGTCGGCGCTGCTCATGGCGCTGCCGCTGGCGCGCGGGTCCGAGTCGACCGCTACCCGCGTCGATGTTCTGGGCGATTTGATTTCGCGACCCTATGTCGAGATCACGACCAGTCTGATGCGACGCTTTGGCGTGGACGTTGTGGCCGAAGGCGCGCGATTCACCGTTCCGGCGGGCGCGTTCTACAGCAGTCCCGGCAAGCTGGTGGTCGAAGGTGACGCTTCGGCGGCTTCATACCTGCTGGCAGCGGGCGCCATCGGCGGCGGGCCGGTCCGGGTCCGGGGAGTGGGTCGCGATTCGATTCAGGGCGACGTGGCGTTCGCCGATGTTCTCGCAAGGTTGGGGGCCGAGGTGACCTTTGGCCCGGACTGGATCGAAGCGCGCCAGGGCGCGGCGCTGGCGGGTGGAACCATTGATTGCCTGGCCATTCCAGACGCGGCGATGACGTTGGCGGTGACGGCTCTTTTCGCTGGCGCGCCGACGCGATTGATCAACATCGGCAGCTGGCGGGTGAAGGAGACGGACCGGATCGCTGCGCTGGCGACCGAGTTGCGCAAAATTGGCGCGATGGTGGAGGAGGGACCCGACTGGATGCAGGTGACGCCCCCGGTGCGTTTTCTCCCGGCGACGGTCGCCACCTACGACGATCACCGCATGGCCATGTGCCTGTCGCTGGTCACGCTCGCGGGGGTCCCGATAGTCGTCGACGACCCGGGCTGCGTGCGCAAGACCTATCCCGGCTATTTCGAGACATTTTCCGGAATCGTGACTTGATGTCCGGCGCTGTCCCGGTGGTCACGGTGGACGGCCCGGCGGCATCGGGCAAGGGCACGATCGCCGCGGCGGTAGCCAGACAATTGCAGTTCAATTACCTCGACAGCGGGTCGCTGTACCGTCTGGTCGCGCTCAAGGCGCTCAAGACCGGAACGCCCTTCGATGCGGGCCCTGAGCTTGCCCGCCTTGCCGCCGGACTGGACGTCCGCTTCGCGGGAACGAATCTGCTGCTCGAGGGCGAGGATGCCCGCGAGGCAATACGCGCCGAAGCGGTCGCCGAAGGCGCGTCACGGGTGGCTGTTCACGCGACGGTGAGGAAGGCGCTGCACGCCCGTCAGCTGGCATTTCGCCGCATGCCCGGACTGGTGGCCGATGGTCGAGACATGGGCACGGCGGTATTCCCGGATGCCCGGCTCAAGGTATTTGTCACCGCGAGTCCGGAAGAGCGGGCGCTGCGGCGCTATAAGCAGTTGATCGTAAAAGGAAACTCCGTTACAATGGAAAGTCTTTTGCGTGATATCCGCGAGCGCGACACACGCGACGCGGAACGGGCAGCCTCACCGCTCGTTCCCGCGCCCGACGCCGTGCTCCTCGATACGACCAACCTGACCATCGCGGAGGCGGTCGACCGCGTGCTTGAGCTGTACCGGGCGCGGACGAATGCCTGACGAGCGGACGAACAACGGCCGGTGCAATTGCATTGGGCCTGATTCGGCCGGGAGTCGTGCAGAAGGACCGTGGGGGCCGTGCTTACAAGCCGGCACGCCCCTGCGGATTGATCAACCAGCCCGCCAGCTGCGAGAAACAGGGTTCTCGCTTGCGGCGGTTTCGTAACCAATGAAGGAACCGAACCCATGGCTACCGCCACCTCAATCAACACGCCGTCCACTGTTCATCCCGCCGGCGCTCCCCCGATGGAAGATTTCGCGACATTGTTCGAGGAATCGCTGTCGCGGCAGGAAATGCGCCAGGGCGAACTCATTACCGCCGAGGTTGTACGCGTCGATTTCAACGTCGTCGTCGTCAACGCCGGCCTGAAATCCGAATCATTCATCCCGATCGAGGAATTCAAGAACGATCAGGGAGAAATCGAAGTCAAGTCCGGCGACTTCGTCACGGTCGCCATCGAGGCGCTCGAGGACGGCTATGGCGAAACGCGCCTGTCGCGCGACAAGGCCAAGCGGCTGAAGGCCTGGCATGACCTCGAAGCTGCAATGGAACAGGGACTGATCGTAGAGGGCCTGGTCACCAACAAGGTGAAGGGCGGACTGACCGTCATGATCAACGGCATCCGGGCGTTCCTGCCCGGTTCGCTGGTCGACATCCGACCGGTGAAGGACACCACGCCGTTCGAGAACAAGGCGCTGGAATTCAAGGTCATCAAGCTTGACCGCAAGCGCAACAACGTCGTCGTATCGCGTCGTGCCGTGCTCGAAGAGAGCCAGGGCGAAGTGCGCGAAAAGCTGCTCTCGACGCTTACCGAAGGCGCGATCGTCAACGGTATCGTCAAGAACATCACCGATTACGGCGCGTTCGTGGATCTTGGTGGCATCGATGGCTTGCTGCACATCACCGATCTGGCGTGGCGTCGGGTCAAGCATCCGACCGAGGTCCTGGCGGTTGGCGACGAGGTGACCGCGAAGGTCCTCAAGTTCGATCAGGAAAAAAACCGCGTTTCGCTGGGCATGAAACAGCTCGGCGAGGACCCGTGGGTCGGCCTCTCGCGCCGCTATCCGCAGAGCACGCGTTTGTTCGGCAAGGTCACCAACATCACCGACTATGGCGCGTTCGTCGAAATCGAATCGGGCATCGAGGGACTGGTGCACGTTTCGGAAATGGACTGGACCAACAAGAACATCCATCCGACCAAGGTCGTGCAGCTCGGCGATGAAGTCGAGGTCATGATCCTCGAAATCGACGAGGATCGCCGCCGGATTTCGCTTGGCATGAAGCAATGCATGGCGAACCCGTGGGACGACTTCTCGATGAATCACAAGAAGGGCGACCACGTGAAGGGGATGATCAAGTCGATCACCGACTTCGGCGTGTTCGTCGGTCTGCCCGGTGGTATCGACGGCCTCGTCCACCTGTCCGATCTGTCGTGGTCGGCGACCGGCGAAGCCGCCGTGCGCGATTACAAGAAAGGCCAGGAAGTCGAGGCGGTTGTGCTGGCGATCGACGTCGAGCGTGAGCGAATTTCACTGGGCATCAAGCAGCTCGACGGTGACCCGTTCACCAATTTCGTCGCCATGCATGACAAAGGCAGCATCGTCAGCGGCACGGCCAAGGCGGTCGACGGCAAGGGCGCAGTCATCACGCTTTCCGGCGAGGTCGAGGGTTACCTGCGCGCGTCCGAACTGTCGCGCGATCGGGTCGAGGACATGCGCACGCAAATGAAGGAAGGCGACGCGGTCAATGCGATGATCATCAACATCGATCGCAAGAACCGCAGCATCAACCTGTCGATCAAAGCCAAGGATAACGCCGATGAAGGCGAGGCGATGCAGCGGATGAGCTCGGAGAATCAGGGCGCCAACACGGGTACCACAAACCTTGGCGCGCTGCTCAAGGCCAAGCTGTCCGACAGCAAGACCAGCGAATAAGCAGGCCGGCATGAGCGCAATGACCAAATCGGAGCTGATCGACCGCCTTGCGGCGCAGTTTCCGCAACTGGTCGCCAAGGATGCCGAACTGGCGGTGAAGATGATCCTCGACGCGATGGCCGAAAGCCTCGCCAAGGGCGAACGCATCGAGATCCGTGGGTTCGGCAGTTTTGGCCTCAATTACCGGCCGCCGCGCACCGGGCGCAACCCGAAATCGGGCGAAAAGGTCCAGGTGCCGCAAAAATTCGTGCCGCATTTCAAGGCGGGCAAGGAATTGCGCGAGCGCGTCGACTTCAAGGTGTCCTAGCGGATCAGCGCGAGACCGGGGCGGCGGGCGGAAAATCCACGGGAAGGGCGACCTTCCCGTTTTCTTTCCGGTGCCGCCTGCCCCTCGGCGTCTGAGCGGCGGGGCGGACCTGGTCATTGTGCGGTGGCATAATGCTGGCGATGCAGATCATTCGCTGGATCGTCGGCGCAAGCGTATTCGTGGCGCTGCTTTTTTTGTCGCTGCAGAACGCCGACACGGTCAATCTTCGATTTTTTCACCTCGCGAGCTGGCAGGCGCCGCTGGTGTTCGTCGTCCTGGTGGCCTTCGCCGCGGGCGTGGCTGCGGGACTCCTGGCCGGCGCGTTGCGAACCGCGCGGCTGAAGCGCCAGTTGAATCGGCTGCGCCGTGAGCAAAAGCGCACCGACCGCGACGCGTCGGCAACTTCGGCCGACGACGCATCGACCGCGCGCCCGCGGCGCGATACGTTGCCGCGCGGGTGACGCGGCACGCCGGCCCTGCCCATGGAACTTGAATTGTGGTGGCTGTTGCCGATACCGGCGGTGTTCTTCGGGCTGGGTTGGATCGCTGCCCGCATCGACATCAAGCATTTGCTGCGCGAGTCGCGTGCGCTGCCGCTGTCGTATTTCCGCGGTCTCAATTTTCTTCTCAACGAGCAACCGGACAAGGCGATCGAGTCTTTCATCGAAGTGGTCAAGGTCGATCCGCAGACGATCGACCTGCACTTCGCGCTGGGCGCGTTGTTCCGCCGCCAGGGCGAGATCGACCGGGCGATCCGGATGCATCAGAATCTGCTCGACCGCCCCGACCTGCCGACCGACAAGAGGACGATGGCCACGCACGAACTGGCGCAGGATTTTCAACGTGCCGGATTGCTCGATCGGGCGGAGAAACTGTTCTCGCGTCTCGACGGCACGGCGTTCGAAGCCTCG
>JAQBEY010000018.1:0-2552 GCA_032123655.1 Betaproteobacteria bacterium
CGATATCGATGTCCGGCGCACGCGTGACGCGGAACGCGTCCGCCACCACCTCGGCCTCGCCCCGCACCACGGCGCGCGCGCGGCGCACCGCCTTGTCGGCGACCCGCGTAATGCGAATCGCCCGGCCGGCACGACGCCGGATCTCGCCTGCATTCCGACCGAGCACGTCCCAGGTTCCGCCGCCCACGGTGCCGATGCCCAGCAGGCCCACGTTGATCGGCCTCATGCCGCCCCCTTCAGCAACCCGTCCTTGCGGAACATGTCGCGCACGCCGCGCACCGCCTGGCGCAGCCGGTGATCGTTTTCGATCAATGCGATGCGCACGTGATCGTCGCCATAGTCGCCGAAGCCGATGCCCGGCGACACGGCCACCTTGGCATCATCGAGCAGCTTCTTGAAGAAATCGAGCGAGCGCAGCTGCGCATAGGCCTCGGGGATCTTGGCCCAGATGTACATCGACGCCTTCGGTATCTCGACGTTCCATCCCGCCTCCTGCAGGCCGCGCGCCATGATGTCGCGGCGTTTCTCGTAGGTCCGGCGGATCTCCTCGACGCAGTCCTGCGGCCCGTCGAGCGCAATGATCGAGGCGACCTGGATCGGCGTGAAGGATCCGTAGTCGAAATAGCTCTTGATGCGCGACAGCGCGTGCACGAGGTCCGCGTTGCCGACCATGAACCCGATTCGCCAGCCCGCCATGTTGTAGCTCTTCGACATGGTGAAGAACTCCACCGCCACCTCGCGCGCACCCGGCACCTGCATGATCGAGGGCGCCTTCCAGCCGTCGAAGGTGATGTCCGCATAGGCCAGATCGTGCACCACGAGGATGTCGTGTTCGCGCGCGATCGCAATGACGCGTTCGAAGAATTCAAGCTCGACGCAGCGCGCTGTCGGGTTGGACGGGAAACCCAGGATCAGCATTTTCGGCTTTGGGATCAGTTCGCGAATTGCGCGCTCGAGTTCGTCGAAGAAGTCGACGCCTTCGGTCATGCGCACCGAACGGATGTCGGCGCCGGCGATGATCGCGCCGTAGATGTGGATCGGGTACGACGGATTGGGCACCAGCACCGTATCGCCGCGTTCGAGCGTCGCCAGCATCAGATGCGCGAGGCCCTCCTTCGAGCCGATCGTGACGACGGCCTCCGATTCGGGATCGAGTTCGACGGCGTAGCGCCGCCGATACCAGTCGCAAATCGCCCGGCGCAGACGCGGGATTCCCTTGGAGACCGAATAGCCGTGCGTGTCGCCGCGCTGCGTCGCTTCCACCAGTTTGTCGACGATGTGGGGCGGCGTCGGACCGTCCGGATTGCCCATCGACAGGTCGATGACGTCCTCGCCCCGGCGCCGCGCCGCCATCTTCAACTCGGCAGTGACGTTGAAAACGTAGGGCGGCAGGCGTTTGATGCGTGCGAACTCTCGCATGGGGGGGTGGGGGGCGGTTGCGGCGCTGCGCAAAAGGTGGAATTCTACGGGAGCGGACGACCCCTCTCAATGCAACCCACGGTGCATGACCGCCTGAACCTCTGCTTGCGCGCACCATGAAACTCCAACTGACCCGCCCGGCAGGCCCCGGCAACATCATCTCGGGCTACGGCGACGACTATGTGCTGGTCAACGGCAAGCGCCACAGCGCGAGCCTGTTGCTGACCGTAGACGCGCTCGTCGCCTGGGAGGCGACGACCTTCGACGCGCTCACGCAGGCGCATTTCGAGGCGATCGCGGCGCTCGCGCCGGAGCTGGTGCTGCTCGGGACCTGACGGCGGCTGCGCTTCCCGGCGGCCGAGCTGAGCGCGCCGCTGTTGCAGGCGGGGATCGGACTCGAGGTGATGGACCAGCGCGCGGCCTGCCGCACCTACAACGTCCTCGTTGCCGAGAACCGCCGGGTTGCCGCGGCGCTGCTGTTCGACTAACGCCCCATCTTCGAGTAGGCCGTCGGCGCCAGGAAGCTGCTTTCAATCGAAGCGAGTAACGGGCCGTCTTTCTCGCTCTCGGCACGTTTCGCGATCCACTCGGGATCGGTGGTAAACGCATTGAAGCGCTGTTCGCGCTCGGCCATGTCCTTCCACTCGAGGAGGTAGTAGAGATCCTGGTTGCTCCCGCCGACGAGTACGGTCCAGAAGCCAACCGGCCGAATGCCGTGCTTCTCGAACAGCTTCAGCGTCATCGTCTCGAAGCGCTTGTTGAGCGCCGGGAGCTTCCCCGGCACGCAATGGTAGATCCGCAGCTCGTACATCATGGTCGCGTCGTCTCCGTCGTCTAGGTTGATGATCGCGTCGGATTCTACGCCGCGCAGGGATCGCAGGCGGGCGAAAAAAGGCCTTTCCTTTCATGGCCCTGAGTGGTCATCGCCCCGGTGCTTGCGGCTGCCATCTTTTTTGTGTTCAATGAAAACGTTGCACCGCATTGCTAACAAGGTATTTGAATAAACCCTCCCGCATGTTGGGTCAGCCAGTGGAGGACTTCTCGCTTCCTTCCACCGGCGGCAAGCCAACTGCCAGTAGACAGACCATTGGCTGGCCAGAGACCTGCAAGCGAGAAGCCATATGACCGAGCTC
>JAQBEY010000019.1:0-10769 GCA_032123655.1 Betaproteobacteria bacterium
GTGCGCAACGATCGCCTTGTCGAACTCGCCTGCCCGGGTCCACGCGTCGCCCTGCGCCTCGTACGCGCTCGCGAGTTCCCGGGGCGCGATGTCGCCGAGCCTTCGCGCCGACTCCAGCGCGCGCGCGTACAGCTCCGCGGCCTCGACGTAGGCATACACGTCCAGCGCCCGCCGTCCCGCCACCGACGCGTACCGCCACGCCGGCCGGTATTCGCCCGCGGCGAGGTGATGCAGCGACAGGATGCCGGCCTCGTCCTCCGGCTGCTCCAGCTCCTTTTCCATGCGCGCAGCCACCGCGCCGTGCAGCCGCCGGCGCAGCTTGTACGGCAGTCCCTCGTACGCCGCGTCGCGCAGCAGCGAGCGGCGAAAGCGCAGGTAGCCGTCGTCCTCCGCGTCGAAGAATTCCTGCAGTCTGGTCCACACCGCCGAATCCTGGCGCAGTTCACTCTTTTCGTCATCGAGCCAGCCCAGCATGCGCGGATGGAAGGTCAGGCCGAACACCGCGGCGTGACGCAAGAGCGTGCGATCGTCGGGGGCCAGCGCATCGATGCGCGCCATCGTCGCCGCCTCGGCCGAATCCGGCAGCCCGCCGGTCCCGCCGGTGGCGATGGCCGCGCGCAGCAGGTCGCGCAGGAATTGCGGATTCCCTCCCGAGCGGCTGGCCACTGCCTGCAGCACATGCAGGGGCAGCGGGTCCTGCTCGGACGCCAGTCGCGCCATCCGGAGCGCGTGGTCCTCGCCAAGCGGTGCCAGTTCCATGCGGTGTACCGCCGGCGCGGCGGGCGCGATGGGCGCGCCACCCGGACGACGCGCCACCCCGAACACCCAGGGCCGTCCACCGAGCGCGCCGGCGATGTAGGCGAGCAACTCGGCCGAGGCGAGGTCCATGTGGTGCGCGTTCTCGATCAGGAACAATCCAGGACCGGGCGCGACGGCGGCGAGGAACGCACCCACCGTCTCGTGCAGCTTCGTCCGCCGGTTTTTCTCCGCGAGCATTTCCACTTCGGCGGTCGGCGGGAACTCGAGGCCGAAGGCGATGGCGAGCAGCGGCAGCCAGGGCTGCAGCTGCGGCAGGTCCTTCGCGACCAGTTCGCGCAGGCGCTGGGCAACGGCCTCATCCGGGTCGTCGCGTCCGAAATCCAGCAACTCGCGCAGCAGTTCCTGCCAGACCGCGTAGGGGGTCGACGCCGTGTAGGCCTCGCACACCGCGTGCAGCACGCGGAAGCCGTCGGCCTCCTCGCCCAGCGCGTCCAGCAGGCGCGTCTTGCCCACGCCGGCCTCGCCGACGATTTCGACCAAGCGTCCGTTGCCGGCACGCGCGTCGTCCAGCGCGGTTCGAAGCGCCTTCAGTTCCTCATCGCGGCCAATCAGCGGCAGCTTCTGCAGCGCGCCGAGGCGCGAGCGCGATCCCACGGCATCGCCGACTGCCCAGGCGCGGATCGGCTGCGCCTTGCCCTTGACCGCGAATGGTGCCAGCTCGGTGGTCGCGAACAGCGTGTTCGAGCGGTCGAGCACGTCGGCGGTCGCATAGATCCGGCCCGGCTCGGCCTTGGCCATCAGCCGTGCCGCCAGATTCACGGCGTCGCCCATCACCGTGTACGTCCGGCGGTAGAACGGGCCGATGTCGCCGGCGAAGACGGCACCCCGGTTGACGCCGATGCGGATGGCGACCGGGACGTTCGCGTCGACGATCCGGCGCAGCGCCAGCAGCATGCGCTCCTCGTCGTCGCCGGTGCTGCCGGGCGCGCCGGCCGTCAGGATCAGCTTGCCGCCGTCGACGTCGACGTCGGAGGACAGGAGCGCGATGCCCTGCTCCTCGGTGGCCGCCTCGACCGTGCCGACCAGCCGGTGCAGTGCCTCGGCGGCGGCCTCGGGCCCGGCCCGTTCGATCAGCGCATCGGTGCCTTCGATGCGGATGAAGGCAATGGTCACCGGGCGATGCTCGGAACCGCCGCCGCCGCCTTCCAGATGGGCGCGAATCGCCGGCGACAGGCACCGTCCGAGCGTTTCGGCGGCGATTGGCGGCCGCGGCACCAGCGGCAATTTTTCCCTGGTACTGGGCGGCTCGCGCGACAGCAGCACGCCCGGCCCTTTGGTCTTGCCCCGACAACGCTCCGGCAGCAGCGCCGCCGTTTCCGGGCTGATCAGGATCTGGCCCGCACTGGCCTCGTGTTCCATGGTGACCACGCGGCTCCAGGCGGGGCCCGTCGGCAGGAACTCGACGTGCGACTGCCCGACCGCGAAGAAGTGGAAGTTTCCCGAGTGCACGCCCTGCGACATGCGCAACGTCACCTTGGCACCCGGAATGTCGATCCTGCCCACGTCGCGCAGCACGCGGCGCATGTGCACCGCGGCGCGACAGGCGCGGGTGGCATGGTCAGCGTCCTGGAACCACAACAGTAGCGCATCGCCGCCGAACTTGAGCAGGCTGGCGCCGTTGTCGTAGGCGATGGTCAGGATCGCCTCGAAGCTGTTGCCGATCACCTCGGTAATCTGTTCGGAACCTTCGCGGCCCTTGCGGGCGAGGCGTTCGGAAAGCTTGGTGAAACCCGAGATGTCGACAAAGGCCACCGAGCCGTCGACGGACCACCAGCGTTGGTCCGGATGGTCGACCAGATGCTGCAGCAGGATGCGCGGCAGGTACAGGGCGAAGCGATCGGCGCTTGATTCGGACTCGGACACGCGCGGTTTCTCCTTGCATTGGTCGTGGGTAATCCGGAATTTTCGCATGCCCCGCCGGTTCGCACCTGCCGCGTCGTCGAAAGTTCTTCGGCAGCGTGAATGGACCCGTACGCCGCGGCCTTGCGTGGGCGTGGCCGGAACCGCCCCCTCCCCGCGCCACCGGAGGCGTTAGCGGCCGGCCGTTGCAACACCGCGCCGTACAATGCCTGATGTCTGCCGCCGCCCCCTATGCAACGCTGACGCCGGATCGCATCCTCGACGCGCTGGCGGACATCGGCATGATCGGCGACGGCCGCCTGCTCGGTCTCAACAGCTACGAGAACCGCGTCTACCTGATCTATCTCGACGATGCGCAACCCGTCGTCGCCAAGTTCTATCGCCCGGGACGCTGGTCCGATGCGCAGATCCTCGAAGAGCATGGTTTCGTCGCCGAACTCGTCGAGCGCGAGATCCCGGTGGTCGCTCCGTTTTCGGTCAACGGGGCCACGCTGCACCGTCAGGGCGATCTGCGCTTCGCCGTCTACCCGCGCCAGGGCGGGCGCACGCCCGAACTCGACGATCCGGCCACGCTGGAGTGGATGGGCCGCTTCATCGCGCGCATTCATGCCGTCGGCGCGCTGACGCCCTTCGCGCACCGACCCACGCTCGACATCGCCAACTTCGGCGACGAACCACGCTCGTACCTGCTCGAGCAGGGCTTCATCCCGCCGGAACTCGCCGAAGCCTGGACCAGCGTGTCGGCGATGGCGCTGGACGGCGTGCGCAGCGCCTTCGACCGCGCCGGCGACGTCAACCCGCTGCGCCTGCATGGCGACTGCCACGCCAGCAACGTGCTGTGGACGCAGGACGGACCGCACTTCGTCGACTTCGACGATGCGCGCATGGGCCCGGCGGTACAGGATCTGTGGATGCTGCTGTCGGGTGAGCGCGCGGCGATGACGCGGCAGTTGTCCGATGTGCTCGCCGGTTACGAGGACTTCGCCGACTTCGACCGCCGCGAACTGCATCTGGTCGAAGCGCTGCGCACGCTGCGCCTCATCCACTACTCGGCCTGGATCGCGCGGCGCTGGGACGATCCGGCCTTTCCTGCCGCGTTCCCGTGGTTCAACACCATGCGCTACTGGCAGGACCGCGTGCTGGAACTGCGCGAGCAGATCGCGGCGATGGACGAGCCGCCGCTGGTCGTCTGATCCCGCGGCGCAGCAGTGGCAATGCGCGGAAGCGTCAGGTCCGGGCGAGCGCGGCGACGCTGCGGTGGCGCACCCACCGTCGCCGCACCGGATTCCGGTTCGTCGACGCCGACGACGATGAGCAGCACCGCCCGCGCCGCCAGCGCCGCGGACACGTCCGCGAGGCCGTCGGACGCTTAGGCGTTTCAACGGACCGAAATTGTCTTGCACAAAACAAGGCGACGCCCATGCGCGCCCTCAGGGCAATCTCGCGCGGCCCCGCGTCAGAGGGGAGTCAGATCCCCGCGAACCACTGGTAGCCCTGATCCTCCCAGTATCCGCCTCTGCCACCGGCGATGTTCGCAAATGTGGCGACGAATTCGATCGACGTGATGAACTTGGCGTGCTTGTAGCCCAACTGCCGCTCGACGCGCAAGCGGATCGGCGCGCCATTGGGCACCGGCAACGAAGCGTCGTTCAGGTCGTAGGCGAGGATCGTCTGCTCGTGCCGCGCGTCGTCGAAGTCGATGCTCTCGTAATAGAGGTCGGTGCCGTCGCGCCCCATGGGATCGGCGCAGTAGAACACCACGTAGCGCGCCTCGACCCGGGGCTTGACGATATCGAGCAGCGCCGCGAGCCGCGCGCCCTTCCACTTGGCGATGGCGCTCCACCCCTCCACGCAATCATGGCGGGTGATCTGCGTGCGCGCCGGCAGCGCGCGCAGGTCGGCGAGTGAAAAGCTGCGCGGCGCATCGCACAGGCCGCCAACCGTGAGCGCGTAATCGGTGAAACCGTTGCGCACCCACGCGTTGTACTGGTCGGTGCCGGGATCGTCGGAGCCGTTGCTGCGAAACGACGGCGAGCGGTCGGCCTCGGCGAATTCCTGCGCCAGCGCGTTGCGCGCAATGAGCTTTGCCACCGCTTCGTTCAGCGGCTCCACCGAATCGAGCACCTTGGGGAACCACTGCGTGCGCGATAGATTGTCGCAGCCGGCCAAGGCAACCGCCGACGCCGCTGCCACGGCTCGCGCCAGGAACTGCCGGCGCGGCAGCCGGCGGCGCAGACGGATGGGTCTATTCATGGGACTGCTCCGGGGCGACGCGGTAGCGACCGGTGATCATCGACCGCAGGTTGTTCCACACGCCGCTGACGAGAACCTCGAATACGTGGATGGCGACAAACGCCGCCAGCAGCCAGGCGATGATGAAATGGATCGAGCGCGCCGATTGCCGTCCGCCGACGATGTCGACCCAGCCGCTGAGTACCGTGTCGAGCCACGGCGACATCGCGAACCCCATCAGGATCGCGAGCGGCAGCAATCCGAAGATCACCGCGAGGTAGGCAAGTTTCTGCAGCACGTTGTAGCGCTTCGCCGCTTCGCCCCGCGGATGCCGAAAGCGCAGGTGATCGCGGACCGACGCGCCGATGCCCTGCAATTCGTCGCGGGTCGGCGCGAGGTCGCGTGACAGATGGCGGCTCGCAACCGCATACAACACATACGAAAGCCCATTGAGCACGAACACCCACGCGAAGAAGAAGTGCCAGGACCTCGCCATCGACAGCCATTGCACGCCGGGTAGCGTCATCCAGTGCGGAAACGTCGACGGCACCAGCCGCCCGTCCTGCGCCCGGGTGACGCCCAGGTAGCCGGTGGTGTCGAACTCGGCACCGAACACGCGCGTGACGCCGATCAGCGCTCCGTCACCCGCCCGCCGCGCGCCGATCTCGAGCACCGGCGGGACGCCGTTGTACGACGACTTGCCGAAGTAGAGCGCAGGATGCGCATTGAAGATTTGCAGTCCGCTCATGAACAGGACGGCGAGCGCGACCACGTTGATCCAGTGCATGACCCGCACCGCCAGCGCATGGCGGTGGTAGAGGTAACCGTCCGAGGTTTCGGCGGGTATCGCGGCAGCGGTCATCGATGCAATATATGAGCGGGCACGACCTCGAACGGCGATGGTCACTCGGGCGGTCCGGCAAGCGTACCTGTATTCGACATCACTGGGCGTTGGTCGTTCCAGGTCCGGACTTCCTTACTCCACGTCCAGCGCCGCCCGTCGCGGCCCGCACAATGGCCAGGATGTCCGCCGCCGCCCCCTACGCCACGCTGACACCGGACCGCATCCTCGACGCGCTGGCTGGCATCGGCAGGATCGGCGACGGCCGCCTGCTCGGCCTCAACAGCTACGAAAACCGCGTCTATCTCGTCTACCTCGACATTGCCGACCCTGTCGTGGCAAAGTTCTACCGGCCGAAGCGCTGGACCGACGCGCAGATCCTGGAGGAACACGCGTTCGTCGCCGATCTCGTCGCCCGCGAGATTCCGGTGGTGCCGCCCTGCGGCGTCGACGGCACCACGCTGCACCATGACGGCGAACTGCGCTTCGCCGTCTACCCGCGCCAGGGCGGGCGTACGCCGCATCGATAGCGCTAGGATCAGGCCAGTCCTGCAACATCCTTTCGCCGCAAGGCCAGACCGACCGCGGCCAGCGCAGTGAACGCCGCACCCGCGTAGAAAGTGTACGCGGGACCGAAACTGTCCCATAGCCAGCCGGCGAGCACGCTCGCCACCAGCAGCGCGATGCCGGAGGCGAGGTTGAACACGCCGAACGCGGTGCCGCGCAGCGCGGCCGGCGCGGCGCCGGCGACCAGCGTGGCGAGCAATCCCTGCGTCAGCCCCATGTGCAGCCCCCACAGGACCGCGCCGATCAGCATCGAAGCGCTTCCCGACGCCTGCGCGAGCACGAGGTCGGCCGCCAGCAGTGCGGCGAGGCCGCCGGCGAGCAGCCAGGGGGCGCCGCCGCGATCGGCGGCCACGCCGGCCGGATAGGCTACCAGCGCGTACACGACGGCCATCACCACCATCACCAGCGGCGCCATGGCCAGCGCGAAGCCGACATCAACCGCGCGCAGGATCAGGAAGGCCTCGGAGAAGCGGGCGAGGGTCAGCACCACCGCGATCGCCACGATGAACCAGAACGCGGCGGGCATGCGACCCGCATCGGCGAATCGCGGGCGCGACTTCCGGTTCGCGGATGAGTCCGCGTCGGCGGTTTCGCGATCCGGTTCGTCCACACCAAACACGATCAACAGCACTGCCAGCATCGCCGGAACCACGGCGATCCAGAACACCGCCTGAAAGTCGCTGGCGAAATACGCCATGGCCGCAAGCGCGACCAGCGGCCCGCCGATCGCGCCGACCGTGTCCAGCGCCTGGCGCAACCCGAAGGCGCGGCCGCGAATGGCAGGCGGCGTGAGGTCCGCGATCAGCGCATCGCGCGGCGCGCCGCGAATGCCCTTGCCGACGCGGTCGGCAAAACGCGCGCCCACCACCCAGCCCAGTGTCGGCGCCAGCGGAAAAACGAATTTCGACAGTGCGGCCAGGCCGTAGCCGAGCAGCACCAGCGGCTTGCGCCGGCGCATCCAGTCCGACAGCACGCCGGAAAAAAGCTTGACCACCAGCGCGATCGACTCGGCAATGCCCTCGACGACGCCGATCACCAGCATCGACGCGCCCAGCGCGGTGGCCATGTACAGCGGCAGCAGCGCATGGACCAGTTCGGAGGACAGGTCCATGCACAGGCTGACCAGCCCCAGCACCCACACGCCACGGGGAATCAGCGGTCGGCCCGGCGGGCGCGCCTTGGTCATCGTGGCCGGAGATCGACCGCAGGCGTCACGACCACATCACGCCTGGTGACCGTGACGACAACGCGATCCGCATCCGTCAGCCCGCCGCCGGCAGCGTGACGCTGGCGCGCACGGTGCCGGCGCGTTCATGCCGTGCAACCAGGGCCACGCGATCGCCGGGCGCGCCATGCACGATCCACCCGACCTTGGCGCGATCACCGGTGACGTTGGGATCGCCCCAGAAGGAGACGCCGGTGTGCTTGTACGCGCGACCTTCCAGTTGGCCGGCCTCGATGCGGCGCTTGCCCTGCACCAGCGTCGCGCCTTCAGGCAAGTCGATTTCCGCGATCAACTCGCGCACCACCTTGCGCTCCAGCGCACGCTTGGAGCCATACGACGGCAGCCAGCCGGTGTTCTGCACGACCAGCGTCACCGTGTAATTGCCGCCGCCTTCGTCACGCGCGCCGGCATGGACCAGTTCGAGTTTCGGCAACAACAACGCCTGCCACACCAGCCATTTCGGAAAGCGCGCCAGCTCGCGCTCGAGCACCGCCAGCGGTGGATTCGAAAAAGCGTTGAAGCGATCCCAGCCGCCGATTTCCACGCGGCCCAGTTGCGGATGGTCGAAGGGCTGCCAGGCAATGTGCGCGGCGCCGCCCAGCGCGCTGTCGCTCCAGCGCAGCAGCTTGAGGTCGTCCTCGGGAGAATGGTCGCGGAACCAGTCGATGTACTTGTAGCCGGTGATGCCCGCCTCGCGCATCGGTGACCAGATCTCGATCACCCAGGCGTAGATGCCGAGATGTTCGTAGATCCAGTCGAAGGTGCCGCCGATCACCGACTTCGGGTGATAGCGGAACTCGTGATAGACGGAAATGTTCGGGTAGCCGGTCAGTTCGGTGCCCTTGCTGCCGACCGCCTGGTAGACCCACAGGTCCTCGGCGTGCATTTCCTCGTCCGGCTGGTGCTCGAACGGACGCAGCAGCACGCCGCTCCAGGTGTGAAAGCTGGTCCCGCCGCTGATGTTCGGATGGTGCGCGATGAAGTCGACGACCGCGCGCACTTCGGGTTCGGACACCGGATAGGGACCCGCGCCCAGCTGCTCGAACTCCTGCCGCCACGACGCCGGAAAATTGCGGTTGAGGTCGAGACCCTGCGGCGGCTTCTTCACCCGGATGGTGAAGCCGTCGTAGTCCTCGAGCGTACCCTCCGGCAGCACGCGGTAATAGGTGCCGCCGGTCTCGACCGGATCGCGCCGGATCATCAGCCGCGGTTCATCCGGGTGCGCCTTCCAGACGCCGTTGGGATCCTCGATGCGCATCTGCAGGATGCGGCCGTCGCCGTCGACGTCCTCGACGGTCAGGCCTTCGATGTCCTCGTCGTTGTGCGGATACGACCGCGTGCTGGAACGGATCCAGCGCGGATTCTCGGCCAGCGCCCATTCGGCGCCGTCCGGGTTGATCCGTGGACAGATGTAGAAGGCGCGGGTGTCGAGCACGCGGGTGATTTCCGGATCCTGACCGTAACCGGTGACCAGCGTGTGCAGCAGGTACAGGTTCGCGGCGGACGCCGCGACCTCGGTCGCGTGGATGTTGCCGTCGACCCAGAACGCCGGCTTTTCCGCCGCGGGACCGGTCCCGGTCTGGGTGAGCGTGAGCAGCCAGATGTCGCGGCCTTCATGACTCTTGCCGATGGACTCGATGGCCACGAGGTCGGGATGCGCGCCGGCGAATGCCTGCAGCAGTTCGGTCAGTTCGGCGTGGCGATAGAAGCGGTCGAAGGCGATGGCGGGTGCGGACGATGGCATGGGCAGTGGGTGGGTTCGCGAACGGGCGCGGCGGCGCGCCGGATCGCGTTCCGGCGGTGATTGCTGGGGAAGACCTGCATCTTAGCGAGATTGCGGCCGGCGGGCATCGGCCGCGGCAAGCTTCGCTGCAAACGTGATACCGTATATATATACGGTATCTGTCCCACCCCGCCCCGCCCTGCCATGCTGCTCCCCTACGCCGAGTTGCACTGCCTGTCCAACTTCACCTTCCTGCGCGGCGCCTCGCATCCGGAGGAGCTGGTCGAGCGGGCGCAGGCGCTGGGTTACGCCGCGCTGGCGCTGACCGACGAATGTTCGCTCACGGGGGTGGTGCGCGCGCACCTGGCCGCCAGGGACGCCGGCCTGCCGCTGATCCTCGGCAGCGAGTTCACGCTCGCCGACGGGCTGAAACTGGTCCTCTATGCGACCGATCGCGCGACCTACGGCGACCTGGCGCAACTCATCACCCGCGGCCGACGCAATGCGGTCAAAGGGACCTATGCGCTCACCCGCGCCGATGTCGCCGCACTGGCGCCACGCTGCCTGGCGCTGTGGCTGCCCGCGGGGGGACCGGCGACGGCGGCGCGCAAATCGAATCCGGAAGATGCGCGCGCGGAGGATGGCCCGCCGTCAGCGCCAGGCCAACTGCATCATGCCGACGCCATCGACGACGAACCCGCGCGCTGGCTCGCCGCAATCTTTCCCGGTCGCGGCTTCATCGCCGCCGAACTCTTCGCCCGCGCCGGCGACCGCGCGCGCCTCGCGCAACTGATCGCGCTGGCCGCCGCCGCGGGCCTGCCACTGGTCGCCGCGGGCGACGTGCACATGCACGTGCGCGCAAGACGGGCGCTGCAGGACACGCTGACGGCGATTCGTCTGCGCACGCCGCTGGCCGAATGCGGCCACGCACTGTTTCCGAATGGCGAGCGCCACCTGCGCTCGCGCGCCCGGCTGGCCACGATCTATCCGCGCGCGCTGACCGATGCCACGCTGGATCTGGTCGCGCGCTGCACGTTCTCGCTGGACGAATTGCGCTACGAGTATCCGGAGGAAGTGGTGCCGCCGGGTGCGACACCGGCGTCGCATCTGCGCGCACTGGTCGAGGCGGGACTGACGCAGCGCTATGGCCGCGTCGATCAGAGAACCGGAGCCATGGTTCAGGAACGACAGTGCACGCCGCCATTCCACATCACCGATGGCACGCATGAACAAGAAGCCAACGCCGTCGTTCAGGCGCCACTGCAGCCCACAAAAACGCTGCCGGAAAAACCGGCTCCAACTCCCTGCCCTGCGGACGTGCGCGAACTGATCGAGCACGAACTGGCCCTCATCGCCGAACTCGGCTACGAGCCCTATTTCCTTACCGTGCACGACATCGTCGCCTTCGCGCGCGCGCAGCGCATTCTCTGCCAGGGCCGCGGCTCGGCGGCGAACTCGGCGGTCTGCTACGCGCTGGGCATCACCGAGGTCGACCCGGCGCG
>JAQBEY010000020.1:0-4114 GCA_032123655.1 Betaproteobacteria bacterium
GAGGCGCTGCCCGCCGCCACCCGCGCGCAGTGGAAAGAGGCGACAGGCATTGAATTGATCGATGGCATCGGCGCCACCGAAATGCTGCACATCTTCGTGTCACACGACGAAGCGCACGCGCGGCCCGGTGCGACGGGTACGCCGGTGCCCGGCTATCGCGTCTGCGTGATGGACGACTCCGGTCATCCGCTGCCTCCCGGAAAGGTCGGCGCTTTGGCGGTGAAGGGCCCCACCGGCTGCCGCTATCTGGCTGACGACAGGCAGCGGCAGTACGTGCGGGACGGCTGGAATTACACCGGAGACGCCTATCTCGTCGATGCCGACGGCTATTTCGTCTACCAGGCGCGCACCGACGACATGATCGTCTCCGCCGGCTACAACATCGCGGGTCCGGAGGTCGAGGGCGCATTGCTCGCGCATCCAGCGGTCGCCGAGTGTGGCGTGGTCGGCGCGCCTGACGAACGGCGCGGCCAGGTCGTCAAGGCCTACGTCGTGCTGAAGCCGGGACAGCAGAGTGATGGGGCAATGGTGCTCGCGCTGCAGGAGTTCGTGAAACAGAACATCGCGCCGTACAAATATCCGCGGCTGATCGAGTTCCTGACTGCGCTGCCGCGGACCGAAACGGGCAAGCTGCAGCGATTTCGCCTGCGCGCGATGATGCGCGAGGCGGCACCTTGAAGGGGTTACACATGCGCACGCTGCAACCGGAGGGATGGGTGCCGCCCAGGGGCTACTCGAACGGAGTGGCCGCGCGCGGCACGACGATTTTCGTCGGCGGCCAGGTGGGCTGGAATGCGCGGCAGGAATTCGAGACCGATGACTTCGTGGGCCAGGCGCGACAGGCGCTGGCCAACGTCGTTGCCGTGCTGCGCGAGGGCGGCGCCGGACCCGAGCACATTGCCCGCATGACCTGGTACGTGACCGACAAGCGCGAATACGTGGCGAGCTATCGCGCGCTGGGCGCCGCCTACCGCGAGTTGATCGGCCGCCATTTCCCGGCCATGACCGCCGTGGAGGTCACTGCGCTGATCGAGGACCGCGCCCGGGTCGAAATCGAAGTGACCGCGGTCGTCCCTGATCTGCCGGCCGAAGCAGATTCGGCCCGGCGCTGACGTCACCGCTGCTCGTGGCGAGAGTGCGCCACCGGCGCCGGCGTGCCGACACGCATCGGGCATAATAATGTCACCGCCGCGCCGCAGCACAACGCCAGTCCCTGTCTTTTTTGGAGTCGCCGATGAACGCGCCTGAACGCCCCCAGTCAACGAACAAGCCGGTATTCCGCTGGGATGACCCGCTGCTGCTCGACGCCGAACTTACCGAGGAAGAGCGAATGGTGCGCGAAGCTGCTGCCGCGTACGCGCAGGACAAGCTGATGCCGCGCATCCGCGACGCCTTTCGCCACGAAAAATCGGATCCATCGATCTTTCCCGAAATGGGCGCACTCGGCCTGCTCGCCGCGACCTTGCCGGAAGAGTACGGTGGAGCGGGGCTCAACTACGTTTGCTATGGGCTGATTGCACGCGAGATCGAAAGGGTGGACTCGGGCTATCGATCGATGATGAGCGTGCAGAGTTCGCTGGTGATCTTTCCGATCTACACCTACGGCAGCGAAGCGCAGCGGCGCAAGTACCTGCCGAAGCTGGCCACCGGCGAATGGATCGGCTGCTTCGGACTGACCGAGCCCAACCACGGTTCCGACCCGGGGTCGATGATCACCAGGGGACGTTCGGTGCCGGGCGGCTACAGTCTTTCGGGCGCCAAGATGTGGATCTCGAATTCGCCGATTGCCGATGTCTTTGTGGTGTGGGCCAAGGACGACCAGGGGATCATCCGCGGGTTCATCCTCGAGAAGGGCATGAAGGGTCTGTCGACGCCAAAGATCGAAGGCAAGTTCTCGCTGCGCGCTTCGGTCACCGGAGAAATCGTGATGGACGAAGTCTTCGTGCCGGAAGAGAACCTGCTGCCGAACGTGCAGGGATTGAAGGGTCCGTTCGGCTGCCTCAACAGTGCGCGCTACGGGATTTCCTGGGGCGCGCTGGGCGCGGCCGAATTCTGCTGGCACGCCGCGCGGCAGTACACGATGGACCGGCAGCAGTTCGGCCGCCCGCTCGCGGCGAACCAGCTGATCCAGAAGAAGCTCGCCGACATGATGACGGAGATCACGCTGGGCCTGCAGGGTTGCCTGCGCCTCGGGCGCATGAAGGACCAGGGGATCGCCGCGCCGGAGATCACTTCGATCATGAAGCGCAACTCCTGCGGCAAGGCGCTCGACATCGCCCGTGCCGCGCGCGACATGCACGGAGGCAACGGAATCGTCGACGAATTCCACGTCATCCGCCATGTGCTGAATCTGGAGACGGTCAACACCTACGAGGGTACGCACGACGTGCACGCGCTGATTCTGGGACGCGCGCAGACCGGCATCGCCGCGTTCTCCTGATGCGTCTTTACGACTACTTCCGCTCGTCGGCGGCGTACCGGGTCCGTATCGCGCTCAACTACAAGGGGCTCGAGCCCGAGCGCGCGTTCGTCCATCTGCGCCGCAACGCGCAGCGCGACGAGGCCTTCCTTGCGTTGAATCCGGCCGGCCTGGTGCCGGCGCTGGTCACCGACGATGGTGTCGTACTGACGCAATCACTGGCAATCATCGAATACCTTGACGAAATGCATCCGGACCCGGCATTGCTGCCAGGCGGAGCCGAGGCGCGTGCCCGGGTGCGCGGGCTCGCGCAGGACGTCGCCTGCGATATTCATCCGCTGAACAATCTGCGCGTGCTGCTGTATCTGAAGAACACGCTGGGTGTCGACGACGTGCAGAAGAACGGGTGGTACAAGTATTGGGTCGATACCGGTCTGGAGACGCTGGAGCGGCGACTGGCCACCGATGCGGCCACCGGCCGTTTCTGTCACGGTGACACGCCCACGCTGGCGGACGTCTGCCTGGTGCCGCAGCTGGCCAACGCACGCCGGTTCAGCATCGACCTTGCGCCGTATCCCACACTCACCCGTATCGAGACCGCGTGTCTCGAGCTGCCCGCATTTGCGCGGGCCGAGCCCTCGCGACAGCCCGACGTCGAATGAGCAAGACCATGCTCACTGCGGAAGAGGTCGAGCGCGGCTACAACAACCGCGCGGCGGTACCCGACCACGCGCAGTGGCTGGTTCGTTATCCGGAATGGTCGGCGCAGGCGCGTGAGCGATTCCGGCCGACGCTCGACCTGCGTTACGGTCCGGGGCCGCTCGAGACGCTCGATCTTTTTGTTCCCGCCGGTCCGGCGCGCGGCACCTTCGTGTTCATACACGGCGGTTATTGGCGAATGCTCGACAAGAGCGACCTGAGCTTTGTCGCCGGTCCGCTGCTGGCGCAGGACCTCGCAGTGGCGGTGATCAACTACGACCTGTGCCCGGCGGTGACGATCGCGCATATCGTCGATGAATGCGAGCGGGCGGTGGCGTGGTTGGCGCGCGAGGGCGCGCGGCATGGCGCGAACGCGGACAACGTCGTCGTCGGCGGCCATTCGGCCGGCGGCCATCTGGCGGCGATGATGTTGACCAGGGACTGGACGGCCGCCGGATTTGCACGTGCGCCGTTGCGGGGAGGCGTCACGCTTTCGGGCGTGCACGACCTCGTGCCGCTGGTGCAGTTTTCGTTCAATGCGGATTTCAAGCTCGACGTGGCCGGTGCGAAGCGGGTTTCTCCGGTCGATCAACCGGTGCGTGTCGAGGCCCCGCTGCTGATTGCCTGCGGTGCCGACGAGACCAGCGAGTTCCTGCGGCAGGCGCAGTTGCTGTGGGATGCCTGGCCGGAGGTGCGGCGTCCTGGAGCCGCGCCCATGTTCATTCCCGACAGGAATCATTTCAGCGTGGTCGCGGACTATGCGGACCCCGACAGCGTGTTGACGCGCGCGACGCTCTCGTTGTTCTGACACCGCCGCGCACCGGGCGCGGCAGCGTACGACCGCGCGCGCTGTGCCAAGTCCGCCCGGCCGCGCGTCCCAGGCCCAGGATCGCCATCGCCCCCGCACTTGACAGCTGACCGACGGTCATTTACGCTGCCCGCCAAGTGACCCGAAGTCAGTTAAGTGGTCGCTGCACCTCGAGAGGCTACCCATGG
>JAQBEY010000021.1:0-45574 GCA_032123655.1 Betaproteobacteria bacterium
GCCGCGGCAGGAGTGCGAGGGCGACGATTCGTGACGCCCGGCCCGGCGACCGGCATGCCGCGCTTCCGGCTTAACCGGGCGCGGCACTGTCATCGGCGCCGGGGGACGCTCGGCCGGCTGGCGCCGCGCGGGCCCGGCGACCGGATATCGTGTCGCGGTGTCGACCGGCCTCAACGCGCGCAGAGGCGCGGCCGGGAAATGCCGGGCGCGGCGCCTCCCGCCTGTGGTTGTGCGGATTCACGGTGGCGCGGCGGCAAAAGCGGCAGCGAGCGCGGTTACACGGTCGCGGTTGACGCCGAAATCCCGGTAGCCGAGCCGTGCGGCCGAGCGCAATTCGAACACGCCGCGGTTCGCCACGGCCAGGACTTCGAGGTCATCGACGAAACCCATGATCCGGGACCGAAACGTCGCGTGGAGATAACCGTCGCGCCGGGTGACAACGGTCGCGCCGGGCATGTCGGCAATCATCGACGCCAGCCGCGCCAGTGCGGCCTGGCCGTCTCCGGAGTAGGGGATGGGCGCGACCCGGTGCGCAGCGTCGTGGGCCAGGCTTGATACGCAGTTGGGCCGGTCCGGGCACGGCGCCAGGGTGCCGTCGCGCGGCCCCAGGTCGGCGGGCACGCGACCGGCCAGCACGTCACCGAAGAGCACGGCCACCGCTGCTCCAATGACGAAGAACAGCAGGAGCACCGCGAGGCGTCGGCGCGACGTCATGGCTCATCCCGAAGCGATGGCGCGCGCGAAGGTCTCCACGGCCGGATCCTGCCGTCACGCCGCGAAAATGGCGGCGATGCGCGCCAACACGGTTGCGTCCAGCTTCGGTACGACGTCCAGCGCCAGCATGTTCTCGCGCACCTGCTCCGGACGGCTCGCTCCGGTGATGACCGTCGACACCCGCGGATTCCTGACGCACCAGGCGATCGCCAGCTGCGCCAGCGTGCAGCCGAGGTCCCGGGCGATCGGCGCAAGCCGGCGCACTCGCGCGATCTGCGCGGCATCGGTGAGCCGCTCGGCCAGCCACTCGTAGCCCTTGAGGTTGCCCCGGGAATCGGGCGGGATGCCGTCGTTGTACTTGCCGGTCAGGAGGCCCGAGGCCAACGGACTCCAGCTGGTGATTCCGATGCCCAGGTCGGCGTAGAGGCGGGCGTATTCGCGCTCGACCCGCTCGCGGTGGAACAAGTTGTACTGTGGCTGTTCCACCACCGGCTTATGCAGGTGATGGCGCTCGGCAAAGTGCCAGGCGGCCGCGATTTCCGCGGCACTCCACTCCGACGTGCCCCAGTACAGCGCCTTGCCGTCGGTGATCATGTCCGACATGGCCTGAACGGTTTCCTCCAACGGCGTGTCCGGGTCCGGTCGGTGGCAGAACGCAAGGTCCACGTAATCCAGCTGCAAACGCGTGAGTGATCCGTCGATCGCCTGCCGGAGATACTTGCGGTTCAGGGTGTTTTTCTCATTGGGTCCATCGTGCAGGCCCCAGTAGAACTTGGTCGAAACACAGTATGAGGCGCGGCGCCATCCCAGCTGACGCAACGCGTTACCCATGATGGTCTCCGATGCACCCTTGGCGTAGACCTCGGCATTGTCGAAAAAATTGACGCCGGCGTCGTAGGCGACCGCCATGCACTCGCGCGCGAGCTTGTCGTCGAGCTGGTTGCCATAGGTGAGCCAGGAACCATAGGAGAGTTCGCTGACCTTGAGGCCGGAGCGGCCAAGGCGGCGATATTGCATCGTGGGCATGAGGAGTCCGATGTCCGGAGCGGCACGCGCGAGCGCGCCGGGAGAACCACGATTCTAACCGAACGCGCTCCGGATCGGATCCTGCGGGAGCCCGCGGCAGAGTGCCGCGGGCCCGTTGGCGCCTAGAGCGTCGAATGGCCGCCGCGCCGCAGCAGCGCTTCGCGCTTCTCCTGGCAGGCAATGCAGCATGGTGCACCTGGATTGATCTCGAGCCGGGCGAAGGGAATCGGCTGGCCGCAATCGATGCAGGTGCCATAGGTGCCGGAGGTCATGTGCAGGAGGGCGGCGTCGACTTCCTGGAGCTCTGCTGCGTCGCGCGCGACTTCGGCGACATCGAGCGCGGTTTCCAGGTCGGCCACCGCCCAGTCGTCGGTCTCGGCGAGGCGGTTGGCGAGGCCGAGCATCGCTGGATCGTCATGCGTGTTGAGCTTGGCCTGCAGTTCGCTGCGCAGCATGCGCCGGCGTTCCTGCAACAATTTTTCCAGAGTACCGAGCTCGGCGGCTTTCAGCGGTGCTTTCATTTCTGCTCTCCATAAACCGGACGCGCCATCCGCATACCGCGGATGGACGCCCTGTGTGCCATGTGACGCGAGACCTCTCGAAAAGGCCGGCGGCGACCTTAGATTCCTATTGCAGAGGGTGGCGTACCTTGCGCTACATCAAGAGAGCGCCGCCTCCAGACCCAACTCAAAGGAGATTGTTCATGAATACGCTGCAAGTGTACGACCCTTTCGCCGAAAGTGGACTCGACGAGATTTTCCGCGGTTTCTTCAAGCCCGTTCGCGCACCACGCGGGACCGCCGCGGCGGTCAAGGTCGACGTGACCGAGAAGGGCAACAACTATGTGGTGCACGCCGAAATTCCCGGCGTCGGCAAGGACGACATCCATGTCACCATCGACGGCAACCAGGTCGCGATTTCGGCCGAGGTCAAGCGCGAGTCGGAGGTCAAGGATGGTGAACGCCTCCTGCGCAGCGAGCGCTACCATGGCGCCGTCTACCGCAGTTTCGTTGCCGGCCGAGATCGACGAGGCCACGAGCCAGGCTCGTTACGAAAACGGCGTGCTCGAATTGACGCTGACCAAGAAGGCCCAGGCTGCTGGGCGCAAGCTCACCATACAGTAACCAGAAACGGGCAGGGCGCATCCGCGTCAGGGGGCGGCGCCGACGGGCTCCGCCGTCGGCGGGCGGCCGTTGCGTGAAGATCCGGGGATCCGCCCGACAGATGTGGGCGGATCAGCGGATTCGCTTCGCCGCGAACTCCTCTTCGATGTTGTCGCGATAGTAGCTCCACGGCGAAGACGCCGCGGCGAATCGACGCCATACGTCTGGCGACACGCCCGAGTACTGAAAGCTGCCCGAGGTGAGTTCGACGACCAGCAAGCGCGCTCGCTCGTCGTAGCCTGCCGCGCGCAGGCTGCCCCCGTTGAGCTTCTTCATGTCCATTGCGACTCCCTGGCGGCAGAACCCGACGAACCGATCGGGTCCGCTGGCCCGACTATACTGGTTCCATGGACGTGCTGCGGCGCCTTGTCCGATTGCTCCGGCACCCGACCGCGGAGATGGGCGCGATCGCCGCCGAAGACACGTCGATCAGGGCGTTGACGGTCCGGTACATCGCCCCATTTGCACTGCTCGCGCCGCTGGCGAGCATGGCCGGAATGAAATTTTTCGACGCGCGCTGGAATGCGGACCTCGGCTACACGGTTCCGTTGCAGGATATTTTGGCCGCCGGCGCGGCGACGTTGTTCGCATCGATCACGTCGGTTTTCCTGCTCGCCGGAATTTTCGTCGCTCTGGCGCCGATCTATGGCAGTTCGCGGGACTATCGGTCCGCGCTCAAGGTGGCTGCCTATGGGGCACTGCCGCTCCTGCTGGCGGGCGGGACGCTGCTGCTCCCGATGATGGCAATCCTCGGTCTCGCGGGCCTGATGCACTCGGTGTACCTGTTCTGGCTCGGCGCCCGGGAGGTCCTGGGCGTTCGTCGCAGTGAGCAGGCCGAATTCATCGGTATCGCGATGGTGATGCTGTTCGTTGCCTCGACCATCGCCGGTGCCGCAGCCAGCGCGCTGGGCATCTTCTGATACACGTCGCTAGTGCGGGGCGCTGCCCCACAGCGCCTTGAGTCGGGCGTCGCGACCGCACCCGGTGCGGTAGTAGGTGTAGCGAACCGGATTCTTGCGGTAATAGTCCTGATGGTAGTCCTCGGCGGGCCAGAAATCGGTCGCCACTGTCACGGGCGTAACCAGCGCATCCTTGAACGGTTTGGTCTTGGCCAGCTGCGTCTTCGAGTTTTCGGCCGCCACCCGCTGTTCATCGGTGTGCGCGAAGATTGCAGTCCGGTACTGGCTGCCGATGTCGCAGAACTGGCGATCCCTTACCGTCGGGTCGATGTTTTTCCAGAATACCTCGAGCAGCTTGTCATAGCTGACCTTCTTCGGGTCGTAGACGACCTGCACGACTTCCGCATGCCCCGAGAGGCCCGCCGATACCTGTTCGTAGCTCGGGTTCTTCAGCTTGCCGCCCATGTAGCCCGAAGTGGTGCTGATCACCCCGTCGAGCTTGTCGTATGGCGGCTCCATGCACCAGAAGCAGCCGCCGGCGAACGTCGCCACCGCCATGCCGGAAGGTGGCCCCTTGGCGGTCTGTGCACCGGCGGGGAGGGCCAAGGCGAAGAACAGCGCCACCGTGGCGGCGAACATCCGGGTAAGGCGGGACTGGGGTCGGATCATGATCGGTAGCCTTGGGAGAGAGGCGCCACGGGGGCAGATGCATTGTACGTCGCCCGGCAGGGCTCTCGACTTACGGCCACCGCGCCGACGGGTCAGCCGGGCAATCCGGCGCGGGTGCGTGCCTGTCGGTAAACGGTGGCGTCATCCGCCTCGCCATGGCCTCCGGCGAGCGTCGCCTCGAATGCGGCCAGCGCCGCCTGCGCGAACGGCGCTTCGACACCGTGGCGGCGCGCAAACGCGACGGCGAGTCCGGCGTCCTTGGCGAGGATGCGCGCGGCAGCGCGTGGCGCGTAATCTCCGTCGAGCGCTCTGGGCATCCGGTCGGCGAAAATCCAGCTGCCGCCGGAGCTCGCGTTGACCACTTCGACGACCAAACGGGGATCGAGGCCGGCTTTTTCGGCGAGCGCCAGCGCTTCGGCGCCCGCCGCCAGATTGGCGGCGGCAAGCAGATTGTTGACGATCTTGAATTTGGCGGCGTCGCCCGGATGGACTCCGACGTGAAACACCTGGCCGGCAATGACGTCAAATACGGGCGCGCACCGTTCGAGCGCTGCCTGTGCGCCGGCCACCATCATGGTCATCGTTCCGTCTGCAGCGCGCCGAGGGCCGCCCGATACCGGCGCGTCGATCAATCCGGCCTGCGTTGCCGCGAGCCGGGACGCCAACCCGGCGACGAAGTCCGGATCAACGGTCGACGCCACGATCAGCGTTTTGCGCGGTCCAAGCGCGGCGCCTGCGCCGTCGGGGCCGAACAGCACGGCGTCGATCTGTGCCGCGTCGACGACCAGCACGATGGCCACGTCGGTCGCCCGGACGAGCGCTCCGGCGCTGGCATGGCAGGTGGCGCCGAGGCTGGCTGCCTCGCGCATCGCCTCAGGCCGGGTATCGCGCGCATGCGTGGCGAACCCGCCTGACAGCAGGCGCCGAACGACACCCATACCCATCGCACCCGCCCCGATGACACCGACGGCCAGCCCGGCGATCACCATGGCGCGGGAGTGGATCGCCGCAGCAGCGGCGTCAATTGGCGGGAGGCGCCGTGTAGGGCCCGCAGTCGATGAGCGCGGTCACGACCCCATTCTGAGTGAGGGCGAGTTGCGTACCCTTGCCACGCAGTTCCATCATGCCATTGCTGTAGCGCACGCCAGGTCCGCCTGGAAGCTGGTAGAGCGTCACACGTTGCGCGTTGGGCATCAGGATGCGCGCCTCTCCGTCGGTAAAGCGCACCACCAGACGTTCTCCGTTGAGCTGACAGGCGAAGGTATTCTTGGCAGCTTCCGCTTCCTTCTTCTTTTGTGCGTCGGCGCAGCCGGCCAACACGATTGCAAGCGCGATGGTCAATGCGACAGCAGGTATACGCGGCGAATGCCGGATCATGCGGGCACTCCATGGACAATGACCGTCCGAGGATAGCATCGCGAATGTCCGGCCGTCACGGGCCCTTGGGGGCGATACTTCAGCACTCCGTCGCGTTTACCGCGATGCCGCCTACCGACGCTGACTTGTAGCGACCCGACATTTCGTGCCCGTACTCGACCATTGAGCGCACCAGCAGGTCAAAACCGCTGGGCGGTGCCGGGACCTTGACGGCGGCGGTCGCCGCCTCGAACGCTTGCGCTGCCGCACGCGCGTTGCGCCCGATGCATGGATCCTCGACGCGTCCGCCGTCCGGATCGCAGGCGAGACCCAGGTGGGGTTTGAGTGCGCGTTCGGCGGCCGCGAGGACCTGCTCGTTGCTGCCACCGAGTATCGTCGCGTAGCCGGCCGCGGCCATCGCCGCGGCAACGCCGACCTCACCCTGACATCCCACATGGCGAATGCCCGCGGAACGGAGCATGCCGCCGATCATTGCGCCAGCCAGCAGAAATTCGACGGCGTCGTCGTCCTGCGCAACGGCGCCCCTGTCGCGCCACATTTGCAGCAGTGCGGCGACGGGGCCCGCCGCACCTGACGATGGCGCCGCGACGACGCGCCCGCCGGCAGCATTTTCTTCGGCGACCGCCGTCGCATAGACGGCGGCAAGTTGCGCCGGCGTACTGCCTGCGCTGCGCAGCGCATCGGCGTCGCGCGGCGCGCGGCGCGGCCGCCCGCCTGGCAGCACGCCTTCGGTGGTGATGCCCCGCTCCAGCGAAGTTCGCATCACCAGCGCGACCTGCAGCAGTCCCGCCCGCAATTCTCCCGGACTGAACAGCACGCATTCGTTTCCACGGGCCAGATCGGCAATCTTCTTCCGGTGCGCATGGCCGGTTTCGAGGATCGACTGTGCCGAGGTGCACAGGTAGGGCAGGTGGGGCATCGGCGCCGCGCGTTGCGCGTCGTCCTCGGAAAGCACCGCGCCGCCGCCGGTGGAAAAGTAGACGCGCGAGGCCAGCGTCTCGCCACGGTCGTCGTGCGCGACAAAGCGGATCGCGTTGCCGTCATAGGCGACGGATTGGTCGACGACGAAACGCAGGTCGCGCCCGGGCGCGAAGCGCACGACGTGCCGCCCGTTCAGCGCTACCGTGCCTTCGGTCGCCGCGCGTTCTGCGCATTGCGCAAGCAACTGCCGGTCGCAACGCTCCGGTGACTTGCCCGAAAGACCGGCGATCACCGCGATGTCGGTGCCCTGCTCGCGGCCGGTGAAGGCGAGTCCTCCATACAACTCCGCGGAAACGCGCCGTGTCGATTCCAGCAACCCGTCAGCGGCAATGTCGTGGACAAAACGCAGTGCCGCTCGCTGGGGGCCGACCGTATGCGACGAGGAGGGTCCGGGCCCCACGCGGTACAACTCGAAAATGGTCAGGTACACGCTTGGTAGTCCTCGGTCCGGCAATGACGGTGGTCCATGTCGACAGCGAAAAACGGTCCCCGAACAGGGGCGCCGGGGAGCAATACCGAGTATGCGGTCCGGTCGTCACGCCGGACCGGTTTTGGCGGGCAGTCGGTCAGTGCTATCCGCCGGACGGTCTGGCCGTCCGCATTGCGGGTGGTGTGCGTTGGTTCAGCCACCTGCTTGCGGCGGCAGGAAACGCGCGCGCGGAGGGTATGACAGAACCTCGGCGGGCTCGTCGTCTTGCAAGCCTTGTTGCACGCCCTGCCACCACTCGGCCTGGAGCAGATCCTGGTGAAAGGACATGAATTTCTCGCGTACCCGGCGATCGGTGAGTAGAAAAGTGGCGAATTCCTCGGGAAAGATGTCGTGCTGGCCGACCGGATACCAGACTTCATCGGACATGTCGTCGAAGCCCGGCGGCGGCGGCGGAATGCGGCGAAACCGGCAATCGGTCAGATATTCGATCTCGTCGTAGTCGTAGAACACGACCCGACCAAAGCGTGTAACGCCAAAATTCTTGAACAGAAGATCACCGGCAAAGATGTTGACGGTGGCGAGGTCACGGATAGCGCCACCGTACTCGCGGATCGCGCGGGTGTGCTGTGCGTCGTCCGCCGACTCCAGGTACAGGTTGAGCGGCCTGATCCGGCGCTCGATGTACAGGTGGCGGATCATGATGCGCTCGCCATCGTCCTCGATCTGCGACGGCACGACGTCGAGCAGTTCCGCCAGCAATTCCGGGGCAAAGCGGGAACGCGGGAAGGCCACATCGGAATACTCCAGGATGTCGGTCATGCGTCCGGCGCGGTCATGATGCTTGACCAGGGTGTATTTTTGCTTGACCTTGGCGCGATCCGTGTTCTTGCTTGCCGCGATGCGATCCTTGATGACCTTGAAGACGTAGGGATACGAAGGCAGCGTGAACACGGTCATGACCAGCCCGCGGATCCCCGGTGCCATGATGAAGCGATCCCGGGAGTGCGCCAGATGGTGCAGGAAATCGCGGTAGAAGAGCGCCTTGCCGTGCTTTTGCAGTCCGACCATCGTGTAGTACTCGGCGGCTGTCTTGTCTGGTTGCATCGCGAGCAGGAAGTCGATGTATGCCGACGGCACTTGCATGTCAACGAGAAAATACGAGCGATTGGCGGAAAAAAGGAGCGCCAGTTCGACGTGTTCCATCAGTAGTGCGTCGACGTACAGTTTTCCGTCCGCGGTGTGCTTCAGCGCCACCGCGAAGGGCCAGCTTTGTGCGCCATTGACCACCCGACCGACCAGATACGCCGTGCGGTCGCGGTAGAAAAGCGTCGAAAGCACCTGGATCTGCTGATTCGCCTCGGAAACGAGCGGACGCGGTACGCGCTTGCGGAACACCCGAAGCACGTTTCTGAGGTCGCGGCGAAAATCGGCGAAGCGAACCTGAAGCCGGCAGTCGAGGACGATGTCCATCAGCGCATGGCGCAGCCCGCGTTCCCGCGGGTAATAGCTGCGATAAGTCGGCGGGTTGGCTTCGATGTGCTCGGTGGAGACCGCCGGACGGACGAAGATGAAGCGATTGTTGAAATACGTGCGATGGAGGATCTTGCACGAGACCGAGTTGAAGAATGTCTCCGCGCACTCGGGTTGCTTGTGGTCGATCAGGACGCCGATGTAGTGCAGCTTGACGCGTTCCCAGAGCGCATCGGCGCCACTGCCTTCGAGTCCCGAGGAGCGGAATTCGCTTTCAATGCGCTCAACGGTTTCCTGGACCCGCCGGTCGTAGTAGTCGATTCGGTCGCGAGCGAGGTGGCGCAGCGCACGAAAATTGCGGGTTTCGAAATGCTTCTTGGCGGCACGCGCGCAATCCCTGAACAGCGCATAGTGCCGGTCGAAGCCCTCGCGCAAGGCCTTGGCGATCGCGTGGGCCGCGTCGTCCGCGGCGGATGCCCGCCCGGGTAGCGCAACGGCGGCAATGGCTCGGGTCGGCATGGCCCGGCGCCGTCAACACTGCGCCGGATTCGGCCGCCTTGCCTGCACGTCCGGATCCGGTGCCTTGCGAATCGCGCCGACCCCGATAGGGGCGCTGGCAGGTCGGACGAGCACGGCGCGGAAGACCCGGGGGCTGCGCAATTCGATGGTCATGAGGCATGATAGCGCAATGAAAAGTTGGCGACTGGCCAGCCCGCAACGCTGGTCCGCACCCGCTGCCGCGGTGATCGTCGGGATCGTGCTCGCGCTGGACGCATCGGCACAGTCGAGCGTCATCAAGTGCATCGACGTTGATGGGAATACGACCTATCAGGACGCGCCATGCGAACCCGGACAGGCAGGACACGACCTGGCGGTTCCAAAGGCCGGGGAGGGTGATCCTTCGTCCCAGTGGGAAACAGCTGCGCGGGAACACCGCGTGATTCGCGGCATGCCCAAGCGCTGGGTCCTGCGCGCGCGGGGCGCGCCGGAGGAGATTCGGCCGGGTTCGGCGCGTGACCAGGCCACCGAGATCTGGCGCTACGCTGCGGCCAGGGGCAACGTTACGCTGGTGGGCTTTGCCGGGCCGGACGTGAGCTGGATTCGGGAGGATGTGGCGGTGGCCTCGCTCGCGCCGCCACCGCCACCTGCGGGTGACGCGGGCGCGCGAGGCGCACACAATCGCCGCTTTGTCATCAAGGGTCGCTATTGTGAGCACGTTTTCGCGGAGATCGGCATCGCCGACCGGCAGGAGCCGGTCACGACCCAGCCCGGCGCAGGCGGCAAGGCGGTGCCGGTGATCCGCTATGTCTACGAGCCGGCTGCCGGCGATCCGCAGATGCGCACGGTATTTTCCTGCGCGGGCGGCAAGGTCGCCGATGTCGAACGCACCCTGCGCCAGGTCCGCTGAGCCGCCGGTGACCCGGTCGGCCGGTATCATTCGCCGATGAATGCCGAAGCCTTCGCTGCCGCCGCCCGTGCGTTTCGAGCGTTGACGGGAATCGGATTTGCCCTGATGTACATTGGTGCCGGGTCCGCCGCGGCGGCCGACGTCTACAAGTGCGCGGACGGTCGCGGCCGGATAACCTACCAACAGCGTCCCTGCCCGACAGCCGAGCGGGGCGCTCGCCTGGACGTAACCCCCGCCAGCGCGCCGGCGGGCGGCGGCGACGATCCGGCCGCCATTGCCCGTGGCAAGGAGATTGTTCCCGGGATGTCGCGCGCTCAGGTGGTGCAGGCGATCGGAACGCCGCAATCGATGCGACCTGGAACGGTCCAGGAGAATGCTGCGGAAGTCTGGGTTTACAAGCGCCCCGATTTTTCCACGCTGATCGGCTTCAACGGCGGCGTCGTGGCCTGGCGCCGGGAGCCCATCGCCCCGGGGAGCGCACCTGCCGGGGAAGACGGGCCGGTGGGCCGTAGCGCAGCAATCGTGATCGGCCGCGATTGCCGGCAGATCGCCGCCCAGATCGGACCGCCGGAAAGCGTGACCGAAGAGCCCGAAGACCCCGTCGCCGGCAAGGCGCTACGGTACGTTTGGGAGGCGCAGTCGGGCGAAACCGTGCGCACGGTCGCCATTTGCCTGAACGGCCTCGTCACCCGCGTGGATCGTTCGCCGGTGCCCTGACTCCGTCAGTGTGACGTCACCGCGCGGCTTCGACCTGCGCCTGCATTTCCTTGACCACGGCGTTGTACCCATTGACCGCGGCGTTCGATCTGGCGACCGCGGCGTTGGCGATCTTGACCGCCTCATCGGCGGCCGCCTGGATTTCGGTGACGTATTTCTTCATGCACTCCTGCCAGGCGGCCACTTCGCGATTCCAGCCCTTGATGCGTTGGTCGGAGGCGAGACGGCCAGGATGAGGTGCAGGCTTTTCACAATCCGCAACCGGCGGCGCGGCCGGAGGCGCCGGGGGAGTCTGGGCCAGTGTGGAACCGGCGACGCAGGCGGCCGCGAGGGCCAGGACAAGCTGTTTGACGCTCATGGGGATGGCACTCCCAGGTTCGGTAAAGACGTCATTTTATTCGAAAACGATGGCCAGAATGCGCTCCGGCGATTCGTCGGGCCGGATGTATTCCGGTACCGCATCGACGGATGGTGGACTTGTTGCGTTGGCGACACCGGCGTGGTTTGATCCGGCGATGCCAGATCGGGACCCGCTGTGTCGCCAATTTTCCCTGCTGTGCGGTACCGCGGTGGTCATGGCGTTGCTGCTCGTATCCTGTCAACAGGCGCCGGTGCCGAAGCAGCCTGTGCCGGCGCCAGCGGTGGGGTCGAAGGCGAAATCCGAGACGTCAATGGCCAGTGTGCCATCGGCGCTGGTGCCAACGCCAGGCGCAGGACCACTGCTCACGATGCCATCGAAGGATTTTCTGAGCGGCCCCCTGTATTTTTGCGTGATCGGCACCCGCCGCGCGCCGCTCGAATTCGACGCGCGCGTCGAGCGATTGTGCCGCCGCCATCCGGAGATGGGGCCGTGCCAGTACGAGCGCAATGCCTGCCGTGGCGATGGCGGGCGGGTCTTCACCGCGCGCGGCGAGGAGGTCACCGCGGCCGTCGAGGCCGAGTACGATCGCGTGGTGCACCGGGTCCGTTTCCAGGGGGACGCTGCCCCTGCGAACAAACGCTGATCTGACCAGTAGTCGGCCGCTGTGGTCGCCGGGCCGTGGCGTGCGGCCGGGACCGTGGAATTCAGCGTGTCGCGAAGGTGTTGCAGTGGCGTGCATCGCCCGAGGCCAAGCCGGTGCGAAACCAGCGCAGGCGATCCTCCGAACGACCGTGGGTAAAGGCGTCGGGAACGACATAGCCCTGCGTGCTTTTCTGAATCGCGTCGTCGCCGACCGCTGCCGCCGCGCGCATGCCTTCTTCGAGGTCACCCGCGTCGAGCAGGTTGCGCTTGGCCGCGTAGAAACCCCAAACGCCGGCATAACAGTCCGCTTGCAGTTCCAGGCGTACCGACAGGGCATTGCGCTGCCGGGAGTCGACGCGCGACGCGGCCTGATCGAATTCCTGCATGGTGCCAAGCAGATTCTGCACATGGTGGCCGATCTCGTGCGCAATCACGTAGCCCTGCGCGAAATCGCCCGGCGCACCGAAACGCCCCGACAACTCGCGGAAGAACGAGGTGTCGAGATAGACGCGCCGGTCGGACGGGCAGTAGAACGGACCGGAGGCCGCGGTAGCCCGACCACATTGCGAGACGATCCTGCCGCGGAACAGCGTCAGCCGCGGCGGCTCGTAACGCCTGCCCATCGCCTCGAAACGCGCCGCCCACACGTCCTCGGTGTCGCCGAGGACGCGTTCGACGAACTCCGCGTGCGGGTCGCGCTTCCCAGCCGGCGTGACCACGGCGCCGGGCGTTCCCCCAGCCGTTCGCGGCGGCGGTGCGACCGCGGGTCCGCCGTCGGCCAGGTCAAGCAGCTGCAGCGGATTGACTCCGAACAGCAGGCTGATGACCACTACCACGATAAGCGCACCGCCACCCAGTCGCGCTCCGCCGCCAGGCCGGCGGGGACCGCCGCCTCCCGTACCCGCGGCGGTCTGATCGTCCACGTTCTGGCTGCGGCGCATGTCGCCCCATCGCATGGAGGCTTCCTTCCGTCAGAGTCGTGGAGAAAAGCGGGCCCGACGGTACTGGACCTCGCGTGGTCAAGTCAGGTCGGCCGCGCCTATTTTGCCGCGGCAATCGCGCGGGCAAGATCCTGATACTCGTCGCAGCCCTTGCCGCAAATGCGCTCCAGCGCACTCAAATGCGCCTGCGCCTTGGCGCGATTGCCGGTCATCAGATAGGCCTCGCCAATGTACTCGTGCGCACCGCGGTGCTTCGGGTCGAGCCTGAGCGCCTCGTCGTACTGGACGAAAGCGAGATCGAGTTTGCCTTGCTTGCGATACGCGAAGCCGAGCAGGTTGCGCGCATCGGCGTTGGTGGGCTCGGCCTTGGTTGCGATCTCGAGGTGGTAGACGGCGCGGTCCCAGTTCCGTTCCTTGACTGCTTCGAAGCCGATGTCGAAGTCGACGTTGCTGACAGGCGGCGCGGTCACTTCGGCGTCACCGACCGCCTGGAGCGGCCAGGCGAGCGCCAGCATGAACAGTGTCGGCGTGATGCGGCGTACGACGGGGCCGAGCATCGAGGTCATCTAGGGTCGGATCGCCTTGTAGAGAAACGGCAGGCTCACGTCCATCCGGTAGTCGATCGACGAGTGCGTGTCGTCGAATTCCTCGTAGCGGTGGTCGATTCCGTGCGCCGTGAGTTCGCGCGACAGAATGCGGGAACCGTAGTGCAGATGATATTGGTCGCGCCAGCCGCAGTCGATGTAGACGCCGGCGAGCCTGCGCAGGTTGTCGGCGTACTTGCCCACCAGGTGAATTGGGTCGTGCTGCAGCCAGCGCGCCCAGCGCCGGGGCAGCAGCTCGCCCGTTTCCAGATTGACCGGCAGGCGAAATCCCAGTGGTGCCGCCGGGTCGGGATCATACGAGGCGGCCATCGCCAATTCCATCAGCGCGTGCATTTCGGCTTCACTCAACTTTTCCTTGCGCCATATGGCCTCCAGGAAACGCCGGACGCGCCCATCGTCGCAGCCATCGGCGCCGTGCGCCTCGCCGCCGGCAACCTTGACCCGACCGGCCCGGCGCGCGGGCCTGCGATAGTGGTCGAGCGCGTTCAAGGTGCGCGGCCAGTCACCGCGATAACAGTAATCGAAGTAGGCGTCGCCAGAGTGATCGGCAATCGCGCCCCAGTGCTGCGCGTATTTCATGCCGTGGATGATCGCTCCATAACCGCCGGACGATTTGCCGAAACACGCCCGGTGCTCACGCGTGGCCAGCGTGCGGAATTCGCGGTCGACCAGGGGAATGAGTTCACGGGTCAGATAATCGGCGTAGTTGCCGATTGCGGAGGAGTTGATGTACTGGTTGCCGCCCAGGCAGGTGAAGCAATCAGGGAAGGCAATGATGCAGGGTCCCATCTTCTTTTCCCGCATGAGCCGCGCCGCGCGCTCGGGAACGTTTTCGTCGAAAGGTCGCCAATTGAGGTGGGCGAGCCCCGAGCCGGTGAAGCCGACCAGGTCCCACAGTACCGGATAGTGCTTCCCGCGCCCGCCTTTGCGTCCCCGCACGGTTCCCTCGTCATAGCCGGGGGGCAGCCAGATCGCGAGTTTTCGCACATGCGGATCCCCGAGCGGATTGCGGGCGAGTATGGGCGAATCGTGCTCGAGAACGACAACGGTTCCGGAAGGCTTGTGGCGGCGTTTGCGGGCCATCGGGCTGGGTGCGCGGGGTCAGCGCGGAAAGGGGGAAGAAGCATGCATTGTGCCGGTCGTTGCCGCACTGGGCAATGTCTCCTCGTCGTCCGGCACCGCGCAGTGCCTGAGAATTGGCATGTTGCGCAGCACGATTGAACCTTTGCATCCGACGGTCTAGCATGAGGCGATGGCTGCTCGCGGCGATGCTGATCGCGCAGTGGTCAGGAGGTCAGGATGACGTTTCGTTCGCGCACGGTGGTCGCCGTAGCTGGACTGTTCTTTGCCCTGCCGGCGCAGGCCGGCGCGCCGAGCGTGGAAGAATGCTTCGAAGGGTCGGACTTCGTCGCCAATGCTGCGCGAGGGCGCGACAACGGGATTGCCCGCGAGTCGTTCCTCGCGCGCATGGAAGGCGATTTCGTCCTGATCCGGTCCTATCCGCCTTCGCTGCGCTGGTTCGTCAAGGACGAGACCGACGAAGCATTCCTGCGCAAGGCGGTGCTCGACGTATTCGACGCACCGCGCGCGCCGGAATCCCACCACGCCAGTTTTCTCGATGCCTGCCTTTCGCGCGCAGCCATTTAGCGCCGCAGAGGCTGGTCAGCGCGCACCGACCGCGAACCGCGCCTCAGCCAATGTTGCCACCGATGGCAAGCTGGCACCGTCCTTGACCAGCTTCCAGCCGACCAGGTCGAAACTGTCGGGCATCCTTGGACGTGTGTTCCCGTAGGTCGCGGTACCCGAAAGTTCGATGGTTTCCGACTTGCCGGCGATCACGCGACCGCTTGCCTCGACCGGGCGAAACGTGAACCGCAATACGAACGTCGCCTTGCCCGTCGCAGCGGCGTGGATGGTTCCCGAAAGCCGCCATGGCGGTGCATAGAGGGTCGTCACAGCGGGTGATTCCGTGCGGACGAACTGCGTGTCGCTGCGGGCGGCAACGGCCATGGGTTTCGCGGTGACCTCCGCGGGAGCAAGACGCACGCCGCGGTCGAGGAGTATCGCGGCCAGTTGAGTCACCATGCCTGGCGCGGTCATCATCTCATCCAGAATCGTCTGGTTGTCGGCAATCGGTTCGCGCGAGCGGTACGCGAAAGCGGTATCGCTGACGAACAGGATTTCCCCACCCCGGCGACCATGTGGCCACTGCTCGCGATAGGTGGTGTGCGCCTCGCCGCTGATCGGTTTCTCCATCACGTAGGTGCCTTCGAATTCCGGGGACTTGAGCGTGACGTTCATGGTGGCGAAGTCCGTCCACCGGCCGAACGCGCATATTGCGGCGTGCCTGGAGGTGCCACACTGTCGCGGGTCGACTCCTGGCAGGCGGGTGTCATTCGCTTCGGGCAATGGCGACGACGTCGCGGGGAGCGGCGTAAACGCACCGCCAGCTGCCGGAACCTGTGCGATCGCGGGCAGGGCCAGTGCGCAGGCCGCGGCCAGGCCGACCAGGCAGGAGGCTGGGAGTCCCATGGCGCCGATTGTAGCGGTCGCAGCCGGGTCGGTCGACGCGCGCGGACCTGCGGTCGTTCCGGCCCGACGGGCCGGATTCGCGTCGTATTCAGGACGCCGCCGCCCTGGCAACGATTCTGGCCAGCGCGCGGTGCAATCGTGGCAGGCGACGCATCCGGTCATGAAACAGGAATTCGCTGCCTCCCTTCGCCCGCAGCATCGTCAGCAGCGCGCGCCGTTCGCTCGCCGGCCAGCCGGCGAGGTCCGGTATCTGTGCCAGCAACAGACTCCACTGTTCGAACGCCGAGCGCTCGTGGTCGTTCAAGCGCGCCAGGTCGGTTACTGCAAGTGCCGTTTGCGCGTTCACCGTCGCGGCCCGCAACGCGGCCGGGCGATCGCCGTGATGGCGCCTGGTGATCCAGGCACTGACCGCCAACGATAGATCGGCTGCGTCAAACCGCGGTACGTCCTCCCCGCCAACATCGAACGCAATGTCCGAATGCGTAAGGCGGCGCAACCCGGACAGCGGTGTCCGGTAGCTGCTGGTGGCACTCATCCGGGCGAACTCTTCCGCTGCGAACGCCGCCAGCCGCGGTTGCATCGGCCGAAAGCCCAGCCGGTAATAGAACCAGAATGCACCGGACGCCAGCCCTTCGGCGTTGCCTGCGCCGAATTGCGAGGGTTCTGCGACGAAGCGCGCGATACCGAAGCGCTGACGATATACCCGCAGCACCTGGCAGAATAGCCAGGCCGACTCGCCGCCGCGAAACGGCGCGAAGATATTGACGCCGATCCTGCTGGTCGAGAGAAACGGCCAGCCGCCGCCGTAGCCGATCGGAATGCCGTTCTTGAACAGCATGAAGCCGACATGCGAATCAAGCGGTGGGCGGCGCTCGGGCCGAATCGTGAACAGGGCAATGGCGGTGCCGCGCGCAAGCTGGTGATATTCGACGCCCTGCGGCCAAGCCGACGCGATCGCATCGGTCTCTCGACCCATGCTGGCGAGCATGGCCCTGGCAGTGTCGATCAAGCAAATGCGCTCGCCGAGTGGAAGCGGCGGTACCGGTTTCAGCGGCGTGTCGAGAATGTCCAACGGATCGACGCTGCGGACCGGCGGCCCCCGATGGTAGAAGCGGCGACCTGGCGGCCCCCGTACGAAAGTTCGCGACAGCGTCGAATTGCCCAGGCTCAGCGTGATGAACGGGCGCAGCGCGTCGAAGAGTTGTTCGCGCACGCCATCGCTGGCCGGAATGCGTTCGAACGCGCCGACCAGCCATGCCAGCCGGGTGCCGCGGCGGCTTGCCGCCGCCTCGTCGAGCCAATCGAGCGCGGGCAGGTTTTCATTCGCCAGCAGTTCGAATTCGATACCCGGCATGGTCTGGCGCAACGTAGTCGGCAGGTTCGCACCGTCGTCCGCGAACGAATCGAGTTCCGCTTGCAGAGGGTGCCGTGCGGTGAGCCAGCGGGTAATTTCGTAGCCAAATGCGAAGGTCGAAGTTGTCCAGGCAATGCCGCTGCCGTCGAGTTTGCGCCGTGTGCGCACGTCGCCCTGTTCGCAAAGTCCGCGTGCAGCCGCGGCCATCCGAACGAGTTCCCGCAGCGCGCGGGAATGCAGCGTCGCATCCTCCGGGTAGGCGAGCAGAAACAGCAGGCAGTCGTGATACGCGATCAGAGTGTCCGCGTCGGCAGGCACGGCGCGCTCGCATGCGGCAAGCGCGCGTTGTTTGCGTGCGCGGTCGCTGCTCCCGAAGCGATTGGCCAGCGTCCGCAGCGCCGCAACGGTCGCGACGGTCAGCGCGCGCGGCAGGCGCGGGCTGTGCCCGCGGTCGCCGCGCCGCGTCAATCGGCCAGCAGTGAGCCCCGGCATTTGGCGGTACCGCACCGGCAGGCATATTGGGTGCGTTCGCGTTTCGACAGGCGGCCGTCGATTGTCAGGCGGTAGTCGTAGGTCAATTCCTCCCCCAGGCGAATCGCCCGCCGCGCCTCGATGAGCACGCGACTCCGGTCATCCTCATGCGTGACGCAATTGGGCGTACAGGAATGGTTGATCCAGCGCGCCGAGTTTCCGCGCACACGCGCATCGATGACGCGGCCGTCCTCGAGCTGGAACAGGAACGTGTGCGCCGCATCTTCGGGATCGCTGTCGGGTCGGGCGAGTGCCAGTTCCCAGCTGGTTCGCTGCCCCTTGTATTCGATGATCAGTTCACCGCGCTTGATGGGGGCGGTGGCGAAGACGCCACGGCCATGGATCGCGGAATTGCGGACGACGTAGGGTTTGCGGGCAATGACAGGCATATTCCAATCGTGACGTGATGTAAAAAGCGAGTTTGGCACGACGCGTGCCGAATTGACCAGCGCGACCCGTGCGCAGAACCTGGGGGCGTCCGATCGCCGCCGCGCATTGACTTCAATGCAGGAGTGCAAGTACCAGCGGAGTGGTCAGTGCCGCCAGAGCGGTGGAGAGCACCAGGCTGGATGCCACGGGTCCTTCCAGCGCCCCGAACTGGCGCGCCATCAGATAGACGTTGGCGCCGACGGGAAGAGAGGCCAGCATGACCACGGCGTTGGTCTCGTCGACGGGCAGCGCCAGCGCACGCGCGATGGCCCATACGGCCAGCGGCATCGCAACCAGCTTCATTGCCGTCATCGACACGCTGGTTCGCCAACCGGCAAGCGAGCCGTATTCGGCGAGGCCCATGCCCAGCACGATCAGCGACATCGGCAGTGCGGCCTGGCTGACCAGTGCGAGCGTGCCACCCAATACCGTCGGCATCGGCATTTCGCTGAATCCGAACAGCGTGCCGAGGAGAATGCTCGCGACCACCGGATTGGTCACGACCTCGCGGGTGGTTCGGGCGATTCCGGCGATCGACACATCGCGGTTGCGCGCCCATTCGACCGAGACCGTGACCAGGGTCCAGAGCAGAAAGGAATTGAATACGAGGACCAGTGACACTGCCGGCAACGCTTCCGGTCCAAGGGTGGCCTGCGCGAGCGGAATGCCCAGCAAGACGCTGTTGGCGAAGATCGTGCCCATTCCGAATATCGACTGCTGCGCTCCATCCATGCGAAGTACCCGGGCGGCGAAGAACCTGGCAGTGGCGAAAACGACCAGGGCCCCGCCGAAATAGGCGATCAGCAGCCGAGCATCGACCGGAGGCAGGCTCGAGAAACCGCTCATCAAGGTGAACAGGAAGGCGGGGATCGCGACGGCGAACACGAATCGCGTAAGCGCGTCGGCGGCTACGGTGGGCCAGCGACCGAAGCGCGACAGCACATAGCCCAGCAGCACCAGCAGAAACAGCGGCGCCGTAAGGCCAGCCTGGGTGAGGATCGGCCCCAATACTGCGCTCAAGGCGGGCCTGTGTTGGCGTCGCGCAAGGGGACGAGGACGCTGGTCGACTCGGTCCGGTGCGCCAATCTCAGAACAGCTCGCGCAGGACCACTGCGCGTTCTTCGCCGCTCGCGAGTTTCAGGCGCAGCTGAGTTCCCGGCGCAGCCTGCATCTCCGCCCGCACCGCGGCAAGCGTGGTCGCGTCCCAGGGCTTGCCGTTGATCGCGACGATCACGTCACCGACCTTGATCCCGGCAGTGGACGCGGGGCCGCCGGCCACGACGTCGACGACGGCGAGACCCTGCTCGGCACGTTCGATCCACAGCCCGGCCCGGTCGGTACCCAGGGGCTTCCCGTGGAGTGCATTTTTCTCCAGCCAGAGGGCTGCTCCCGGATAATCAATCGTGACGTGGAATTCGCGCAGGATGCCGTTGCCGACGATTCCGGCCACTTCGCGGTTGCTCTGCGTACCGGTCGCCACCAGCGCCAGTGCGGTCAACGGGCGCGCGACAGTGACTTCGCCCAGTTTCAGCGTCTTCGCATGCGCAAGCAGCACCTTGGTGCGTGCGGCTGCACCATCTCCCGCCGTGGTCTCGACCTTGGCGCCGAGCTTTACCGCAAGGCCATTCGCTTCGGCGAACGGCGCATTGACCAGCAGCGAGGCAGGGCTGCCAGTCGCAATGTCGAACGCGCCCGGGATGTCATCCAGTGCACCACGAATTTCCGGTACGGTCCCGCGAAACTGCATCGGCACACGCGTTCCCTTGCCCGAATACCTGAATTTCGCTGGATCGTAGAGCGTGGCCTGCGACCGCTCGTAATCGAGCCGAATCGGCATGCGCTTGAAATATTCGTAGCCGATGATGCCCGCCACGTCTGCGAGGCCATCTACGCGGAGGAATACGGCAGCGAGGTCGACGACCGCGAAACGCTGGCCCTCGAGCACGACACCGCCCAGATCCGTCCGGTCGATCTGCGCCAGCGCGCCGCCCTGGGCGGCTTCGGCCGACGTGACGCCGAGTTGCGTGGCGATGCGGGGCATCAAGGCGTTGGCGCCGCCCGCGTCGAACAGCATGCGAAAGGGCCCCTTGCCGTTGAGCATCACCCGCACGAACATTCGTCCGTCGACCAGTTCGAAAGGAACTTCCGAGATCACGCGCCCGGCCGGGAACTTGAAATCGGGCTTGCCCGGCGCGGGCATCGCGAAGGACACGCCGGTCAGCGGTCCATTGAATTCCATTTCGTCGACGATTACGAGTTCGTCCGTGCGCGGATCGCCGCGGCTGGCACGGACTCGGTAGGGGACCTTCACACCCTGCAGGTCCCGCACATCCATGTGGATCTCGGTGCGCGTGGCTTCGGCCTCGCGTTCGACCAGGCGCTCGATCAGCTTGGTCTCGGTATTCACCCAGAATTCGAATGGCCGCCCGCCCTCGGGCGTGATTCTGAGCACATGGAAGTCCGCGCCGTCGGCAGTGGTACGTTCCTTGTACGATATTTGCGCCGATCCGCGCTCCGGATACCAGAATGCCAGGCGGTCGCGATACGCGGCGTTCGCGGAGAGTTCGCGCGCCACGTCGCTGGTCTCGGGCTTCGCATCACCGGAGGCGTCCTGCGACCAGGCAAGTTTGCCGTCGTATCCGCCGCCGCCGCCAATGGTCCCGAAGGTAAAATTGATGAACGAGCGACCGGTGGTGATTTCACTCCAGCGCTCGGCCTGGCCGACGGTGCCTGCACTGTTGATCCGTACCTTGGAATGCTGCGTTTTCAATGCATCCCAGGCGCGGCCGCCACTGGCGGCCTTGGCTTCGGCGAGGATGGCGCGAGGATCGGGCGGAGGCGAACCGCCCAGCTGGGACTGCGCTCCAGAGCCAGAGCCGCCCAGCTGCGCCTGCGCTCCAGTACACAGAATGCTCCAAAGCAGGATTGCCCACAGTGACCGAAGGCGGTGAAACATGGCGTCTCCTGAGCGCGACCCTGATCGGCAGGGACAGGTTCGCGCGGAAAAAACGCCTATTATGACAAAGATGCCGCAATGGCCCGGTGCCCGGGGTTCGAAAATCAGCCCGTGGCGTGCGTCGGCGCGGTGCCTGTACCCTCTTTCGCCGCCAGCGAGTCCAGCGCCGCACTGACCGCGCGATCGAACAATGGCACCGGCTCGACGACGAGGCTGGCCAGCCCCGAAGAGAGTTCGTAGGCGAGTTCCTCGGGCGTGTAGACGAACGCCCGCGAGCGGGAGCGGCTGGTGAACAGGTATTTGGTCCGCAGCGGGCTGACCCAGGTGAGGCGCGCGTTCAACGAGCGGCCTTCCTTGGTGAACGAAAGCCACGTGCCGACTGCCATTTCGCTGACGAAATCGTGAACATTCACCGGCGGCGCAGGGGCGATGGCATCGGTGTCGACCTCGGCGCCTTCCCCGCCCAGCGGCGCAACCGGCGTCTTGATCGCGGCAATGTGCAGCTGGTAGAGCGCCTCGAAAAACGATTTGACCCGCTCCGGCGCCGCGCCGATCGCCGCCACACCCTTGCGCAGGGCACCGATCAATTTCGGGATCATCCTGGTCAGGCGGGCCTTTTGCGACGAACGCTCCTTGATCATGATGCTCCAGAGCATGTCATCGAGTGTCTGCACCGCCGCGTTCCATTCGGCGCTGTCCGGCCCATATTGCCGGCGCAGCGTGGTCAGGTAATCGGCCCATAGAGTCTCTGCGAACGAGCGCACTTCGAAGGGAATGTCGAGTCCGGCCAGTCGATCGCGGAGAAAGACCAGAACCGTCGACCGATCGGCCTCACTGTCCTCGGAGGCCAGCGCCGCCTCTACGTCGCCTGCGCTGGCTTCGCTTACCCGGTGCCGTTCGGCGTCGATGAACGCCGCGAGCCTGATGTTTGCGGCCCGGAAAACGCCGACGTCGACGTCGAAGTCCCGATTGATCTCCTCGACGATTCCCGCGGCAAGGGCAGCGAAGGCCGCCTGGTAGTCGTCGCTGTGGTTCGCGCCCACGGCGGCGTCGGCGAGGTTGTCGAGCAGGATTCGCGCCGAATGTCGCCGATCGGAAAAGAACGCCCGGTCTAGCAGCGCGGCCTTGACGATGGGCACCTGGAGCCGGCCAAACAGGTTGCGCTGCTCGTCCGGGATCGACGGATCGCGGAAGATGGAATCGAAAAGCAGTGCGCTCACGTCCAGCGTGATGCGGTCGGTATCGTTCTGAATCTGGCCTTCGATCGCCGTGCGGATATGCGGAATGAGATTCAACGGCACGACGCTGCTCTCCGCGGCGCCAGGCGCCGATTGTGGTGCGGCGCTGGCGATCGCGGCGGGCAGGTCGAGGTGCTGCCAATGGGCAAGGGTCGCGAACAGAGGTGTCGAGGTACCGAGCGCCATCAACGGTTCGAGCGATGGAAAACCTCCAGGCGGGGCCATCCCCGTGGTCGGCCCGCCGTGTGCCGTCGCCTGCGCACCCGCCGCCGCGAGGGCGGTGAGACCCGCCAGGATCTTGGCCGCGGACATCTCGTCGACGCCCGCGAACGCCGTGGTGGGCGGCGACTGCCTCTCGGCGAATACGAGCGCCGGTCGGGCGCCGGGGCTCGCCGGCAGATCCGGGACCACGACGTTGAGAACGTCCTGCTTTGCTCCGTGCAGCATGTTGGTGAAGGTCGGGAGCAGGTCGCGGTCATCGGCGGGACGAAGCGCGCTGCGCGCCCTCAGCGCGGCCTTGATCTCCGGCAGGACTCCACGGTCGGCGAGAAAGCGATTGAGCGAGATATAGAGTTTGTTGACGTCCGGAGTCAGGTCGTCGAGCATCCGCTCCATGAACGGTCGCCAAACGCGCGGATTCGGAAAAACGGCGCGCGCGGATGCGCCGAGGGCGTCGAGCACATAGGTCACGGCAAATGGGTTGTCGATATCGCGGGTCGAGCCATCGTCCGCCAACTCGTCGACGCGCAGATCAAGTGCGGCGATTTCGCGGTGGGTGAATCGGTCGAGGAAGCGCGTCGCGTCCTTGAGCGCTGCCTGGCGCTCCTGGTCGAACGCGCTCAGCACGCGCAAGCTCGCCAGTGACGCGTCGGCGTCCAGCCGACGCCCCTTGCGCCGAACGCCGCTCAGGCGCCGCTCGAAGACGTCGCAGAGCGTCTTGTCGAACTGTTCGACCCACGCGCCGCGCTTTTTCAGGAATATTTCGACTTCACCGTCGGGAATGTGGCTTTGGGTCTCGAACAGGTCGCCCATCTGATCGACGGACGCGCGCACCAGGTCGAGCAGCTTCAACCGGAACTGGGCGAAACAGGTGCGCAACAGCGCGGCCGCCTGCTCCGAGCCGAACGTTCCGGACGATTCGGCGGTGTTCGAAGCTGTCCCCCCGGTTCGATTGGCGTCGGTCATGGCCGACATTCTAAGGCGATGCGCGCTTCCTGTCCGCGACGACGATCGGCGTGGGGTGCAGGACCGGTGGTTCGCCCACGGCCAAACGGCGACCGCCTGGGCGTGCGGGCCGCTCCGACCGTCATGTACTGCGCCGGGAAATTCGTCCTGCGCGCGGTTGCGCAAACGCGCGAAACTGCTGCGTTGCCGATGGTCATCGTGTGGTCCTCGATCCGGGGGCAGCGGCGTCCCGTTACAATATGCCTTTATTCCCGCCCGCGCCCGCGGACCTTGTAATGGATGTCCCGAACCTCGTCCTCGCGATCGTTGTCAGCGCCTACTGGTGCGGCGTCGGGGCGATGATCGTCCGGGTCCGGCGGCATGCGCGGCGCATTGTCGGGGTGGTGCCGGAGCAGCGACTCGAACGTTACATGTGGCTGGTCTGGATGCCTCTGGTAGCGGCCTGGATCACGCTGCCATGGCTGGCGCTGAGCCGTACCGGTTCGACTTTCGGCCTGCCCGAATTCGCGCGTACCGACGCCGGGCTGGCCGCGTTGCGCTGGTTTGCGGCCGCGCTGGCGGTCGCCTGCCTTGCGGCGACCGCCCGCTGCTGGGCGCATATGGGTCGTGACTGGCGCATGGCGGTGAACACGGATCCGGCGCAGAAGCTCATCACCGACGGCATGTTCGCGCGCATTCGCCATCCCATTTATGCGTTTTCCATTCTCCTGATGCTGTGCACGATGCTCATCGTGCCGACGCCGCCCATGCTTGTCGTTGGCATCGTTCACGTAGGGCTCATGTTCATCAAGGCGCAAAACGAAGAGCGCCACCTGCTCGGAATCCATGGCGACGGTTATGCTCGCTATCTCGCACAGACCGGCCGATTCCTGCCACGTCTGCGCTGAGTCCGGACTGTTGGACAGGACATCCGACATGGCCCTCGTCCGGATACGTTTTGCGGTGCCAGTCTGACGCGGGTCTGCAGCGCATGCACCTGATCGCCGCTTCGCTGCGTGTCGTATTGGTCGCGTCCATCGCGGGCGCTGTGCTGCCCGCCGCGGCCGTGGTGTCGGCGCCAGCGATCGACCCGGCCGCCGCCCAGGCTCGGGCGCGGGAAGTTGATTGCAACGGCACCAGCGTCCCTTCGGCCGAAGCGCTGGCGGCGTTGCCGGCGCCCCGACTGATCGGCCTGTCGGGCAGCGTGCCGATCATCACCATGCAGCCATTTGCCGAATTCCTGATCGCAATGGGTTATCCGGAATCGGCGCTGCGCGATCCGTACGACGGGGCGCTGGACCAAAGCAGCTGGACCGCGAGCGAGACCCTGGCCGGTACCGTCGCCTGGCACTACGAGCACGACGGCATGCGACCAATGCTGATCGGCCATAGCCAGGGCGGCATGCTGGTGGTGCGTACGCTGCACGAGCTGGCAGGCGAATTCGCCGACACTGTCGCCGTCTACGATCCGGTCACGCGGACCAAGTTGCCGCGTACGACCATCACCGACCCCTACACCGGCGAGCAGCGCCCGGTCGTGGGACTCTCGGTGGCCTTCGCGGCGGCGCTGGCGACCGGGTCGCTGCCACGACTGCTGTTGGGACAGTGGTCGATGCTGCCGTTGTTGCGGCGTATCCCGGACACGACTTCCGAATTCACAGGCTTTACCATTGCCTGGGATCCGTTCGCAGGCAACGCCGGATCGGCAAGCGAGTACACGGCGACCGGGGCAGCCATCGTGCGCAACGTGCTGCTTCCTGCCGCGACCAGTCACATCGGCATGCCGCGAACCGAACATCTGCCCGCCAATCCGGTGGCGCGGGCCTGGATCGAGGCGTACCGACCGGATGCGCCGACGTCGCCGCCAGACGCGGCGGAAGGCGACCTGGCCAATCTGCTGCATGCTGCGGATCTATGGTTCAGCATCCGTCGGCACTGGTGCCGCGAAGGGCAGCGGCGGCTTGCCGCGCCGAAGCCCGGGTTGGTCTGACATGCGCGGTCGCTTCAATATCTTTCAATGCGCGATGCTGCGGTGGCGGGAAATCGACCCCTATGTCGCGGTCCACGCGTTCACCGTGCCCGGTGTGCTCGATCACGACCGGCTCGCTCGGGCCATCGACGCGCAGCTGGCCGCCTGGGGGCTGACCCAAGTCACGCTCGACGCGGAGAAACGTCAGTATCAATACGGCGCGGCAGCGGCAAGCGTTGCGTTGCCGGTACTCGCTGCGGACGGTGACCCGGACGCAGTGCTGGCCGCGGAAATGCAGCGGCAAGTCAATTTGCCGTTCCCGCGCGATGGAACCTTCGCGCCGTTCCGGTTCTTTGTGGTGACCGCGGCCGACGCGTTCCGCGTCGGGGTGGCCTACGACCACGTATTCGCCGGCGGCGACTCGATCGTGGCGTTGCTCAAGGCCGTCGTCATCCGCTACACGGGTGCCGGGCCGGCGGAAGCGGTCGCGCCTGAACTTTATCCTCCGACCTATGCGCGGCTGCTTCGCGGAAAACTGGGCGATTTCGCGCGCGGCCTGACGTCGTTTCCGGCGATGATCGCCCGGATTCGACGTTGCGTGCGACCGCGCTATGTCTATGGCGACGGTCGGCGCTCGGCATTCGTGCAACTGCGCCTGACGACCACCGAGACGTCGGCGATCCGCGGGGCGGCCAAGGCCTGGTCGGTCACGGTCAATGACCTGATGCTTGCGTTGCTCCTGCGTGCACTCGGACCCGAGGTCGCCGGGCGCGAAACCGCGCGACGGCGCAACGAGATCGCGATCGCGTCGATCATCAACATCCGTGATGGCATCGCCGCCGGCCCATCCAGGGTCTTCGGACAGTTCCTCAGTTCGTTCCTGGTCTCGCATCGGGTGCCGCCAGCGATGCCGCTGGCCGTGCTCGCGCAGGAAGTGAACGCGCAGACCCGGAGGGTAAAGCGGCGCCGGACGCACCTGCAGACGCTGTGCGCCATAGCGATCGGCGGCTTCACCTGGCGTTCGATGACGCCCGAGCGCCGCAACCTGATGTACGCGCGCAATTACCCGGTCTGGGCTGGGATGACCACGCTCAACGTCGATCCGATCTGGGAGGCGGAGCCAGGCATCGCGCGGGTGACCGATTATGTTCGCGGTGTATCGACCGGGCCGTTCGCGCCGATGGTGCTCGCGTCAACCACCAAAGACGGCCGCATGACCATCGGCATCACCTATCGCCTGGCGGCATTCAATCCCGACGACCTGGCCCGCGTGCAGGCGGCGCTCCTCGATTCGATTCGCGTCCTGCAATGAACCGATTGCTCCACCGCCTGCGGAGCATCGCAATTACCGTGGCGGCGCTCGCCGTGCTCGCGGGGTGCGCTGCGCCGCTGCCGCGCGATGCGGCGGCCGATGTCTCGTCCAAGGCAGCGCCGGTTCTCGATTCGGCGATCGCCGATCGCGTCCTGGCACTCGTGCCAACCCGCGTCTCCGCGGCCGACGTGCGCGACACGCTGGCCAAGGGTCCGACTCCGCGGATCATGCTGTTGCATGGAGGCATCTACCCCGTTCATCTGGCGATGGAGTCGTTCGGAGGGTTCCTGGTGGCGATGGGCTATCCGGAAGCGCGCATTCGCAGTCCTGCTGACGGTGAATGGTCGCACAGTCCCTACGAGGTCGCGGAGCGACTCGCCGGCATCGTCGCCTGGCACTACGAGCATGACGGCATGATGCCGATGCTCATCGGCCACAGCCAGGGCGGGATGCAGGCGGTGAAGGTTCTGCGCGTGCTGGCCGGCGACTACCTTGCGGAGGTGCCGGTATGGAACCCACGAACCGAAGAGTCGGAAGGGCGCGCGACCATCGTCGATCCATTGACCGGTCGGACGCGCCCCGTGATTGGGCTGAAGATCGGCTTCGCCTCCGTGGTGGCAGCGGGCGGGGCAGCTTTTTTCCTGCCCAACCAGTGGTCGATGATCGGTGCCTTGCGCGACATTCCCGATACCGTCGAGGAGTTCTCCGGGTATTCGATCGCGCTGGACACCTGGGCCTGGACGCTGCCGGGTTTTACCGCGAGCAGCGAATTCCGCAGCCTGGGCACGGCGCGGGTGCGCAACTTCACGCTGCCTGCGCACTACCTGCACGTAACCGCGCCGGTGACGGGCAGCCTGCCCGAGGATCCGCCCACGCGCGAATGGATCGAAACCTACCAGCCGGGACCCGATGCGCCGCCGGCGCCTTCCTCGGCGGGTATCAACGCCGTCTGGGCGGCGGAGGTCTGGCACGAGATCAAGCGCTGGTGGGTCATCGAGGCGCAGCGCCTGATCCGGGCCAGACGTGCGGGTGCCGGCAAGGGCGCGACAGCGGGCAGGCTAGAATAACGGCTTTGCCGGCGTCGTCCGCAGCACCCTTCGGTCGCCCGGACGTCCCGCTTTCTCTAGGGTATTCGAACATGGCAGGCGAGCTGACCGGAAAGGTGGCGTTGGTGACCGGGGCTGCGCGCGGCATCGGTCGCGCGATCGCCCGCAAGCTCGCCAGCCACGGTTGCGACGTCGCGGTCAATTACTACAACAGCGCGGAAGACGCTCAGTCCCTGTGCGAGGAGATCGTGGGGCTGGGACAGCGGGCCTGCGCGATACAGGGCAGCGTGGCCGTTCCCGACAGCGTGGACGAGATGTTCGCCGAGTATCGACGCCATTTCGATCGCCTCGACATCCTGGTGTCCAACGCGGCGTCAGGGGTCCTGAAGCCGACCGTCGACATGACGCTCAAGCATTGGCGCTGGTGCATGGAAACCAACGCGCTGGCGCTCAACCTGCTGGTCCAGCGCGGGCTGCCGCTGATGGCCGCAGGCGCGCGCGTGATCGCGCTGTCGAGTCTGGGGTCGCAGCGCGCCATGCCTGGCTACGGCTTCATTGGTGCTTCCAAAGCCGCGCTCGAGGCACTGGCCCGGGCGTTGGCGCAGGAACTGGGGCCACGCGGCATTCTGGTCAATGTGGTGAGCGCCGGCGTCGTCGATACCGACGCGCTCAACTATTTTCCCAATCGCGAGGAGCTGCTCGCCAACTTCGCGCAGCGAACGCCGGCCGGTCCGGTACTCACCCCCGACGATGTCGCCGGCGCTGCCTACCTGCTGTGTCTGCCCGAGGCGGGCATGATCAACGGCCATACGCTGGTCGTCGATGGCGGTTTCGCGATCTCCGGCTGACCATGGCGCTACCCATTGCCTCCGGCCTCGCCGGCAAATGCGCGATCGTCACCGGTGGCAGCCGTGGTATCGGCCGGTCGATCGTCCTGTTGCTCGCCGGCGAGGATGTGGACGTGACGTTTTTCTATCGCGGTGACGCCGCTGCCGCGGCGGCGGTCGTCGCGGCCAGCGCGGACCAGGGTCGCATCGCCACGGCGGTCCAGGTCGACGTTCGCGACAGCGCGGCCAGCGCCGCCGCGATCGAGGAGGTCGCCGAGCGCTGCGGACGCATCGATTATCTGGTCAACAACGCGGGGGTCATTCGCGACAATCCGCTGGCCGGATTTTCCGACGCCGACGTGACCGACGTCCTGGACACCAACGTGACCGGCGTGTTCAATGTCACGCGAGCGGTGGCGCCGCACATGATTTCGCGACGATCCGGGCGCATCGTCAATCTGAGCTCGGTCTCGGCGACCAAGGGCGGGCGCGGTCAAACCAACTATGCCGCGAGCAAGGGCGCGATCGACGCATTCACCCGCGCACTTGCCGTCGAGCTGGCGCCACGCAAGATAACCGTCAATGCCGTGGCGCCGGGCGTGATCGAAACCGAGATGTCCGAGCGGGTTCGTGAACTGGCGGGCGACGAAGTCAAGGCGCGCATTCTTTTGAAGCGGTACGGCAAGCCGGAGGACATCGCCTACGCTGTGTGGTTCCTGCTTTCGGATTATTCGGGCTACGTCACCGGGCAGGTACTCACGGTGGATGGTGGATTCAAGATGGAATGAACGGAGCGACAATCATGACAACTGAAATCACCCAGGACGATATCAACGCCGTGTTTCCCACGGTCGCGGCGACCATGGCCGACGCGCTCGGCTGTGACGTCGAGGACATCAAGCCCAATGTGTCGCTGATCGACGGCCTCGACGCCGAGTCGATCGACTTTCTCGACATGGTGTTCCGCCTGGAGCGGGCGTTCAAGATCAAGATTCCGCGCGGCAAGATCGTCGAGAATGCGCGCGGCACGCTCAGCGAGGCCGATTTCGAGCAGAAGGGCGTGGTCACCGAAGTCGGCCTCGCGCAGCTGAAGTCCTACCTGTCGGAGGTGCCTGCGGAGCGATTCAAGGATTCGATGAAAGTCGCCGACATCCCGCGGTTGTTCACGCCGGAGACCTTTTGCAAACTCGTGGTGCAGGCCAAGCGCGACGCGCCGGGCTGACGGCGGCTGGTCGTGGATCATTTCGCGGCATTCTCGTTCGTCGACCGGATCTCGTATCACGAGCCCGGTGGACGTGCCAACGGGACGTACGCGATCCCTTCCGCGTTGAACTCGTTTCCCGCCTGCCTCGTCGCCGAGGCGGTCGGGCAGCTCGCCGCCTGGGTGGCGATGGAGCACCTCGGATACCGGGTGCGGCCGGTCGCGGCGCTGGCGCCGGCCACCCGCTTCCTGCGCGCGGTTGAACCCGGCCAAAGCCTGGACCTCTCGGTGGAAATCGACAGCTGCGACGACGCCGTGATTGCCTACCGTGGCTTCGCGGAAGTCGCCGGCGAACGGGTACTTGAACTCGAGGATGCCCTCGGCCCGATGCTTCCGGCTGCCGATTTCGACGACCCTGCCGCGCTTGCCGCGCGGTTCGCGCTGTTGTGCGGAACCGGGGCGCAGTCGGGGCTATTTCGCGGCGTCGACCTTCCGCGCGTCGTGCGCGAGCAAAGCGTGTCGGGGGAGTCGGCCGAGGGCAGCCTGCACATCCCGCTTGAAGCGCCATTTTTCAACGACCATTTCCCTCGTCGGCCGGTATTTCCCGCGACGCTGCTGCTCGACGCACAGATCGCTCTGGCGCTCGAAGTCGCCGCCGAGTCCGCGCGCTGGCCAACCGGCACCGCATTGGCGCCCACCTCCCTCGCCAACGTCAAGGTGAGGGAATTCACGCCACCTGGCGCCGTGTTGACGGTGGGCGCGCGCATGGAAGTGCGCGACGGCGAAGCCGCGATATTCATGCTCACCGCGGCCAACGAGGTCAAGCAGATGGCCACGGCGCGCCTTGAGATTGCGCCCCGGAGAAGAGCGTGAGCGCCAAACGGCGACGGGTGGCGATAACGGGCGTGGGCATGGTCACGCCCGTCGGCAACGACGTCGACACGACCTGGACGGCGTTGCTCGCGGGTCGTAGCGGTGGCGCTGCGATCACGCTTTTCGACGCGAGTGGATTTCCCGTGCACATCGCGGCCGAGGTCAAGGATTTCGAACTCACCGCCCCGGTCGGACGTAAGCTCGCGAAATACGCCAACCGCGCGCATCGATTCGCGCTCGAGGCTGCCGAGCAGGCGTTGGTCGACGCCGGTATCCGTCCGACGGCCGCAGACGGACACCGCTGGGGTTGCGCCGTAGGGGCCGGCATGATGAGCGTGGAATTCGACGACCTGCGGGCTACGCAGGAGCACAGCGCGGCGGGCGGGGAACTCGATGTCGATGCGCTGCTTGGCGACGGTCCGGCCAACGATCCAATGGTGTTCTGTCGAGGCCAGAGCGCCGCAGGCGTGGCGCTGCTCACGCGTGCCCATGGTATTCGTGGCTACGCGACGACCGTGCACACGGCCTGTGCGTCCGGCGGCCAGGCGCTGGGTACCGCGATGAAGCTGATCCGTCGCGGGCAGGCCGACCGGGTCCTGGCCGGCGGCTTTGATTCGATGATCAGCCCGGTCGGCATGGCTGGGTTTTGCCTGCTGTCGGCGCTGTCGTCCGACAACGATACCCCGCAGCGCGCGAGTCGGCCCTTCGACGCGACGCGCAATGGCTTTTTGCTGGGCGAAGGCGCGGGCTTCGTCGTGCTCGAGGAGTGGGAGTCGGCGCGTGCGCGCGGCGCAAGAATCTACGCCGAACTCGCAGGCGATGGCAACTCCCTGTCCAGCTACCGGATCACCGACTCACCGCCGGACGGCGATGGGCCGATCCAGGCCATGCGGCAGGCGCTCGCCGACGCGGGCATCGCGCCTGCGGGAATCGACTACATCAACGCGCATGGCACCTCGACTTCGATGAACGATCGCAGCGAGACCGCGGCGATTCGCGCGGTCTTCGGCAGCGAGGTCGACCGCGTCGGCGTCAGTTCGACCAAGAGCACGATGGGCCACCTGATTGCCGCCGCGGGCGCGGTCGAGGGCGTGGTCTGCGCGTTGGCGATCGCGCAGGGTGAGATGCCGATCAACGCCAACTGGCGCGTCGCCGATCCCGACTGTGAATTGAACCTGGTGATCGGGCAGCCGCGACGCGAGCGCGTCCGCGCGACGCTGTCCAACTCGTTCGGGTTCGGCGGCTCGAACAGCTGTCTGGTGATGCGCCACCCGGAAGACGTCGACGGCCGGCCGGGGCGCAGTCTGCCATGACGCCGCAGCGGGTGGTCATCACCGGCACCGGCGCCGTCTGCGCCGCCGGCATGGATCCGGCCGCGATTCTCGCGACCATCCGGGCCGGCACCACGGCCGTTGGCCCGATCGGGCAATGGGACACGACGAACTGGCCGACGCATCTGGCCGGAGAGATCGCGGATTTCAACCCGCGTGCGCTGGTCGAGGATCGGAAGCTGCACAAGCTCATCCGGCGCACCGATATGGTCGGACTCTACGCTGCGGGCCGCGCGATCGCCGCCTCCGGGCTCGCCGAGTCGCGGGCCGCGCTGGACGCGGACGCTGCCGCCACTTTCAGCGACCGCACCGGCGTCATCGTCGGTTCGGGTGGCGGCAACTTCGAGAATCAGTATGATTTTTTTCCATTGCTGACGGCCGCGAACAGAAGCCTGTACGCGTTCGGCCACGAACTCAACGACGTCGTCAATCCAATGTGGCTGCTGCGTACGCTGCCCAACAACGTGCTCGGTCATATCGGTATCAAATACGGGTTCAAGGGCACCAACGCCTGCATCACCAATCACAGCGTGAGCGGAATGCTCGCGGTCGTCGAGGCCGCGCAGGCACTGCGTTGTGGCGAGGCCGACCGGATCGTCGCGGTGGGACACGAGACGCCGGTCGAACCGCAGATGGTGCTGTACTACCAGCGCCTTGGGCTCGTCGCCTCGCAGGCACTTCGGCCCTTCGACGTCGCGCACGACGGCAGCCAATTCGGCGAGGGTGCCGGGGCGTTGGTGCTTGAAACCGACGCGTCGGCGGTTGCGCGCGGCGCTTCGGTGCTGGGCGAGGTACTGGGCAGCGGCTTTGCCACCGAAGGCGAAGGCCTGCTGGCCATCCGGGCCGACGGCGACGGACCGGCGCGCGCCATCCTGGCGGCGTTGGACGATGCGGGACTCGCCCCCGGGGACGTAGGCATGGTCGTCGCACACGCCAACGGCACGCCGCAATCGGATGTATCCGAGGCAGCGGCGATCCTGCGAGTCTTCGCGGGCTCGCCGCCGCCGGTTACCGGCTTCAAATGGGCGTTCGGACACCTGATCGCAGCCGCCGGTATCGTCGAGACCACGCTGGCACTGGCCGCGTTGGCGCGGGACGAAGTGCCGGGCATCGCCAACCTCAACGAACTCGACCCTGCCTGCGCGGGACTTTCGGTATCCGCGTCTGCGCAGAAACCGACCAGTCGGGTGGCGCTGATTCTCTGCCGGGGCTTCGCCGGGACCAACGCCGCGCTGCTGGTGCGCGCCGCGTGACGCCGGCTGCCGATTCCGCCGGGCGGGCGCGCCTCTGCGGAATCGATTCGGTCGAGATTGCGCGCATTGAACGGCTGCTGCGCGAAAATACCGAGTCCGGGCTCGCCCGGTTTTTTTCCGCGGAGGAACTCGCCGATGCCGGCGAGGGACTCGGCCGAGCGGCAAGTCTGGCCGCGCGTTTTGCCGCCAAGGAAGCCTGCGTCAAGCTCTTTCCTCGCGAGGCCGCGCTGGGTTCACTGGAACCCGCCGATTTCGCGGTCGTTCGCGATGCCTACGGTGCGCCGCAGATTGTCCTGTCCGAGCGCGCCGAGCGGCTTGCCGGCCGGTATCGGCTGGGCGGGATCGAACTCTCGCTCACGCATGATCGCGCGAGCGCCTCCGCGGTCGTGCTGGCGACGCCATTGTCCGTGACGCCGAGCCTGGCCGGGCGGGCGCTTTATCGCCTGCTGCCGTTACGTCGTCGCGTCGTGCTGGACAACCTGCGCCGGGTCTACGCAACGAACCTGAATGAATCCGAAATCATCGCGTTGGCACAGGCGCATTACGGGCACCTGTGGCGGCTCGCCGGCGAATTTCTGCGCTTTCGCTGGCTGTCGAACGCGGCGAAGCAGGCGTTGGTGCGGGTCGAAAACCTCGAGGCCTTTGTCGCTGCCTACGAGCAGGGCAAGGGCGTTCTGTTGCTTACCGGGCACTTCGGCAACTGGGAGGTGGCGACCGTCGCGGGCATCGGTGGATTTCCCGAAATGCGCGGCCGTTTCCATTTCGTGCGACGGGCATTGAAGCCCGCGTGGTTCGATCGCATGGTGAACCGCCGTTTCGCCAAGGCCGGATTCGGCGTGCTGGGCAAACGAGGCTCGCTGGACCGGATGCTCGACCTTCTGGCGCGCGGCGACACCATCGTCTTTCCGTTCGACCAGCACGCGAGTCCGCCCGACGGCATCGCTGTCGATTTTTTTGGCATCCCGGCGTGGACGTTCAAGAGCCTGGCGATCATTGCGCTTTCCACCGATGCCCCGGTTCTGACGGCCACGAGCTGGCGCGAGCCCGACGGCAGTCATGTGCTGCGCTTCGGCTCGCCGGTGCCCACGGTCGATCACCCTGACACCAATGAGGCGATCCGCCGGACCACGCTGGCTTACAATGAGGCCCTGGAGCTGCTCGTGCTCCGGCGTCCCGAACAATGGTACTGGGTACATCGGCGCTGGAAGCACGTCACAGTGCCCGTGCGCAAGCGCCGCACCAACGCCATTACCTCGCCGTGAACGCCCGCCGCCCGTGACTCCGACGATGCTTGAAGCCCTGGTCTCCTGGAAAGCGATATTCCTCTACGGGTACGTGCTGGCTGCGCTGGCAATGCACTACCGCGGGCGGGACCGGCACCGCTTCCATCGCCAGTTCACCGACCATTCGACGGTAGTCGCGCCGTACAACTTCATGATGTACGGCTTTTCGGCGGTCGACAGCCGGCCCTACGCCGACGTCAGCTGCTTCCCGGAGCTGGCGGCGCTGCGCGACAACTGGCAGATGATCCGCGACGAAGCGCTGCAACTCTACGGGGACGGCCACATCCGGGCGTCGGAGAGGCGCAACGACATCGGCTTCAATTCCTTCTTCCGCCGCGGCTGGAAACGTTTCTACCTCAAGTGGTACGACGCGCCGCAGCCATCTGCGCGGGCACTGTGCCCACGCACCGTGGCGCTGGTCGAGTCGATTCCCTCGATCAACGGTGCCATGTTTGCGCTGCTTCCCGCCGGCGGTGATCTGGGCCGGCACCGGGATCCCTTCGCTGGTTCGCTGCGCTACCACCTCGGCCTGTCCACGCCCAACAGCGATGCCTGCCGGATCATCGTCGACGGCGAGCCCTATTCCTGGCGCGACGGCGAGGCGGTGGTCTTCGACGAAACCTACCTGCATTGGGCCGAGAACAAGACCGACAAGGACCGCCTGATCCTCTTCTGCGACATCGAACGGCCGCTGACCAACCGTTTCCTCGCCGCGGTGAATCGCTGGATCGAACGCACGTTTGTTCGAGCCAGCCAGGCCGAAAACGTGCCGGGAGACAAGGTCGGACTGCTCAACCGCATCTTCGGCACGGTCTACTACGTCCGTCTGCCCGCCAAGGCGCTGAAGCGGCGCAACAAATACGTGTACTACGCGGTCAAGTGGCTGGTGCTGGCCGCAATCCTTTACTGGATTTTCTCCGCCCAATCATCCTGATCTGTACCTGGGTGCGCGCCGACCCGCGCAGCCCCGGGTGGATTCGCGCGCATCCGCGCGCCCTGCCGACGACCCATACCCAGTCATGCTCGAACTCCTGCTGAGCCCCGAAGCCTGGATCGCCTTCGCCACGCTCACCGCGCTCGAGCTGGTGCTCGGGATCGACAACATCATCTTCATCTCGATCCTGGTCGACAAGCTGCCGGTCGAGCGGCGTGAGTTCGCCCGCAAGCTGGGCCTGTTCCTGGCGATGTTCATGCGCATCGGCCTGCTGCTTCTGCTCTCCTGGCTGGTCGGGATGACGGCGCCGTTGTTCACGGTGATGGGAACGGCAATCTCGGGGAGAGGACTGATCCTGATCGCCGGTGGATTGTTCCTGATCTGGAAGAGCACGATGGAGGTCCACCAGTTGATCGAGGGGGAGGAAGGTGAGGCGTCGAGCGCGGTGAAGGCCACGTTCACCGCGGTGATCGTTCAGGTGATCATCATCGATCTCGTATTCTCTCTGGATTCGATCATCACTGCGGTCGGCATGGTCGATGACATCCCCGTCATGGTCGCCGCCGTCGTCGCGTCGGTGATGCTGATGATGGTGTTCGCCGGTCCCATCGGGCGTTTCGTATCCGCGCATCCGACGGTCAAGATGCTGGCGCTGGCGTTCCTGTTCGTGATCGGCGTCGCGCTGATCGCCGACGGCATCGGCTTCCACCTGCCCAAGGGCTACATCTACTTCGCCATGGCATTCTCGGTCGCGGTCGAGATGCTCAACCTGCGCGCACGCCGGCGCAGCCAGAAGAGCCCGCGTGATCCGGTCCAGCTGCGCCAGTCGTACAGCAAGGAGGGCGACGCCGTGCCGCCCGAGCGCACGCCGCCGGACTAGCCGCGCCCGACAAAGGGCATCTTGGTCGCCATCACCGTCATGAACTGGACATTGGCGTCCAGGGGCAGGCTGGCCATGTAGACGACGGCGCTGGCCACATGGGCGACGTCCATCAGCGGTTCGACGGCGATTTCTCCATTGGCCTGCGGCACGCCGCGCGCCATTTTCGCGGCCATCTCGGTGCCGGCGTTGCCGATGTCGATCTGTCCGCAGGCGACATCGTTCTTCCGGCCGTCAAGAGAGGTTGCCCTGGTGAGGCCGGTGATGGCGTGCTTGGTCGCGGTGTATGGCGCCGAGTTCGGCCGCGGCGCGTGCGCCGAAATCGACCCATTGTTGATGATGCGCCCGCCGCGGGGTGTCTGGCTTTTCATGATGCGGATGGCTTCCTGCGTGCACAGGAATGCGCCGGTAAGATTGATGTCGACGACGCTTTTCCAGTGCGCCAGGTCGAGGTCCTCAAGCGGAACCGGCGGGGCGCCGATTCCGGCATTGTTGAACAGGAGGTCGAGCCGGCCGAAGCCTGATTTCACCGCGGCGAACAGCGCGGCAACCGAGACTGGATCGGCGACGTCGGTAGGCACGGCGATTGCGCGCCCGGCCGCGGCACCGCTGGCGGCAATGGCCTGGTCAAGTGGTTCGCTTCGGCGTCCGGCGAAAGCGACGCGATAGCCGTTGTCCAGCAGCGCGAGTGCCACGGCCCGGCCGATGCCGCTGCCTGCGCCTGTCACCACGGCGATTTTGACGTTGTCCATCGATGCATTCTCCGAATTTAGGCCTGCCGCACCGCGCGCGCAGTACGCGCAAGCCGGCCAGCCCTTTCGATTTTACGGCATTCGAAGCGCCGGCAGGCGCGGACCAAGTACGTCCGGCGCGTCGCAACAAGAGGTCGATTCGCAGTATGTCCCCGAACCAACGAACCGCCTTTGGATCGTACGATGGCGGTATTGTTCACGACAATTCTGATGTGGATTCAATACAATGAGACGTGCCACTCGTCAGGTAAAACGTGCGGAAGATTGGCGAAACTGTTATTATGACAATGGCATTTTGATCTTGCGCGAGCGATCGACGGGGATGCGTCGCAACGAGCGGAACCAACGGCAATGAAATGTACGATTTGCGGCCAGGCGGCGTTGCCTGGGGCCATGTTGTGCCAGCCCTGCAAGGCGGCGCTCAAGCGCGCGCGGTACCTCAGCGTGCAGGACTTGCCGCCGGAATCGACCATTGGCGCCGGACGCCCGAAGCGGCGGGGGCGTCGCGCCGCCAGCGAGGCACCGCGCGCGCCGGTTCGCTCCGCCACAGTGGCGACCAGGCCGCGGCAACGGTTCGGAACGCGCCGGATGCAGATTGTCGGCGGCGCGGGACTTGCGGTTCTGGCCGTCGCCGTGTTTTTCGCCCAGCCAGGCACGATGCCGGTTGTGCCCAGTCCCCCACCAACATTGGCAAACCCGCCTGCCGCCGCGGTACCGGCTGGGGATGCCGTGGATTCTGAGGGCGCCGATCCTGGGGCGGCGGGTGCAATGCCGCCTGCGCCGGTACCCGCGTTCGCCCGGCCAAAAACGACCGCGCCGGTGGCCGAATCCCGGCCTGCGGTGTCACCCCCGCCCACGGTTGGCAACGTCCCGGCCCCGGCTCGCCCGGTCCGAGCCACGGCGAAGGACGTGAGCCTGGACAGTTTCGGACCAGAGGCCTCCAAGGCCCCAGCGCCTCGACCGCCGCCGCCCGCGCCGGTAGTCGTGCGCGCGCCGCCGCCTCCGGATCGTTGGGCGCAGATGCGCACGGCGTTGGCCAAGTGCGACCGGGAAGGCGGCTTTTCCGGTTTCATTTGCGACCAGCGCGTCCGCCTCGAGGGCTGCGAAGGCTACTGGGGGCGGGTTCCCGACTGCCCAGGTCCGCCGGAGAATCCCGGCGGGCAGTAGGTGGTGGCAGCTATTGCATCCTCGTGCCCGGCGAAACGTAGGCTCCCGGGGCGCCGACCGACGTATTGATCGCCGGCTTCAATTGCATCACGATCTCGTCGACCGACACCGCCGTCACGCCTGAGGTCGGTGATACGTATCGGACCTCGAGGCAGGACTCGAAATCGGCGAAGAGCAGATGCGCCCCGGCCTTGCGCATTGCCACGCGTTCCGGCGGGTTTTGCACGCTCATGTCGAACGGTGCGTCGACGTCACGATAGATCACGACGTCGTTGCGGTCGTAGACGACATAGCAGGGGACGGCCAACACGGAGCCAACGGAGGCGAGCGTGGCAGCGAGGGCTACGGCGATGCGGGCAGGCATGGACATGAGGAGCCTTTAGCGAATGCAGTCACGGCCGCAGCGCCGGGTTGGCGCGTCAGGGCGCGCACCTATGGTAGCGGCCCGGCGGTACGTTGACCAGCCGGTGAGGCGCGGCGCAGGGCCGGGTGGCGTCAACGGGTGACGCGAAACCAACGAGCGGGCCGAGACCAACCGGCGGACCGGGGTAAACGCGCGGCGCTGGCGGCGCAATGCCATCGGCGCACCGGTGGCCGGTCGGGGGGCGACCGAGTATATGATGTGGCGGCAACATCAAAATGCCGCGGCCGGTGTCCGCGCGGAGGCGAACTTGGGTTGGCAATTCAACACGCGTCGTCCAGAGCGAGCGAATGCGGGTGCTTGGCCGTGCCGACTCGCCCGCGCCAGGATGGTGTCCGTGGCGCTTCTGGTCTGGGCCGCCGCTGCCGCTGCGGCCGTAGCTGCGCCGGCCGGTCCGGTGTATTTCGACGTCGTCCCCGGAGCCCATCCGCATGACGTCGCCGCCGCGCCGCAGGCCGGTGGCCCGGTTTATTACACGGCGCAATACACGGGCAAACTCGGCATCCTCGACCCCGGGACCGGCAAGGTCGAGGAAGTGGACCTCGGCGACAAATCCGCGCCGCATGGTGTGGTCGTCGGCCCGGACGGCGCACCGTGGATCACCGACAGTGGCCTCAACGCCATCGTGCGGGTCGATCCGCGCACGCGCGAGGTGCGGGCCTGGACGCTGCCCGCGGACACGGGTTACGCCAACCTCAACACGCCGGCCTTCGATCAGCGGGGCCGGGTCTGGTTCACCGGACAGGCGGGAATCTATGGGCGCCTGGACCCGGCGACCGGCGACGTCAAGGTGTGGAAGGCGCCGCGCGGACGCGGACCCTACGGCATCGCGACCGCGCCCAACGGCGATGTTTGGTACGCATCGCTCGCCGGCAACCATATTGCCCGCATCGACGTGGAAACCGGCGTGGCGACCGTCATCGAACCGCCGACGGCCAAGCAGGGCGCACGGCGGGTGTGGCCGGATTCGAAGGGGCGTATCTGGGTCAGCTACTGGAACACCGGTCACGTCGGCCGCTATGACCCGGCGACGCGCCAGTGGCGCGAATGGAAGCTGCCGGGCAATGCGCATGCGTACTCGGTGTGGGTCGATGCGCGCGATCAGGTGTGGCTGACCGACTGGAGCATCAACGCGATCGTGCGTTTCGATCCGGCGACCGAAAAGTTCGAAAACCATCCGTCTGATCGGGCCGACGCCAATGTTCGCCAGATGCTCGGCCGCAACGGCGAGGCCTGGGGTGCAGAATCCGGGACCGACCGTCTGGTGATGGTGCCGGCCAGGTAAGGCAAGTGAATCGCCGGGCGCTCGCGCCGCGGGTGGACCGAAAATTCGCCCACGTTGCGGTCGAATTTCGATTTGAGTTGTGTTGCGGACCGGTGTCGACCGGGGTGTCTGCGGCTGCTGGTTGGCCGCATTTCTGGGGAGAGCTATGCGCCGATGGCGAGGCTTGACGCGAGTGGTCGCATTGGCGGCCCTGGCGACTTCCTGCGTTGCTCTGGCGCAATCCCCCGGAGGCAGCGCCCGACCCACGCCCTACGTCGGCAAGAGCGGGCTGCCGCCGGGGATGGCGCGCGGCGAGTCCCGGGTTGCGGGGCCGACGCTTGCGGAACTGGTCAAGATGCGGATCTCCCAGCTTGAAGAGGACCTCAACCTGCGGCCCGGGCAGCTTCCCGCCTGGATCGCGTATCGCGATCGGGTGCTGCGCATGCTGGAAGATCAGCACCGCAGCCTGCGCGGCGCCGCCAACGAAACCACGGCGCCAAGGCGTCTCGACGCGTTGGCCGACATGGCGCGCAATCGTCTCGCTGCGGCGGAAGAGATCGTCGATGCGGGGAAGGCGCTTTATGCGGTGTTGTCGGTGACACAGCGCGAGGTCGCCGATCGCCGCCTGGCGTTACCGCTGGCGACGCTCACCGGACAGGACGCCGGCGCCGATCTGCGGCCCCGGCCCATGCCGGGAGTGCGTGGCGGTGAAGCGACGACGATGCCGCTGAATCAGGTGCGCCGCGGCCGCTAGACTTCGTCGTCGGGCTGGAAGACGATCGAAAACGGCCGGGGCAGGGACGACATCACGGTGACGAGGCGAGGACGGACGAAGGTACTCAGATCCTGAAACGCGGCGCGGATTGCTTCTGCGCCTTCGCCCTTGCTTTGCATCCGGCGAAAGCGGGTGCGACGCGCAGCCAGACGCAGTCGTACCAGCACACCCAGATCGAGCGATGCCAGGTGATGATCGCGGCTCATGTAGTCGCCGAATACGGCGAAGGCCGCGATCTCCAGCGGATTGTGCGTCCTGGTCGCATTGATGCTCTGGGCGAGCGCGCAGGCCTCGGTCAACAACAGCCTTGCCCGGGCCCGCGGAAGCGGATCGACGACACGTGCCTGTGCGAGTCCGGCGAATCCGGGCGTCAGGCCGTAGCCGCCGCGCAGCCCATCGGGCGGATCGAGCAACCCGCCGGCAACAAATGCATCGACCAGCGCGGTGCCCTGAACGGTATCCAGTGCAAAATCCTGGCGCAGGTTCGTCGCACTGACCCGAGCCCGCGCGGGCGGCAGCCCGACCACCCGTGCCAGCGCGCGGCTGGTGGCGGCTCGAATGCGCATCGGGTCGAGGCCGTAGTAGAGGCGGTCGGAAACGAAGGTGCGAGTTTTCATGGGGTCACCGTCAGCGTGACGACGCCTATGACATTAGCATAGTCGGCCGCGCGCTGCCAAGTGGTAGCGACCACGCGGCGCCGAACACCTCCAGTACCGTGGCTGCATCGGTCGATCGGTGGGCAGCGGCCCGACGGAAATGCAGGCGCCGGACAGCACGAAGCTGTCCGATCTGTGTCACGGGGTGTTTCTTCTCAGGTCGGGGAAGATTCGGTTATCTTAGCGCAGGCGGGCCGCTGACTCGCACCCGCAATCGATGGGCGCAAGTCCTGTTCGGTTTCGAATTCACCTGTCTCTCCAGGCTGCCGACTGTTCATGCGCAACATGCTCGCCGGAATGATCTTCGCCTGCCTGCTCCCGGTCGGTGACGTGAAGGCGTTCATGTTTTCGGATGGCACCACGTTGTCGTGCAGCGTCGACGGCATGGTCGTCGCCGAGCTGATTCCGCCGGTCGGCGATTCCTTCTACGACGTGCCGAGGACCGGCTTGGTGACGCGCGACGGCGGGGTTCCTCGCATTCTCTGGAACGCGCCGCGGCTGGCGCAGCTGCCGCCGGAGGTCCATGATTTCCTGTTCTTCCATGAGTGCGCGCACGCGCGTATCTCGACTACCGACGAGTTGACGGCCAACTGTGCTGGTCTCGTCGACATGCGTGCCGCCGGACGTGCCGGCCCCGAATTCGAGCGGCAGCTGCGTGGGTATTTCCCGCGCGAATCCGCCTACTGGAACGAGACTTTCGCGTGCGCGAACCGCGAAACGTCAGGCGCGGCCGAATCCGGCCTGCCGCATCCGGCGAAATAGTACGGCGGCACACGGATGGCGACGTCGGTCGACATCAGCGAGGAACGCGGTGTGCGCTACCTGCATTTCGGTTCGCGCTGGATTCAGGGCGCGATGCGCATCGGACGTCCCTGGGCGCTCGAGCTCGAATACACGCGAGACATGATGCTGCCGCTGGCGCTGCGCGCCGAAGCTGGCTGGCCGGGGACGGTGCTGGTCGTTGGACTCGGCTCTGCGTCAGTGGTCAAGTTTCTGCACAGGCATCGTCCGCAGGCACAGCAGACGATCGTCGAGCTCGAGCCATCGGTGATCGCCGCCGCGCGACAATGGTTCAAGCTGCCCGACGAGCATTCGGGACTGCGGATAGAAATCGGCGACGGCGCGGATTACATGGCAAGTTCGACACGCCGTTTTGACCTGATCCTCGTCGATGGCTATGACGCGAAGGGGCGCTCCGGCGCGCTGGACACGCCGTCGTTCTACCGCAACTGCCGGGCCCGGCTTTCCGCGACGGGAGTCCTGACGACCAACCTCCTGACGCGTGCGCAGGGCATGCGTGGGAGCATTGAACGCCTGCGACGCGCCTTCCTCGGACGCGTGTTTGTAGTGCCGCCCTGCGATTCCGGCAATGTCGTAGCACTGGCCGGTACGGGCCAGTCACTCGATTCGGGAGTCGATGCGCTGAAAGACGGCGCGGCGCAACTGCGCGCCGATACCGGACTCAATCTGGCTTCGACCGTGCGCCGCGTCACCGCGGCCCTGGCAAAGCAGCAGGGACTGCTGCGAATCTAGCGCAGTTTTCATGCGCGTCATCGCTGTGTTTTTTGGTCCGCGACGGCGAGCGCCGCGAAATCCGCACTTGACGATGGACGCGACCACGGTGCCAAATAGACCGCTGGTCACATTTTAGCCGAGGTTGACATGCCCATTCGTTCATTGCGCTCCATCGTCGCAAAGAAGTCGCTCAACACGATTTCGAAGGCCGCCACCGTCTCCGAGGCGGCACGGTTGATGAAGCAGGCCAAGGTGGGCGCAATCATCGTGCTCGATGGCACCAGACTGGCCGGCATCTTCACCGAGCGCGACGCGCTTTTTCGCGTGCTCGCCGAGGATCTCGATCCGGCGACGACGACGCTCGCGAACGTAATGACCGCGCAGCCGCAAACGATGCATCCTGACGAGCCGTTCGTACAGGCGTTGCTCGTCATGTACAAGTGCCGGTTCCGCCATCTCCCCGTGGTCGAGTTCGACCGGCCGCTGGGTATGGTCTCGGTGCGTGACGCACTCGATGATGATCTCGCCGCGCTGCGCGACGATCTCGGACAACGCGAACACCTGCTGTTCTAGATTCGCGCAGGCAACTGACTGTTCGGGCCAGGCCCGGCGCGCTGGTGTCGTCGGCGGCACCTGCATTGATCGCGGCCTGGTCGCGCAGGTCGGCATAGTAAAATCGGGGGTCACGTCGTCGTGACATCCTTCGCGAAAGTACCTCATGCTCTACCGCAAACTTCCTGGCACCGAACTCGAAGTCTCCGAGGTGTGCCTCGGCACCATGACCTGGGGCGAGCAGAACGACGAGGGCGAGGCGCACGCGCAGCTGGACCGGGCGCGCGAAGCGGGCGTGAATTTCATCGATACCGCGGAGATGTACCCGGTGCCGCCCAATGCGACCACCCAGGGAAGCACCGAAACGATTCTCGGCCGCTGGCTCGCCCGCCACGGCAGCGCGGGCCTGGTGATCGCCTCCAAGGTGGCGGGCCCGGGCCGGCGCGACTGGATCCGTGGCGGACGCACCGACCTCACCGCAGCGACCATCGCTGAAGCGGTCGAGACGTCGCTGGCGCGGCTGCAGGTCGAGACCATCGACCTGTTCCAGATCCACTGGCCGCAGCGCAACGTGCCGATGTTCGGCGCGGTGGAATTCGATCCTGCCAAGGATAGCGAGGGCCCTTCGATCCGGGAGCAGGTCGAGGGCATGGCCGCGCTGATTTCCGCCGGCAAGATCCGCTACTACGGCCTGTCCAACGAAACGACCTGGGGCGTATGCGAGTTCCACCATGCGGCAAAGGAACTGGGCGTGCCCGGTCCGGTTACGCTGCAGAACAGTGCCAGCCTGGTCTCGCGCAGCGTGGATAATGATCTTGCCGAAGCGCTCCACCGCGAGCACATGTGTTTGCTCGCGTACAGCCCGCTCGCCGGCGGCATGCTCACGGGCAAATACGAAGGTGGCGCCCGGCCCGACGGCGCGCGCTACACGCTGTTCGACGGGCTCGGCGCGCGCTTTCGCAAGCCGCTGGTCGCCGAGGCCGTGGCGGCCTATGTGGCGCTGGCGCGGCGCCTGGGCCTGTCGCCGGCCGAGCTGGCGCTCGGTTATCTGAAAAGCCGCTGGTATGTCGGTGCGACGATCATCGGCGCGACCTCCATGGCGCAACTCGACGAGAACATCGCCGCGGCGCAGGTCAGTCTGGATGCCGGAGTGCTGGCGGAAATCGCGACGCTCCAGCTGCGCTATCCGAATCCGGCGGGCTAGCAAGCGAACCGCTGCCACTGCGCGGTTGCTGGCCGCGGGCGAACACGGGCGGGATCAACGCTGGCTGCGTCGCGGCCACGGCGAGTCCTGACGCGCGCAGCAGAAAGTCCCGGCGCGCCGATCGCGTAGCCGGTCCGGCGACAACTCGGTCCACTTGCGCGTGGGCTGCGCGGGCCGCACGCTGCAGGCGGTGCATCAGGGTGCATCAGGGTGCTTCGGGCCATGGGCTCTCTCCTCTGCGGTGAACGCTGTGGACGCTGGCGCGCCGGAACGCCGGTTTGGCAATGCGCCGCGGCAAGCTGGCGAGGACTTCAGCGGCGGCAAGGGTGGCCCCGCGCGTGGCATAATCGCAGGTCCGAATGCGCTGGAATCCTGATGTCCGATCGCCGCAAGTTCCTCCTCGCCCTGCCCGCCGTGCCCATGATGCTGTCCGCCTGCAAGGTGGATACCATCAACTACTTCCCGCCCCATCCGGCGCCGATCCGGGTGCTGAATGTGCTGCAGCAAGCGCCGGCGATCGACGTTACGGTGAACACGAAGCTGGCGTTCACGGGTGTCCTCTATCCGACGGCCAGCAATTACCAGAACTTCGACAACGAGAAAACGACCTTCGCCGTCAGCGTCCCCGGGGCGGCGACCAGCCTGCTGGATTTCAGTTTTCTTCTTGCCGGCGAGCAGCCGTACACGTTGATCGTCATGGGCACGCTGGCGGTAGCGTCGGGCGGAATGATTCAGGAATTGCCGGGAAGTCC
>JAQBEY010000022.1:0-20881 GCA_032123655.1 Betaproteobacteria bacterium
GACGCCGGTGGGCACGTTGACGGTGACCTTCGCCAACGGCAACAGCGCGACGTTCGCGACCTCGGTCAACGGTGTGGTGCAGAGCAAGCCGATCACTCGGCAGGTCTTCCGTGCGCCGGGAACCGTATGCCAATAGAGGCGCGTATACCGCGTCGTTAGCTATGAACGCCGGTGACCGGCGTTCATCGCTTCGCTCCGCGGCGGATCAGGAGAGATCGCTCCGGATGCCCCGACGATGGCCGAGTTGGGACGTCACGTCCATAGCGTCGTGATCGAAAGCTTGGTCGCGTCCGCTCCGGCGCTGCAGCGTCACCGTCATGCACGTCACTTGATGCCCAAGCGCTCCATCCGGTAGCGCATGGCGCGAAAGGTGATTCCGAGCAACTTGGCGGCGGCGGTACGGTTGTAACGCGTCTTTTCCAACGCCTCGTTGATTGCGGCGCGCTCGACCCGGTCGAGATAATCCTGCAGAGGCCACTTGTCGCCGGCAGGCAATTCACCATCGGATTCGTCCTGGACGGGGGTCAGGTGCAGGTCCTCGGCGCTGATGCGCTGGGGATCCGCTGCCAGCGAGAGTCCGCGCTCGAGGACGTTCTCGAGTTCGCGTACGTTTCCGGGAAACGGGTAGTGCTCCAACGCCGCCACGGCCGCAGGATCAAGTCTGGCGACGCCATTGCGAGTCAGTTTCGCCAGGATCGCATTGGCGATGGATGGAATGTCCTCGCGCATTTCGCGCAGCGAAGGCATCGCCAGCTCGATCACGTGCAGACGATAGTAGAGGTCCTGACGGAATTCGCCGGACTCGACCAGCGGCCCAAGCTTCTTGTGCGTCGCGCTGATGAGTCGCACGTCGACCGGTTCTTCCTGCGTGGCACCAACCTTGCGGACCTTCTTTTCCTGAATTGCACGCAGCAGCTTTACCTGCATCGTCAGCGGCAGGTCAGCGACCTCGTCGAGGAACAGCGTCCCGCCGGAGGCGGCATGGAAGAAACCATCGCGATCGGCGTCGGCCCCCGTGAACGCCCCTTTTCTATAGCCGAAAAACTCGCTCTCCATCAGGTTTTCCGGGATCGCGCCACAGTTGACGGCAATGAACGGCTGCTCGCCCCGCGGGCCCTGACTATGAATGGTCCGGGCAGCAAGTTCCTTGCCGCTTCCGGACTCACCGTTGATGAATACCGGCGCCTGGCTCTTGGCCAGGCGCTCGATGAGTCCGCGCACCTGCTCCATCGCCGGTGAGTCGCCGAGCAGACGATAGTCCCCTGTTGGCTGGGTTTTTTCCGGCACCTTCAGCGCCTGTTTGACCAGCGCGCGCAGCTGTTCGAGCGCGACGGGCTTGGCGAGGTAGTCGAAGGCTCCCGCCTTGAGCGCGGCGACGGCGTTCGCCGCGCTTCCAAACGCGGTGATCACGGCGACCGGCACATCGAGACCTTTCTGGTTGATGTGTTCGACCACGAGCAGGCCTTCGCCGTCCGGAAGTCGCATGTCGGTCAGACACAGGTCGAACTGCTCCTTGTCCAGCAGCGCGATGGCTTGGGCGACGTTTTCGGCCCGGGAAGTATCGAGCCCCATTCGCGAAAGTGTCATTTCGAGGAGTTCCAGCAGGTCGGGCTCATCATCGACGAGGAGCACACGGGGCTGACCACGAATTTTTCTAGTCATCTGGAGCCTCTTTCAGTCAACCGGGCGATTCCTTGCGGTCCGGCGCCGACGCTCGCTTGAGTGTCATTCGGAAATGGGCGCCAGGCCCCTTCGGCAAAAGTTCGAGCGTGGCTCCGTTGGCGTCGGCAAGCTCGCGTGCAATATACAGGCCCAGCCCCGTGCCGCCCGGGCGCGTGGTGAAGAACGGTTCGAAGATCTGTGGACGCAATTCGGCCGGGATCCCCGGACCGTCGTCATTGAGCTCGCAGATCACGGCATCGCCCATGTAGCCGGCGCGGGCCATGATGCGGATGCTGCCTTCCCTCTTCTGGCAGTGCTGCCAGGCGTTGCGGGTCAGATTCCAGATAATCTGGTTCAGGTGCCCGCGGTCGAAAATGATGAGCAGGTCGTCCGGTATCTGCATCAATACACCGCCGGGAGGCACGTTTTCCGCCTGCACGATCTCATCGGTCAGTGCCCGCATGAATTCGGCGAAGGGCACGACTTCCGGCTGCTGCCGGTCCCGACGATTCAGCTGCAGGACTTCACCGACGATCCGATCGATCCGCTTCGCGTTGTTGCGAATCATCGTCAGCAGTCGGGAGCCCTCCGGGGCCACCGCGCCATCCTCCTCGAGCAACTGCGCGGCCTGATTGATGGCCGAAAGGGGATTCCTGACCTCGTGAGCGATGGACGCCGTGAGTCGACCCATCGCCGCAAGTTTCATCTGCTGCGCTTCCGTCTGCGCGCGCCCGAGGTCTTCGAGGTATATCAGCGTGCCACCGTTCAAACCGGTGCCGATGCGCACCAGCCGCACGCGCAACAGCCTTTGCGTGGCCTCGACCTTGAACGGAGGCAGTGCCTCGGTAAAGTCCTCCTGCCAGCGACGCCAGTAATCGTGCAGCGTGGTGCTGAACTCGGACAGGCGCATGCCGCCGCGCATCCGCCCGAAGCCGCCCAGCAGCCGGGTGACCTGCGCGTTGTGTCCGCGCACGACGCCATTGAGGTCCACGACCAGCACGCCGTCCTGCATGTCCTGGATGATGAGGCGGTTGACCTGCTCGAGATTCGCGACATCGATGCCGCGCTGCGCTGCCAGGTCCTCGGATTGCTTGGTGTAGCGGCCGAGCGCGACGGTGATGCCGATGGTGGCGAAGTAGCCAAAACCGATGAGGCCAGTCTGAAAAAGTTGTGGAATGGTGACGAGTCCCAGCCAGGCGCGGTAGGAGTCCAGTCCCAGAAGTGCGATCGACGCGAACGCCGCGTGCAGGAACGCGGTCTGTGTGCGCAGGATCCACCCGGCTGCCGCGAGCTGAGGAAACAGCAGTATCGGAAGAGGCGCGCCGAAGGTGCCACCGGCAAACATGACCATCGACAGGAACAACACGTCGCCGGCGAGCATGGCGAGCAGTATCGGTGGCAGGGAAAGCGGCAGGCGCTCCTGCTGGATGAACCAGAACGCCGCCAGTCCAAACAGGAAATACAAAGTGGTGCCCGTGAGGAATGCGTTGGGCGTGGGAATGCTCAGCGTCCTGGGGTCGAGCAACAGTGCGGCGCCGAGCAGTGCCGCCGCGCATACGGCTCGATACAGGCAGACGATCCAGAGTATGCGGCGCGCTGAATCGCCCATGGGCGACATCGCCGAAGGCGGTTCGAAGGGCGGGACGGCCGGCGCAGGTTGCATGCAGCCCTTAACGGGATCGCAGTCGCATGAGGTCAGCGCGACCGGGGGTTTCGACCGACACACTTCGGGTCGGTACAGTGGTATCCGTCGCTGGCTGCGCTGGCGTCGGCTCGGGGCAGGAACACGCCGCAGCCGGCACAGCGCACCATGGCCTCGGGTGCGGCAGGCCCGGGCGGAGAATTTTCCGGTTTTCGGCGCACCCGACTCTTTGCGACGTTGTACATGCGCAACGCGAAAAACGCGGCGAAAATTACCACGACCCAGAATATGATCTTGCTCATCAAAGCACCTTGCCCGGATTCATCAGGCCCGCCGGATCGAACGCGGCCTTGATCGCGCGCATCAGCTTCAATTCGACCGCACTCTTGTAGTGCGTCAATTCACTGCGCTTCATCTGGCCGATCCCGTGTTCTGCGGAAAAACTTCCGCCGTGCGCTGCGACCAGATCGTGCACCAGGCGGTTGATCGGCTGTGCCTGCGCCATGAAGTCCGGTGCCGAGTCGCCCTCCGGTGCTGCGATATTGTAGTGGAGGTTGCCGTCGCCAAGGTGTCCGAATACCACCAGCCGCGCCGCCGGGAAGGCGCGTTCGAGGGCAGCTTCCGCTTCCCTCATGAAAAGAGGAATCGCCGAGACGGGAAGCGAAATGTCGTGCTTGACGTTCGGTCCTTCGCGGCGCTGTGCCTCGGTGATGTTCTCGCGCAATGCCCATAGCCGTGCAGCCTGTTCGCCCGATTGCGCGACCACGGCATCGGTGGCGTCGCCGCCCTCGACGGCAGTGGCGAGCGCGGACTCGAGCAGTGCTGCGACCGGCGCGGCCACGGCACTGTCGTCGGCCTGCAGGAGCAGATACCACGGGTGTCCCGGCAAAGGATGCAGCATGCCGGGATGGTGCCGACGCGTAAGGTCGATGCAGAACGCACTCATCAACTCGAATCCGGTCAGGCGGTCGCCCAGCGCCGCCTTGAGCCGGCCGAGGAGGGCGACTGCCGTCTCGGGCGAGGTGACCGCGGCGAACGCGGTGACGCGGGTACGCAACGCGGGGAAGAGTTTGAGCACCGCGGCCGTGACGATTCCCAGGGTGCCTTCGGCGCCGATGAAGAGCTGTTTTAGATCGTAACCCGTGTTGTCCTTGCGCAGTCCGCGTAGTCCGTCCAGTACGCTGCCGTCGGCCAACACGACTTCAAGTCCAAGCGTCAGATCTCGTGCGTTGCCGAATCGAAGCACCGCGGTGCCGCCGGCGTTGGTCGACAGATTGCCACCGATTGTGCAGCTTCCCTCCGAGCCCAATGACAGCGGAAAATGCAGGCCATTCGCTTCGGCGGTCTGCTGGACGACAGCGAGCGGTACACCGGCCTCCACGATCATCGTGGCGTTGGCGACGTCAACTGAACGTACCCGCTGCATCCGTTGCAGCGACAGTACGATCTCGTCGCCGCGCGGACTCGCGATCGAACCACCACACATGCCGGTGTTGCCGCCCTGCGGGACCATGCCGACCCGCTGCGCCGCGCACACGGCGACGACGGCGGCGACTTCCTTCGTGGATCCAGGCCGCACGACGGCGCACGCCGCGCCCTGGAATCGGCCGCGCCAGTCGATCAGGAACGGAGCGACGTCCGCCGGAGCGGTCAGCACATTCGCGGCACCGACGATCGCAGCGAGTCGTTCGAGCAAGGTTGCGCCAAGGTCCGCCATAGGCGAGGATAGTAGCAAATGAGGCGCGCCATCCCGGCGCGGGCAGGTAGAGGAGATCAGGCGATGGCGACCGAAAAGGAACGGTCCGGCGATCCGGCGGGAGGTTTTCCCTTGACGCCCCAGGACGCGCTCGAGTTCATGCAGCGGATGTGGAACCCGTTGGCGGCGGCAATGCCTGGTTTCGTGCCGGTTCCCGGCGCGACGCCCGCGACGCCCCCGATGATGCCGTTCCCCAATCCGGCGGCGCTGTTCGCAGCGCTCGATCCGGCCGAACTCGATCGCAAGATTGCCGAATTGCGGGTCATCGAAAATTGGCTGACCATGAGCGTTGGCATGATGCAGATGAGCATCAAGACCATGGAATTGCAGAAGGCGTCGCTGCTCGCGATGCGCGGCGCACCGCCGGCCAGCGAAGACAAGCCGCGCAAGTGAATTTGTGCCGCCAGGGTGCCGACCCGGCGGCACCAATGCGTTTCACGATCGACTGACGAGGACGTTACGATGCAATTGACGACCACCGCATTTCCCGACCTGGGCGCCATTCCCGGGGAATTCGCCTTTGCGGTCATCGACACCGCCGCGCATGTTCGGCTTTCGGACAACCGCAATCCGGATCTCGCCTGGAGTGACCTGCCGGCGGGCACCCTTTCGCTGGCGCTGATCTGTCACGACCCGGACGTGCCCTCGCGCGGCGATGACGTGAACAAGGAGGGCCGCGAGGTGCCCGCCGACCTGCCGCGGGTCGATTTCTTCCACTGGGTGTTGATCGATCTCGCACCCGATTCGCCGGGTATTGCTCGTGGCGAGCATTCGGCAGGCGTGACCGCCCGCGGCAAGCCCGGTCCACAGGCACCGCTCAACGCCAGGCATGGCCTCAACGACTACACCGGTTGGTTCGCCGGAGACCCCGAGATGGCCGGCGACTACCACGGCTACGATGGCCCCTGCCCGCCGTGGAATGACACCATCGTTCATCGCTACGTGTTCACGCTCTACGCCCTCGACGTGCCGCGTCTTGACGTTTCGACGCGCTTTACCGGTCCGGACGTGCGCGATGCCATGACCGGACATGTACTCGGGCAGGCGTCGGTGACCGGCCGCTACGCATTGAACCCGTCCGTCCGGCTCTGACGTCGCGCGGGTTCAGGGGAGGGTGCCACCGGCGCCCGAGAGCGCTGCATGGTCGGCGGAAGGTGTTCGCTCCTACCCGCCACGGCGGCGCAGTCAAGGCGCGCCCGACCAGCAGCACGCGGCATCAGTCGAGCATGCCAAGCCACGCCCGGCGTCGATCGAGCGCCGCTGGCGGTGCCGCGTCGTCAAGGACAAGCTCGCAGGTATCGTCGGGCACCGGCCCGAGAACGACCGTCGCCGTGAGCAGTTCATCGCGCCGGAACGCGTGCACTGCCAGCGAATCGCGCGGCGCGCGCCGACGCAACGCGCTGGCCAGCACCTCCGGCGAGGCCTTGATGCCAGCGATGGCGACCAGCGTGTCGCTGGCGGAAAGCCCGGCAAGTGCCGCAGGTCCGTAGGGAACAACCGCTGCGAGTTTGAGATCGATGCCCACGCGGGCGCCGAGCCAACTGCGTGGCGCAGGTCCGGTCACCGGCTTGCCACCACGATCGCTCGTTCCCGTGCATGGGCGCAAGCGCAGCGACACGCCGAATGCGGCGAGCAGGTCCGCCAGCGGTGGATCCTCGGTGCCATGCACGTAACGGCGGAAAAAATCGGCAAGATCCCGACCGGCGAGTTCGCTCGCAAGCAGCTCGATACCATCCTCGGCTACGCCCTTGCCCGTCGCGCCGTGGCGTGCCCACAGGGCGCGCATCAGTTGGTCGAGGCTGGTGCGGCCTTCGCGGCGGAGTTCCAGGTCCAGCGCGCAGGCGACCAGCGCGCCCTTGGTGTAGTAGCTGACGACTGTGTTGGGCGTGTTCTCGTCGGGCCGGTAGAACTTGATCCAGGCATCGAAACTCGAGTCGGCCATGCTCTGCACCCCGCGTCCGCGCGTGCGCAGAACGTTCGTGATCGTGCGGGCAAGGAGTTCAAGGTAGCGCGGCGCGTCGATCAGTCCGCACCGCCGCAGCGCCAGATCGTCGTAGTACGAGGTGATGCCCTCGAATGCCCATAGCAACCTTGTGTAGTTTTCCTGCGTCAAATCATAGGGGGTGAACGCTGCCGGCTTGATCCGTTTGACGTTCCAGGCGTGAAAGTACTCATGGCTGGCGAGGCCAAGAAAATTGAGGTAATCGTCGTCGATGCCCTCGGTACCGGCCTGCGGAAGATCATCGCGGCGAACCAGGAGGCTGGTGCTGTCACGGTGCTCGAGCCCGCCGTAACCGCTGCCGACCGCGGCGACGAGGAACAGGTAACGCGCAAACGGCGCGCCACCGAAGAGTTCGATCTGCCACTCGCATACGCGTGCAATGTCCGTTCCGAGGCGGGCCAGGTCGGCGTCCTGCCGTCCGGAAATGGCGATATCGTGCGGAACACCGCCAGCGGTGAAGCTGGTCAGCGCGAATTCGGACGTCTCGACCGGATGGTCGACCAGTTCGTCATAGGTGGCGGCCCGGTAGTGCCCGAAGCCCATTGGCGTGGCGCCGTCGGACGTGAGAGTCGTCGCCACGCGCCAGTTCGCGAAATCGGGGCCAGTCGGCGGAGCGATCTCGACCATACAGGGCGCGCACTCGCGTCCCTCGGGGCACAGGAAGACCGCCGTGCCGTTGAAATATCCCCGCGTTGCGTCGAGGTAGGCCGTGCGAACCGAGAGGTCGAACGCGTAGACCTCGGCGATCACCGTCAGCGGTCCGGTGCACGCCGCCGCCTGCCAGCGGTCCTTGGCGATCTTGTCGATGGCGATTGGCCCGTCCGAGGTCTGCGCGCGCACCGCAGTGAAATGGCGGGCGAATTCGCGGATCAGATAGCTGCCCGGAATCCACGTCGGCAGGCGGAAGCACTGTCCGTCGGGAGCCGGAGACTCGACGGTGACCCGGACCTCATACAGGTGTGCGTGCGGATCGAGCGCCAGAATGCGATAGCGCGTGGGGGGCAGCCCCGGCGGGGCGGGGTTGTTGGCGGACACTGGAGGCCTGCAGAAAATGGGTGGCGCCCCGGAGACGAATCGAACGTCCGACCTGCCCCTTAGGAGGGGGCTGCTCTATCCACTGAGCTACCGGGGCGAAGTGGCGTACAGCACGGGCAACGTCCGGGATTTTACCGGAAGGCGGCAATATGCCTACACTTGCACCCAGTGTCCCTACGATCGCGCCTCGCGACCCCATGATTTTTGAATTGACGCCGCGACCGGCACCTGTTTGCGCTGCGCACGCCGCCTTGGCGACGCGCGGGCGGCCCGGCGCGTGTCCGAGATCCGGGCTGAATCGTTCCGGTCGACTGGCAGAGTCGCGGGCGTGATTCCCTGGCTTTCGGGTCAGGACCCGTTTCCAGCCGTCACGTCGGCTCTCGCGCAGCCCAACGGCCTGCTGGCGGTGGGTGGCGACTTGTCACCGGACCGCCTGCTCGATGCCTATCGGCAGGGGATTTTTCCCTGGTATTCGAAGGGGCGGCCGATTCTCTGGTGGAGCCCGGATCCACGCATGGTGCTCGCCCTGGACGAATTCCGGGTATCGCGCTCGCTGCGCAAGCGCGTCCGATCAGGCGTTTTTGACGTGCGTGTCGACACGGCGTTCGGCCAGGTAATGGTGGCGTGCGCGGCGACGCCCCGCGAAGGGCAGGGGGGGACCTGGATCACCAAGGCGATGATCGATGGCTACTCGGCGCTGCACAGGCAGGGGTACGCACATTCGATCGAGACCTGGCGCGATGGGCGCCTCGTCGGCGGCCTTTACGGCGTGGCGCTGGGTCGAATGTTCTTCGGGGAATCGATGTTTGCGCTCCAGACGGATGCTTCCAAGGTCGCGCTCGTTCATCTCGTGGACCTGCTCGAAGGACTTGGCGTCTCGCACGTCGACTGCCAGCAGGAAACCGAACATCTGGCGTCGTTCGGCGCAAGGCCGATTCCGCGACGGCGGTTTGCCGCGCTGCTCGGCGAATTGGTAAACTCCTGCGATCCTCCTCCTGGGTGGCGAAGTTCCGCAATGGAAACGAATCAGACGGCCTCGAACGGCGATCGGTGACCAAACTCAACGACTTGCCGCTGGCCACGTTGCAGTTTTATGCGACGGCTCCGTATCCGTGCAGCTACTTGCCCGACCGGGCCGCGCGCTCGCAGGTGGCGACCCCAAGCCACCTCATTGACACGCGGGTCTATAGCGAACTGGTTCGCCTAGGCTTCCGGCGCAGCGGTGCGTTTACCTACCGACCCTATTGCGACCATTGTCGCGCCTGCGTTCCGGTGCGCGTGCCCGTGTCCGGTTTCGTACCCAGCCGGTCGCAGCGCAAGGCCTTGCGTCGGCACCGGCTGCTGACCGTGCTCCGGAGGGAACTCGCCTATGACTCGGAGCACTATGCGCTGTACCTTCGGTATCAGCGCCATCGCCACCCGGGTGGGGGCATGGATCAGGACAGCCACGAGCAATACCAGCACTTCCTGTTGCATAGCAATGTGGCGACCGATCTGTACGAGTTCCGGGAGGACGGACAGCTGCGGATGGTGAGTCTGGTGGACCGGCTGGTCGACGGATTGTCGTCGGTTTACACGTTCTTCGAGCCGGACATCCCCGGAGCCGGCTTGGGAACGTTCAATGTCCTTTGGCAGATTGACCGCTGCCGGGCGCTGGGGCTGTCCTATTTGTATCTGGGCTACTGGATCGCCGAAAGCCGGAAGATGTCCTACAAGGCAGGGTTTCGCCCGGCCGAGGGTCTCGTTGGCGGCACCTGGACTCCAATATAGGGTTCAAAAGCTGAATTGGACCCACAACATCTTGTGGGCATCCTCCTGACGAGTCTTAATCTGTAGCGTACAATATGTAGCACCAACCTAGCGCCAACATTAACTTTGTTGCGCAATGTGTTGCTATTGCGCGTCGGGGCTCTAGCGGATTGTCGTTTTGTTCGCCACAATGTGCACTGGAACATCTGACGACCCCGTTCGAAGTGATGACGTTATCCCCAGGAGCGACACCATGAATGCCCTCGCTGACTTTCCGACCCTTGCCGATCCGAAATCGCTGCGCCAGGTCGATGTCGAATTTGATCACGAGACTTCAACGCTTTACTGGTGGATGAGGCCCGCGCCGCGTCCGTGCTTTAACGCGGACCTATTGCGGGAAAGCATGGACTTCGAGGGGCGCATTCAACAGCATCAAGGCTGGTTCATGTACGAAGGTCGGCAATGTCGGATCGAGAATGCCGTTTTCGGCAGCCGCATACCCGGCATCTTCAACCTCGGTGGCGACCTGGCGATGTTCGTTCAGTCGATTCTGCGCAAGGACCGCGACACTCTGCTGCGCTACGGTCATTCCTGCGTCGACAACATGCACCGTCGCATTGTTGGCTACGATGCGCAAATCACAACCTATTCGCTCATTCAAGGGAAGGCATTTGGCGGCGGCTTTGAATGCGCGCTGGCCAGCGAGTACATCGTTGCCGAAGAGGACGCGCAGTTGTCGTTCCCGGAAGTACTTTTCAACATGTTCCCCGGCATGGGGGCGTTGTCACTGCTTGGTCGCCGGATTGGCCTGCGCAAAGCCGAAGAGATCATCATGAGCGGCAAGGTATACACGGCGCGCGAGATGTACGATCTGGGCGTCGTCGATGAGCTCGCCGCAGAGGGTGCCGGCGTTGAAGCAACGCGCTACCTGATCAAGTCGCGCCAACGGCGGCGCAACAGCTATCGCGCGATGTCGCAGGCCAAGCGGGAGTTTCAGCCGGTCGGCCATGCCGAGATGCGCGCGGTTGTCGATATCTGGGTGGATGCCGCATTGAAACTTGAGGCACGCGATCTGCGCATGATGGCTCGCCTGGCTCGTGCGCAGGACAAGATCAACGCGTTGCCGGATGACGTGACGCTCGCCGAAGGTCAACCTTTCGCGATCGCGCAAGCCGCCAACGGCTAGGCGCCGAAACGGCGCAGTTTGCAGTTGTTGCCGTGGTTGTCGCGCCCGGGATTGGATTGACCGCGGATTGGCGGTGATCTGTTCGCGTCGATCGTGGGCCGCCCGTGCCGGTCACGTCAGTTTCGCCGGCGCGTGCCCGCTAACGTGACACTCTGGCCTGCTTGTTTGCGTAGTCGTCGAGCTGGGCAAACGTCGCGTCGGCGCAAGCGCGGATTTCTGCAACTGCCTGAGGCAGCGTTCCGTCGCTGCGCAATTGCTCCGTTGAGAACTCGTCAGAGAGCCGGGACAATTGCTGCGCGCCCAAACCGACGGCCGCGCCTTTCAGCGCATGGAGGATGTCATCGATCGAGTCGGATCCGCCTGGCCTGACGCAGGCTTCGAGTCGGCGTAACAGCGACTCCACATCCGTTCGGAATCCGCGAAGCAGATCGGACATGAATTTCGAGTCGCGGGAGATATCCTCGAGTTCCGCAAGCCGTTCGAAATCAAGCAATCCGTCACCGCGTCGGGACGCATTCTCGCGATGTCGGCTGGGAAAATTCGTGACGACCGGGCGTCCGGTGCCACTGGCAGTTGCGTCTTTGCGGGCACGCCGGTCCTTGCCTTGAGTCAGCTTGTCGATTTTTTCGAGCAGCGCCGCGGCGTCGTACGGTTTCCCGACAAAATCATCGGCGCCGGCATCCTGCGCGCGCTTCCGGGTTTCCAGTGTGACCGAAGCCGAAAGGATGATCGCCGGCATACGGGCGCCGGCAGGCTCCAGCATTCGAATCGCCTGTACGACTTCAAGTCCGTTACGCCCTGGCATGTTGAAATCGAGCAATGCGGCATCGGGCCGTTCGCGTTCGTACAGGTCAAGCGCGTCTTCTCCATCCGACGCGATCAGCACCGTGTGTCCGGCGGACTCAAGGAGCTGCGCGAGAATCGTCTGGTTCGTCACGTTGTCGTCGGCGATGAGAACACGCAGTCGTACACGCTCGCGCCTGATCAGCTGGGTCAGGTCGATCACATCGGCGACTTCCCTGTTGCTGCTGGCAAGCGCGGCATGAATGGCGTTGGTGATCAGGCGCGGCGTGACCTTCGAGACGTCAAGGACGCAAGCATCACGAATGCTCTTGATCCGCGCACCGTCAACGATGGAAAGCGGCTCCCGGGCAACGTAGACGAGCGCAATCGGATTGTTGTCGATTCGTTGCTGCACGGAATTGAAAGCCGCGCATGCCATGTCGACGCGGCAGCTGGCCACGACCGCGCGGATGGTCACCCCGGATTCCAGGAGGGCGTCCAGGCGGATGCCGATCGAATCGGAAGGCGAGAGCGTTTCGACAGCTTCGCCAGCCTCCGCCAGAATGGGCGAGAGGGATTGCGCCGCGACCGGGTCCGCGATCAGCAGGGTTCGTTCGCCGGAGGTTGCTGGAAGCGGGTCTGGTATCGGCAGAACATCAATGGATGCGTCACGCAGCAGCGGCATTTCGAACCAGAACATGGTTCCCTCGCCTACCTTGCTGGTAACGCCGATCGTTCCGCCCATGAGTTCGACAAGCTGTTTGGCGATAGTGGTGCCAAGGCCGCTTCCACCGAACCGGCGGGTTGCCGACTGGTCGACCTGGACGAACCTCTCGAAGATTCGCGCGAGCAGCGCCTCTGGAATCCCGATCCCGGTGTCCCTGACCTCGAAGCGCGCGGTTACGCCGTCGCTGGTCGCTTTCAACAGCGAGACCGCAAGCGTAACGTCACCCTTTTCCGTGAATTTGATCGCGTTGCCGAGCAGATTCAGGAGAATCTGCCGAAGATGGTTCGAGTCTCCCCGAAGACGATAGTCGAGTTCCGGGTCGACGGTCGCATGAAGCACAAGTCCCTTGGACTGGGCGTGCGGGCGAAGCAGTTGCACCAGACCATTGATGGTGGCATGGAGATCAAAGCCGGACACCTCGATGGCGAGGCGGCCCGACTCGATCTTGCTGATGTCGAGTACATCATCGACCAGGGAACGCAATACGAACACGGAGTGACGCAGGAGCCGGACCAGCTCCGACTGCTGGGTCGAGAGCTCGGTCGTCTTGAAGAGGTCCACGACGCCGACGATGCCGTTCAACGGTGTCCGGATCTCGTGACTCATATTGGCGAGAAACGTCGACTTGGCGAGGTTGGCCTCCTCGGCGCGCGCGCGGGCTTCCTGGATGCGCTTCAGTAACGTCGAAACGTACAGCGGAAGGACGACCAGCGCGATGAGCAGACCGATCCCGGCAATGCTGCGTTCCCTCCAGAAAGGTACGGACACCAGGACACTCGTCAGCCCCAGAATGCTTAGCGCCTGGCAGAGAAACAGGTATTTCCTGCCGTACCTGAAGCCGTTGCCAAAGGTAATGAAAAGGAAAATGCCGATGACGAAGAAGCCGTACTCACCCGCAACCCACATGTACCAAGTGCATCCTGCTACGTCGGCCACCATGCCGACGAGCCGGCGGTGAACGTTGGGTTGGGGGGAAAAACAGATCGCCGCGAAAATCCCGACGGAAACGGTGAGGAACGCGCCCAGGATCGCGACGATCCGGATGGAGTCCGGCGACCAGTCGTAGCGCCAGCCATGAAAGGCGGTCATGTACGCCAGGACCAGCCCGACAATGACGACGCGCAGCAGCGCCTGCTCGTGCTCGGTATCGCTCCGATTGGTGAGCTGCGCTCTCAGTGCGGACAGGGGCTGCATGGCTTGTGTCTGATTGGGCGAGTTGGCACGAGGTGTCGCATAGAAACGCAACATGTGTGCCAATCGCCGGGCTTGCCGAAGCCAGTGCATCAGGCCATTATGCGACAATCCGTACGAATTTGAAATATTGTGTTAAATCAAGCAAATAAGAAAGCCTCGTCAGGCGAGTTCGCAAGGGTGGGAGACTTTGATACCCTCGCTGGATTCAACACGGGTCGCTTTGTGCGTTTTTGTGGTCAATGCACGTTGTCGAACACCTGTCGTGGAGCGTCACAACTGTTCTTCTGGACGGACGATCAATGGTAATTTTCGCTGCATTGCCTTCAGACGACGCCTCCGCGGGCGCGACATCCGAATCCATCGCCACGTCGATGGCGCCCGAAAGACATGTCATCGCTGGACGGGAAATCGACCTGTTTTTGAGTCCCTTCGTCTTCAAGCCGACGCTGACGACATCCGTTTTGACCGAACAGGTACTGAATTCCGGCGTGAACGGTCAATCCGTACTCGACCTCGGTTGCGGGTCAGGGCCGATCGCCATTGCACTGGCGCAGGCCGGGGCCGGAAGCGTCCACGCCACCGACCTCATGCAGGAAGCCTGCACTCTGGCGCGCAGAAACACGATTCTCAATCGAGTCCAGAAGTCGATCACGATCCTCCAGGGGAATCTGTTCGAGCCTGTGGATGATCTGAAGTTCGATGTAATCGTCGACGACGTGTCGGGCGTGGCGAACGAAGTTGCAAGACTGTCATCCTGGTTTCCACCGGATGTCCCGCTGGCCGGACCGGACGGGACCAACCTCGCGATCGAAGTGCTCAAGCGCGCGAGTTCGCATCTCAAGCCCGGTGGACGCCTCTTTTTTCCGGTTCTGAGCCTGTCCAACGCCGAGCGAATCGTCGCGGTCGCGCAAGAGCAGTTCCCGGGAAGGCTCACCAAGGTCACGTCCAGGCGGGTGCCATTCAATCCGGAATTGAAGGATCACCTCGATGTGCTGCTTACGTTGCGCAGTCGGGGTGTCATCGGTTTCGAGCAAATACGCTCGAGGCTGTTCTGGATCCTTGACATCTATCGCGCCGACGCCGATCGCTGACCCCCCGGGGCACGCCGCGCGGTCGACGACTGCCTGCCGGAACCGATCCGGCAGTGTCAGGGGGCCGGCGCGGATCGGGGGGGCGCCCTCAGGTAGTCCAACAGCAACGGCCAAAGGGTGGCACCGGCTTCGCGTCGGAAAAACCCGAAATGCCCGAGGCGCTTGAGCCCGGCCTGGGCAGGTGACGTCAGCCAGTGTTCGACGCGAAGATTCGGGAAAAAATCGCGGACCCGCGCCGCCGCGGCCTCGGTCGCAAAGCCGTCGTCGGTGAATGTCATGATCAGCGTTTCTATTTTCGCTTGGGCGAAGCGGGCGATCAGCAGACGCATCCGGTCATCCGGGGGAACCGAAGCCGGCAGTTGAAATATCGGCTTCCGTCGTCGTGCCCATTGCATGGCGACACCCTTCGGTAGATCTTCGCCGAGGTGAAGCCGCTTGGCCGGAAAGTACCCGACGACGGACGTCAGCACAGGCATCACACCATGCCACAGCAGTGCCATCGGCAGCCGGTAGCTGCGCCGGTAGTCGCCATAGTAGCCCGTGTGCGCCGCGATCATGATCAGCTTGGCGAGCCGTCCGGACGTGGGGGCGCCCCCGAAAAGCAGTGAGCCTACGGAGTGTCCGACGCCGATCAGCGTCGAGCCCGCGCAGCGCGCACCCATCCATTCGATCGCCGCCGCGCAGTCATACTCTGACCAATCCTCGATGGTCGCGGAAAAGTTGCGCAGTTGCCCCGGCTTCGACAGACCGATGCCGCGATAGTCGTAGGTGAGGACCGGGATTCCGGAGGCCGCCAGGAATCTTGCGAAATGGCCATAGTGCTTCGCCGCGATTCCCGCCCCGCTGTTCAGCACCACCGCATGAGCAGTTGGGTCATCGCGCCGTGGTCCGAAGTAGGTTCCACGGATCTGGTATCCATCAACCGCCAGGAACTGCACAGGCTGCTCGTCGACCGGGTTTTCGTCGGTGCGATGGGTTCCTTCTCCATTGAAACGCTTGGAATATTGCATCTAGGAGATCAATGTTGCAGGGCCGCCGAGTTCTCTTTTGGTCGCCGCCGTTGCCAAATGCGACCCGCGCACGAACCGATTTCAGCTCGCGTCGAAACTGTCCACATCACGGACGACAGCGGTCAAGTCCGATGACAACACGAGTTCGCCATCCACCATGGCCGTTCCGGTCATCTTGGCGACTCCGCGCATCGTGCGCTTGAGCGTGCATTCGAACACGAGCTGGCATCCTGGCACGACGTCTCGCTCGAAGCGGCAATTCTCCACTCCCGCGAAGAAGATGATCGACGAGCCGATCCGGCTCGCCATACCGGAGTAATGGCAAAGCACGCCGGCGGTCTGTGCCAGGGCCTCGAGTGTCAGCAGCTGCGGCATCACGCGCCGGTCGTCCGACAAGCCGGCAAAAAACCACTCGTTGGCGTTCACATTCTTGATGGCTCGAACCCGCTTGTTGGGTTCGCAAGACAACATCCGGTCAATGAGCAGGAATGGATACCGATGCGGGATGTGTTTCAGAATTACGCTGATGTTGGCAGGCGGCAGAATGTTTGAGGACGTCAAGGTGGGCTCGTACAGGTCAGGTCGCGGTTGGCGTGGCCGGAAGTTCGACACCACGGCCGTCGATCATCATGTGTCGGCGAAGGCCCATGGAGCAGCAATTCATGGATTCAATCCTACGATGCGGTGCGCGGTTGCCGCAACCGGCAAGTTTTCCCTGCCCGTCGGGTTGGGGCAGAAACCGTTTTGGACGCACAAGTAGAGGACGTATAATCCACGCGTTATCAATGCAAGGCAAATGCCATGAAGATCCTCGTCCCGGTCAAGCGCGTCGTCGATTACAACGTCAAGGTCCGGGTCAGGTCGGATGGATCGGGCGTCGACACGGCCAACGTGAAGATGTCGATGAATCCCTTCGACGAGATTGCGATCGAGGAAGCGGTTCGCCTGAAAGAAAAAGGCATTGCGGCCGAAGTGGTCGCGGTCTCCTGCGGCACGGCCGCCTGCCAGGAAACGCTGCGCACCGCGCTGGCGTTGGGCGCGGACCGCGCGATTCTGGTGGAGAGCGATGTCGATCTGCAGCCGCTGGCTGTGGCCAAGTTGCTGCGCGCACTGGTCGCCAGGGAGGCGCCGCAGTTGGTCATCCTGGGCAAACAGGCGATCGACGATGATGCCAACCAGACCGGCCAGATGCTGGCGGCTTTGCTGGATTGGCCGCAGGGAACCTTCGCCAGCAAGCTCGACATCGAAGGCGACAAGGCCGTGGTCAAGCGCGAGATCGACGGCGGACTCGAAACGGTAGAACTGAAGCTGCCGATCGTGGTGACCGCGGACCTGCGGTTGAACGAGCCGCGCTATGCGACGCTGCCCAACATAATGAAGGCGAAGAAGAAGCCGATGGAGACGACCACGCCTGCCGCGCTGGAAGTCGACGTCGCTCCACGCCTGACCACGATCAAGGTCGTCGAACCCGCCAAGCGCAAGGGTGGCGGCAAGGTCGCCGACGTCAAGGAGCTCGTTGCCAAGTTGCGCAACGAAGCAAAAGTCATTGCCTGATCGGAATCAATCATGACCACTCTCGTCATCGCCGAACACGACAACGTCACGCTGAAGTCCGCCACGCTGCACGCGATCACGGCCGCAAGCCAGTTGGGGGGCGATGTGCACGTTCTGGTCGCCGGACACGGCGCGAAGGACGTCGCGCAGGCGGCGACACAGGTCGCTGGGGTCGCCCGCGTGCTGCTCGCCGACGCCGCGCATCTGGCCGCGCCGACCGCGGAAAATGTGGCGGCAACCGCGCTCACCGTGCTCCCGGGAGATTATTCGCACGTGGTTGCCACGGCGACCGGCTTTGGCAAGAACGTGCTGCCGCGAATCGCCGCCAGACTGGACGTGGCGCAGATTTCGGAGGTGACCACGATCGAAGCGCCGGACACCTTCACGCGACCGATCTACGCCGGCAACGCATTCGCGACCGTGAAGAGCAGCGATCAGATCAAGGTGCTGACGGTCCGGGCTACCGCATTCGACGCTGCCGGCAGTGGAGGCGGCGCGACCGTGGAGGGCATCGAGGCGGCCCCGGATTGCGGACTGTCGAAGGTCACCGGGCAGGAACTGACCAAATCGGAGCGACCTGAACTTACCAGCGCGCGTATCGTGATCTCGGGCGGCCGGGGGCTGGGCAGCGGCGAAAACTTCAAGATGATCGAAGCGCTTGCCGACAAGCTAAACGCCGGAATCGGCGCCTCGCGTGCTGCGGTGGACGCGGGCTACGTGCCCAACGACTATCAGGTCGGCCAGACGGGCAAGATCGTCGCTCCGGACCTCTACATCGCGATCGGCATCTCCGGGGCGATCCAGCACCTCGCCGGGATGAAGGACAGCAAGGTCATCGTCGCCATCAACAAGGATCCCGAGGCGCCGATATTCCAGATTGCCGATTACGGTCTGGTCGGCGACCTGTTCGAACTCTTGCCGCAGTTGACTGCCGAACTCGGCTGAAGCAGACACGTAGCGCCAGCGGCCCCCGAGGCGCGCGGGATTAGAGCGATTCCTCTAGCCTTCCGAGGGTACCCTAGGGCGTTGCCAACCCCGATCGAGAGTTGACGCATGAGCACATACCACGCCCCGCTCGCGGATATGCAGTTCGTGATGAACGAACTTGCGGGTCTCGAACAAGTCGCGAGGCTGCCCGGTTTCGAAGAAGCGTCGCCCGATGTCGTCTCGGCGGTGCTGGAGGAGGCCGCGAAGTTCGCGACCAATGTCCTGGATCCGCTCAACCACGCGGGCGACATGGAAGGCAGCAAGTGGCTGGAAGGCGGCCTCGTCAAGACCCCTGCGGGATTCAAGGACGCCTATCAAAAATTCTGCGCGAACGGGTGGAACGGCCTGACCAAGAATCCCGCGTACGGTGGGCAGGGTCTGCCGCAAATCGTCGCCACCGCGGTCGAAGAAATGTGGCATGCATCCAACCTCGCATTCGATCTCTGCCCGCTGCTTACGCAGGGTGCGATCGAGGCGATCGAACTGCGCGGTTCGCAAGCGCTGAGGGAAAAATTCCTGCCCAATATGGTGGCGGGGACCTGGACCGGCACCATGAATCTCACCGAAGCGCAGGCCGGATCCGACCTTGCCGCGGTGCGCACGCGCGCGGTGCCGCAAGGTGACGGCACCTACAAACTCTTTGGCCAGAAAATCTTCATTACCTTCGGCGAGCACGATTACACCGAAAACATCATTCATCTGGTGCTCGCGCGTCTGCCGGAGGCGCCCGCGGGCGTCAAGGGGATTTCGCTGTTCGTCGTGCCCAAGGTGATGGTCAACGACGACGGCTCGCTGGGGGCGCGCAACGACGTCCACTGCGTGTCGATCGAGCACAAGTTGGGAATTCATGCGAGCCCAACGGCGGTGCTCGCCTACGGTGACAATGGCGGAGCCGTCGGCTATCTGGTCGGCGAGGAAAACCGCGGACTCGAGTACATGTTCGTCATGATGAACCTCGCGCGTTTTTCGGTCGGGCTCGAGGGTGTTGGACTCGCCGACCGCGCCTACCAGAGGGCCGTCGCCTATGCGCGCGATCGCGTGCAGGGCAAGGCGGTTGGACTCGAGAAGAGCGCTGGCGCCAATACGATCATCGATCACCCGGACATCCGGCGCATGCTGATGACCATGCGCGCGTATTCGGAAGCGACGCGCGCCGTCGCCTTCGTGACGGCCGCGGCACTGGACAACGCCAGCCGCAATCCCGACGAAACCGCGCGGGCGAACGCGCAGGCGTTCGCAGGGTTCATGATTCCACTTGTCAAGGGCTGGTCGACCGAGGTCGCGCAGGAAGTCGCCTCTCTCGGTATCCAGGTGCATGGCGGCATGGGTTTCATGGAGGAAACCGGCGCCGCGCAGTACCTTCGCGATGCGCGCATAACCACCATCTACGAAGGCACGACCGGGATCCAGGCCAACGACTTCATCGGCCGCAAGACGGCGCGTGACGCCGGTGCGGTGGCGAGCAGAGTGCTCAAGGAAATGGAAATTGTTGCGGCGCTGCTGCAGCAGCGCCCCGAACAAGCGGTGCAGCGAATCGGCAGCGAACTCGTCGTGGCAGTGACGGCGGTACGCGAAGCCACGGATTGGATGGTCGCTGCCTATGGTCGTGAAGCGCGAACGGCGCACGCGGTGGCGGTGACCTACCTCGAACTCTGGGGGCTGGCCGTTGGTGGTTGGCAAATGGGCCGGGCCGCGCTCATCGCCGCCGAACATCTGGCGGCAGGCAAAGGCGACCAGGCGTTCTACGAAGCGAAAATCGCGACCGCGCGCTACTACATGGACTGTCTGCTGCCGCAGGTTCCGGCACTCGCGCATACGGTCATGCACGGTGGTGAAAGCGCGTTGGCGCTTGCCGCAGAAAGTTTCTGAGTCGACAAGGCCCTGGGAAAGCGACTGGCGCGGTTCCCCGGCCGCAGTGCGGTTTCAGTCGACGGACTCTTGCCCGACCATGAATGCGCAGGCGCCGGCCTGATCGCGCCGCGGCGATGAGGCCCAGCGGAAACTGTTTGTCCGTGATCGTCCATCGCGCCAGCGTTGTTCTGGCGTCGAACCGTTACCTGGACGTCGGCAGTCGCTTTCGCGGCATCCTTTGATGGAGTCCTGATGAACGGCAGGTATCGGTTCGGCATCGATCTCGGCGGCACAAAGATCGAAATCGTTGCACTCGATGCGGCGGGCCAGGAGCGATTGCGCGAGCGTGTGGCGACGCCCGCGAATGACTATGCGGCAACGCTGAACGCGATGGTGACGCTGATCGCCGAGGCGGAACGCCAACTTGGAGTCGTAGCGGGCGACGCCAGCGTGGGTATCGGCACGCCGGGATCGCTGTCGCGGGCGACGGGTTTACTCCGTGGCGCCAACTCGCAGTGCCTGAATGGCCGGCCGATTCGCGGCGACCTTGAACGACTTCTCGCTCGCCCGGTTCGCATCAGCAACGACGCGAATTGTTTCGCGCTGTCCGAGGCCGTCGACGGTGCCGGAGCGGGTGCGACCGTCGTGTTCG
>JAQBEY010000023.1:0-3541 GCA_032123655.1 Betaproteobacteria bacterium
CCGGGCGCTGCGCGCCGCGCCGTCGACGATTGCCTGATGAAGCTGACTACGTGCTACTGCACCAGGCCGTACTACGTGGGCTACTGTGGGCGATGCCGCTCGTGGTGGACCGGAGCGCCATCCGGCGCCCGCTGGAGCTGCGGGCCAACGGCTGGCGCGAAGGGCTCCCGAGGTGGTGAGCCCGCGCAGTGCAAAGCCGCGCACCGCGCCTCAATCGATCAGAGCGCCGCCCACCTATGAGCCACCACCTTCGCGGGGCCTCCATCGGATGGTTCGGCACGGATACGACCGGCCGCTTCGGGGTGCCGAGTCCAGAGCCGCGGATGTCGCCTGAGGGTCGGCGGCGGGTCTACGCGAGCTCGATCTCGATTCCGTAGACCTGCCAGTCGAACTGCCGCGCCGTTCAGCCGACGACTGGGTTCACCATGTCCATCCAGGCACGGCCGTTGGCGAAGAGCTGGAGTAAAGCGATTCGCCGCGGCGAAGCTGAATGGCGTGATGCGCCCGTTCCACCACCTCGGCAACGCCAGCCCTTGCTTCGAAACCGATCATTGCCGCGCCCCGAATGTTGGACATGAAGGTCTGGATTCCGCAAGTCTGCTCGTCCAGTCTGCACGTCCAGTTCAATGACAGGAATGTGGAAACGGAGCTCCTGCGAGGTTGGTTGCCCGGGCACCGCCAAGCGAAGGGGCAGCACCAGACAAAGGGTGAGGTCGAGAACGTGTCCGTGGCCGCTCGGTAGACGCCCCCTGCCGAACCCTCAACGTTGCTACCTCGGCATCGATCCCGCCGCCGCACAGGTGTCAACGTAGACGGCGCCCGGGAAGAGCCGCCGCCACGTATCGGGCGCCAGCGGACGCGGTAGCAGGGCACAGGCTTCGGCGATCAGCTGTTGTGGTTGCCACAGGAAGCTTCGCGTGCCTTCGGCGGCACCGGTGGCGATGTGCCGTCCGTCGTCGCTGAAGGCGACGTGCTCGACAGGCGCATCGTCGAGCAGCCGGGCGACCTCGGCTCCGCTGGACAACTGCCAGATCCGCACGGGTCCTCTGCCAGCCGTCGCCAGGAACGCACCGTCCGGCGCAAAAGCGACCGTGTGCACGCCAGGGTGCGACAGCCTTGCCACCAAAGCGCCATCGCTGACCTCGCGCACCACGACCGCATCGCCTGCCGGCATCGCCAGAAGGCGACCATCGGCACTGCAAGCCAGCAGCGCTGCCGAGCGGTCGTTCAGCCCCCGTGGGCCAAAGCCCAACGTGTCCAGCAGATCAAACGAGATCAATTGTCTGGCTTCCCGCATTGCCCAGACCCCGGTGCGCGCCTGCCACCCTGCTCGCGAGATCGAGCCTAAGGTCACCGCCAGCGTCTGTTGATCGGGGCATGCAGCGGTGGCCAGCACGGTGTGATCCTTCAAGCCCAGCCGCTGCACCAGGTCGCCTGGCGTCCGTGCACCGTGAGCCGCCTCGAGTCGGCGTGAGGCCGCGGGGCCGAGTTCGATCGCTGGCCGTTTCGCGTCGAGTTCCCAGCGCCAGAGCTGCTTGCCAACCACCGTGCTCAGTGTTCCCCCGTCGGTGCTGAACGCGGCGGCCCGGACCGGTTGGGGATGAATCAAGCGTGCAGCCTCTTCGCCACTGACCGCGCTACGAATCCTGACCGCTGGGGCGTCCTGGGCAGCGGTCGCGACCTGCCTGCCGTCGCCGCCCACCGCCAGCAGCGGCTCGGCGAATCGGGCTTCGCGCGGCCGGCCCGTCGATTCAAGGCTCCAGACTTCGAGACTTCGCTTGGTGATGTCGGTGCCAGCCAGACGCCGATCACCGTCGATCCACCACAGCTGTGCGACGAAACCGTCATGCCGCCAGCGAGCAGTCTCGGCGCCGGTCTGCGCGTTGCGGATCTCGATCCAGCGCTGCCTGTCGCCTCGTGCTCTGACGCTGGCCGCGAGCCATAGGCCGTCGGCGCTGAGTGCGATCGGACCAACGATGGCCTGGTCGTCCCATATCGGCCATGGCCGGCAGTCTTCAAAGCGCCAGATAGTGCGGTCGATCCACAGCATGCCCTGCGGACCGAGCGAAGCGCGCGGACCCTCAAAGTCGCCGTCCCGATCGCAGCCGGTCAACTCAACCGCGCCTGCGGTGTCCCACAACGAAAGTCGCGAGCGGCCCGTGCTCGATGCGTAGCGCCAGACCGCGACCCGCGTGCCAGTGGTGTCGACCGCGATCGCGCGCAGGCTGTCGCCCGGCTTCAGTGCCATCGTCCAGGCGCCGACCGTTCGGCCCTCGATCACGTCGGCTACCAAGACTTCGCCGAGCGATGTGGCCAGGGCCAGGTGAGCGCCCTTGGCGCTGAAGGCGACGGCCCGGGTTTCACCGTGAACCTCCAGTTTGCTGATCGAGGGCGGCGGTGGCAGCAGCGCCAAGCCTCGGCGCAGCGCCTGATCGACGGCGAGCGATCGCTCGCCGAGTTGCGACAAGCGCCGCATCGCCTCGGCCGCCAACTGCACGCTGTCCTCCAGGCCATCGTCGCGCTCGTCGAGAGCAAGCCGGCTTTCGCCGACCAACTGGTTGGCGATCGCCCGCTGCTGGTTCTGGTGCTTCGCCTCACGCTGTTGCAGCGCGAGCAGGCCCAGCACGGTCGCGATCAACAGCCCGGCGGCGATCGCACCGCCGGTGATGCGCTGGCGCAGCGTCGCGACGCGACGACTGTCGAGGATGTAGCGGTTGTGCAGCGAGGTCGGCTGCGGCGCCTTGCCGCCGCTGTCTGCGAGCCAATTCTCGGCTGCGGCGAGATCGCGGCCACGCAGCGCGTAGCTCTTGTCGAACGACATGTGCTCCCATTCGAGCGCGCGCTTGAGGTAGTGCGTGTGCAGCTTCACATGCGCCAGGTCGGTGTCCAGCGCCTCGACAAGGGTGTCGATGGCGGCCTCGAAATGATCATGCTCGCGCATGAAAATCCAGTTCAGCTTGGCCAGCGCGGCGTGCACGCCTTGGCCGCCGGCGTCGCGGCGGACCACCGGCACCAGGCGCTTGTTGTGGCCTGCGGCGTGGTCAATCTCCAGCATGCACACCTTCGAGGCCAGCGAATCTGGGCTGATCACGAAAAGGAACGTGTCGGCAGCGTCGATGGCTGCGCGGATCTCGGAGAGCCACTCGGCCGTCGGCGGAATGCCTTCCCAATCGACCCAGGCGTCGCGCTGCCGCGCCTCCAGCGCTGCCGACAGCATGCGCACGAACTGCTGATCCTTGCGAGAGTAGGAGATGAAGACGTCAGTCATGGTGCCGGTGGCGGTGGCGGTGGCGGTGGCGGAGCCCGATCATGAACGGCACTTCACCGATGGTCTACCCGCGGCGCGATCGCGCCGGTGGGGGGACACAACCTACAAACGCCGAAATCCTGACCTATGACAAAGTCGGGGATGGCACTTGACAACGACGGCGTCGTCTTGTGCGTCGCCGGCGGTGCATGCTTCGCGGCCGTTGCCACAGCCGACCAGGGCGCCCCGCTGGGTACCGGGGTCAACACCATCCCGCCGTTATCCGGCGCGCTA
>JAQBEY010000024.1:0-5294 GCA_032123655.1 Betaproteobacteria bacterium
AATCTCGCGGATCATCAATGCGAGTTTCCGGCGCTGCGGCCTGCGCGAGACCGTGATTTTCGCCGACAAGCTGATGCAGGCGGGCTACGCGCTGGCTACGCGAGGCGGAATCTCGTTTGCCGCCGACGACATGCTGGTTCCTGCCGAAAAGGCCGGGATCATCACCGAGTCCGAAAGGCAGGTCAAGGAGATCGAGGCGCAGTACACCTCGGGTCTGGTCACGCAGGGTGAGCGTTACAACAAGGTCGTCGATATCTGGGGTCGCGCCGGTGACGAAATCGCCAAGGCGATGATGAAGCAGCTGGGCGAGATGGAGGTCACCAACAGCGACGGTGAAAAGGTGAAGCAGGAGTCGTTCAACTCCATCTTCATGATGGCCGACTCGGGCGCGCGCGGCTCGGCAGCGCAGATTCGCCAGCTGGCGGGCATGCGTGGACTGATGGCCAAGCCGGACGGTTCGATCATCGAGACTCCGATCACCGCCAACTTCCGCGAAGGCCTGAACGTGCTGCAGTACTTCATTTCGACGCACGGCGCGCGCAAGGGTCTTGCGGATACCGCTCTCAAGACGGCCAATTCGGGCTACCTGACGCGCCGTCTTGTCGATGTGACGCAGGATCTGGTGGTGACGATCGATGATTGCGGAACGTCGAACGGCGTAGCGATGAAGGCGATGGTCGAAGGTGGCGAGGTGATCGAGCCGTTGCGCGAACGCATTCTCGGTCGCACCACCGCGGCCGATGTCGTGCATCCGGAGACGCAGGCGACGCTCTATCACCCGGGCACGCTGCTCGGTGAGGACGAGGTCGAGCAGATCGAGGCGCTGGGCATCGACGAAGTCAAGGTGCGCACGCCGCTGACCTGCGAAACGCGTCACGGGCTGTGCGCCAACTGCTACGGTCGTGACCTTGGCAGAGGTCAGTTGGTCAACGTCGGTGAGGCGGTGGGGGTGATCGCCGCGCAGTCGATCGGCGAGCCCGGCACGCAGTTGACGATGCGGACCTTCCACATCGGCGGCGCGGCGTCGCGTACGGCCGCCGCATCGCAGGTCGAGTCGAAGTCGGCGGGCACGATGCGCTTTTCAACGCTGATGCGCTACGTCACCAGCGGCAAGGGCGACCTCGTCGTGATCGCGCGTTCCGGCGAAGTGCTGATCCATGACGACAACGGTCGCGAACGCGAGCGCCACAAGGTGCCTTACGGTGCGACGCTGCAGATCAAGGACGGCGATGTGGTCAAGGCAGGCCGGGTGCTGGCAACCTGGGACGCGACTGCCCGCCCGATCATCACCGAGTACGCAGGCCGGGTGAAGTTCGAACACGTCGAGGATGGTGTGACGGTGGCCAAGCAGGTAGACGATGTGACGGGACTGTCGACGCTGGTCGTCATCGACCCCAAGCGCCGCGCCACCAGCACGGCCAAGGGTGTGCGTCCGCAGGTCAAGCTCCTCGACGAAAGTGGCGAGGAGATCAAGCTCGCGGGATCAGACCAGTCGGTTAACATCACCTTCCAGCTGGGCTCGATCATCACCGTGAAGGACGGCCAGCAGGTGAATGTTGGCGAAGTACTTGCGCGTATTCCGCAGGAGACGTCGAAGACCCGCGACATCACGGGCGGCCTGCCGCGCGTGGCCGAGCTCTTCGAGGCGCGCTCGCCGAAGGACGCCGGCATGCTGGCCGAGGTCACGGGAACGTCGTCGTTCGGCAAGGACACCAAGGGCAAGCAGCGTCTGGTCATCACCGACCTCGACGGAGTTGCGCATGAGTTCCTGATCGCGAAGGACAAGCACGTGACCGTCCACGACGGCCAGGTGGTGAACAAGGGCGAGACCATCGTCGACGGTCCGGCCGATCCGCATGACATCCTGCGGTTGCTGGGGGTGGAAGCGCTCGCCCGTTACATCACCGACGAAGTGCAGGACGTCTACCGGTTGCAGGGCGTGAAGATCAACGACAAGCATATCGAGGTGATCGTGCGCCAGATGCTGCGTCGAGTGGTCATCACCGAGCCGGGTGACACGCGCTTCATCCGCGAGGAGGGCGTCGAGCGTTCGGAGTTGCTGGACGAAAACGACCGCATGGCCAAGGATGGCAAGGAGCCGGCAACGTTCCATCACCTGCTGCTCGGCATCACCAAGGCGTCGCTGTCGACCGATTCGTTCATCTCGGCCGCGTCGTTCCAGGAAACCACTCGGGTGCTGACCGAAGCCGCAATCATGGGCAAGCGCGACGACCTGCGTGGATTGAAGGAAAACGTGATCGTCGGGCGCCTGATCCCGGCGGGCACGGGCCTCGCGTATCACACCGCACGCAGGAAGGCGAAACTCGCCGGACCGGAGGCGGCCGAGGCTGCGTTCATGACCGGCGAAGAGCAGGCTGCGGCCGCGGCAGCTGCGGCGTCTGGCAGCGAGGTGTCGGCCGACGCGGCTTAGCAGCGCGACGGCGGCAAGGCGCAGGAAAACGGGGCCGGCAGGTAACTGCCGGCCCCGTTGTATTCAACGCGACATTCGTTTGCGCCGGGTTACTCGAGGAGGCGGACGCCGCCGATGTTGCCGCGGAATTCGCAACTCGAATCGTGTCCGGTGTAGTTGCCGACAAATCCGCCGTTCTCGAACCGCAGACCCGAGAAGACGACGGCGCCCAGCGCGTTGTTGGTGCATTCGTAGCGTCCGTCGAGGCTGCCCACCTGGCCCTGCTGAACCCAGCGGCCTTCGTAATAGCAGGTGGGAGCGTGGATCGTGATGCCGTCGCCGTCGAGCGTGATGCGCAGCTGTCCGGGATCGGTCGTGACGATGCCGTTGCGTGCCGGATTCCTGCAGTTGAATGTAACGTCGGTCGTTCCGCCGATGAACGTGCCGACAGGCGAAATCGCGGCAAAGGTCTGCCGCGTGATCTGTTTCACGACCACGGTGCCGCCGACCGTGTAGCGCAGGAGCGCATGCGCGTCATCGCCGAATTCAAGCGTGGCAGTGCCCACCTGGAGGTAATTCAGAAGCGCCGGATTCCATGGGGTGCCCTGCGGCGAGCCGGAGGTCTGGTAGAGATCGCCCCCATAAACCACCACGTTGTCCGCAGCCGTGTATTGATAGGTGAAGGTTGCCGAATACCAGACCGCCTGCTCGCCCGTGCCGTATGCGAAGAGGGTGCCGAAGATGATATTGGCCTGTTGCGAGAGGTTGAGACCCCATCCGGATTCGTCGGCCCGACCCCAAAGGTCGCTGTAATTGGTTGGGGGTGCACTCGCGCCGGCATGGCCGAATGCGCCGAGGGCGAAGGTCAGGAGGGTGGCGCGGGTGAAGCGCAGCAAATTTGATCGCATGATGAGTCCTTGCCGAAGTCCTGGATTGCGATAGAACGACCGTTCGAATGGAGGGTCGCTGCGTGCGTAGGCGCCGACGCCCGGTCGGCGCGAACCATTCGAATATACCGCGACCCGGGCCGGCGACCTCCCGCCGCAATTGCGCGACGCAGCATAGTGTTGACCAAAACTGCAAAATGACCTTATAATTACCCTCTTTTCGCCCTCCGGACGCCTAGTAACCGCGGCCGGGAAGGCGCGCGTACCTGGCCGCAGATTCATATTTTGCATGCGGGTCGGCCAAGGCGCTACAGGAGTGGCCCGGGTGCTGTGCCCGCGAAATCTGCGAGGCGCGTGCGTGGGCCACTTTGATTTGCTGAAGGTGTTTGCAGTTGCAGAAGTAAGCGAAGCAGTTTCGCGAAGCCGGCGGCGCAGCCAACATTGCGCTGCCGAGCCCTAGGCCTTGCGGCCCGCCCGGAACCGGGTGTGTCGCACGAAACGGACAATCAGGATGCCAACGATCAATCTGCTCGTACGGAAGGGCCGCCAGGCCGCCGTGACGAAAAGCAAGGTGCCGGCGCTGAAGCAGAGCCCGCAAAAACGTGGCGTGTGCACGCGGGTGTACACGACGACTCCGAAAAAGCCGAACTCGGCGCTGCGGAAGGTCGCCAAAGTGCGCCTGACCAACGGCTTCGAAGTCATCAGCTACATCGGCGGCGAAGGTCATAACCTGCAGGAGCACTCGGTCGTGCTGATTCGCGGCGGCCGCGTGAAGGACCTTCCGGGTGTGCGCTACCACATGGTGCGCGGCGCGCTGGACACCGCGGGTGTCAAGGACCGCAAGCAAGCCCGCTCGAAATACGGCGCCAAGCGCCCCAAGGCCGCCTGATCGCGGTCAGCCCATCGGACGATTCAGACCATGCCACGACGCAGAGAAGTACCCAAGCGCGAGATCCTTCCGGATCCGAAATTCTCCAACACCGACCTCGCCAAATTCATCAATGTTCTGATGGAAAGCGGCAAGAAGTCCGTCGCCGAGCGGATCATCTATGGCGCCTTCGAGTCGATCTCGAAAAAGGGCGGCAAGGATCCGCTGGAAGTGTTCAACCAGGCGCTGCAGAACTCGCGTCCGATGGTCGAAGTGAAGAGCCGCCGCGTTGGCGGTGCCAACTTTCAGGTGCCGGTTGAAGTGCGGCCGGTGCGCCGGACCGCGCTGGCGATGCGCTGGTTGCGCGAAGCGGCGCGCAAGCGCGGCGAGAAATCGATGGGTCAGCGCCTCGCGGCGGAACTGCTCGAGGCATCGGAAGGCCGCGGCGGCGCCGTGAAGAAGCGCGAGGAAGTGCATCGGATGGCGGAAGCCAACAAGGCCTTCTCGCACTTCCGTTTCTAGGACGACGACGCGCAAGGCGCGACGATACCGACAGGAAGAGGAGCGGCCGGCAGCCCGGGCTCGACACAGGAGCCCCTCCTCCCGACCGCAACTAAAGGCTTAGACACCAAGTGGCACGAACTACACCAATCGACCGTTATCGCAACATCGGCATCAGTGCTCACATTGATGCGGGAAAGACCACGACCACCGAACGGATCCTGTTCTACACGGGCGTCTCGCACAAGATCGGCGAAGTCCACGACGGTGCGACCGTGATGGACTGGATGGCGCAGGAGCGTGAGCGCGGCATCACCATCACTTCGGCCGCGACCACCTGCTTCTGGAAGGGGATGGACAAGAACTTCCCCGAGCATCGGATCAACATAATCGACACGCCGGGCCACGTCGACTTCACCATCGAAGTCGAGCGGTCGATGCGCGTTCTCGACGGCGCCTGCATGGTCTATTGCGCGGTCGGCGGTGTGCAGCCCCAGTCGGAAACCGTTTGGCGGCAGGCCAACAAGTACAAAGTGCCGCGGCTGGCATTCGTCAACAAGATGGATCGCCAGGGCGCGAATTTCTTCAAGGTCATCGAGCAGATGAAGTCGCGGCTCAAGGCCAATCC
>JAQBEY010000025.1:0-19152 GCA_032123655.1 Betaproteobacteria bacterium
CCTCCGTCGGGGCGCTCCATCGACACGGCCTCGATGTTGGCATCGGCCTCGGCAATGGCGGCGGCAAGCTCGGCGAGCAGACCGCGCCTGTCGGCGACCAGCAGGCGCACGCCGGTGACGTACACGCCCTCGACATCGGGCGCCCATTCAACGTCGACCAGCTCGGCCACGTCCACGCTCTGCTTTTTCAGTGCGGCACAGTCGCGGGTGTGACACAACAGTCCCTGGCCACGACGGAACTGGCCGATCAGCGCGTCACCCGGGATCGGGCGACAGCACTTGGCGTACTGGATCGCGACGCCTTCGACACCGCGCAGCGTCAGCGCACCCTGCTTGACGAACGGCGTCTCGGTTCCGTCGTCGGCCTTGCCCGGCACCCGCGCGAGCGCCTGCGCGACGACAAAGGAAAGTCGCTTGCCCAGGCCGATGTCGGCGAGGATTTCGAGCTGGCTTTTCGCGCCATATTCCTCGGTGAGTGCCTCCCAGCGATCCCAGGTGACGGTCTCGGGCTCGACCTTGAGCGTCACCAGCGCCTGGTTGAGCATGCGTTCGCCGAGCGCGGCGGATTCCTTTTGTTGCAGGCCCTTGAGGAAATGACGAATTCGCGAGCGGGCCTTGCCGGTGGACACAAACGACAGCCAGGAAGGATTGGGGCGTGACGTGGGTGAGGTCAGGATCTCGACGTGATCGCCGTTCTTGAGTTCGGTGCGCAACGGCAGGAGTTCGTAGTTGATGCGCGCCGCCACGCAGTGGTGGCCGATGTCGGTGTGCACGCCATAGGCAAAATCGACCGCGGTGGCGCCCCGCGGCAGCGCCATGATCTTGCCTTTCGGCGTGAACACGTAGATCTCGTCGGGAAAGAGGTCACCCTTGATGTGTTCGAGGAATTCCTTTGAATCGCCGGACTCGGACTGGATTTCCAGCAGGCTCTGCAGCCAGCGCGAGGTCTCGCGCTGCGCCTCGGCCAGGTCGATCTCGCCGCCGGCCTTGTACAGCCAGTGCGCGGCGACGCCGGATTCGGCGATGTTGTGCATGTCGTGGGTGCGGATCTGCACCTCGAGCGGCGTGCCAAAGGGGCCGAAAAGCGTCGTGTGCAGCGACTGGTAGCCGTTGGCCTTGGGAATCGCCACGTAGTCCTTGAACTTGCCCGGAATCGGCTTGTACAACTCGTGCAGCACGCCGAGCGTGGCGTAGCACGCGGTCTTGTCGGCGACGAGGATGCGCACGCCGTAGATGTCGAACACCTGCGCGAACGAGTAGCGCTTTTCGCGCATTTTCTTGTAGACCGAATAGATCGTCTTCTCGCGGCCGCTGACCAGAGCGGGCAAACTGGCCTTGGCGAGTCCCTCGCGGATGACGTCGAGCAGCCGGTTCATCACTTCGCGCCGGTTGCCGCGCGCGGATTTGATGGCGGCGGCAAGGATCCGGTAACGCAGTGAGTTGATCTGCTTGAAGCACAGGTCCTGCAGCTCGAGGAACAGCGCGTTCAGGCCCAGGCGGTTGGCGATCGGCGCGTAGATGTCCAGCGTCTCTCTCGCGATGCGCTTGCGGTGCGCCGGCGCCATCGCGTCGAGCGTGCGCATGTTGTGCAGGCGGTCGGCAAGCTTGATCAGGATGACGCGCACGTCGCGCGCCATCGCCAGCAGCATCTTGCGGAAACTCTCTGCCTGGATTTCCTCGCGCGAGGTGATTTCGATCTGGTCGAGCTTGGATACGCCGTCGACCATGTCGGCGACCGGCTTGCCGAATGTTGCCTCGATTTCGTTCTTGGTGACGGAGGTGTCCTCCATCACGTCGTGCAGCAGCGCGGCGGCGAGTCCCTGCGCATCGATTCGCCATTGCGACAGGATGCTGGCGACCGCCAACGGATGCGAGATGTAGGGCTCGCCGGACTTGCGGAATTGCCCGCGGTGCGCGGTCTCGGAGAACTCGAACGCGCGCGACACCAGCGCGACGTCCGGCGCGGGCATGTACTGACCCAGGTGTTTCGTGAACTCGGCGATCTCGGACATGATGGAGCGGCGGGCCCGATTCCGCGGGAGATCAGAGCACTGGCGTTGCGGGTACCGCGGGTAATGTGGGCAGCGTCGGCAGCGTCGGTGTCAACTTGGTGAGCATTTCTATGCCGATCTTGCCGGCGGCCATTTCGCGCAGCGCAATCACCGTCGGCTTGTCGCGGTCGGCGTCGACCATCGGTGCGGCCCCGGAAGTGATCTGGCGAGCGCGGTTGGTGGCGGCAAGCGTCAATTCGAAGCGGTTGGGAATCCGGGCGAGGCAATCCTCGATGGTGATGCGGGCCATGGCGACACTCCGTAGGGTCAAGGGTGCAAGAGCTGGGCGATCAACGCGGCATGGCGCACGTGCTGCCGTGAAGCCGTCAGACGCGCGGCCCGGACGATGACCGAAAGATCATCGACGGCTCTCGCAAAGTCCTGATTCATAATAACATAATCGAACTCATCGCAGTGCCGCATTTCCTCGCGGGCGGCGTCGAGCCGGCGGGCGATCACCTCGGGCGAATCCTGCTGGCGTTTCACCAGGCGTTCCTCGAGCGAGGCCAGCGACGGCGGCAGGATGAAGACGTGAACCGCGTCAGGTATCAGCCGGCGGACCTGCTGCGCGCCCTGCCAGTCGATTTCGAGCAGCACATCGTGCCCGGCCTGTACTTCCTGGCGCAACCAGGTCGCAGAAGTCGCATACCAGTTGCCGTGCACGTGCGCGTGTTCGAGGAATTCGCCGGCGGCCTTCAGCGCCAGGAATTTCGGCTCATCGATGAAGTGATAGTGGACGCCGTCCTGCTCGCCCGGGCGTGGCGGACGCGTCGTGAACGATACCGAAAGGCGGATGCCGGACTCTCGCTCGAGCAGCGCGTTGACCAGGCTGGTCTTGCCGCCGCCGGAGGGTGCGGCAAGCACGAACAGGCAGCCGGACGCCGGGGGCGCCTTGGTGGCGATAATGGTGGGCTGCTGCACGGCAGCGGAGGCGTGGGGGCTCATTCGGCACTCATTCGACATTCTGCACTTGTTCGCGCATCTGTTCGATCAGCACCTTGAGTTCCAGCGCCACCTGCGAAACCTCGACATCGACCGATTTCGAGCCGAGCGTGTTGGCCTCCCGGTGCAGTTCCTGGGCGAGGAAATCCAGGCGCTTGCCCGCGCTTCCGCCTGCGTGCAGGACGCGGCGAACCTCGGCGACATGGGTGGTCAGGCGTGCGACCTCTTCGGCGACGTCGATTTTGGTCGCGAACAGCGCGAGTTCCTGTTTCAGGCGATCTTCGTTGGGATCGAGCCCGGCTTCGACGAGGCGAGCGGCAAGCTTCTGCGTGAACGCGGCGTGGATGGCCGGTATGCGTGGAGTGACACGCGCCATCTGCGTGGCGATGCCCGCGCAGCAGGTTTCAAGCACCGCGGCCGTCTTGGCGCCTTCGCGCGCGCGCGCTGCGGCGAGTTCGACCAGCGCCTGCTCGACCAGCGTGGTGGCGCGTTCCTGCAGCAGCGCGGCCGGGACGCCCGGTTCGGCCAGAACGCCGGGCCAGCGCAGAATCTCGTGAATCGATAGCGGGGCGGCGCCGGGAACCGCGCGGGCTACCGCCGCGGCGGCCTGCGCCAGCTGGGCCATCCGCGCCTCGTCGACGGCCATGGACGCGGAGCCCTGTGCGGCACGGTTGAGCGCCACGCGGCACTCGACCTTGCCCCGTTTCAGTGCGCCGGCCAACCGTTCCCGCAATATCGATTCGGCTGTCCTGAGCTCATCGGGGAGCTTCAGGGTCAAATCAAGGTAGCGGTGATTCACTGAGCGCAACTCGACCGCCAGGGACAGGCCCGGCCATTCGGCGGCGACCGCCGCGAAGCCGGTCATGCTCAGGATCATGGGGCGATTCCGTGGAGAGCCCGGCGTAGTTGCACTCGGCCGGGGTTTTCAGCAAGTTTCCGGGGCCGCATCCCGCCCGGCCAGGACCAGACACCCTCGGCCAACGTGGCCATCTTTACATTAGGCGCGGGGATGCCGAGAATGTATGCGTTTCGCGGGAGCGACGCAAGTTGACCCGGTCGCGTCTGGCACGTGATTTGCGTCGGTTTGCTCCGAATCGGCACGATTCGCCAACCTCCGCGCGGCTGCTCCCCCGAAAAAACGTCAAACGACAAACCCATGCCCGTCACCAATCAGGCCCTCGCCGGCGGCTACCAGCTGCTCAATTACCGGATCGACCGGCAGATCAGCCGTGGCGGCTTTTCGATTGTCTACCGCGCGTTCGACGAGCAGGGTCTGCCCGTCGCCATCAAGGAGTACCTGCCGTCGTCGCTGGTGTTGCGCACCGAAGGTGACATCGTGCGCGCCAGTTCGGCGGAGAACATGACCTCGTTCCGCTACGGGATGAAGTGCTTTTTCGAGGAGGGGCGGGCGCTCGCCAAGATCAATCATCCCAACGTCGTGCGCGTGCTGAATTTTTTCCGCGCGAACGAGACCGTCTACATGGTGATGCGCTACGAGCGCGGGCGAACGCTGCAGCAGCAGATCCAGATGCGGCAGGACCAGATGTCCGAGCGCCTCGTCCGTCACGTTTTCATGCACCTGTTGAATGGCCTGCGCGAGGTGCACACGCACAAGCTTTTGCACCTTGACATCAAGCCGGCCAATATCTACCTTCGTACCGACGGCACCCCGGTGCTGCTGGACTTTGGCGCCGCGCGGCAGACGCTGACCAGCGGCCGGCCCAAGCTGGCACCCATGTACACGCCCGGCTTCGCCGCGCCCGAGCAGTATCGCGATCCGGACCGACTTGGGCCGTGGACCGATGTTTATGGCACGGGCGCGTCGATGTTTGCCTGTCTGGCCGCGTTCGCGCCGCAAGCGGCGGACGCGCGGGTCCAGGAAGACCATCTGGTGTCCGCGAAGAAGATCTGGAACGGACAGTATTCGGAGAACATCCTCGAGGTGATCGACTGGTGCCTGCGGCTGGATCCACTCGAGCGACCACAGAGCGTGTTCGCGTTGCAGAAGGCCATCCGTGATATCCCCCAGACCAGGCGCAAACTCACCTTCTTCGGCAACCTGAAGAAGATGCTGTTTTCCGAGTCCCGCACCTAGAATCGGCGGTAGGCAATGCGTTTCACGATATTCCAGGAGTCGCGGAAGGGTTCGCGCAAGGTCAACCAGGACCGCATCGCGTACACCTTCTCGCGTGACACGCTGCTGCTGGTGGTGGCTGATGGAATGGGCGGACACGCCGGCGGCGAGATTGCCGCACAGATCGCGGTGCGACTGTTCATCGAACGCTTCCAGCAGGAAGCCAAGCCGATCCTCAAGAATCCGCTCAAGTTCCTGCAGGACACCATGCTGCGGGCTCATGCGGCGCTGGGTTCCTACGCCAATCAGTTCTCGATGCTCGAAACGCCGCGCACCACCTGCGTGTGCTGCATTGTCCAGGCCGGCCATGCCTACTGGGGCCACGTCGGCGATTCGCGCCTCTACCTTTTCCGCCAGGGCGGGCTGATCGGCGCGACCAAGGACCATTCCAAGGTTCAGTATCTGGTCGATCAGGGAATCATCGGCGCCGACGAGGTCGCCGCGCACCCCGATCGCAACAAGATCTTCAGCTGCCTGGGCGGGTTGGTCGATCCGGTGATCGACCTGTCACGCCGCACGCCGCTGCGCAATGGCGACGTCATCGTAATGTGCACCGACGGCCTCTGGAGTGTATTCGAGCAGCGCGAGATCGCGACCTGGCTCACCTCCACGCCGATCCTCACCACCGCGCCAAAGATGTTGCGCGAGGGCGAGAAGCGCGGCGGCCCCGACGGCGACAACCTTTCGGCGATCATCGTGCGCTGGGGACCGGAGACGCTTTCGGACGAACCGTCGACGACGATCACGGAGACGCTCAGCCTCGGCGAATTCGAGACACAGATCGACCGGACGCTGACGCTGACCGACCGCACCGGAACGCAACGCGATCTTTCCGACGACGAAATTGAGCATGCAATCGAGGAAATCCAGTCGACGATCCAGAAATACCGGCGCTAGGTGCCGACGACCGGCGCAGTAGAATGTCGGCATGCGCCAACTGATCATCGACACCGAAACCACGGGTCTCGACCCGAAGCAGGGCCATCGGATCATCGAGTTCGCTGCGCTGGAACTCGTCGACCGCCGGCAAACGGGCCGCAGTCTTCACCTGTATTTCGACCCCGAGCGCGAGGTCGACCCCGGCGCCGCGGAAGTGCACGGCATGACCTGGGAAGATCTGAAGGGCAAGCCGAAATTTCGTGACTGCGCGGCGGAAATACTGGAGTTCGCCCAAGGCGCCGAGTGGGTCATCCACAATGCACCGTTTGACGTGGGCTTCCTCGACAGCGAATTCGGGCGCGTGAGCCTGCCCGCATGCGCGACGGTGTTTGGTGCCTGCGTCGACACCCTGGCGATGGCGCGCGAGGCGTTCCCCGGCAAGCGGAACAATCTGGACGCGCTGTGTGAGCGACTCGGCGTGTCCAATGCCCATCGCACGCTGCACGGCGCGCTGCTCGACACGCAACTGCTGGCCGAGGTCTATCTCGCCATGACCCGGGGCCAGGAATCGCTTACGATCGACGTTCGAACCGCGCCGTTGCGCAACGCGTCGCGCGACCTGTCGGGGGGGGCTGCCGTATCGGTGCTGATTTTGCCGCCCACGCCAGAAGAGCTCGCCGCCCACCTGCTGTATCTGGAGGCGCTCGAGCGCGAGTCGGAGGGCAAATGCGTCTGGCTGCACCTGCCGCAGTCCGCATGAGGCGGCTGGTGCAAGCACGCATCGACCGAACCGATTTCGTGCGGTAGCGCGGACGTCACGATCATGCCGACATCCAGAGAACCAGTGCCCGCGCCCCCTGCCGCTATCGTCGCTGGCGGCGCCGCGAATCCCGGTTCGTCACCCGAGCCTGCGACGTCTGCCCCGGCGCTCAATCGCGAGCTTTCCCTGCTGGCGTTCAATCAGCGGGTGCTGGCGCTCGCGAAAAATTCCGAAGTGCCGCTGCTCGAGCGGCTGCGCTTTCTGTGCATCGTTGGCAGCAATCTGGATGAGTTCTTCGAAATTCGCATGACGGGCGTGCGCGAGCAGCTTCGGGCCAAGGTCGCGCCTGCCGGCATGACGCTGCGGGAGGCACGCGAACTTCTGACGCGTGTCGGCGACGAGGCGCGCGAATTGATTGCAGAACAATACCGTGTACTCAATGAGGAGGTGCTGCCCGAACTGGAGGCGGCCGGGGTGCGCCTGATCCGCCGCACCGAATTCACGGCGGCCGAGCGCGACTGGGTTGCCAGGTACTTCGCGGATGAGGTGAGACCGCTGCTGACGCCCATCGGCCTCGATCCGGCGCATCCGTTTCCTCAGGTCATGAACAAGAGCCTGAACTTCGTCGTCGAGCTGACCGGGGACGACGCGTTCGGGCGTGACTCGGGCATCGCCATCGTCAAGGCGCCGCGGGTGCTCCCGCGCGTCATCCGTGTCCCGCCCGAGGTTGCCGGCGATGAACAGGCCTTCGTGATGCTCTCGTCGGTGATCCACTCACACATTGCCGAGCTGTTTCCGGGCCGTGATGTCGTCGGCAATTCGCAGTTCCGGGTCACGCGCGATGCCGATCTGTGGATCGACGAGGTGGAGGTCAAGAACCTGCGCCATGCGCTGCAGGGTGAACTTCCGCAGCGCCAGTTCGGTTCTGCGGTGCGCCTCGAGGTCGCTTCCGAGTGCCCGGCGCCGCTCGCCAATTATCTGCTCCAGCATTTCGGACTCGTGGAAGCCGACCTGTACCGCTGCGATGGTCCGGTAAACATTGCGCGGCTGTCCTCGCTGGTCGATCAGGTCAACATCGACGCGCTGAAGTACCCGGTATTCACGCCCGGATTGCCCGGCCAGATCGGTGAAGCGCCCGATATCTTCGCCGCGATCCGACAAAAGGACATCCTGCTGCATCATCCCTACCAGTCCTTCGAGCCGGTCGTCGAGTTCATCCGCGGCGCGGCGGAGGATCCGGATGTCGTTGCGATCAAGCAGACCGTCTACCGGACCGGAGTGAACTCGGTGCTGATGGAGGCGCTGATCGAGGCGGCGCGACGCGGCAAGGAAGTGACGGTGATCGTCGAGTTGATGGCACGATTCGACGAGGAGGCGAACATCGACTGGGCGGAGCGGCTGGAGCGGGTCGGCGCGCAGGTTGTCTACGGCGTGTTCGGGTTGAAGACCCACGCCAAGCTGGCCCTGCTGATGCGTCGCGAGCGGGATGAACACGGGCGCGCGCACCTGGTTCCATACGCACATCTGGGAACGGGCAACTACCATCCGCGCACGACCCGCCTGTACACCGATTTCGGCCTGTTGACGGCGAATCGCACCATATGCTCGGATGTCAACGAGGTGTTCCTGCACGTCACCAGCCTCGCCAAGCCGGCGCGCTTGTCGCGGCTGTTGCTCGCGCCTTTCACGATGCACCGACGGGTGCTCGACATGATTCGTCGGGAGGCGCGTCACGCCCGCGAGGGCAGGCCCGCGCGCATCATCGCCAAGATGAACGCGCTGGTCGAGGAAGGCGTGATCCGCGCCTTGTACGCAGCCTCCGAGGCCGGTGTGAAGATCGACCTCATCGTGCGTGGTGCCTGCTCGCTGCGCCCTGGCGTGCCGGGAGTGTCGCAGAACATCCGGGTCCGCTCGATCCTCGGCCGCTTCCTCGAGCACCACCGCGTCTGGTATTTCGAGAATGACGGGACTCCGGACGTATGGCTGGCGTCGGCCGACTGGATGGGACGCAACCTGTTCCGCCGCATCGAGGTCGCTTTTCCCGTCCTTGACCCGGATCTGCGCAAGCGGGTCGTGGACGAGGGCCTGATGGTCTATTTGGCGGACAATTGCGATGCTTGGGAACTCGACCCGGAGGGTCGCTGGTCCAAGCTCAAACCGCGTCGCGGGGCCAGGAGCCACGTGGCGCAGGCAGATCTCCTCAAACGTATGCAGATGAAGGAAGCGCGCTGACCGATGGATCTGATCCTGTGGCGACATTGCGAGGCCGAGGCGGACGGTCCCGATTCGGGCCGGCGACTGACCTCGAAGGGCGTCAAACAGGCCGAGCGCATGGGCGCCTGGCTCGATGCCCATCTGCCGGACACCTGTCGCGTGCTGGTGTCGCCCGCCGACCGCGCCCAGCAGACGGCGCAGGCATTGTCGCGCAAATTCAGGACGGTTCCGGAGATCGCTCCGGGAGCCGGCGTGGCCGCGTTGCTGCTCGCCGCCAACTGGCCGGAGTCACGCGAGCCGGTGCTGGTGGTCGGCCACCAGCCGACGCTTGGCGCGACGGCGTCCTATCTGCTTTCCGGCGAAGACGCCCATTGGTCGGTGCGCAAGGGCGCCGTCTGGTGGTTGTCCAACCGCGACCGCGAAGGTGGCACAGCGGTTGTTCTCAAGGTCGTGCTCGGGCCGGATTTCGCCTAGCTTCGATGGCGCCTGCCTTTCGCCAGCGCCCGCCACGGGCGCCCGATCGACACCCACTCCGCCCGCTCCTTGCCGAGCAGGTGGGCGGTGAGCGGGTGCGCGCGAAGCCAACGCGTCGAGATCGCGAAGCCAACGGTTCGGCCGAGAACGAGGCCGACGCGGGGAATGTCGATGCCCAGCCGCGCATGATGGAAGAGCACGGCAAGGCGCAGTGCGAGTACCTGCGCAGCCGTGTCGGTGCTGGCGAGTTCGCTGGTGATCTTGGATAGCCCCCCGCGGCAACCCAGGACGAGCAACGCAAGCTGGCACTGTTCGCGCGCGGAGAATCCGGGCATGTCGGCGTTCTCGAGAATGTAGGCGCCGTGCCTGTGGAAACCGATGTGCGAGACCGAGAAGCCGATCTCGTGCAGTTCGCCCGCCCATTCGACGCGTTGCGCCGCGTCGGCGTCCGGCTGTGGTGACGCCTGCAGATAGAGCGCTTTCGCCATCGCGCCCACGCGCAGCGCGTGCTCGCGGTCGATCCGGTAGCGCTCGATGAAGCTCCCGACCGTGGACACCCGGCTGTCGCGGCTCACCGTGCGTCCGAGAAGATCGTAGAGGACGCCGAGGCGCAGGGCACCGCCCACTGGATTTATGCGCGGGACCTTGAGTTCGGTCAGCGCCGCGCTCATGATTGCGAAGGCGCCCGCCAGTACCGGCACGCGCTCGGGTTTGAGACCGGCCAGCCGCAGCCGCGATAAACGGCCAGCGCTGATCATCTGCCTGCGCAGTCTGGCAAGCCCGTCCGGGGTGATCCCGCCGGCTGAAAGGCCGTTTCCCTCAAGAATCGCCGCCAGCGCGAGCGCGCTTCCCGACGACGCATAGGCTTCCTGCCAATGCGCCCGGCCGAATTCGCGGGCAATGGCCTCGATTTCCGCGCGGGCGTGGGTTTCGGCAGCGGCAAAGGCATCGGCGCGCAAGCTGCCGTCCGCAAAGAAGCGCAGCGACATGCTGACGCAACCCAGCTTGAGCGACTCCAGGCGCTCCGGGGCGAAGCCGGTGCCGATGATGAATTCGGTCGAGCCGCCGCCGATGTCGATGACCAGGCGTTGCGCGGTGGATGCCGGCAGCACGTGCGCGACCCCCAGGTAGATCAGCCGGGCCTCCTCGTGCCCGCCGATCACGTCGATGCGAAAGCCGAGCGCGGCCTCGGCCTGGGGATGGAACGTTGCGGCGTTGGTTGCGACGCGAAAGGTGTTGGTGGCCACAGCGCGCACCGCCGACGGATGCAGGCCGGACAGACGTTCGCGGAAGCGGGCAAGGCAGGCCAACGCCGTGGCGCGGGCGGCCTGGGTCAGCCGGCCCCTGCTGTCCATGCCGGCGCCGAAGCGGATCGTCTCGCGCCAGGTGTCGAGGCGGAAGATCTGGTCGCCTTCCACGCGACCGATTTCCAGTCGGAAGCTGTTCGACCCGAGGTCGACGACCGCCAGCGTTTTCGGCTTCTGGGACATTCTGGAAAACCGCGGGAGCGCACGCAGCATCGGTAGCGGAGATCTACTCGGGATGGGGGCGGCCACGAGCCTAGCAGATTGTCGGGCGGCTCGGCCCATCCGGCCGGTTTAGCCGCATTGCCGCGGAACGACCGCTACCTGCTACGCTGCGGGCGCCATGGCCGTCGACTACCTCCAGAAGATCCTGACCGCGAAAGTCTACGACGTCGCGATCGAGACGCGCCTCGAACTCGCCCCTACGCTCTCCAGGCGCATCGGCAATCGTGTCCTCCTCAAACGCGAAGACGAACAACCCGTCTTCTCGTTCAAGCTGCGGGGCGCGTACAACAAGATGGTCAACCTGTCTGCGGCCGACCGCGGCAGGGGCGTAATCGCAGCCTCGGCCGGTAACCATGCACAGGGGGTGGCGTTGGCCGCTCAGAAACTGGGCTGCCGCGCGACCATCGTGATGCCGGTGACCACGCCCCATATCAAGATAGCGGCCGTCGAGGCCCGCGGCGCGACGGTGGTATTGCACGGCGACTCCTACTCGGACGCCAACGACCATGCGCAGGCGCTGCAGCGCAAATCGGGCGCCGCCTTCGTGCACCCTTACGACGATCCCGACGTCATTGCCGGGCAGGGCACGATCGGCATGGAAATCCTGCGCCAGTGCCAGGGGCCGCTGGACGCAATTTTTGTCGCCGTTGGCGGCGGTGGCCTGATCTCGGGGATCGCCGCCTACATCAAGCGCGTCCGACCGGACGTCAGGATCATCGGTGTGCAGCCTACCGATTCGGACGCAATGACGCGTTCGCTCGCGGCCGGCCGGCGGATCGTGTTGCCGCATGTGGGACTGTTCGCCGACGGTGTTGCCGTCAAGCAGGTTGGTCGCGAGACCTTCCGCCTGGTGCGCGAATACGTCGACGAAATGATCTGCGTGGACACCGACGCGACCTGTGCCGCCATCAAGGACGTGTTCGAGGACACCCGGGCCATCGTCGAGCCCGCTGGCGCGCTTTCGGTGGCCGGCGTCAAGGCGTGGTGCGAGCGGCATCGAGTTCGCGACCGAACCTATGTGGCCATCGCCTGCGGCGCCAACATGAACTTCGATCGACTGCGTTTCGTCGCCGAACGTGCGGAGCTGGGCGAGGCGCGGGAAGCGATCTTCGCGGTGACCATACCCGAGCGTCCTGGCAGTTTTCGCGAGTTCTGTTCTCTGCTGGGCGACCGCAGCATCACGGAGTTCAACTACCGATACGCCGACAGCAAGACCGCGCACCTCTTCGTGGGCGTGGAGGTGACCGGCCATCGTGCCACCGCCGATCTGATCGCTCTGTTCCGCCGGAACAAGATCGAGGCCTACGACCTGTCCGAAAATGAGATGGCCAAACTCCATGTCAGGCACTTGGTAGGCGGGCACGCGCCGGAGGCCCGGGACGAGATCGTCTACCGATTCGAGTTTCCGGAACGCCCGGGTGCGCTGATGCGCTTCCTGGACAGCATGAGCGCGGGCTGGAACATCAGCCTGTTCCACTACCGCAACCACGGTGCCGACTACGGGCGGGTGTTGGTCGGAATGCAGGTTCCGCGGTCCGCCAAGGCCGATTTCCGGAAGTTTCTGGACCGGCTCGGCTACACATATGTGGACGAATCCGCCAATCCGGCCTATCGAATGTTCCTGGGGCGCTGAACGCGCCTGACAGAGGACGCCCGGGGGCAGACCCTGCCGTCACGCGGCAGCCCGGCGTGCATGAAAATTCCCCCAATGTTGCATTTTTGAGGGTTTTTCCCTCGGCAGCCGCATTCCGGCAAGCTTTATGCTCTAGGAGTTTGGCTGGGGTCGTGGCAGACTTGAACACAACAAGTGCGGTGGGCCGAAATGCCCTCCGCTTCGGTTGCCGTGGTTCGGAAAGGGGTATCAATTGGCGGAGAACAGTCTGTTGCAGGGCGTGAAGGTGATGGTGATCGATGACTCGAACACCATCCGGCGGAGCGCTGAGATCTTCCTGTTGCAGGCGGGCTGTACGGTGATCCTCGCCGAGGATGGCTTCGACGCGCTCGCCAAGATTGCCGACCATCATCCGGAAATGGTTTTCGTGGACATCATGATGCCGCGCCTCGATGGCTACCAGACTTGCGCGCTAATCAAGAAAAACAACAAGTTCCAGCGTACTCCGGTCGTCATGCTGTCTTCGAAGGATGGGCTGTTCGACCGGGCGCGAGGACGGATGGTCGGATCGGACCAATACCTGACCAAGCCGTTCACCAAGGAAAGCCTCCTCAAGGCCGTCGCCACGCACGTAAACAAGGCCGCCGCCTGATCGGGAAGATCGGGAGTTCTCCGCCCGCAGCGTCCGGCGGGCGGTGTATCGGGGACGCAAGCACAGGGCAGGAACCATGACCATTCGCAAGATATTGATCGTCGACGACTCGCCAACTGAACGGCATGTACTGAACGACATGCTTACCAAAGCTGGCTATGAAGTGGTCGCGAGCGACAACGGCGAGGACGCGATTCTCAAGTCGAAGTCCGTCAAGCCGGATCTCATCCTGATGGATGTGGTGATGCCGGGTCTGAACGGCTTCCAGGCAACGCGCGCGATCAGCCGTGATCCGGATACCCGCAATATCCCCATCATTCTATGCACGTCGAAAAGCCAGGAAACCGACAAGATCTGGGGCATGCGACAGGGCGCGCGCGACTACATCGTGAAACCGGTCAATCGCGAATCACTGCTTGAAAAGATTGCCGCGATAGGCTGACGCCGCGGACACGAACATGGCGCGCGCAGCTAAACTCGATCTCCGGACCTTCCAGCGCGAACTGGCGGCTCGGCTCGCGACCAAGACGGCCGCGCAGGTGGAGTCGTCGCGACTTGGTCTGGATTGCGGTGGAGAGCGCTGGCTTATCCGACTGGTCGACGCGGGCGAAGTCGTCACCATGCCGGTCGTGGCGCCCGTGCCGCTCACCCAACCCTGGTTCCTCGGCGTGTCGAATATCCGGGGCAATCTCTTCAGCGTCATCGATTTCTCCCGCTACCTCGGGCGGCAAATGCCCGCGGCCGGCGTCGGCCAGTCCCGATTGGTGCTGTTTGGGCCAAGGGCGGGGGAGATGAACGCCGGCATCGTCGTACAGCGAGTGCTTGGACTGCGCAACGTCGCTGAGCTCGCCCCTACCTCGCCGCCCGACTCGGCGCCGCCGTGGTACGGGCATCGCTGGATGGACGGTGAAGGAAATGCGTGGCAGGAAATTGATCTCGCGAAGCTGGCGCGCGAACCGTCGTTCCTGCAGGTCGGAATCTAGTTCTAGGCGTGAGCGCGATGTGCGCTCCGGGAGAAACGCGATGGCACTGAAATTCGGGAAGATGTTCGGCAAGGACAAGGTCAAGCCCGAGGACCTCGAGCTCGACATGCCGACGACGCAGGTCAAGATGGGCGAAGCGCAGCCCCCGGGCTATGACCCGCTGGCGTCGGTTTCCATCATGGAACAGCTGCGCACCGCCACCACCACAATGGCGATGCCCAGAAAGTTGCCGTTCCTCGGCAACATGCCGATGGTCAAGCAGTTCCAGACTCTGGGCGTGCTGATGTTCCTGTTTCTCGTATTCGCGGTGTTGATGGTCTTTCTCGACAGCCGCCAATCCGAGCAGAATGCGGCGGCAGCGGCGACCGCGACGGAAATGCAGATGCTTTCGCAGCGCCTTGCGCGCAGCAGCGCGCTTGCGGCGGAAGGGCAGAGTTCGGCGCTCGCCGCGGTTGGCGACAGCCGCGAGCGTTTCAGTGCCGACCTCGATGCGATGCTCAAGGGCGGCGTTTCGCGCGGAGTGAGCCTCGAAGTCGCGCAGGACGATCGGACGGTCAAGCTGCTCAACGAGGTCAGAGAACGCTGGGCGCGCACCGACGCGGCGACCGAGCGACTGCTCGGCAACTCGGGAGCCATGTCGGCGATCGGCAAGGGGCTCGACGGCATGGCGGCCAATCGCAAGGCTGTGGCCGACCTCTCGCAACAGGCTGCGCAACAGGTTGCGCAGTCGGGCGCCGCACCGCGGGACATGCAGTACGCGCGCGATCTGCCGACCCTGGCGCAGCGTATCGTGAAGAACGTCGACGCGGCCGCGGGTTCGGCCGATGCAGGGAAGGAGTTGCTGGCCCAGCTCGGCGACGACGCGGCGGTGTTCCGCGAAACCGTCAGTGGCCTGCTCAAGGGCGGTGAACCGCTGCGCCTGACGCCGGTCCGGACCGACGACGCCCGCGCCACGCTCGCCGATTTGCAAAAACGCTTCGCGACTTTCGAGTCGGCCGTCGAGGCGCTGGCGCAGAACCAGGCGCGTTTCGCGGTGGCCAAGCAAGCCGCGCGTGCAGTCGGCGTCGAGGCAGAGCCGCTGCTGTCCGACACCACCCGGCTCGCGGCCATCTACGAAGGCAGCGACGCGCGCAAGTTCACCCTTGGCGCAGCAATCTTCTTCGCGCTGCTGGCGCTCCTCATGCTGGTCCTGCTCGGCAAGGTCTTCCTCGACGACGCGCGGGTCCGCACTTTCGAAAGCGAAGGTGAGAACAAGCGGAACCAGGAAGCCATTCTGCGGCTGCTCAACGAAATGGGTAACCTGGCCGACGGCGACCTTACCGTGCAGGCATCGGTGACCGAAGACGTAACGGGCGCCATCGCGGACTCGATCAATTTCACGATCGAGGAGTTGCGCACGCTGGTGCGCGGCATCAACTCCGCAACCGACCAGGTGACCCGGGCCACGCAGGAAACGCAGGCTATTTCCAATCGATTGTACGACGCCTCGCAACGCCAGAACCGCGAGATTCAGCAGGCTTCGGCTTCCGTGCTGCAGATGGCGCAATCAATCAACGAGGTGTCGCAGACCGCGACGCAGTCCGCTCGCGTTGCGCAGCGGTCTCTGGCGGCGGCGGAGAAGGGCGGGGAAGTCGTGCAGAGCCAGATCGCCGGCATGAACGAAATCCGTGCACAGATCCAGGATACCTCGAAGCGGATCAAGCGTCTGGGCGAATCGTCGATGGAGATCGGCGAAATCGTCGAGTTGATCTCGGACATTACCGAGCAGACGAACGTGCTCGCGCTGAACGCAGCGATCCAGGCGGCGTCCGCAGGTGAGGCGGGTCGGGGCTTCACGGTGGTGGCGGAGGAGGTGCAGCGGCTGGCTGAACGTTCGGGCGAGGCGACCAAGCAGATCGAAGCCATCGTGAAGACGATTCAGGCAGATACGCAGGACGCGGTAGCCGCCATGGACAAGTCGACGGTGGGCGTGGTCGAGGGAACGAAACTTTCTGACGCGGCAGGACAGGCATTGTCGGAAATCCAGACGGTGTCACGCGATCTGGCCGAGCTGATCGGTCGGATTTCGGCCCAGACATCGATGCAATCGACATCGGTGAGCGACGTGACACGCGGCATGCAGGGAATCCTCAAGATCACCGAAGAAACGACGGAAGGCACCAAGCAGACGAACGTGTCGATTGGCCAGCTCACCAAGCTCGCTTCCGATCTGCGCTCGTCGGTGGCGGGCTTCAAGGTCTGAACCGACGCGCGTGTCGGCGATGGGCGCGAATCTTGCTGAATGTTGCGTCCAACGCCTGTACTAGGAGCATGAGTCCGTGTCCACCCAACCAATCCCCGAATTCGACGTCGGCCCGCTGTCCTGGGTCCAGGGCGAGATCGACCAGGCGCTGTCGCGCGGCCTGACCGATCTCGCGACGTTCCGCGCCAATCCGGAGGATTCGACCGCGCTCAAGCATGCGCGCTCGCACGTGCATCAGGCTGCGGGTGCCATTCAGATGGTCGGGCTGGACGCGGTGGTGGCCTATACGGATGAACTCGAGCGTCAGCTCAACCGGGCCGAGGAACTTCCGGCGGAGGCGGTTCCGGCCGTCTGCGATGTTGTCGATCGCGCCTGTCGCAAGCTGAAGATATTTCTGGACGAACTGGTCAACGGCGCGCCGCCGGTGCCTCTCAAGCTCTATCCGGAATACGAAGCGATGCAGGCAGTCCGTGGCGTAACGGCAACCGCGCCGACCGACCTCTTCTATCCCGATTTGTCGCCGCGTGCGCCGCGAATTGTCCAGCGCGAGACCGTTCAGGCGAGCAAGCGGCAGTCACATCTGATCAAGCAACGCCGAACGTATCAGCGTGGACTGCTCTCGTGGTTGCGCGGTGAGGAGGCCGGTGCCGAGGCCATGCGCAGTGCGGTCGCCGGGATCGAGGACGTCACGACGCAGGGCGGCCTGCGGGCGTTCTGGTGGACCGTCGGGGCAATGTTCGAGGGGCTGGTCGAAGGTGGACTCGACGGTGGTTTCGGGGTCAAACAGCTCGCCGCCCGCATCGACCTGCAGATCCGGCGCGTCGGCGAAGGCAGTTCCAAGGTGGCCGACCGACTGCGCCGCGAAGTGCTGTATTTCGTCGCGATGAGTGCCCCCGTGGGGCCGCAGGTCCAGGCGGTGCAGCGCGCGTTCAAACTTGCCGGACTCATCCCTTCTGCCGAAGTGCTTTCGGCCGACGTCGTGCGTCTGCAGCCGATTCTGCGTGAAGCGCGTGAACAGCTGGCCGGGGCCAAGGATGCCTGGCTGAAGGCCGCGTCAGGCCGTGCGGAGAATCTGTCGAAGTTGAAACTGACTCTTGCGTCGGTGCACGCCAAGGCTGCGGACATCCACAACGGTGCGCTGATGAAACTCACGTCGGCGCTGGTGGAGCGTCTGGACAAGATGCCCTCGTCGGGAGTGTCCGAGCCCGTGGCAATGGAATTTGCCACGGCACTGTTGCTTGCCGATAGCGCGTTCGAAAATTACCAGAATTTGTCGCCCGAGTTTCCCAGGCAAGTCGATACGATGCTCTCGCGACTGGACGCGGCCAGGCAGGGTCGGGTACCCGGCGACGGTGGCGCGCCGATTCTTGACGAAATGAGCAAGCGCGCGCAGGAGCGGGTGCTGCTCGCGCAGGTCGGCCGTGAAATCCAGGTCAACCTCCGCCACATGGAACAGGTCCTCGACGCATTTTTCCGCGACAACGGGAAGCGTGTGGAACTGGGCGCGCTTGCCAAGGACAGCGCCCAGATCAGTGGCGCGCTGCGCATCCTGGGTCTGGACGAGGCGGATCGCCTGATGGGTCTGTGCGAACAGCAGATAGAGACCTACGCGGATCCGGAAACCCCGGTCTCCAACGACGACCTCGAATTGCTCGCTGAATCGCTGTCCGGTCTCGGTTTCTATATCGAGGCGGTCGAGCAGCAGCGACCCGATCGCGACCGGCTGATCGCGCCGCTGATCGCCAGGAGGCTGGGAGTCGAAGTCGTTCCCGATTTGCCGGAAGCCGATTCGGCTGAGGCCGCGGTCGCCGAATTGCGGGCGGCCCTGCCACGCCTCGTCGACGAGGTTCACCGCGCGCCGACCGACGCGGAGGCACGTGCAGGTCTGAAGCAGAAGCTTGCCGGTCTGCGCGACGATGCCGAGCTGATCGGCGATCCCGAGCTCGCCGCGCAGGTCCAGGCGCTGCTCAAGGAACTCGACGCCGGCGATACGATGAATCTCGCCGCAGCTGTGGAGGCAATGGTCGAGTCCTCGGCTCCGGCACCGGAAATATCCGAAGAAACGCAGCGGCTGCTCGAGACGGATGCCAGCGACCTCGACGGCGAGCTGCTCGAGATCTATCTGCAGGAGGCCATCGAGGTCCTCGACGCCATCGCGGCGCATCATGAAATGCTGGCCAGGAATAGCGGCGATCGCGAGGCGTTGCGCACGATCAGGCGAGGCTTCCACACGTTGAAGGGCAGCGGCCGCATGGTCGGCCTCACGGAGCTTGGCGAGCTTGCCTGGGCCGTCGAGAAGATTCACAACCGGCTACTCGAGGAGGAGCGCGCGGTCTCGCCTGCGGCGCTCGCGATGATCGAGGTCGCCGAAGCGGACTTCCGGCACTGGATCGGAACGCTCAGGGAGGCGGGCAGCATCGCCGCCGACCCCGCCGAATTGCATGCCGCGATCGGCCGGGTCGAAGCCGAGCTTCCGGCCGACGCCGAGTCTGCGCCGCCGGCGCCCGTCGTTGTCCCCGTGCCGGAACTTCCACTCGACAGCGGGGCCGATACAGCGCCGCCCATTGCCGCGGTTGACCCCGACAACGAGCAGGCGCGACAGGTTCAAGGCGAATCGGTCGAGGCGATCGCGCAGCCGGTGGCGTGGATGCCCGCGATGGATGACGGAGAGGAAGGCGGC
>JAQBEY010000026.1:0-22607 GCA_032123655.1 Betaproteobacteria bacterium
GCGCGCTTCGCCGGGACAGGCCGCGCGACGCTCGCCGGGCTGCGCATTCTCGACATCGGCTGCGGCGCCGGCCTGCTCTGCGAGCCGCTGGCGCGCCGGGGCGCGCGCGTTACCGGCATCGACGCGGCGGGACACAACATCGCCGCAGCCCGTCTTCACGCCGCGGACCAGCGTCTCCCGATCGAGTACCGGGAGGGCGAGGCCGAGGTGGCTCTGCGCGCCAACGAGCGCTTCGACGCCGTGTTGCTGCTCGAGGTGGTGGAGCACGTGAGCGACGTTGTGCAGGTCATTGCCACCGCAGCGCGGAGTGTCGCGCCGGGGGGCCTGCTCTTCGTGTCCACCATCGATCGCAGTTGGAAGAGTTTTGTGTTCGCGATCGTCGGTGCCGAATACCTGTTCCGCGTGCTGCCGCGCGGCACGCACCAGTGGCGCCGCTTCGTCCGGCCTGCGGAGGTCGAGTCTGCGGCCGGCGACGCGGGGTTCGCATCCGTCGACCGGCGCGGCATGCGCTACCTGCCGGTGCTGCATCGCGCGGCCTGGATCCGTGACACCTCGGTCAACTACATCGCGACGTTCGCGCGGCCCGCCGCCGCATCGCGCCTTCCCTGACGTTCAACTACGCAAAAGGACGACCATGACCACCCGCCGCCATTTCGTGATCTCGATTCCTTCCGCAGCGCTCGCGCTGGCCGCCTGGCGCACCGCCGCCGCCCAGCCCGCCAGGCTGGAGGAGTCGGACCCCCAGGCCGCCGCGCTCGGATATCGCCACGACGCCACCAAGGTCGACGCCAAGAAATACCCGGCGTACACCGCGGGTCGCAATTGCGCCAACTGCCAGCTCTACATGGGCAAGACCGGCGACGCGTGGGGCGCCTGCTCCGCGTTCGGCGGCAAGCTCGTCAACGCCAAGGGCTGGTGCGTCGCCTGGGTGAAAAAGGCATGACCCGAGGCGACCTGCTGCGTCGGTTCCGCCGTTTGGGCTCGCTTGCCGCAGTCATCACCTTCCCATTTTCCCGCGCTCGCGGTGGTCGACGCCGTGCCGGCGCAGGACATCTGTGCAGTTCGTCGACAGCAAACATCGCCAACAAGCGATTCTCCGTGCCAGGACTCCCTGGCGCGATCCACGTCGTATCACCACGCAAAGGAGTTTCACCATGACCAAGTTCAAGACCCTGCTCGCCACTGCCGTTGCCGCCACCGTCCTCGGCGCCGGAGCCCCCGTCGTTCTTGCCGAGGCCACGAAAACCGCGATGCCGGCAAGCGGCATGGCCATGACGAAGTCCGACATCGTCGACACCGCAGTCGGTGCGGGCCAGTTCGGCACGCTCGCCAAGGCGTTGACGGTCGCCGGCCTCGTTGACACGCTCAAGGGAACCGGTCCGTTTACGGTCTTCGCACCGACCGACGCGGCCTTCGCCAAGATTCCGGCCGACAAGCTGAACGCGCTGCTCGCCGACAAGGCGGCGCTCACCAAGGTGCTGACCTATCACGTCGTGTCCGGCGAGATCGTCGCCGCCGACGTGAAGCCGGGCCAGGTGAAGACGGTGGAAGGCCAGTACCTGACCGTGACCGCGTCGCCGGCGGGTGTGAAGGTGAACGATGCCAACGTGATCAAGACGGACATCATGGCTTCGAATGGCGTCATCCACGTCATCGACACCGTGGTGCTGCCGAACTGACGCTGTCGGCCACCGACGGCGCGAGGCCTCGGATCATCGGGGTCTCGCGCCGTGACCCGAACGGGTCAGCGACCCCGGCGTGGCAACTGGCGCGCCGGCCATCATCCATGGAAAGACGAAACGGAGGCGGACATGCGCGTCCTGATGACCGGAGCCACCGGGCTCATCGGCAGGGAACTGGGCAAGCGCCTGGCGGCGCGCGGCGACACGCTCGTCTGTCTGGTGCGCGATGTCGAACGCGCGCGACAGCGGCTGCCGTTTCCCGCCAGATGCATCGAATGGAACCACTCGCGCGCATTGCCGGCGGAGACATTGACCGGCGTCGACGCGATCGTGAATCTCGCCGGCGAGCCGGTGGCGGACAAGCGCTGGTCGGACGCGCAGATGGCGCTGATCCGGGACTCGCGCGTCCAGGGGACTCGCCAGCTGGTGCGGGCGGTGCTCGAACACCGCGCGCAGCTGAAGTCGTTCGTGCAGGCGTCCGCGATCGGCATCTACGGCGATCGCGGTGACGCCACGCTCCACGGCGACAGTGCCAGAGGCGCAGGCTTCCTGGCGGATGTCGTCGCCGATTGGGAGGCCGAGGCGCGCCGGCTCGTCGACGCGCGGCCGGATCTGCCCGTCGCGGTCGTCCGGACCGGAATCGTCCTCGCGCGGCAGGGCGGCGCGCTCGCGAAAATGCTGCCCTTGTTTCGCGCTTCCGCCGCGGGCCGGCTCGGCGGCGGCCGGCAGTGGATGAGCTGGATCCACGTCGACGACATCGCAGCGCTGCTCCTGCATGCGCTCGATGCGCGCGTTTCCGGCGTCCTGGAAGGCGTGGCGCCGCAGCCGGCGACCAATCGCGAATTCACGACGGCGCTGTGCCGGGCGTTGCAGGTCCGCGAGAACCTGGCCGTGCCGGCGCTGGCGATCAGGGCGCTCTACGGAGCGATGGGGGGCATCGTATTGGAAAGCGCGCGGGTCGAGCCGCGCCGGACGCTGGACACAGGATTCCGCTTCGGGTTCGCGTCGATCGACGAGGCGCTCGCCGACCTGCTCACGCCCTTGCGAGGCGCGACGCACGAGCTCGTGGCGGAGCAGTGGGTGCCGCACGCGCCCGGGGCCGTCTGGCCGTTCTTCTGCGACGAGAACAACCTGGAGGCGCTGACGCCGGGATTCCTGCGTTTCCGGGTGGTGGGCAAGTCGACGCCGTTGGTCGGCGAGGGTACGGAAATCGACTATCGCCTTCGGCTGAGCGGAATGCCGATGCACTGGCGAAGCAGGATCGAGGACTGGACGCCGGCGCGGCGCTTCGTCGACACGCAGGTCCGGGGACCCTACGCGCACTGGCGGCACGCGCACGACTTCGTCCCGATGGGCGGTGGCACGCTGCTGCGCGACGTGGTCCGCTACCGGCTGCCGCTCGGCTGGCTTGGGTCGTCGCTCGCGGGTGCGAAGGTCGCCACACTGGTGGAGGAGATATTCAGGTATCGCGCGGAGCGCATCGCGCTGCTGTTTGCGCCAGCGGCGGGGGCGGGCGCACGCACGGATGCCGGCGTCGTGCAGACCGCGGTGCCCGCGTGACGGGCATCGCGCCGATGACCGGCGTGTTACGGTCGACGCGGCGACAGGAGACAATTCCCTCATGATCAGACTCCAGGAAACCATCGACGTGCCGCGGCCGGTCGACGAGGCGTTCGCCTACGTCGGCCAGTTCGGCAACGCGGCGCAGTGGGATCCGGGCGTGGCGGCTTCGCGCAAGACCAGTGCGGGTCCGGTCGGGGTCGGCACCGAATTCGCGCTGCTGGTCCGATTCGGGCCGCGGCGCATTCCGATGGACTACGTCGTCCGCGACCATGCGCCGCCGCACCGCATCGTGCTGGAAGGCCACGGCGACGCCGTCCATGCGGTGGACACCATCGAGTTCGCGCCCATCCCGGGAGGCACGCGCATTGCCTACACCGCGGAAATCTCGCTCAAGGGCGCGTTCCGTGCCGCCGAGCCGTGGCTCGGCGGCGTGTTCGACCGCGTCGGCAAGAATGCGGTGCGCGGTCTCGCGGCCGCGCTCGGCGAGGCGCCGCCGACCCCTGCGCGCAGCGTGCTGACCGATCTGGGCGATCGGTTGATCCTGCCCGGTCTCGCCGGTTTCACCAGGCAGGGCTACCGCTGCCACGCCCGCAGCTGGAAGCCGCTCGCCGTATCCATGCGCGGACGCACGGTGGTCGTCACGGGGGCGACCTCGGGCCTGGGCCGCGCCGCGGCCATGCAACTGGCCGAGCTCGGCGCGCGGGTGATCCTGGTCGGCCGCAACCCGGACAAGATCGAGGACACGCGCCGGGACATCGTTTCCGCCACCGGCAACGAGAATGTGGCGAGCGCGCTCGCCGATTTGGCCGTGCTGGCGGACGTCAGGAAGCTCGCGCGCCGGCTGCTGCGCACGGAACCGCGCATCCACGTCCTCGTCAACAATGCCGGCGTTCTGCTCAAGGAGCGGACGACGACCTCCGAGGGCAACGAAACCGTGCTGGCGACCAACCTGCTTGCGCCGTTCCTGCTGACGCAGCTGTTGCTGCCGCGCCTCGTGCAGTCGGCGCCTGCCCGGATCGTCAACGTCTCGTCGGGCGGCATGTACACGTCGGGGCTCGCGCTCGACGACCTGCAGTACGAGCGCGAGCCGTACGAAGGCACTCGCGCCTACGCGCGTACGAAGCGCGCGCTGGTGGTGCTGACCGAGCTGTGGGCGCAGCGACTTGCCGATAGCGGCGTGGTCGTTCATTCGACGCATCCCGGATGGGCGGACACCGCTGGCGTGGCGACGTCGCTGCCCGCATTTCATGCCATCACCCGCCGCCTGCTGCGCACGGCCGAGCAGGGTGCGGATACGATCAGCTGGCTCGCGGCCGCGCCGGAAGCGGCGGGGGCGAGCGGCCTTTTCTGGCTCGACCGCAAACCGCACGTCACCCATGTGCTTCCCGGCACCGATCCGTCGCCGGAGGAACGGCAGCAGTTGTGGGACGCGCTAATGCGGCTGACCGCGGCGCCCTAGTTCGCAGCGTCCCATCCGCTGACTGCCCAGCGCCGGTACGATGGCGCTGATGTCCAGGGCTCACGAACCAACGCCTTGGTGAAGCGCGTCTGCGGAATGCCGAGGATTGCCGATGACTGACGACGTGAAGGTGGACGTGCACCGCAGCGGCCGCCGCTTCGAGGCCGAGGCGGTGCTCGACCTCGCCGCCGATGCGCGGACGGTGTGGGAGACGATCACCGACTACGCCGCCTTGCCGGGCTTCATGCCCGGCATCCACGCCTGCCGGGTGATCGAACGCCGGACGCCGACCAAGGCGACAGAGCATCTGGTGGTCGAGCAGCACGGCGAATTCCGGTTCCTGCTGTTCACGCAGGCGATGACGGTGCGGCTGAACATCGAGCACCAGAAGCTTCGCGTGGCGGAGGCGAAGGCCGTGAGCTTCGACCTGGGACTGTTGAAGCACCGGGCGATCGATGTATTCGAGGGCCGCTACGAACTCATGCCGCCGGGCGGGCGCCGTGGCGGGCCGCGCACGCAGTTGCGCTACACCGCGGTGATCGGACTGCTCGTGCCCCCACCGCCCGTGATCGGCAGCCGGGCGGTCCGGCAGAACCTTGCGGCCCAGCTCGAAGCGGTGGCCGCGGAGGTCGCCCGGCGCAGCGGTCGAACGGCGACCACCGCGCCGCGCCGCTAGGGTGGGATCGATGCTTGCCGTGACGCCGGTTTCACCCGCGCTCCCCGCCCCGGCCGCTGAATACCCGGGACCTGCCCAAGGTGCGCCGGTACTGGTATTCGGGGCCACCGGCTACATCGGTTCGCATCTGGTGCCGCGGTTGCTGCGTGAGGGCCGCGCGGTGCGCGCCTGCGGGCGCGATCGCAGGGTGCTCGAGGCACGTGACTGGCCCGGCGTCGAATTGGTCGAGGCCGACGCGCTGAAGCCTGATTCGCTGCCGGCCGCGCTGGCGGGCGTGGACATCGCCTATTACCTGGTGCACTCGATGGCGGCCGGGCAGGACTTCGGCCGCCTGGACCTGCAAGCGGCCGAGAATTTCGCGGCGGCGGCGGAACGGGCCGGCGTGCGGCGCATCGTCTACCTGGGCGGCCTGATTCCCGAGGACGCCGATTCCGAGCACCTGTTGTCGCGGCGCGATACCGGCAGGCGGCTTCGCGCGGGCCGGGTGCCGGTGACCGAGATCCGCGCCGGCATCATCGTCGGTCCCGGGTCCGCGGCCTACGAAGTGGTCCGCGACCTCGTCAACCACCTGCCGCTGATGCTGACGCCCCGGTGGGTGCGGTCGAAGTCTTCACCGATCGCGCTCGACAACCTGCTCGAGTACCTGGTGCGCGTGGCCTGGCTGGACGAGGCGGCGGACAAGGTGCTCGACGCCGCCGGTCCCGACTATCTCAGCTACGAAGAGGTGATGCGCCAGTACGGCGAGGTCGTCGGCAAGAGGCCCCGCATCATTCCGGTTCCGGTTCTGACGCCGACACTGTCGGCGTACTGGCTGGGCCTAGTGACGGCGGTACCGGCCAGCATCGCCAGCGCCCTGATTGGCGGCTTGAAGCACGACCTGCCGGCGGACGATGCCGAACTGCGCCGCCTGGCGCCCCAGAAGCTGCTGGGTTTTCGCGAGTCGGTGGAAGCTGCACTGAAGGCGGAACAGGCGCACACCGTGGCTGCCCGCTGGAGCGAGGGCCTGCTGATGTTCCGCGGTTTTCGGCTCGACAACGCGTTCTACGCCAAGCGCGCCAGCGGCAGCGCCATCGGCCCGGCGTCGCCGACCGCGGTGTGGCAGGTCGTCGCGACCATCGGCGGCGACAACGGCTACTACTGCATGAGCTGGCTGTGGTGGATCCGCAGCGTCATGGACTGGTTCGTCGGCGGACCGGGGCTGACGCGAGGCCGGCGCCACCCGACCGAGCTGCGGATCGGCGACCGCATCGACTACTGGACCGTGCTCGCGCTCGAACCCGGACACCGGCTGACGCTGCACTTCGGGATGCGCGCGCCGGGGTCGGGCGTACTGGAGTTCGAGGTCGAGCCCGCACCCGCACCCGCACCCGCACCCGCACCCGCACCCGCACCCGCACCCGCACCCGCACCCGCACCCGCACCCGCACCCGCACCCGCACCCGCACCCGCACCCGCACCCGCACCCGACCAGTGGACGCGGCTGACGATCACCGCCTACTGGCATCCACAGGGGGTCTGGGGCCTGCTCTACTGGTACGCGCTCGCGCCGGCGCACCTGTTCATCTTCCGCCGGATGACCCGGGTGATGCTGCGCCGCGCCGAACACTACGATGCCGATCGACCCGCGCTTCGCGCCCCGGGCGGGGGCAGCGAATAGCAAGCCACGATCCGGCGGCCGGAACCGGCCTCGCCTGACGAATCGAGGGCGAGCCAGGACCGGCGTGAAGCGCGCAACCCGCCGACGGTCGTCGATCAGCGCTTCCCCGAATCCTTTCCATCGCGCTTCTCATGGTGCGCATCACGGTCCTTTTCTGCGTGGACCCTGTCGTGACCCTCACGCCCATGGCCGTTGCCGTGGTGGTGCCCGCTGTGGTGATACCCCCAGTGCTCGCTGTCCTCGTAGAGCACCAGCTTGTCGGGACTCAGTTCGGCGCGTTTCTTGAGATCCGCCAGTAGCGCGGCGTCGGAGAGGTCGAGCAGGCGCGACTTCTCCCAGTCATGCTTCACGGTTTTCTTCAATCGCTTGACGGTGGCCTTGTCGTCGGTCTCGATGGCCAGCTCGCGCCGTGAGTCGAAGCTGCCCGGGGCGATATTGATCGAGCCGACAATGGCCCGCTCGCCGTCGGCCAGCAGCATCTTGGCGTGCAGTTTCAGATGGCGCAGTGTGTGCACTTCGACGCCGACGTCCTGAAGGATGCGCAGGCCGCCCACGCCTTCGATCAGCTTGTCGGGCTTGAGCGAGTGCGGCGGCTTGGCGAGGATGTGCACCTTGACGCCGCGGCGCGCGGCGCGCACCAGGCGCTCGAGAATCACCGTGTCCTGGTAGCGCTCGTTCTGCAGCCAGAGCGAGCGCGTGGCCGAGTCGATGAATTCGGCCATGCGTCGGCGTCCATTGTTGGGACACCAGATCAGCGTGGAGTCGGCCGGCGGCTTGAATTCCTTGCGCGCCCAGTCTGCGTTGAAGCAGTCGACCATCTCGTTTATTTCCTTGTTGCGGGTGGTCACGACGGCGTAGTCGCGGGTAAGGGTCAGGTCCTTGAGTTCCCAGTTCAGCGACTCGACGAAGCCGGTTTCCCCGTCGACCACCATCGACTTCTGGTGCGTCAGGTCGAACGCCGGGTTGCTGTCCTGCACGGTGATGCCGGCGTCGGTGAGTTGCTTGCGCGCGGCGTCGTTCTCGGATTCGCCGCTGCGCCGGGCCGGGTTGAGCATCACCTGGACCTTGACGCCGCGGCGGTGCGCGGTGCTCACCGCATCGAGCAGCGTGGCGTCGGTGAACAGGAACATCCGGATGTTGAGCGTGCGTCGGGCGCCTTCGATGGCGATGACCAGCGGCGCGGCCGTGTCGTCGGGCAGGACAATCAGCTGGTGCGACATGGTGGGATCCGTCTGAAAAGGAGTGAACGCGGGAAAGAAGATCGGTGTGGCAGGCGAAGGGCGAATTCGGCGCCTCAGGCGGCGGGAGTTTCGAACTGGATCCGGTGCAGCTCGGCGTAGACGCCGCCGCGGGCAATCAGCTCGTCGTTGGTGCCTTCCTCGGCGACCACGCCATCCTTCAGGACGATGATCTTGTCGGCGTTGCGGATGGTGGAGAGACGATGCGCGATCATGATCACCGTGCGGCCCTTCATCAGCCGCTGCAGGCCTTCGACGACCAACTGTTCGGATTCGGTGTCGAGCGCTGCGGTCGGTTCGTCGAGGATCATGATCGGACTGTTGCGGATCACCGCGCGGGCGATGCCGATGCGTTGGCGCTGGCCGCCGGAGAGCGTGTCGCCGCGCTCGCCGACCATCGAGTCGTAGCCGTGCGGCATGCGCTCGATGAACTCGTGCGCATTGGCGAGCTTGGCCGCGGTGACCACCTCGTCGTCGGTCGCGTCGGGACGGCCGTAGGCGATATTCTCTTTGATCGAGCCGCGGAAGAGCACGGTTTCCTGCAGCACGAAGCCGACCTGCTCACGCAGCGAGCCGAGAGTGCATCTGTTGATGTCGACACCATCGATCAGCACGCGACCGCCGGTGGGGTCGTAGAAGCGCGGCACCAGGCTGACCACGGTGGACTTGCCGCTGCCGGTGGGACCGACGATGCCCACGACCTGTCCGGGCTTGATGGTGAAGTTGACGTCAGTCAGCACCGGCGGCTCGCCGCGATAGCCGAAGGCGACGTGCTCGTAGGTGATCTCGCCGCGCACGGCTGGAAGCGCCCGGGCCTCCGGGTGTTCGGGAATGATGTCGTCGGCGCTGAGAATGGTCTGGATGCGTTCCAGCGCGACGGTGGTCTGCGCGATGGTGCTGGTCATCGCGGCCAGGTCTTTTACGGGTTTGAAGAACTTGGTCAGGTAGGCCAGGTAGACGGTCAGCGCACCAGCGGTCATGGTCCCGGCGACGATCAGCGCCGTGCCCTTCCACAGCACGACCGCCGTGCAGGCCGCGACCACCAGCCCCACCGCCGGCGACAGCAGCGACTTGACCTGGCGCGCCTTCAGCGCCGCCACCACGGTGGCGCGGCTCGCGTCCTCCATGTGCCGGACCTCGAGGTCCTGGCGGCCAAAGGCCTGCACGGCGCGGATCGAGCCCAGGCCTTCCTGCACCACGGCGACGATCTCGCTCTGCCGGACGCGGACCTCGCGGGTCACCACCTTCACCGCCTTCTTGAAGCGCAGCACGAACATCAGCAGGAACGGCGCGACGCCGACGGCAATCAACGTGAAATCCCAGTCCAGCCAGAACATGAGCCCGAGCATGAACACGATGGTCACCAGGTCGACGATGATGTCCAGCGTCGACGACGACGCGAAGCTCTGCACGGTCGACACGTCGTTGGTGATCGTCGACATCAGCGTTCCGGTTTTGGCGCCATCGTAATAGCCGAGTGACAGATGGTGCAGGTGCGAATAGATGCGGATGCGCAGGTCGTTGGCGACCCACTGGCCGATGCTGGTGGTGAAGTAATTGTCGATGTAGGTGGCGATGGCGCTGACGATGGCGATGACCAGCGTGGCGAGTCCCGCGAAAATCGCCACGCCCATCGTATGCCGGCCGATGCCCATGTCGTGCGCCCAGACCGCCCATGCGGGCAGATGGTGGTTGCCCAGCGCATCGTCGAGCACGAGCTTGAGCGGCCAGGGCGCGGCGAGGCTCATCGCGATCTCGACCATCATCGCCGCGAAGACGATCAGCAGCCAGCCATGGTAGGGCCGCACCAGTTCGAGCACGAAGGGAAGCATCGGCCGCTGCGGGACTTCGGCGCGCGCCCCTTTGTTCGAGGAATTCTCCGGCGAATGGTCGGCCGACTTGGACATGGCTTGGCTCATTTCTGAACGGGGTTGCCGTCACGGATGCGCGGCGGGGTGAAATGATCGCACACGGCGCCGGCGGCGGCCAAGACGAAACCTGTCGCACTGTGGTGTCGTCGCCACGGTCCCGGGCCGACGACCTTCGGGGGCAATTGTTGCCCGCGAGACCGCGGGCAATCCGACCTCTGGCAAGATGGTTTGATGCGCCGCGTTTGCCCAGCTGCAATCATCCTTGGCGCCAGTCTTGCACTCGCCGCGCTGCCTGCGGCGTGCGCTGCTGCACCGGCCTTGACGCGTCTTCACCGGGACCGCGGCACGCGGTTTCCGGCGGTTGCGCGGGTTCGCGATGGATACAGGCGCGGGCGATGGCGCCTGCGAACCCCCATCAATCCAGCGCGTGCCTGCCAACAATGGAATAATGCCTGCACCATGAGCGGCCCGATCACCTGTGGCTACATCATTGCGCACGGCATATTGATGTTGTCCGCACGCGCCATCCGCGAAGCGCAGTCGATGAAGCGCGAATACGGCGATGTGATTGCCCAGCTGCGCGAGCGCGAGCGATCGCTGGTACAGGCGCGGCAGGGCCAGCGCGCCGCGCGGCTGGAACGCACGGCCTACATGCGCGGTGAGGCGGCGCGGCTTGCTGCGCGCTTCGAGCGGCTGCGCTCGTTGGCGGGCGAACTTGGTGCGCATATGCCGGACCTGGCGCAGCGCGCCGCGGTGGCAGCGCCGGTGGCGCCCGAGGGTGATGAGGGTGACGAGGACGCGGCGTGGGTCCGCCATCTGCAAGCGCTCGAAACCGCATTGCATGAACTGGAGTCCGCGCTGGCGGCGAGCGGCGCCGCCTACGCCGGGCAGGTTCGCGCGGCGCTGGCGGCAGCCGCGGTGGCGCCGACACTCGACGAGGTGCTGGGCGCGTACGTCCTGCAGCGGCAACTGCAGCCGGGACTCGGCGACGCGCAGACGGAGCAGCTGCGCGAGACGGCCGCGCGCGTGCTGTCGCGGCTCGAGCGCAGCGACGGCGCCGCGCTGCCGGCCGAGCTGGAGTCGCTGGCCAGGGCGATCGTGCTGGCGCCTTCGCTCGAGCGCGCCGAAGCGCTGGCGACGGAACTGCGCCTGGCCGTGCAGCGGCACGGCGAAGCGCGCGACGCGCAGGCGCGCGATGCGGCCGAAGCGCTGCGCCTGCTGGACGCCATGCCGGAAGATGCTCCCGTGCCGCTGTTGCGCGCCCTGGAGCGGGTCGCGGCCGGCGTCGAGCAGTTCGATGCGGCGTTGCGCGAGGCGGCGCAGCATGCCCTCGACCTCGCGGCAGCGGATCGCGAGCAGCAGGAGCAGGATGCCGCGGCGCTGGTGCTGCAGGAATCGCTGCGCGACCTGGGCTACGAGGTGGAGGACATCGGCGCAACGTTGTTCGCCGACGGCGGCGCCGTGCACTTCCGGCGCACCGGATGGGAGAATTACTTCGTCCGGTTGCGCCTGGACCCGCGCGAGCGCACCGCCAACTTTAACGTGGTTCGGGCCAGTGGCGGCGAGGAGTCCGCCGAGCGAAGGCGCCTGGATGCGCTCGCCGAGGATCGCTGGTGTGCGGAGTTTCCACGCTTGCTGCAAACGCTGGCGGCGCGTGGGCTGACGCTGGACGTGCGGCGCCGGCTGGAGGCCGGCGAAGTCCCGGTGCAGGTGGTCGATGGCGCCAGCCTGCCGGATATCGCCGCGGAAGACGACGCCGGCCGGCCACAGCGCGCCCCGCGGTCCCGCCAGCAACCATGACGCCCGCGTCCGGGCGGCCCTGAGCGACAACGGAGTTCCGATTGGACAACACCCCGCGCTGGATCGAAGACCTCAAGCGGCTGCTGCCGATCCGTTCGCAGTACGTGGTCGCCGGCAACATCCGCGACAGCTTCCTGACACCTTATGCGGACGGCACCACGCTGGCGCCGCTGTTGCGCTGCCTGTGGGCGCATCTGGCGCAGATGGACTACCGCTTCCTGCTGGTCTACGACCCGGTCGAAGGCTTGCGGCCCTACCCGAACGAACCCGAGATCGTCGAGCTCGCGACCCGGCTCTTTGACCTGAAGCTGACCGACGGCGTGATGGCGATGAGCCTGGAGAATCTGATCGGCGTGATGCGCAAGCTGGCCGGACAGCGTGACGCGCGCTGCGCGCTGGTCGTCGATTTCGCGTCGCGGCTGACGCGCCAGCCCGATCACCTGGACGTTGCCGAGCATCGTTTTTTCGTGGCGGCCGAACGGCTGTCGCTGATCGCCCATCCGATCGTGCCCAAGGGCGCGGACATCACCACCGCCACCGGCAAGGCGCATTTCAATCCGGTGCTGTGGCTGGTCAACCGGATGCAGGATTTGCCGTCATGGCTGTCGCTCGATTCCACCCGGGTGGCGATGCTGTCCATCGGCCTGCCGGACTACGAGACCCGCGAGGAGGCGGCGCGCCACCTGGGCGACCTCTTTGCCGGCTTCGACGACGCTGATGTTGAGGCGCGCGCGAAGTTCGCGCGGGACTTTTCGCAGCGCACCGACGGCCTGCCGCTGGTGGCGCTGGCCGACATCGCGCAGCTCGCCGACCGGCAGGGCATCGGGTTGCGCGACGTCGACGATGCCGTGCAGTGCTACAAGGTCGGCGCCACCGAGAACCCGTGGAAGAAGAATTACCTGCGCGAACGGATCGCGGGAGCGCTGCCGTTCATCGAGGAGCGGGTGCGCGGGCAGCGGCCGGCGGTGACCAAGGCCATCGATATCCTGATGCGCTCGGTGATGGGCCTGACCGGCGCGCAGGCGCGGTCGACCGGCAACCGGCCGCGCGGCGTGCTGTTCTTCGCCGGACCCACCGGCGTGGGCAAGACCGAACTGGCCAAGACGTTGACGCAGCTGATCTTCGGCGACGACCGTGCGTACATCCGTTTCGACATGAGCGAATTTGCCGAGGAGCACACCGGCGCGCGGCTGCTCGGCGCGCCGCCGGGGTACATCGGCTACGACGCGGGCGGCGAGCTGACCAACGCCATGCGCGAGAAACCGTTTTCGGTGGTGCTGTTCGACGAGATCGAGAAAGCGCATCCGCGCATTCTCGACAAGTTCCTGCAGATTCTGGACGACGGCCGGCTCACCGACGGCCGCGGCGAAACGGCCTACTTCTCCGAGGCGATCCTGGTGTTCACGTCCAACCTCGGCATTTTCGTGGAGGACGAACATGGCCAGCGCGTGCAGAACGTGCGGCAGGACGATTCGCCCGAAGTGGTCGAAGCGCGGGTGCGCGGTGCCATTCAGGATTACTTCAAGTTTCGGCTGTCGCGGCCGGAGATCCTCAATCGCATCGGCGACAACATCATCGTCTTCGGCTTCATCACGCCGGAGGTGGGTGGGCAGATCTTCGAAGGCATGTTGCGCAATGTCGTCAACCGCGTCCGCGACGAACACAAGGTGGACCTGCGCATCGATGCGAAGGTGCACGAACACCTGCGCGCGCTGTGCACCAAGGACCTGGCCAACGGGGGGCGCGGCGTCGGCAATCAGCTCGAGTCGCTGTTCGTCAACCCGCTGGCGCGCGCGATGTTCCGCTTTCCGCTCGAAGGCCGCACCACGCTCGACGTCACCGGACTCGCCGAGGACGAAAGCCGGATCGTGACGGTGACGCTGGCGTGAGTACCGCGCGCGGCGGCGCCGCGGATTCCGGCGGCTCGCCCTCCGCGTGATGAACGCGGGTCCTGCACTCGAACTCAACAAGGCGCATTGGCCGGTCACGGTGCTGGGTCCCGGCCGGCGCATCGGCCTCTGGGTACAGGGCTGCACGATTCACTGTCGCGGCTGCGTGTCGCAGGACACCTGGCCGAAGGACGCGAGCAAGGCGATCGCCGTGCGTGACCTCGTCGCCTGGTGCCGGCGCGTCGCCGGCGACACGCTCGACGGCGTGACCATCAGCGGCGGCGAGCCGTTCGAGCAGCCGATGGCGCTGCGCGCCTTGCTTGCGGCGCTTGCCGCCTGGCGGCGCGAAGCGAAGCTCGACTTCGACCTGCTGTGCTACAGCGGCTATCCGCTGAAGACGTTGCAGCGCGATCATCCCAGGCTGCTGGCGCTGCTCGACGCAGTGATTCCGGAACCCTACGCCGATGCCCTGCCGCAGGGCCGCGTGTGGCGCGGCTCGTCGAATCAGCCGCTGGTGCCGCTTTCCGCACGCGGGCGGGAACGCTATGCGATCCACGTCGACGCGTCGGCGGAAGCCGGCGGCAAGCGGATGCAGGCCTCGGTCGAAGGCGGCCGCGTGTGGATGATCGGTATTCCGGGCCGCGGCGACATGGCGGCGGTCGAGGCATTGTGCGCGAGTCGAGGACTCATGCTTACGAAAGTGTCCTGGCGCAGGTAGAGTCGGAGACGTGGCTCACCAGTACGTCCGCGTCTGCCCGGTCTGCGGGCAGGACAATCCTCCTGAACAAAGCCGCTGCGGTTGCGGCGCACTGCTCTCGGGCATCGACTTTTCGCTCAAGCGCGCGCCACCGGACGAGGTGCCCGGTGATGCCGCCGCGCGCGCCGCCACTGAAGCCGTCCCGGACGATGCTCGGGCGCCCGTCGATTCGGCCGTCGCCGGGCCGGTGGCGCTCGACCTCGGCCAGGACGGCGTGCCCGGCGATCGAAACGCTGACGCCACGCCCGGGCCTGAAGCGCCGGTCCGTGCCGAGCCTGTGGCCGACGCGGCCGACAGGCCGGCGGATCCGGCCGCATCGCTGCATTGCCCTCACGCCGACTGCGGACAGGCCAATCCGCCCGGTCGCGATCGATGCATCTACTGCAACCGCCCGTTGCAGGCGACGGCCAGTGCCGCGGTCCTCGCCGGAGCGCGACCGCTGCCGTCGGCGCTGCGCGAGCGCTACCGGGTGATCGACGTCTTTCCGGCCACCGGCAGCGAGGCCGACATCCTGCTCGTCGCCGACGCGCAAAGCGGCGAACGCTGCGTCGCCAAGCTGTATCGCCGCGGCATTGCGCCGGACTTTCGCCTGCTCGAGGTGCTCGCGCGTTCGGTTGGCGATACGGTGGTGCGTGTGCTCGATCACGGCACCTCGGATGGGACCGCCTTCGAATTGCTCGAATACGTGCCCGGCGGCACGCTCGAAGACCTCATGCGTGCGGGGCCGCTGCCCAGGACCGACATCACCCGCATCGTGCGCGAGATCGCCGACGCGCTGATCGGCATTCACGCGCACCGCATACTGCATCGCGATCTCAAGCCCGAGAACGTGCTGGTCCGGATGAAATCCCCGCTCGAGCTGGCGCTCACCGATTTCGGCATAGCGTCGTTTTCGGCGGCGACCCAGCACTTCACCAGCGCGGCGCGCACCACCAGGTACGCGTCCCCGGAAGTGCTGACCGGTGTGCTCGACGCGAAGTCGGACTGGTGGTCGCTGGGCATGATCGTGCTGGAGGCGGCGAGCGGGCGTCATCCCTTCGATGGATTGTCCGAGCAGGTGATGAATCACCATCTCGCCACACGGCCCATCGACGTGCGCAGCGTCTACGACGATGCGCTGCGCACCCTCTGCCGCGGCCTGCTGCTGCGTGATCCGAAGCGCCGCTGGGGCGCCGACGAGGTCGAACGCTGGCTGGCCGGCGACGCGACGCTGACGGTGGCCGACGACGCCGACGGCGTGGCCACGGTCGTGCGGCCGTATCGATTCGACCGGACCGAGGCGACCACCGCGGCCGAGCTGGCGATGGCGCTGGCGAAGCACTGGGACGCCGCGCGGCGCGATCTCGGCCGCGGGCAGATCGCGCGCTGGCTCGAGCGCGAGTTGCACGACTACAACCTGGTGCGCCGGCTTGCCGACCTGCAGGAGCGACGCGATCTCTCCGACGACGCCCGATTGCTGCGTTTTCTGCTGGCCGCGGCGCCCGACCTGCCGCCGGTGTGGTGCGGCGCGCCGTTGAGCGAGGAGGCGTTGCGCGCCAGCGCGCGCGCCGCCGCCGATGGCGATGCGGACGCGCAGGATTGGCTGGATTCGCTCTACGGTGATGATGCGCTCGCCACCTACGGCGAAGCGGGCCACGACCGCTTCCTCGTTCTGGACGCGCGCTGGCGCGAGGACTGGCGCACGTTCGCGCAGTGGTGGGACGCCGCGCGTCGCGCCGAGGAGAAGTGGCGCCAGCGGCCGCGCGACGTCGGCGGCGGCGCCGATGACAAGGCAGTGAGCTTCGACGACCTCGCCTTCGGGCCGACGGGTCGCCTGGTGCTGCCACCGCAGCGTGCGGTCAACGGCATGCTCCTGGTCGCGCGCGAAGACGGCGCCTATCTGGAGGCGCTGCGTGGCGAAGTCATGGCCGGCCTGCCGCAAGTCGCCGGACGCTGCGCGTGGTTCGAGGCGCTGTGGGACAAGGCGCAGCACGAGATCGTCGGCGTGGTCGTGGCGCGGCAGATGCTGGCGCATGCGCGCGACGACGCGCAGATGGAAACCCGGCGGGAGCGCGCCGCTGCGCAGGCGCGGGAGAACGAGCGGGGCGCGACGACGGACGAGTTGCGCACAAGTATCGCCGCCGTGCTGGCCTACACGCCGGAAGGCGACGAGGCGCTGGACGGTGACCATCTGACCCCGCTGCTCGAAGCGCTCGACCAATTTCAGCAGACCGCACAGGACGTGCTGAGGCTGAGCGGGACGGGGCCGGAAGCCGATACGCTGCGGCGCGTGGTGGAAAAGCTGTCGTCGCTGGGCCTCGCCGCGCAGCGCGCGTTGACCGAGGCGGAGGAGGTGGCGGGGATCAACGCGATCTTCTTCGCGCCGCAACGGTTGGCGGTGGGCGTGGTGGTGCTGGCGGTCGTGCTGTTGCTGCGGGTCCCCGTCGCGTTGCTCCTGGTGGCGGGCGGGGCGGTGCTCGCGCTGGTGTACCGGTGGTACGCCAGCCTGCGCGCGAACGAAGTCGCCGCGGCCAAGCTGCGCCTGTTCATGCTGCACGGCCGGACCTTCCTGCGCAACGGCCCGGGTGAGCCTGGCAGCGGCGGACCGAAGGCGTAGGCGGCGCGGCGGTGCATCGCGCGGTGCGAGGCGCTAGAATCAACCCGCATGGGATGCCGACGCGGCCATGTCGCGTCCGCACCCGATTCCCGCGTGCATGGATACGGCGCGCCCTTCCAGGGAGACCCCGAGCATGACCACCGCACCATCACTGCTCGACCAGTTGCGTCTGCAGTACGAGGCGTCGCGTACCGCCACCCACGAGGTCACCGACATCGAGGGCTACCAGGAACTCAACGCGCGGATGCACAAGGCCTACGGCTGGCTCGAGAAGGCGCTCGCCTACCTCGATGGTCTGAAACCACCGATCGAACATCGCTTCGACGTCGGGCATGGACTGGTATTCGAAGCGCCGAAATTCGGCCGCGGCTACGTCGGCCAGCACACGCGCCACATCGTCGGGTTTTCGGTGATCGACGAAATCAACATCTGGTACGAAATCGCGGCGGCCAAACCGCTGACCATCGAGGTCGCGCCCGGCGGCGTCGCGCTGGCCGAAAAGGCGCTTGACGATGCCGGGCTCCAGTACACCTGCCGTCGGGTCGAGGACCAGGGCGGTGTGGTACGCAAATGCGTGATCACGGTACCGCCGGCGATACCCTCGGCCGTGTCATTTCACGTCGACTACCAGACGGGGCTCGTCACCGTGCCGATGGTCAACGTCGATCGCTTCGACCGCGTCGCGCTGGAATTCCACAGCCAGGCGATCGACGAGCCGGTGCTCGAAGACCTGCTGCGTTTCATACTCGGTCAGAACACCGCGTTCCTGCGCCGCGCGCCGCTCGCCGGCATCCACGGGACGCCGCGCGCCTAGCCGGGCCCGGTTTTTCTCCTCCGCGCCATCCTTGGCCGCGGTTGTGGGCGCCGCTCGATGCGTTGCCGGTCGACCCGGTCGCCCAGGCGCCGGGAAATCGACAGCGGCAAGGACCAGCCTGACCCCGCCCGCCGGTCGGCAGGGGTCGCGACTCATCCTGCCGACCCGCGGCTGCTCGCGTGGATGGCGTGATCCCCGGTGGCTCCGTTACCATGTTCCGACGGTGCCGCCGCGCGTTCGCTGCAGGCGGACGTCGCCGGCCGGCCCGCCCACTCCAATGCACCCGGAATCCTGACCATGAGCGACCAAGGCTATCTGCGTCAACCGACCATCCACGGCGACACCATCGCCTTTGTGTGCGACGACGACCTGTGGACCGTCTCCGCGGCCGGCGGCACGGCGCGCCGGTTGACCGCGGGACTCGGCGAACCTTCGACGCCGGCATTCTCGCCGGACGGCAAGTGGCTCGCCTTCGTCGGCCGCGACGAGCAGCACCCGGAGGTGTACCTGATGCCGGCCGAAGGCGGCCCGGCGCGACGGATGACCTGGCTGGGTCCCGACGTCGTGGTGCGCGGCTGGACGCCCGAGGGACACATACTGTTCGTGACCACGCACGGGCAGCCGTTTTTCCGCAACTACCGCGCCTACACGCTCGACCCGGCCGGCGGCGTGCCCAGGTTGCTGCCGCTGGGGCAGGTCAACCACCTGACCTTCGGTCCGGGCGAGGTGAAGCTCATCGGCCGCAATACCGCCGATCCGGCCCGCTGGAAGCGCTACCGCGGCGGCACCGCCGGCCACTTCTGGATCGACGCCGCCGGTGTCGGCGAGTTTCGCCGCATGACGGAGTTGCCCGGCAATCTGACTTCGCCGATGTGGCTCAACGGGCGCATCTGGTACCTGTCGGACGCCGAAGGCGTGGCCAACCTGTATTCCTGCGGGCCCGAGGGGACGCAGCGCCGTCGCCATACCGATCATGACGACTATTACGCGCGCTTTGCGCAGACCGACGGCAAGCGCATCGTCTACCAGTGCGGCGCCGACCTTTGGCTGTTCGATCCGGCGACCGATCGAACGACCAGGCTCGACGTGCGCGTGCCGGCGCATCGCACGCAGGCCGCGCGCCGGTTCGTCCCCGCCACCGAGCATCTGGGAGAGTTCGCGCTGCATCCAGGCGGACACAGCGCGGCGGTCGACGTGCGCGGCAAGGTGTTCACCTTCGGTCTCTGGGAGGGTGCGGTGCGGCAGTGGGGCGCCGCCGACGGCGCTCGCTACCGTCATCCGCAATGGCTTGCCGACGGCGCGACGCTGGTGGCGGTCGGCGATGGGTCCGGCGAGGAGCGCGTCGAGGTCTGGCGCGACGGCAAGGCGACGATGCAGCCCTGGGACGTCGGCCGGGTCATCGCCATGCGCGCGGCGCCCTGCGGCACGCGCGTGGCCATCGCCAACCACCGCAACGAGGTGCTGCTCGGCGACATCGACAGCGGCGCGCTGACCCGCGTCGACCACAGCGATCATGGCCGGACCGAAGATCTCGCCTGGTCGCCCGACGGCGCCTTTCTCGCCTACTCGTTCTGGGCCGGCGCACGGCACTGCGCGATCAAGCTCCACGACGTCGGCACAAACGCCTCGGTGCTGGCGTCGCAGCCGGAGTTCCGCGACTACGCTCCGGCGTTCGACCCGGAGGGCAAGTACCTCTATTTCCTGTCGCTGCGCACCTTCGACCCGGTGTACGACGCCGTGCAGTTCGAGTTGTCGTTCCCGCGCGCCAGCCGACCGTATCTGGTCGCGCTGCAGGCGGGCGGGCGCCCGCCGTTCGACCCGGAACCGCGCGGCCTTACGCCTGGCGCCGAAACGGATAATGGCGACCGGGATGAAGGCAAGGGCAGCGCTCGCGAAAAGCCGGCGTTGCGTGCTCCGGTTCGGGTCGACCTTCCCGGTCTTGCGCAGCGCGTCGCCGCCTTTCCGGTGCCCGAAGGCCGGTATGGTCAGATGGCCGGTGTCGCCGGCGGCAAGGTGATCTGGACGGTCTTTCCGATTCACGGTGCGCATGGCCGCGGCGGTCATAAGGAAGGGCCTGGACGGCTCGAACTGTTCGATTTCGAAACCGGCCGCGGCGAGGCGCTGATGGACAAGGTCGACCGTTTCACGCTGGCTGCGGACGCGACCACGCTCCTGGTGCGTGAAGGCAAGCGCCTGCGGGCGATCCCGGCCCGGTGCCAGCCGGAGCATCCGGGTGAAAAACAGGACCGGACGCCATCGCGCAAGAGCGGCTGGATCGATCTCGGCCGTATCCGCGTGTCGGTCGATCCGCGCAGCGAATGGCGGCAGATGCTGGGTGAAGTGTGGCGGCTGCAGCGCGACCATTTCTGGACGCAGGACATGTCGGGGATCGACTGGAACGCGGTGTACGAGCGCTACGAACCGCTGCTGGCCCGCGTGGCCACGCGCGGCGAATTGTCCGACCTGATCTGGGAAATGCAGGGCGAACTGGGCACGTCGCATGCCTACGAAATGGGCGGCGATCACCGCAAGCCGCCTCCGCTCACGCTCGGACATCTCGCCGCGGACCTCGCTCCCGTGGGCGACGGCGATGGCTACGAAATCACCCGCATCGTCGATGGCGATCGCTGGGACCCGGACGCCGATTCGCCGCTCAACGCGATCGGCGTCGAGGCCAGGATCGGCGAGCGCATCGTTGCCGTCAACGGCCAGCCGGTGTCGCGCGAGGTTCCGCCGCAGGCGCTGCTGGTGCATCAGGCCAGCAGCAAGGTCGAGTTGACGCTGGCGCTTGGCGAGTCCACGCGCAATGTGCTGGTGCGCACGCTTGCCGATGAAATGCCGGCGCGCTACCGCGAGTGGGTGGAAAAGAACCGCGCCTGGGTGCACGAGCATTCGGGCGGCAAGATCGGTTATTTCCATTTGCCAGACATGCAATCCTGGGGCTTCGCCGAGTTTCACCGCTATTTTTCCGCCGAGTGCGACCGTGAAGGCCTGGTCGTAGACGTGCGCTACAATCGTGGCGGCCACGTGTCGCAGCTGCTGCTGGAGAAGATCGCGCGGCGGCGGCGCGGCTATGCGGTGGCGCGCTGGATGCGTCCGTCGCCGTACCCGGACGAGTCGCTGCTCGGCCCCGTGGTGGCGCTGACCAACGAGCACGCCGGCTCCGACGGCGACATCTTTTCGCACAACTTCAAGCTCATGGAACTCGGGCCGCTGGTCGGCACCCGGACCTGGGGTGGCGTGGTCGGCATCTGGCCGCGGTACGCGCTGGCCGACGGCACCACGACGACGCAGCCGGAGTTCTCGTTCTGGTTCTACGACGTCGGCTTCGGCGTGGAGAACTATGGAACCGATCCGCAGATCGAGGTCGACAACGCGCCTCAGGACGCGGCGTCGGGTCACGATCGTCAACTCGAGCGCGCGCTGACGACGGCGCTCGAGCTGATCGAGCGCGTCTCGCCCGCCCTGCCGGAGTTCGGACCGCGGCCGAGTCTGGCGCGAAAGGGGCTGCCGCCGCGCGGTTGACCCTATCGAATATCGATTCGTTCGCGGCGACGCGCCGAATCGGGCATCATGGCGGCGCCTTCAAGGCCGCCATGGACGAAACCTCTGCACTGGCGGTGACCGCGGTTCGCGCGGTCGAAACCGCCGACCGCGCCCGCACGCTCTGGACCGATGCCGATCGCTCCTGGGCGAGTCGCGCTGCGGCCGAAGTTGTCGGGGAGAGCTCGCCGCCTGCCGAATTCGTCGCCCGCCGGGCGGAATTTGCGCAGGAACGAATGCGTGAGCGTGGCGGCGCGTTGGCCCGGTTGGCGCGGGCGTGGCGATGGCGGCCATGGGCCGGCGCGGTGGTGATCGCGGCCGCGTTCGTCCTGGGCATCAGCGCCGACGGGATAGGTGGCGCGCGGCGGATCAACATCGTGTACTCGCCCGTGCTGCCGCTGGTGGTCTGGAACCTCGTTGTCTACGCCATGCTGGCGGCCGGCTACGTCGCGCGTTACGGCGATCCCGGCGCGCCGGGGCCGTTGCGCCACACCGTCGCCTGGCTCGCCGGCGTGGCGCGCGGCCGCACCGGCGCCTCAGGGGCGGGCGATGACCCGGTGTCGCGCGCGTTCGCGATATTCGCCGCCGACTGGTCCGGGCGCGCGGCATCGCTGTATGCGGCGCGCGCCGCGCGCATCCTGCATGTCGCGGCCGCAGCGCTCGCTTTGGGGGTCGTCGCCGGTCTGTATGTCCGCGGCATCGGTTTCGAGTATCGGGCGATGTGGGAAAGCACCTTCCTGGATGCGACGACCGTGCGCGCGATCGTGGCGGCCGCCTATGGTCCCGGCGCGCTGCTGACGCAGATTGGCGTCCCCGACGCCGCGCATATCGCGGCGATTCGCGCCCCTGCGAGCGAGAATGCCGCGCCGTGGCTGCATTTGATGGCGGCGACACTGATGGTGGTCGTGATCGTGCCGCGGACCGCGCTGGCGCTCTGGGCGGCGCTGGTGGAGCGGCATCGCGCGGCGCGGGTCATCGACGATATGCGTGATCCCTACTTTGCGCGAGTTTTGCGCAGCTTCCACAGCGGAGTCGCGACTGCGCGGGTCCTGCCCTACAGCT
>JAQBEY010000027.1:0-3354 GCA_032123655.1 Betaproteobacteria bacterium
CGATCTCGTCGACGGCGGAGACGCGGAACACGTAGTTCGGGTTGGCCCCGTTCTTGGTAATCGGCGTGCCGGCAGCCCAAGGGCCCATGAACGGCACTTTGGCCTTGTTCATGATGGGCACGATGGCGAGCGACACCGGCGTGTCGAGGCCACCGAACAGGACGGCGACCTTTTCCTTGAACACCAGCTCGCGCGCCGCAGTGACGCCTTTGGCGGGCTTCGCCTCGTCGTCGCGCCGTACGAGCTCGAACTTGCGGCCGAGCACGCCACCGGAGGCATTCAGTTCGTCGATCGCAATGGTCAGGCCGCGCGTGATCGCCTCGCCCGCGCGGGCGGACTGGCCGGACAGTGCCGTGACGAGACCGATCTTGATCGGATCGGCAGCCATCACCGGCAGCGTGCCGCCCAGCGCGGCGGCTACTGTGGCGCTAACAACACTGCGTCGAGTCCATCGAGTCCAAGCGAATTTCATTCAGGCCTCCTGTTTTGGGTGGGGTAAACGAAGCTAAGCGAGAAGCAGGCCATGCGCAATCCGTGGCGTGCGTGATAACCTAGGCCGCATGTCTGCACAACCCGCCCCTGACGCTGCGCGTGATCCGACGGCCGCGGCCGTCGAGGTGGTCGAAACCTACCTGCGGCTGCACATGATCCCGGATCCGGACTCGGCGCGGGCCTACTGTGCGCCGAATCTGGAAATTCGCTTCACCGGCAATCGCCTGATGCACGACCCCGCGGAAGCCACTGCGTTCAACAAGTCGCGCTACAAGTGGGTGAAGAAGAAATTCGGCCCGACGCATGTCGTTGCCGGCGGCGGTGCCGAGGAGACCATCGTCTACCAGACCGGGACGCTTTACGGCGAATGGCTCGATGGCACGCCGTTCGAGGGGAACCGCTACGTCGACCGCTACTTCGTGTGTCACGGGAAGATCGTCAAGATGGAAGTGTGGAACGACAGCGCGGAATGGCTGATGGTCCGCGCCGGCCTGATCAAGCTCTGATCGCCGGGAAGTCTATCCCAGCGCGCGCTGAAACGGTTCGCCGGGCACCATTCGGGAGCGTAACCCCATGTCCCGCGCGCTGAGAGACCACGGCCGCTATCCCTATTCGGCGATCACGCGGCGTGCCGATTACGCCTGGCCCGACGGCAAGCGGCTCGCCGTCTACCTGGGATTCAACCTCGAGCACTTCGACTTCGGTGAAGGGCTGGGTGCCGCGCTTGGGCCGACAAGCCCGCAGCCGGACGTGCTCAATTACGCCTGGCGCGACTACGGAAACCGCGTCGGCGTCTGGCGCTGCCTCGAGTTGTTCGAGGCGCTGAAACTACCGGTCGGCGTACTCATCAATACGGCGCTGTATGACTACTGCCCAGAGGTCATCGAGGCTTTCGTCAGGCGGGGCGATGAGTTGATCGGCCACGGGCACACGAATTCCGAGCGCCAGGGAACGCTGTCAGAAGCCGAGGAGCGCAAGCTGCTGGAGGGTTGCAGGACGCGGATTGCGCGCGAATCGGGCCGCGCCCCGCAAGGTTGGCTCTCGCCGTGGATCTCGGAGAGCGCCGTCACGCCGGACCTGCTCGTCGAAACCGGCTATCGCTACACGCTCAACTGGTGTCACGACGACCAGCCGCTGCGATTCGCGACGCGCTCGGGAAACGCGCTGTGGTCGATTCCCTACCCGCAGGAGGTGAACGACATTCCGATGATCGTCGCGCGCCAAATGGACGGGCGCGACTTCGCTGACCTCGTCGTCGACAATTTCGACGAGATGCGGCAGCAGAGTGAAGCGCAGCCGCTGGTGATGGGCATCGCCCTCCACCCGTACCTCGTCGGACAGCCTTACCGTCTGCGGCACCTGCGGCGCGCGCTGACGCACATCGTTTCGAAGTCTGAGCGGGTGTGGATGACGACGCCGGGCGCGATCTGTGCGTACGTGGACGCGCGCGGCCAGGGCTAGCAAGGCGTCGTTTCGGTCTACGCCGGTCTACGATTCCGGCTTCGGCGCCTTCGGCTGCGGAAACTCTGCGAACAGTTGCTTGTAGTACGCGGACTTCCACACTGCGATGACGATCAGGAGGTCGATCAAGCCACCGATCAGGACGAGGTTGTCGGGCATCGGCTTCCAGCGCACAGAGCCGGCGAAATACCACCCGATCCAGGCCAGATTGAGCGCCGCGGTAAGCGTGATGATCTCGCGGGCGTAGCGCCAGATCCAGCGAATGAAGCGGCCGCCGGCCGGGTCGCGGTTGACCGCGGCGTATACGATCAGCAGCACCGGAATCTCGAGCGCGAGCTGAAGGAAGGGAACGCCCTCGCTGCCCAGCAGGCGCGCGGTATCGGGCGAGCGCCGCATGCCGATTACTGCGGCCAGGATCAGCAGCCAGTGGCGCGCCTGAAACGCGACGATGCCCCACAGGGACAGCGGCACCTTGAGGACGCCGTACTGGTTGACTCTGTCGAAGAGGTCTTTCATCGCGGCAGGCGGCTTACTGCGGCAGGCCGGCCTTGAGCAGTGCGTCGCGATGGTGTTCGATATCGCGCGCGTCCTTGTAGTGCAGCAGCTGCAGAAACGCCGTCACCGTGAACGTGGGTTGGCGCTTCAGCACCTCGGCGGCGTTCGCGCGCGCGGCGGCGTCGTTGCCGGCCTGCGCATGACAGGCTGCAAGCAGGGCGAAATGGCCCGGATCCGTCGAATTGACGTGCTGCAAGGCCTCGATCGCCTCTGCGTACCGCCGGGCGACGAAGTAGGCGCGCCCGAGGTGGCCCCAGAAACGCTCCGGGTGAAAGGGATTGAGGCGCATCGCGCGTTGGATCCACTCGATGCCCTCTTCGGCCTGTCCGAGCCAGGTCAGCAACTCGCCCTGCTGCACGACGATCAGGTCGTCGTTCGGATTGAGGCTGAGCGCACGCTGCTGGTGGTAGCCCACCTGATCGTGGTTGTTCTGAGTCAGGTTCACGGCGGCGAGAAGCCGGTGCACGTCGCTGTCGTTGTCGTCCTGGCTGAGCGCGATGCCGAGCTCGCGCGCGATCTCCACCTCGAGCGCCGCCCTGTCGTCGGTCCATTGATAGATCCAGCGCTGGCCGAGGATGCAGGCGCGCCAGGCATGCGCGTGCGCGTACTTCTCGTCGAGCGCGATCGCGCGGTCGATCAGCTCAAGCGCCTTGTCGTTCTCCGCGCGCACCGAGCGGTGGTGCAGGACCTTGGCGGCGATCACGCATTCGTAAGCCCCGATGTTCTCGGTCGGCTTGCGTGCCGCGCGCTCGCGCGTTGCCGCCTCCATCCGCCCGGGCAGCGTGGCGACGATCGCGATCGTGATCTCGTCCTGCACCGCGAAGATGTCGGCGAGGTCGCGGTCGT
>JAQBEY010000028.1:0-10713 GCA_032123655.1 Betaproteobacteria bacterium
TCACCGGCAAGCCTGAAGGCACCTGGAACCTGGTCACCGCGATGGCCGACGATGCCATCGACTACATGACGCGCATCCACCAGATCCAGCCCGACAAGCCGATTTTCATCAAGTACGCGCCGGGAGCCACCCACGCGCCGCACCACCCCACGAAGGAGTGGGTGGAGAAGATCAGCGCCATGCACCTCTTCGACGAGGGCTACAACAAGCTGCGCGAGCAGATCTTCGAGAACCAGAAGAAGCTCGGCGTGATCCCCAAGGACGCCAAGCTCACACCCTGGCCCGACAAGGTGTTGAAGCCCTGGGACCAGCTCGACGACAAGACCAAGAAGCTGTTCATCAAGCAGGTGGATGTGTTCGCCGCCTATGCCGCCTACAGCGACCATGAGATCGGCCGCGTCATCCAGGCCTTCGAGGACCTGGGACGGCTGGACAACACGCTGATCATCTACATCAACGGCGACAACGGCACCAGCGCCGAAGGTGGCCCGCTGGGCACGCCCAACGAGGTCGCGTTCTTCAACGGCGTGAACGAGATGCCGGTGGACGTGCAGATGAAGTGGTACGACGTCTGGGGCACCGAGCAGACCTACAACCACATGTCGGCCGGCTGGTCGTGGGCCTTCGACACGCCCTTCGACTGGTTCAAGCAGAACGCGTCGCGCCTGGGCGGCATCAACCAGAACATGGTGGTGTCGTGGCCGGCGCGCATCAAGGACAAGGGCGCGCTGCGCGAGCAGTTCATCCACGTCATCGACGTCGTGCCGACCATCCTGGAGGCCGCGGGGCTGAAGGCGCCGCAGATGGTGGACGGCATCAGGCAGGCGCCGATCGAAGGCACCAGCTTCCTCTACACTTTCGACGCGAAGAACGCCAAGGTGGCGTCACGGCACAAGACGCAGTACTTCGAGATGATGGGCCAGTGGGCGCTGTACGACGATGGCTGGCTGCTCTCCACGAAGGTCAATCGCGCGCCGTGGGAGGCCTTCGGTCCGGCCAACCCCGATCCGCTGAACAACCAGGTGTTCCAGCTCTATGACCTGAAAAAAAGCTGGAACCAGGCCGAGGACATCGCCGCACAGAGCCCGCAGAAAGTGAAGGAGATGCGCGCCAAGTTCCTCGCCGAGGCGAAGAAGTACCAGGTGCTGCCGATGGACGCATCGGTGGCGGCGCGTGTCGTGGCATCGCGTCCGAATATCACGGCCGGGCGCACCGAATTCGTCTACACGCGGCCGATGGTGGGCCTGCCGCAGGGAGACTCGCCGTTCCTGCTGGACGCGTCCTACACCATCACCGCCGACATCGAGGTGCCGCAGGGGGGTGCCGAAGGCATGATACTGACCTCGGGCGGGCGCTTCGCCGGCTATGGCTTCTACCTGCTCAAGGGCAAGCCGGTGTTCCTGTGGAACCTGATCGACCTGGAGCGCTTGAAGTGGGAGGGGCCGGAGGCGCTGGCACCGGGCAAGCACGTCATCGAGTTCGACTTCAAGTACGAAGGCCTGGGACTGGGCACGCTGGCGTTCAACAACATGAGCGGCCTGGGTCGGCCCGGCACCGGCACCCTCAAGGTCGACGGCAAGGTGGTCGCGACCAAACGGATGGAGAAGACGCTGCCGATGATCCTGCAGTGGGACGAGAGCTTCGACATCGGCTCGGACACGCTCACCGGCGTGAACGACGCCGACTACAAGCCACCGTTTGCGTTGACCGCCAAGCTCAACAAGCTGACGATCAAGGTCGACCGCCCGCAGCTCTCGCCCGCCGAAATCGCCAAGCTCGAGGCGGCGATGAAGGCGAAGACCACACGCGACTGAGCGGCGCCCGGCTGCGTTTGCCGAAGAAGCGAATGGAACGGGGTGGCGAAGGCCGCCCCGTTTTTTCGTGCCGTTTGGCGCTCCCGATGTTGCCGGCGCCGGGTTCATTTCCGCTTCAACCGGCTCGTGCGGGCCTCGCGAATCACCCAGGCAGTTGCCAGGGGCAGTCGTGGCCGCACTCGTCCGGTCGACGTAGCGGCTGTCGTCGCAGTAAGTGGCGGTTGTTAAAATTGGGCGTGGCGCCAAATCGGTTGGCGCGAATCAAGAGCAGGGGACGGCATGATGATTACTACCGGAGTTATGCGACGAATCAACCAGCACCTGTCCGGCGCCGTGCTGGCGCTAGCCGCCGCGGTCGTGCTGCTCGCCGGCTGCGCCAGCCTGCCGGGCGGCGATCCATTGCCGTCGTGGAACGAAGGCGCGGCCAAGGCCGCCATCGTCAAGCTGGTTGCCGAGACCACGCGCGAAGATGCGGTCACCTACGTGCCGCCGGCCGAGCGCGTCGCCACCTTCGACAACGACGGCACGCTGTGGATCGAGCAACCGCTGTATACCGAGGTCATGTTCACGCTCGACCGCATCCGCGCGCTGGCGCCGCATCACCCGGAGTGGAAGACGACCATGCCGTTCAAGGCGGTGGTCGACAACGACCGCGCGGCGATGGCGAAGCTGCACGAGCACGACTTTTTCAAGATGATGGCGGTGACGCATTCCGGGGTCAGCCCGGCGACCTTCCGCAAGCTGGTCAGCGACTGGCTGGTCACCGCGCGCCACCCGCGCTTCCACCGGCCCTACACCGATCTCGTCTACCAGCCGATGCTCGAGGTGCTCGCCTATTTCCGCGCCAACGGCTACAAGAACTTCATCGTCTCCGGCGGCACCATCGACTTCATCCGTGCCTTTGCCGAGCATACCTACGGTATTCCGCCCGAGCAGGTGGTGGGGACGATGCTCAACGCGAAATACAGCTTCGAAAAGGATGCCGCGAGGCTCAGTATCCTGCCGGAGGTCGCGCTGGTCGACGACGGTCCCGGCAAGGCCGTGGGCATCCATCGCAACATCGGCCGCGTGCCCATCGCCGCCTTCGGCAATTCCGACGGCGATCTCGCCATGCTGGAAACCACCACGCAGAGCGCGCAAAGCCGGCAGCACCCGCGCCTGTCCGCCTTCGTCTGGCATACCGACGCCGCGCGCGAGTACGCCTACGACCGCAACTCGCACGTTGGTCGCCTGAACAAGGGGCTGGAGGTCGCGCCGAAACTGGGCTGGACGCTGATCGACATGAAAAAGGACTGGAAGGTCATCTTCCCGTACGAGCTGAAGCCCTAGCGGCGCGTCAACGCGTCCGCTTGCGGCCGTGAATCATCGCCGCAGGCAGGTTTTCGCGATGCGCGCGACTGGCGTGCAGGACGCCGGCAAGATGCAGCGGGATCAGCGCTGCGAACGGCCAGGCGCTGGCGGCATGCAGCGCGATCACCCAGCCTTCGCCCCAGAAGCGGTCGGTGACGTACAGCGTGCCGCTCGCGCCGGCGACGAGCGCCAGCGCCAGCAGCGCGACGACCATCGCCGCGCCCAGCGGATTGTGACCGAGATGGCGTGGGGCGCGGCCCTTGGCCAGAAGCCACGCGTGGCCAAGAATGCGCCGCGGCCCGGTCACGAACGCCGCGAAGCGCTCGCCGCCCTGGCCCAGGAATCCCAGCGCGATGCGCAACATTGCGGCGGCGAGTGCAATCCAGCCGCTGGCCTCGTGCACCGCGCCGCCGTGATGCGTCAGCATCGCCAAGATGACGCTGCCGGCGAGCAGCCAGTGCAGCAGCCGGATGCGCAGGCTGAAGACGGCAACCATGGACGATGCCATCGCCATCGCCATCGTGATCGCGGCGCGACGACGCCGTGCTCAGCGCGCCTTGGTGGGAACCGGTTCGAAGGTCACCGGATGGAAATAGGCCTCGACGCGCTGTCCCTTGTCGTTCAACGCGTAGACCTCGTAGCAGCCGCCATCCTCCTTGATCCGGCGCACTTTCCAGCCGCCCTCGGTCAGCTGCTTCTCGAGCTTTTCCTGCGGCTGCCAGCCGCTGCGCGGGCCCGAGTCGCAGGTGGCCAGTCCGGTGGCGTTCGCACCACCCGCGGCAAGAGCCGCCGTGATCGTGACCGCCAGCGCGATCGTCATTCGCAACATATTCCTTCTCTCCTATCGGAACTGCGTCATGAAATCTGTGCGCCGCCCATGGTGCACCGGGGTTGCGGCATCGACAAGTCCGGCGGCGTAACAAAAGGTCTCAGCCGGAGACAGCTGTGTGCGCGAAAAACGCGTCTGCCCCCGGCGAAATATTTGTCGCGGCCAATTTGCCCCTGACGCTGCCGTTACAATCGCCGCATGACCGAAGCAGCGCCGCGCCCGGCGGGCGAGACCGTGTCCGCCGTCGCCCCGGCCCGGGAAACCTGGCGCGAGGCGCTGTTCAACCGGCGGATGCTCATCTGCGTCTTCACCGGTTTCAGTTCCGGGCTGCCGCTTTGGCTGTTGATCAACCTGGTGCCGGCCTGGTTGCGCACCGAAGGCGTCGATCTGACGTCGATCGGCCTGTTTGCGCTGATCGGGCTGCCGTACACGTGGAAATTCCTGTGGGCGCCGCTGCTCGACCGCTACGCGCTGCCGCTCGGCCGCCGGCGCGGCTGGATGCTGGTGACGCATCTCGCGTTGATCACGTCGATCGTTGCGCTCGGGCAGCTGCAGCCGAAGACGGAGATCTGGAACGTCGCCTACCTGGCCGCGGTGGTGGCGTTCTTCTCGGCCAGTCTCGACGTTGCCGTAGATGCCTTTCGCCGCGAGATCCTGCCTGACCGCGAATTGGGGCTGGGCAACTCGATTCATGTCAACGCCTACCGGATAGCCAGCCTCATCCCCGGTTCGCTGTCGCTGATCCTCGCCGACCGCCTGCCCTGGCCGACGGTATTCCTGATCACCGCGTTGTTCCTGCTTCCCGGCGTGGCGATGACCTTGCTGGTGCGTGAACCCGACGCCGCCGGTCGCCTGCCCCGGTCGCTGCGCGACGCGGTGGTGCTGCCGTTTCGCGAATTCATGGAGCGTTCCGGCTGGCGCCAGGCGCTGCTGATCCTCGCCTTCATTTTCCTCTACAAGCTGGGCGACAGCATGGCCACGGCGCTGGCCACGCCCTTCTACCTCGACATGGGCTTTTCCAAGACCGAAATCGGCATCGTGGCCAAGAATGCCGGGCTGTGGGCGAGCGTCTTCGGCGGGCTGGTGGGCGGGCTGTGGATGGTCAGGTACGGGATCAACCGGGGGCTGTGGGCGTTTGGCGTCATCCAGATGGTGTCGACGCTGGGCTTCGCCTGGCTCGCCTCCCTCGGTCAGCCCGATCTCTTCGCGCTCGGCGTGGTGATCGCCTTCGATGCGCTTGGCGTTGGCCTGGGCACGGTCGCCTACGTCGCGTTCATTGCCCGCACCACCGACCCGCGCTATACGGCGACGCAGCTGGCGCTGTTCACCAGCCTGTCGGCGGTGCCGCGGACCTTCGTCAACGCCACGACCGGCTGGATTGTCGAGCAAATCGGCTGGACCGATTTTTTCCTTGTCTGCGCGGCGCTCGCGTTGCCTGGAATGGCATTACTCTTGCGTGTTGCTCCCTGGCACGAGCGCGGCAGCGAGGAGGTCCGCCCATGAATCCCTACAAATTCAGCGCGATTGCCCATCGCGATCACGACTACTGCAACCCGATCGCGTCCGCGAAGATCGAGCGTCTGCTCGACCTTCTGCCGCTGGACGCCAGTTCGCGGGTGCTCGATCTGGGCTGCGGGCGGGCCGAGCTCGCCCTGCGCATCATCGAGCGCTTCGGCTCCACGGTGATGGCCATCGACCGTTCGTCGATGATGCTCGACCAGGCGCGGGAGCGGGCGGAATGGACCGGAGCGCTGGGCAGGCTGCACCTGGACAATGGCGACATCAGCGATTTCCACGCCGATCCCGAAACCTTCCACCTGTCGGTGATGCTGGGCAGCGGCGGCATCGGCGGTGGCATGAGCGGCATCTGCAACCAGTTGAAGGCCTGGACCGCGGGCGGGGGCTACATCCTGATTGGCGAGGGCTACTGGCACTCGCGAGCGCATCCGGACTACCTCGCGGTGCTGGGCGCGGAGCACGGCGATTACCTCGACCATCGCGGGAATGTGCAGGCGGGCATCGACGCCGGTCTGATACCGATGCATGCCGCCACGGCTTCCGCCGACGAGTGGGACGAGTACGAGTGGAAATACTGCCGGTCGATCGAGCGCTACGCGCGCGAGCAGCCGGACGACCCCGACGTGCCGGCGATGCTGGAGCGCATCCACAAATGGCGTGACGCCTACATGCGCTGGGGCCGCAACACGCTTGGATTCGCCATCTACCTGTTTTTCCGACCCGGTACGCGGATAGGCTGATCGCGGTCTTCAGCCCGTTTCGGCAGCGGGCCGGATGTGCGCCGAAATTTGCGCTGGACGTTGCACTAAAGATCTTCCAGCGCTTTGGCCGCGTTCAACCAATCGGTTTCCAGGCGGGCGAGTTGCCAGGTGAGTTCGCCCTGGCGCGCCAACCTCGCCTTCAGCTCATCCTTGGCGTCCTCGGCGTAGGCGGCGGCGCTCGCCAACCACAGGTCGAGCGCGGCCTTTTCCGCGTTGTGCGCGGCCATATCGCGCTCAAGCTTCGCCTGCCTGGCCAGCAATGGCTTGCGCAGGTCGGCCAGACGCTGGCGTTCCTGCGCCTCGGCGCGCTTTTGCGCCTTGCGGTCGGTCGGGCGATTGTCGGTCTCCTCGCCGTTCGGCAAGACTGGCGAGGAAGCGTCTTTGCTGCGGTCACGCTTCCCGGCTGTAAGCACCCACTCCCGGTAATCGTCAAGGTCGCCGTCGAAAGGCGCGACCCGGCCGTTGGCCACCATCCAGAGCACGTCGGTGGTCGCCCGCAACAGGTGGCGGTCGTGGGCGACCACCACCAGCGCACCACCGTAGTCCTGCAATGCTTCGGTCAGCGCCTCGCGCATTTCGATGTCGAGGTGATTGGTCGGCTCGTCGAGGATCAGCAGATTGGGTTTTTGCCGGACGATCAGCGCAAGCGTGAGCCGCGCCTTCTCGCCGCCGGAAAAATTGCCCACGGGCGCCGCCGCCATGTCGCCGCGGAAATCGAAGCCGCCCAGAAAATCGCGCAATTCCTGTTCGCGCGTGTTCGGCTCGAACTGCCGCAGATGCCACAGCGGCGAGTGCTCGTCGCGCAGCTGCTCGACCTGATGCTGCGCGAAGTAACCCAGGCGCAGGCCGTGCGCGGCGTGGCGCTGTCCCGAACGCAGTGCCAGCGTTCCGGCGACGGCCTTCAGCAATGTCGACTTGCCGGCGCCGTTGGGACCGAGCAAGCCGATGCGGTCGCCGGCGAGAATCCCCCAGTCCACACGCGCCAGCACCGGCGCGCGTTCGCCGTAGCCCAGGCTGGCGTGCTCGAGCAGGACCATTTGTCTGGCGGCCGTCGACACCGGGGCGAAGGCGAACTCGAACGGACTGTCCACATGCGCGGCGGCGATGAGTTCCATGCGCTCCAGTGCCTTGATGCGACTCTGCGCCTGCTTCGCCTTGGTCGCCTTGGCGCGAAAGCGGTCGATGAAGGCGTGCAGATGCGCGACCTGCCGCTGTTGCTTGGCGTAGCTCGCCGCCTGCAGCGCGAACTGCTGCGCGCGGGCCACTTCGAACTGCGCGTAGTTGCCGGTGTAGCCAACGAGCTTGCTGGCGTTGACGTGGACGATGCCGCTGACCACGCCGTCGAGGAAATCGCGGTCGTGGGTGATCAGCAGCAGGGTGCCCGGATAGCGCGCCAGCCAGTCCTCGAGCCACAGCACGGCGTCGAGGTCGAGATGATTGGTCGGCTCGTCGAGCAGCAGCAGATCGGATCGGCACATCAGCGCCTGGGCAAGATTGAGCCGCATTCGCCAGCCGCCGGAGAAACTCGACACCGGATCGCCTTGCCGCTCTTCGGCGAAGCCCAGTCCGCCCAGCAGCGTGGCCGCTCGCGCTCGCGCGCTGTAGCCGCCGACGACCTCGAAACGATGATGCCATTCGGCGATCGCCTCTCCGCTGTGTGCAGGGTCGGCCTCGGCTGCGGCGAGGCCCGCCTCGATGTCGCGCAGTTCGTGGTCACCATCGAGCACATAGTCCAGCGCCGTCGTCGCCACAGGCGGGGTTTCCTGCGCGACGTGGGCGATGATCCACGCCGGCGGCAGGTCGATCATGCCGGCGTCGGGGATCAACTCGCGACGGATCGCCGCGAACAGACTCGACTTGCCGCAGCCGTTGGCACCGACCAGGCCGAGTTTGTGGCCGGCGTGCACCGTCAGCGAAGCGCCTTCGAGCAGTCGTTTGGTGCCGCGGGCGAGGGTCAGATTCTGGATGCGCAGCATGGTGGCTTGGGTCTGGTGTGTGGCGCGTTGTCGTCGCCGTGCGTTGTCACGCGGTCAGCGTGTAGTCGTAGTCGATGATCAGCGGCGCGTGATCGGAAAAACGCCGCGTCTTGTAGATCGCCGCGGCGCGCGCGGTGGCGGCGATGCCGGGGGTGGCGATCTGGTAGTCGATGCGCCAGCCGACATTTTTGGCCCACGACTGTCCACGATTCGACCACCACGTGTACTGCTCCGGTCGCGGATCCACGCGGCGGAACACATCGACGAAGCCCAGTTCGTCGAATACCTGCGTCAGCCACGCGCGTTCTTCCGGCAGGAACCCGGAATTCTTCTGATTGCTGCGCCAGTTCTTCAGGTCGATCGGTTGATGTGCAATGTTCCAGTCGCCACACAGAATGATCTCGCGCTGCGCACGCCGAAGCGTCTCGAGATGTGGCAGGAATGCGGCCAGAAAGCGGAATTTCGACGCCTGCCGGTGCGGCCCGCTCGAGCCGGACGGCAGGTAGAGGCTGATGATCGACAGCTTGCCGAAGTCGGCGCGAACATAGCGGCCTTCCGCGTCGAATTCCGGATGCCCGAACCCGTGCGCGACCAGATTCGCCGGGACGCGCGCGTACAGACCGACACCGGCGTAGCCCTTCTTCTGCGCGGGAAAGAACGTCGAGTGCGAACTACGTGGTGTGCGCAGGCTGGGCGGCACGTCGGCCTCGTCCGCCTTCAACTCCTGCACACACAGGACGTCCCAGGGCGCGGTGCGCGCCAGCCATCCGGAGAGCCCTTTGCGCTCGGCGGAGCGGATGCCGTTGACGTTGAGGGAAATGACGCGCATGGACGGGCGAAAAGCCGGCGAGTGTACACGATGCCGGCGCGCGGATCGGTCCGGGCGCCCGCGCGCTTCCGCTCGATGATGCGGGCTAGGGAGTGACGTCGACCGCGTATAATTTTTCGAAAGCAGGTAAAAGATCCCGATATGTCTGACTTCCGGCAGGAATTTCTGGCGTTTGCGTTGGCACGTGACGTGCTTCGGTTTGGGCATTTCGTCACCAAGGCGGGACGCGAAACTCCCTATTTCTTCAATGCGGGTCTGTTCAACGACGGCGAAAGCCTGCGGCGCCTAGGGCATTTCTACGCCAAGGCATTGGCGGCGTCGGGACTGGCCTGCGATCAGCTGTTCGGTCCGGCATACAAGGGCATCACCCTTGTCGCCGCGATCGGTATTGCGCTTGCCGAAAATGGGCACAACCTGCCGTTCAGTTTCAATCGGAAGGAGACCAAGAATCATGGTGAGGGCGGGATTGTGGTCGGTGCGCCGCTGGCCGGCCGGGTGCTCATCGTGGACGATGTGATCACCGCCGGGACCTCGGTGCGCGAGTCGGTCGAATTGATCCGCAGTCACGGCGCCAACCCCGCCGGCGTCCTGATTGCGTTGGACAGGATGGAACGTGGCACGGGCGCGAAGTCGGCGGTCGAGGAAGTCGAGCAGAACTATGGCATCCCGGTCGTGTCCATCGCTACGCTGGTCGACGTGATGGACTTCATCGCCGGCCGGCCGGAACTTGACGCGCATGCAACGGCCGTCGCGGCATATCGCGAGCGTTACGGCGTGCGGTAAGCTGTACGGCAGCAAGGGAGCGAATGTGGCGCGAAGCGCAGCGAGGCAACATCGAGTCAGCCAGACCGGCGTCGCCGCCGTGATCGTGACCCGGCTCGGCCTCGCCTCCCTTGCGCTTGCCCTCGCCGCCGCCGCGCCGTCGCCGACGGCGCGCGCGGCGCTGTACAAATGGGTCGACGAAAAAGGGATCGTCCATTACACCGACAAGCTCCCGCCCCACATGGTGAACAGGGGCAATGTCGAACTCAACCCGCAGGGCGTAACGATCAACCGGACCGAACCGACGCCCACCCCGGAGCAGCGGCGCGCACGCGAGATCGAGGCCGAGCGCCAGAAGCAGCTTGCCCGGGAGCAGGAACTCATCGACCGCCGCGATCGCGCGCTCCTCTCCACTTACACGACCGAGAGCGAAATCGACCTGGCGCGCAATCGCGCGCTGAACACCATCGACGCACAGGTGCAGTCGTCGAACGCGTATTCCGTGCTGCTCAACAAGCGTCGCGACGAGCTCGAAGCGCGCAGGAAGGCGCTGGCCGACAAGCCGTTGCCGCCGGCGATGGAGCGAGAGCTGATCAACGTCTACGCCGAACTCGACAAGCAGGTCGCGCTGCTCGACGCCAAGCAGAAGGAAATCGCTGTGGTCAACGCCCGGTATGACGCCGACAAGCTGCGCTGGGCCGAGTTGCGTGCGATGGCCGCGAAGGCGGCCGGGCTGGCGCCAGCGTCGGCGCCCTCGCCGGCGGTGCCGCCGACACCGACGACCGCCAGGAAGTAATCCGGCGCCGAGGCATTTTCGTCGCTGCCGGAGATCTTTCCCGGCGCCGGGAACGGCGGATTTGCGGTCCAATACGCG